>JAUQXK010000131.1 GCA_030834695.1 Desulfobacterales bacterium
TTTTGAGCATACAAAATAGGCCCAAAAAAAGATCAGGCAGTTAGGATCAATTTTAATCCTAACCGCCTGATTTTATTTGGTAGGCGCTGCTGGATTTGAACCAGCGACTTCTACCGTGTGAGGGTAGCGCTCTCCCGCTGAGCTAAGCGCCCGGAGTTGGCTGGGCCGTGAAACCGGACCGATGGTCGATTTCTACTTACGTGGTTCCGGGGTCGAAAGCAAGTTATTTTTCGGGGCGCTCGTCCGCGGCGTCAGGGGGCTCCGGCGCCGCCGCTTCTCGGACATCATCGGCGGCGGGCGGCTCGCCGCCCGCTTCCATCGGCGGCTCGGCCGCCGGCGCCTCCGATGGCGCCTCGCCGGCTTCCGTCGCGGCAGGTTCCTCGTCCGGCTCGATCGCGATGTTGCCGCGCATCTCCAGGGGCGCCTTGCCGAATTCTTCGATTTCCTTCGGAGTGGGCAGATCCTTTAAGTCCTTCAGATCGAATGTTTCCAGGAATTTCCGGGTGGTGGCGTAGATCAGCGGCCGTCCGGCGATCTCCTTGCGCCCCAGCACGCGGACCAGCTTGCGCTCCAGGAGCTGCCGCAGCACGCCGCCGCAATCCACCCCGCGGATGTGCTCCACGTCGGAGCGGATGACCGGCTGCTTGTAGGCGATGATGGCGAGGGTCTCCAGAGCGGCGCGGCTCAGGCGCACCGGCTTGGGATCGACCAGCCGCCGGATCCAGGCGGTATACTCCGGACGGGTGCGGAATTGATACCCGCCGGCCACCTCCGCCAGATAGAAGCCACCCTGGCGGGCGTCGTAGTCGGCCTTCAGCGCCGCCACGGCTGCTGCGACCGCTCCGGCCTCCGCCGGCTCCAGGATCTTCTTAAGCCGTTCCGCGCCGAGCGGTTCCTCCGCAACGAACAGCAGACTTTCAACGATGTTTTTGAGGTCCTGCATTATTGGTAGAATATCCTGATGATGCCCGAGCTTACATGCTGGACAAGGCGAATGAGGGCGAGCTTGACCATTTCCAGAATCGCCAGAAAGGTGACGACGATCTCGCCCCGGGTGGGCTGCTCCGGAAATATTTCAAAAAACGTAAGTGATCCGCGTACCTCCAGCAGGTCTGCGATCTGCGAAATTCGTTCCTTGACCGAAATCGTGTCGGCGGTGAACTCGATGCGCGCCTCGTCCGGCAGCCCGGAGAGGATCCGCTGGAAGGCGTCGATCAGTTCGAACAGCCCGATCTTGATCACCTCGTCATCCGACGGGGCGGCCGCCAGCGCCGCGGAGCTCGTCGGGCGGGTGAACGTATCCTCCCCCAGCAGGGGCCGTTCCGCCAGCTGTTCCGCTGCGGACTTGAGCTGCAGGTATTCGATCAGCGGCCGGACGAGCGCCTGCCGCGGATCTTCGTCCTCCCCTTCCTCCTCGGCATGGACCGGCAGGAGCATGCGGGACTTGATTTGGGCCAGGGTGGAAGCCATGACCACGAATTCCGCCGCGTACTCGACGCTCAAGGCCTTCAGCCATTCGAGGTACTGGAGATACTGCTCGGTGATGAGGGCGATCGGGATATCGTAAATGTTGATTTCGTTTTTTTTAATCAGATGGACCAATAGATCCATCGGTCCCTCGAAGATGTCCGAGAGCTTCACCCGATACGGCCCCTCCGCCGCTGCCCCATGCTGTTCCGTCACCTGGATCCCGTCCTTAAAGCTTGATGGCCGCGCGCACGTCTTCCATGGTCTGCCGGGCGGCCTGCCGGGCCCGGTCGTTGCCGGCCGTGATGATCTCCTCCACGAGCTGCGGCCGCTCCTGGTAGTAGCGCCGTCGCTCGCGGATGGGATCCAGGAATGCGTTGAGATACTGGGCCATGAGCTTCTTGCACTGCACGCAGCCGATGTCCGCACTACGGCAGCGCCGGTTGACCTCCTGCACCACCTCCGGCGGGGAGTAGAGCTTGTGAAAGTCGTACACGTTGCAGACGTCGGGATCGCCGGGGTCGCTCTTGCGCATGCGCTGGGGGTCGGTGACCATGCCGGCCACCTTGCCGGCGACCGCTTCGGGCGAGTCCGACAGAAAGATGGCATTGCCGTAGCTTTTGCTCATCTTGCGGCGGTCGGTGCCCAGCAGTTTCGGGGTTTCAGTCAGAATGACCTCCGGCTCCGGAAAGACCGGACCGTAGAAATAATTGAAGCGTCGGGCGATCTCGCGCGTGATTTCCACATGCGGCGCCTGATCCACGCCGACCGGCACGCCGTAGGGTTTGTACATAATGATGTCGGCGGCCTGCAGCACGGGATACCCCAGAAACCCGAAGGTGGAGAGATCTTTGTTGTTAAGCTGCTCGATCTGGTCCTTGTAGGTCGGATTGCGCTCCAGCCAGGGCACCGGCGTGATCATCGATAAAATCAGGAACAGCTCGGCGTGCTCCTTGATTCGGGACTGGATGAAGAGGGTGCTCTTTTCGGGGGTCAGCCCGGCACTCAGCCAATCGAGCAGAATATCGTCGGTAAAGCCCCGAATGCCGCCGGGGGTTTCGTAGTCGCTGGTCAGGGCATGCCAGTCCGCGACGAAAAAGAAGCAGTCGTATTCATCCTGCAGACGCACCCAGTTGGCCAATGCGCCGTGGTAGTTTCCCAAATGCAGCGGCCCGGTGGGCCGCATGCCGCTCAATAGCCGTTTTTTCATGGAAACGCATGCACTCCTGTCGTTAGGATTCGATTCCGCGGCCGGCCTTACGCATTCAGACCGCACTCGCGCGCATGGAGGTGGGCGCGGGCGAAAGCCAACTCGTCCTCGTAGGACTCCACGCGACCGTTCAGTTTGGCATTGAAGACGGCCTGAAACACTTCTCGGAAGATCGGACCGGGGCTGACTCCGAGGCGCTTTAAATCCTCCCCCCGCAGGGAAATCGACACCCGCCGGAGGTTCGTGAAATACAGCGAGATCGCCTTCTTGACCTTTTCATGCTCGGTGGCCGCCATCATGAACAGGATCAGCTCCGTCCGCAGGCCGGCCAGCCGGTGGTGGAGCGTGCTGTTGTCGACCGGCAGATGGCGGACCAGCCAGTGCAGGGACTCCAGCGCTTTCGCGCGGCCGGTCACGCAAAGCGCTTCCTGCCGCGGCGTCAACTCGAGACGCCGACAGATCTCTTGGGTCTGCGACCGCGCGCAACGGTGGATCAGCGCCAGAAAATAAACGGCCCACTTCATATAGGATTCATCCAGAAAAAGCAAATCATGCCAGGCCACGACCTGGCGAACCGCATTGAGCAGGGCGGCCACCTGTTTGTCGCAGCTCAGCGCGGGATGGACCATTTTGAGCAGGCCGAAATCATTCAACCGGGCGACGGCCGCGGCCGGGTTGTCCTCCTGCAGGATCAGCTGCAGTTCGTTGAACATCCGTCGGCCGGACAGCTCGCGGAAAAAGTCCATGCCCACGGCATTCTGAATCAAGCCGTTCGTCAGCCGGCTGATGGCGAAGCCGAAGCGCTGCTCGAAGCGGATGGCCCGGAACACCCGCGTCGGATCCTCGACGAAGCTCAAGTTGTGCAGGACGCGGATGGATTTTTCCTTGATGTCCTTCTGGGCGTTGAAGAAGTCGATCAGCAGGCCGAAGCGGTCCGGGTTGAGCTGGATGGCCAGGGTGTTGATGGTGAAGTCCCGGCGGTAGAGGTCCAGCTTGATCGAACTCATTTCCACCACCGGCAGGGCGGCCGGGAACTTGTAGTATTCCATGCGGGCCGAGGCCACGTCGAGTTTATAGCCGTCCGGAAAAATGATGACCGCCGTGCCGAATTTATCGTGGGTGTGGATGCGCGCACCGGAAATCCGGGCGTATTTCTTGGCGAACGCAATCCCGTCGCCCTCGATCACGATGTCGATGTCTTCGTCGCCGCGATACAAAAAAAGGTCGCGCACGAAACCGCCCACGACGTAGGCGCCGCATCCCAGCGTGGCGGCCACCTCGCCGACCGTTCGGAGCAGGTCCAGCAGGCGCGGCGGCAGCCGTTCGTGCATGAAGCGGGTGACGTTGCGCCGGCGCGGGCTGAAGGACTCGCGCAGCGGGTCGGTGGACGTCCCGGCTTCCGGAAGCCCCTGGCCCACGAGCACGTTCAGCAGGTCGGTGCGGGTGATCACCCCGGCGATGTGTCCGTCCGCCATCACCGGCAGGATGCGTTGTTTGTTTTCGATAATCTTCTTTTGGATTTCGGCCAAATCGGCATCCGGCCCGACGCTGGCCACTTCCGTGTTCATGTAAGTGCGCACCGAGACCGCGCCCAATTTGTGAAAGAGCGCTTTCTCGATCACCTGGCGGGTGATGTAGCCGCGCAACTCGGCATGGTCATCGGTTTTTTCGACGACCAGCAGCGCGTTGATGTTGTAACGGGTCAGCAGGTGGTTGGCGCGTTCGCAGGAAATCTCCGGCTCAACCGAGATGGCCGGAGACGACATCAGATGCCGAGCCAGCCGCCGGGCCTTGATTCGGTCCAATAAGATTTCGAGCAGCTGGTTTTCGGTCTGGGTCAGGGTCTGGCCTTTGACGGTGGCGGCCGCGGCATAGGGGTGCCCCCCGCCGCCCATCCGGCTCAATATGGCCGCGACATCCACTTCGTCGATCCGGCTGCGGGCCACGATATAGACCTTGGATTCCATCAGGGCCAGCGCAAAGATGACGTCGAGGTTTTCCATCTTGGCCATTTTCTGAACCAGGAAGGCGAAATCCGGCACGTAAGTCTCGAGGGCGATGCTGGTCATGACCACTTCGACGCCGTTGACGTTCGAACGAACGGCCGCCTGGATCATATCGTTGAGCAGAGCCACTTGATCGGGGTTGAGCTCGCGGGCGATCAGATCGGAGACGACGTTCAAGTTGGCGCCCTTTGACAGCAGAAAAGCGGCGGCCAGAAAATCTCGGTCGGTCGTGGACGCGTAGGTGAACGATCCGGTGTCCTCGTACAATCCCAGGCACATGATCGTGGCTTCGTCGGGCGATATGGCCACGCCCCGGGCGCGAATCGCCTCGATCAGGATGGTGACATTGGCGCCGGTCGGCTCACAGACTTCCACGCTGCCGCGGATATCGTTGTCGGAGGCGGGGTGGTGGTCGTAGATGTGGACCTCGACATCGGGTTTGCCGACCAGTGCGGCGAGTTTCCCGATGCGACCGATGTGGCGGGTATCCACCAGCACGAGTCTTCGAACCTGATCGAGGTCGATCGAATGGATGTCGGCCATGTTGAAGAGATAAACCATCGTGCTGATGAAAAAATTTCTCAGGTTTTTTTCCTGGGCACCCGGAAACACGACGCGTGCCTCGGGATAGAGCTTCTGGGCAGCCAGAAGCGAGGCCAGGGCGTCGAAATCCGCATTGATATGGGTCGTAATGACCGTCTGCGCGGGAGAATGATTGAGTCGGATCAAGGCGTTGTCCAATGCCCGGTTTCTCCGTTTCATGGCGATGAATGCACTCGGACAGGGCGGCCGCAGAAGCACCAGCCTACCATATTCGTTGATGAAATCCAAATCGGCTTTTGTCTGCGGAGCGTGGTCGCGTTTATGATTATAACTTATTGAAATAATAATTATTAAAATTTAATGGCCGGCCCATTCTGGCGAGCGTGACGGCTTTCCGCGGCTTTCTACGCACATCGACTCAAAACGCTTAAGTTTTTTTAAGGCAAGGCCGATAGTCAATCAAACACCTATTATTAGCGGCATGGTGCGCCTTATTCGAACGGAGCCGGGCGCCCGGCTGAGGGGTGGTTCGATCGCAGATCGACAAATTCCATTGCGCCAGCGCAGGGTTCACAGGATCCCAAACCGATCGGACTCTTAGAGGGCCGTTGCGTATGGTCGATCAGGGAGGATGTGCGCATGCCAGTCTATCAATGGATAGGTAAAAACCGGTCAAACAAGGTTCAAAAGGGCGAAATGGAGGCCCAGAGCGAGGAGGCCGTCCGCGCCAGCCTGGTCCGCCAAAAGATCACGCCCAGCCGGATCAAGCAAAAGCCCAAGGATCTGTTTGAAAACGTCCGGTTTTTGCAGCCGAAGGTCAAAGAAGCAGACATCATTCTGTTCGCCAGGCAGTTTTCCACCATGATTGATGCTGGTTTGCCGATCATCCAATGCCTGGACATATTGTACAACCAGCAGAAGAACGCCACCTTCAAGAAAATGCTAAAGCAGATCAAGGAGTCCGTTGAAGGCGGCGCCACCCTTGCGGAAGCACTTAAGAAGTTCCCCAAACACTTCGATGATTTGTTCGTCAACATGATCGCCGCCGGCGAAGCCGGCGGTATTCTGGATGCCATCCTGAGGCGTTTGGCCGCCTACATGGAAAAGGCCGCCCGGCTGAAGGCGAAGGTCAAGGGCGCCATGACCTACCCATTGGTTACCCTGGCCATTGCGGTTATCGTATTGGCGGTCATTCTGGTTTTCGTCATCCCGGTCTTCGAAGAGATGTTCGCCGATTTCGGCAGCGAACTGCCGGCGCCCACCCAATTCGTCGTCGCCATGAGCGACCTGGTGAAGTCCAAAATCCTGTACCTCATCGGCGCGGGGATCCTTTTTGTCATCGCGTATAAGAAATATTGTGCCACGGAAAAGGGGCGTGATATGGTCGACGCCCTGGTGCTGAAGCTGCCGGTGTTCGGCATGCTGCTGCGCAAAGTGGCGGTGGCGAAGTTCACGCGTACCATGGGGACCATGCTGTCCAGCGGCGTGGCCATCCTGGAAGCCTTGGACATCGTCGCCAAAACGGCCGGAAACCGCACCATTGAGAAGGCCATCTACAACGTGCGTTCCGGCATCGCCGAAGGTCGAACGATGGCCGATCCGCTGAATGAAAGCGGTGTGTTCCCGCCCATGGTCTGCCAGATGATATCGGTGGGGGAATCCACCGGCGCACTGGACGCCATGCTGGAAAAGATAGCCGATTTTTACGACGAGGAAGTGGACCAGGCGGTGGACAACATGACCGCCCTGATTGAACCGATTATGCTGGTGTTCCTCGGGGTGACGATCGGCGGTTTGGTGATCGCCATGTATCTGCCGATCTTCAAGATGGCCGGCGCCATCCAGTAAGCGGATGCGGGGGATTGCGTTCCAAACCCCCAAAACGGGCATGGCCTGAAGGCGGTTCGATCAGAGACGGCCTTCAGGCCTTTTTGGCCGAACCCGCAGGTAAACCTCATGAATCCCGAACGCGACCTGAGAAACTGGCTCCAGAAGCTCATGGGCGCCCGGATCCTTTTTTCCTGCCTGCTGCTCGGATCCACAGCTTTTCTGGAGTTCTACCGCCCGCGCCCCCCGGAAGCGGATCCGTTGTATGTCCTCTATGGCCTGATCGGAGTTATTTTCCTCCTTTCCCTGATCTACGCCATTGCCTTGAAGCAGGTTGAAAACCTGCGGGCGTTCGCTCATCTTCAAACCGTCATCGACAGCCTGCTCGTGACCGTCATTCTGTATGTGACCGGCGGTTTTTCAAGCCTCTTTTCATTTCTCTACCTGGTGGTGGTCGTGTACTCCAGTCTGCTGCTGCCGCGCCGCAGCACGGTGCTGATCGCAGCGCTTTGCGGCCTCCAGTTCGGCTTGATGGTGGACCTGGAGTACTACGGCCTTTTGAATCCGTTCAGCCGTCCGGGCACCGCGTTGGTTTGGGTCACCGGCGGGGACCAGGCCCTTTACAAGATGGTGATCATCATGATCGCCTGCATCGTGGTGGCCCTGCTGAGCAGCTTTTTGTCCGAGCAGGCCTTGAATTCCCGGCGGGAGCTGCGCGTCATGGAACAGCAGGTCAAGCGGGTCGAGAAAATGGCAGCCGTCGGCGAGATGGCGGCCGGCTTGGCTCACGAGATCAAAAACCCGCTGGCATCCATTACCGGGGCGATCGAACTGCTGCGCGACGAAATCCGGCCCGACCCCGATCACGACCGATTGATGCAGATCATTCTGCGCGAGGCCGACCGGTTAAGCGCGTTGGTCGGCAATTTTCTGCTGTATGCCCGGCCGCCGTCCGGAAAACGCGAAGCCATCGACTTGGAGAAAGTCGTGCGCGAGACCGCCGAACTGTTTGGCAAGAAAGGCGACGTGGACGGCCGGATCGCGATGTTCATCAAGACGCAGCCGGGAATTTGGATCGACATGGACGCCGCCCACTTGAAACAGGTGCTATGGAACCTGCTGATCAACGCCGCTGAAGCCATTGCAGCACACGGGGAGATCCGTATCGAGCTGTCCGCCGCCAAGGACCGCCAGGTCAGTCTGCGGGTCGGCGATACCGGCTCGGGAATGCCGCCGGAAACGCTCAAATCGATTTTCGATCCTTTTTTCACCACTAAACCCAACGGCACCGGATTGGGACTGGCCATCGTCCACCGCATTCTGGATGCGTATGGCTGCCGGGTGGATGTCGACAGCACCCCTGGCCGTGGAACCCTATTCAGCGTTTATTTCCGGCAGATTGAAAGGCCCGGTTCACGCGCAGCTCCGCATCGGCCCGCCATAATTCTTGACAGCCCTTCCCAAATAAGCTACTGAAAAAATTTAAACTTGTATCTGCATTCGTGAAGAAAGCCGCAGCGCGCGGCTTTCCTGCGGAGCATGATCTTTCGCTGGGGCGGCTGCAGGCGCGGCCTCATGTATCGGGAAGGCAACCCGCGCCCGGAAGCGGGCGGGGCATCCATGCCGCGTCGTCCGGCCCCCATCCCGGGCCGGTGGACGACGGCAAGCCTGAAGCAGCCTCATCCCACTTGCGCCTTCCGCTTTGACCATATACTCCTATCGCGGGTCAACCATCGGGGACTATGGATACCATTAGCGACGTTGTTCAGAAACGTTACGAGAAAGTCGAGGCCCTGAAGCGCAGCGGAGTCAGCTTGTATCCGAACGACTTCAAGGTGTCTCATACCATCGGCGAAATCCTTTCGGTCGTCCAGGCCGCCCCGGACACCTTGACCGAGCAGGGCCCCTTCTTCGACATCGCCGGACGGCTCATGGCCATCAACCACTTCGGCAAAGCCGCCTTTGTGCGGGTGCGGGACCGTTCCGGGCAGCTGCAGGCCTATATTCGCAGGGACCGCATCGGCGAAGCGGCCTTTGCGCTATTCAAACAGTTGGACATCGGCGATTTCGTAGGGCTGAGAGGCAGCCTGTTTCAAACCCGGACCGGGGAATGGACGCTGCTGTCCGATTCGCTGCGGCTGCTGTCCAAAGCGCTGCGGCCGCTGCCGGAGAAGTTCCACGGGCTCAAGGATCCGGAGAAGCGTTATCGCCAGCGCTACGTAGACCTGGTCATGAACGCCGAGGTGCGGGAATTGTTCAGCCGGCGCAGCCGGATGATCCAGGAGATCCGGTCTTTCTTTCTGGAGCGGGAGTTTCTGGAAGTGGAAACCCCCATGATGCAGCCGATTCCCGGCGGGGCCGAAGCCACCCCTTTCAAGACCCACCACCAGGCCTTGGGGATGGACCTTTATTTGCGCATCGCCCCCGAGCTTTATTTGAAGCGTCTGGTGGTGGGCGGGTTTGAGCGGGTCTTCGAAATCAACCGCAACTTCCGGAACGAGGGGATTTCCACTCAGCACAATCCGGAATTCACCATGCTCGAATTCTACCAGGCCTACGCCACTTACTCCGACCTGATGGCGTTGACGGAAGATCTGCTGGCGCGCGTGGCCGAGGCCGTCGCTGGCTCCGCGACCGTGAGCTACCAGGGCCAGCAGATTGTTTTCGCCGGGCGATGGCGGCGCCTTTCTCTCTATGATGCGCTGGTGGAGATCGGAGAAATTCCGCGCGGAATCCTCCACGATCGCGAGCGACTGCTCGAACTGGCGGCTCAGCGCCAGGTGACGGTCACCAAGACGGGCAAGCTGGGCAAGGTGATCACCAAGCTTTTCGACGCGCTGGTGCAGCCGCATCTGATTCAGCCCACGTTCATCACCGGGTACCCCGCCGAGGTGTCGCCGCTGTCGCGGCGCAGCGACCAAACGCCCGACCTGACGGAGCGCTTTGAACTGTTCATCGGCGGCCGTGAGATCGCCAACGGGTTCTCCGAACTGAACGACCCGATGGACCAGCGGGCGCGGTTCCTGCAGCAGGTCAGCGAACGAGCGGCCGGAGACGCCGAGGCCCACTGGATGGACGAGGATTATATCGAAGCCCTGGAATACGGAATGCCGCCGACCGCCGGGGAGGGCGTCGGCATCGATCGTCTCGCCATGCTGTTGACCGATGCGCCGTCGATCCGGGAGGTGATCCTCTTCCCGCACATGAAGCCGCGCGAGTGACGACTTCGCCGCAAGCTCCGCTTCGGCGTTGCGCTGCGTGCCGCGTGTGCTGCGGCGTACGTTGAGTACGCCTCGCACCAGCGACATTTGCGCGCCTTGAAGTTGAGCTTGGGGCGAAGGCGTCTTATAAGGCCGACATTCAGGGATTGCGAGCGATAGAATACGCCGGGGGCCCGGCCATCGGCAGACATGGCCGGATGCGTCCGAAGTCAAGAGACCCATTTGAATTCACTAAACGCCCGGCGTTCCTTGTCCGGGGCGAACATATCAGGATTGCTTGAAAAGAAATCATGTCTTTTGAATTTTTCATCGGCGGCCGGTACCTGAGGGCCAAGCAGAAGCAGGCGTTCATTTCGCTGATCACGTACCTGTCCATTGCGGGCGTTGCGGTGGGGGTCATGGCCCTGATCGTGGTCATCGCGGTGATGGCCGGATTTGAAGCCGACCTCAAAGCGCGGATTCTCGGCGGCCAGGCCAACGTGATTCTCCTGCGCTACAGCGGACCGTTCGAAGAGTACCGGGAGGTGATTCGCCGGGTCGATACGATACCGGGGGTGGCGGCCTCCACGCCGTTTATATACAGCCAGGTCATGCTGCGGACGGCGGCCAACACCACCGGCGCCGTGCTGCGGGGGATCGACCCGGCTTCCATCGGCGGCGTCCTGAAAACGCTCGAGCATGTGAAACTGCCCGCATCCGCTCCGATCGGCGGCCCGGAGTCGGCCGGCGGCGTGCTTCCGGGGATCGTCCTCGGGCGCGAGCTGGCCAAGAACCTCGGGGTCGTCCCGGGGGACGTGGTTCACCTGATCTCCCCGCGCGGCATGCTGGCGCCCACCGGCCACGTACCGGCCATGAAACCCTTCCGGGTCAGCAGCTACTTCGAGTCCGGGATGTATGAGTTCGACCAGACGTTCGCCTATATCCAGCTCGCCGACGCCCAGCGCCTGCTGCGCATGGGGGATTCGGTGACCGGGGTGGAAGTGCGCGTCGACGACATCTACCAGGCCCGTGCGGTGGCCGATGCGATCGTTGCGCAGCTGGGCAGTGCTTATTACGCCCGGGACTGGATGCAGATGAACCGCAACCTCTTCAAGGCGCTCAAGCTGGAACGGCGCGTGATGTTCATTATCCTGACGCTGATCGTTCTCGTGGCGGCGTTCAACATCGCCAGCTCCCTCATCATGATGGTGATGGGCAAGACCAAGGACATCGCCATTCTCAAGGCCATGGGCGCCACCAACCGCAGCATCCGTAAAATTTTTGTTTTCAACGGGATGGTGATCGGTTCGATCGGCACCAGCTTGGGGCTGGTGCTCGGCGTGGTTCTGTGCAGCCTGCTCAAACATTACAACATCCATGAATTAACCGGCGACATTTATTATTTTACGACCCAATTGCCGGTCAAGATGGAGGCGTTGGACGTGGTCTGCATCGTGCTGGCCGCGTTGGCGATCTGTTTTTTAGCGACGATCTACCCCGCCCGCCAGGCGGCCCGATTGAATCCGGTGGAGGCGATCCGATATGGTTGAGGGCCGGCCGTTCTTGGAGGAGGACCGGCACCCGCCGAAGCGTCGCCCCGATCTCATCACCGCGCGCGGACTGTGCAAGCGGTTCCGGAACGGCGGGACCGAGGTGGACGTGCTGCAGGGCCTCGACCTGGACCTGCAGTCGGGGGAAACCCTCGCCATCATCGGGGCTTCCGGAATCGGGAAGTCCACCCTGCTGCATATTCTCGGTACGCTGGATCGACCGGACAGCGGCAGCCTGCGCTTCAACCAAGACAGCCTTTTGGATTACCCGGAAGAGCAGCTGGCCAAATTCCGCAATGAATGCATCGGGTTCGTGTTCCAGTTCCACCACCTGCTGCCCGAGTTCAGCGCACTGGAAAACACCATGCTGCCGGCCCTCATCCAGGGCTGGAGCAAACCGAGGGCCGCAAAGGCCGCCAGCGAGATTCTGGTGCGGGTCGGATTAAGGGACCGCATCGCATACCGGGTCGGAAAGCTTTCCGGCGGCGAGCAGCAACGGGTGGCCCTGGCGCGCGCCTTGCTGCTCAAGCCGCCCGTGCTGCTCGCCGACGAGCCCACCGGCAACCTGGACCGGGCCAACAGCGAGCAGGTTCACCGGCTGTTGATCGAACTCAATAAGGAAATCGGAATGACCCTGGTCGTGGTCACTCACAACCTGGATCTGGCCGCCCGTATGTCCCGGCGGGCGACCCTGGCGGATGGCCGGCTCGCGCCGGTCCCGTAGCGGGGTCGCGAACCGTGCGGTCGACGCCATCGGATCTTCAGCGGGCGACCCCAATGGGCCGACAGGAGCCTATGCGCATGATGTTCTGCAGTCGAACCGGTCATCTGGCATTTTATCTGGCGTGGATTCTCGCGGCCGCCGCTCTCTGGTGCACCCCTCCGGCCGTCGCCCAACCGTCGGCGGGGGTCATCGTCATGCCGTTTGCCGTGCATGCCCCGGCCGAGCTGGCCTATCTGCGGGACGAGATCCCCGAGGCGATGCGACAGCAGTTCGAAGAAGAGGGCGCCAACGCGCGCGTCCTGGAGCCCGAAACGGCCGAGGCCTGGGGCAAGACCGGAGAGACGGATGCGGATTTGGCGCGGCTGGCGATGCAGACCGGCGCCGATTACGTGGTTCGCGGAAGCCTCACCTGGATCGGACAGAATTTCAGCCTGGACGCCCGGCTGCTTGCCTCCACCGGGGATCGGCCGGCCAAAGTCTTTTCAGCCGTCGGCCTGGGGGTCGAAAACCTGCCCGGCGTCGTGAAAAAGGTGGCGCGCGACATGGGGCTCACGATTTTCAAACGCCAGCGGGTCGCCGATGTCGAGGTCCAGGGCAACCAGCGCATTGAAACCGATGCCATCCGCCGGGTGATCAAGACCCGGACCGGGGACGTTTTTCTCGCTAAGAACGCGGCCGAGGACCTGAAGGCGGTATTCGGGATGGGCTATTTCGATGACGTCCAGATCCAGGCCGAGCCCCGGACCGACGGCATCGCGCTGGTGTTCGCGGTGACCGAAAAGCCGACGGTCCGGTCGATCCAGCTGGCCGGCAACGTGGTATTCGACGAGGAGGATATCCGCAAGAGCCTGACCTTGAAGAAAGGGTCCATTTTAAACGTATATACGGTGCGTAACGACATGCGCCGGATCGAAGAGATGTACAAAGAGAAAAACTATCACAACGTCGGCGTCCGCTACCAGATCGAGCCCCAAAAGAACAATCAGGCCGACGTGGAATACAAGATCGACGAGGGCAGCAAGATCCTCATCAAGAAAATCCTTTTTACCGGCAACGCCGCTTTTACCGAAAGCAAGCTGAAAAAGGAGATCGCCACCTCTGAAAAAAGCATTCTGTCCTGGTTCACTTCCGCCGGGGATTTAAACCAGGAAATTTTGAACCAGGACTCCGGCCGGCTGACGGCGTTCTACCACAACAACGGCTACATCCGGGCGCGCGTCGGCGACCCGCAGGTCGAATTCGAGGAGGACGGCATCGTCGTCACGTTCAAGGTCAGCGAGGGACCGCGGTTCAAGGTGGGCAAGGTGGACTTCAAGGGCGATCTCATCCTGCCCAAGGATGAGCTGATGAAAAAGATCAAGATCGTCAAGGAGCCCTTTTACAACCGCGAAACCCTGCGCAGCGACGTGCTCGGCCTGACCGACATCTACACCGGTGAAGGCTATGCCTACGCCGACGTCTCGCCCAAAGTGGATCAGGACAACGAAAACCTGGTGGCCAACATCACCTTCCAGATCGACCGGGGCAAACAGGTGTATTTCGAGCGCATTCAGATCAGCGGCAACACCAAGACCCGGGACAAGGTGATCCGCCGCGAATTGCGCGTTTACGAAGAGGAGCTATACAGCGGCCAGCAACTCAAGCGCGGGATCCGCAATCTGAACCGGCTCGACTTTTTTCAGAACGTGAAAGTCGACACCGCCAAGGGCAGCGCCGACGACCGCATGAAGATGAACGTCGAGGTGACCGAGAAGAGCACGGGTTCCTTCAGTTTCGGCGCGGGCTACGGCAGCGAAGAGAACGGCTTTGTCACGGCTCAGATCGCCGAGCGCAACCTGTTCGGCCGCGGCCAGACGCTCGGGCTGCGCGGCATGGTGGGATCCAAGACCCAGAAATACGTGCTGAGCTTTACGGAGCCCTGGCTATTTGATATACCGCTTTCGGCCGGTGCGGAGGCCTACAAGTGGGATTATGAGTACGACGAGTACACCAAGGACAGCATCGGCGGAAAGCTCAGGTTCGGCTACCCGCTGTACGATTACATCCGCGGGTATCTAACGTACACCTATGACCTTACCGACATCCGCCATGTGGACGAAGATGCGGCCGAATCCATCCAGCGGGACGAGGGCCGTCACACCAAGAGCAGCATCACGCTGATGCCGAAGTACGATTCGCGCGACAGCCTGTTCAATGCCAAAGAGGGCTCGGTTCACAGCATCGAATACGAATTCGCCGGGGTCGGCGGGGATGTCGGCTTCAATAAAATCATCGGCGACACCGGCTGGTATATCCCCTTGGTCTGGAAGCTGGTGGGAGTGGTCCACGGCCGGGCGGGCTACGTGAACAAGCTGCCGAACTGGGATCTGCCGGATTACGAGAAATTTTATCTCGGCGGCATCAACACCCTG
Source organism: Desulfobacterales bacterium (assembly GCA_030834695.1). Taxonomy (GTDB): domain Bacteria; phylum Desulfobacterota; class Desulfobacteria; order Desulfobacterales; family SpSt-501; genus SpSt-501. The sequence goes on from JAUQXK010000131.1 coordinate 14,939, forward strand.
CGGGGCTTCGACCGGGACGACTTGGCGCCGAAGGACAACGGCTCGCCGGTCGGCGGGGAGAAGTTCATCCAGGGCAATTTCGAGATCAAGTTCCCGCTGGTCGAGGAAGCCGGTGTCTTCGGCATCCTCTTCCTTGACACGGGCGCCGTCTATAGCCAGGATGAGACCTGGGATTTCAACAAGCTGAGAGAAAGTGCCGGTCCGGAGATCCGTTGGCTCTCGCCGATCGGCCCGATCCGTCTGGCCTACGGCTTTGTGCTCGATCCGAAAAGCGGCGATTCGGGCAGCGGAAGCTTTGAGTTTTCGATGGCCTCCGCATTTTGATTCGAACATGCGATCGCCGGGTGGAACGAACCCGCCCGGCCGGGCATGGCGGAAACCATATCAATTCGCAACAAGAAAGGGGACAGGAATGCGGCTAACCACAGCCTTTACCGTGATGGCAGTCGCCATCCTTTGCGTTTTGGGAGGCGGCCGGGCGATCGGTGCCGATGCGCCCAAAATCGCCGTTGTCAACCTGCAGACCGTTTTGGAAACCTCGGTCGCCGGCAAGGCCGCCCAAAACGAGCTCAAGACCCAGAAGGACAAGCTGGAGGCGGATTTGAAGCAGAAGGGAAACGAGCTCCAGGAACTCGAGAAACGCCTGCAGCGCGAGGCCATGGTGATGAGCAAGGAAACGCGCGAGGACAAGGAGCGGGAGCTTCGGATCAAAGCCAGCGATTTTCAGGCGATGCAGAAGAAATACCGCAGCGACCTTCAGGATCTCGAGCGCCGGCTGATGGGACAGTTGCAGAAGGACATCAGCGACTTGGTGGGAGAAATCGGCAAGAAAGAGGGCTATCAGCTGATCGTCAGCAACATCGGCGTGCTGTACTCCCAGCCGGCCATGGACATCACCAACCGGCTGATCCAGGATCTGAACGCCAAGTCCGGCAAGAAGAGCAGCCCCTAACGCCCGGCCCGGCCGGCTGCCTCTGCGGACGGCACGGCGAATGGGTTGCGATCATACGGCGCCTTCCTGCTATGGAGGAAATCGATGGTTACCCTGCTGGACATCCAGGCGATTATGCGGCGCTTGCCGCACCGCTATCCGTTTCTCCTGATCGATCGAATCGTCACCCTGGTTCCGGGTGAGTCCATCGTTGCGTTGAAGAACGTGACCATGAACGAGCCGTTTTTCCAGGGCCATTTCCCCGCGCAGCCCGTCATGCCGGGAGTTCTGATCGTGGAGGCCATGGCCCAGGCCGGGGGCGTCCTGGCCAGCGAGAGCCGGGGTGCGGAGCAGGCGGGCGCCATCATCTATTTCATGGGGATGGATCACGTGCGGTTTCGACAACCGGTCGTGCCGGGCGACCAATTGATCCTGGAGGCGCAGGTATTAAAAATGCGGTCGAAGGTCGCCAAGATGGCGGGTCGGGCCCTGGTGGACGGCAAGTTGGTGGCCGAGGCCGAGTTGATGGCCTCTTTTGGCGAGAGCGGAGACAGCGCCTGAACGGACGGTCCCGGACCGCGGCGTCCTCGGAATCGCGTGGATCGGGTCCGTCGCTCAAGTTGGGGAGGAAATGTTGATGGTCATCCACTCGGAACTCCTGGAGATTCTCGCGTGTCCGAAATGCAAGGGCGAGATCCGATTGGCGCCCGCCCAAGACGGCTTAATCTGCGATCGCTGCCGGCTGGTCTACGAAATCCGCGACGACATACCCATCATGTTGATCGAAGAAGCCAAGCCATTCATCGAGACCTGATCACCGGTTATCGTCGACCTCCGCATGAGCGTTCCCCATCCGCCGCAGCCCGCCAAACTGGTCATCGGCCTGTTTTTGGCCTGCAAGGATCTTTTCCCGGCCCTAGCGGCGGAGCTGGAGGCGGCCTTCGGCCGGGTGGATCTCGTGAGCGCTTGGATGCCCTTTGATTACACGACCTACTATGCGAAGGAGATGGGCTCCGGCCTGTCGCGGCGCGTGCTGGCTTTTCGGCCGTTGATTGCTCAGAAACGGCTGCCGGAGATAAAATCGGCTACCAACGCCATCGAGCGCGCCTACGCGGTGGACGGCCGGCGACAGGCCAACATCGATCCCGGCTACCTGCTGCTCGAACGATTTGTGCTGGCCACCGGAAAAAACTACAGCCACCGGATCTATCTGGGGCAGGGCATTTACGCCGACCTGACGCTGATCTATCGCCGGGGAACATTCGACGCATTGCCCTGGACGTATCCCGATTACGCCGAACCTCCGCTGCGGCGGTTTTTGCTCTCCGTACGCGGAAAATACGCGCTGGATCTCAAAGCGGCGGTTCCCGGCGGCAACTACGGAGGAGTGTTCTGCGATGATTAAAAGCATGACCGGCTTCGCCTCCGCCTCCGTCAGTTCCGGCGGCTGGTCGCTGTTCGTTGAGATTCGGGCTTACAACAGCCGGCACCTGGACCTGGCGTTGCGGCTGTCGCCGGGCTACGGCGATCTGGAAGAGCGGGCCAGAGCCCTGATCGCCGCCCGGCTGACCCGGGGGCGTGTGGAGGCCAAGATCCAGATCGAAGACACCGTTGCGGCCGGCGGCTGCGTGGAGGCAGACATGGCCCGCGCTCAAGCGGTGCGGACCGCGCTGGAGCATGTCCGGTCCGAATTGGGCCTGTCGGACCCCGTTACCCTTGAGATGGTCGTGGGGGCCGGCGGCATTCTCAAGACGGTTCAGCCGGATGTCGATCTGGCGGCGGCGGGGGCGCTGCTCGAAGAGGTCTTGGCCCAGGCCCTGGAGAATCTCGACGGCATGCGCACGGCCGAGGGATCTGCGTTGTCTTCGGATCTCAGCCTGCGGCTGGATGCCGTTGAGGCGGCCCTGGTTGAAATAGCCCGGCACGCCGAGGGGTTGCCGGCGGCCTATCAGGATCGTCTGAAGGACCGACTGGCAGTGTTGACCCAGGGGCTGATCGAGATCGACCCGCTCCGAATCGCCCAGGAGACGGCCGTGCTGGCGGACCGCTGCGATATTTCGGAAGAAATCGTGCGGGCCCGAAGCCATCTGGAGCAGTTCCGGCGGATCATGGGCGCTGCGGAGGCCGGGGGGCGCAAGCTGAACTTTCTGCTGCAGGAGCTCAATCGCGAGTTCAATACCATGGGATCCAAAATCGGCAATGCGGCGGCCGCGCACGAGGTCGTTGCAGTGAAAACCGAACTGGAAAAAATCCGGGAACAAATTCAGAACATCGAATGAAGCGGTCCGTCCGCGGATAGAACCCTGAGAGGTCGTCCATCCGGCGAATGACGTAGGAGGATTGATGGATCAAGCGCTGCTCAACATCGGATTCGGGAGCACGGTGGTTTCAGACCGGGTGGTGGCGATCGTCTCCCCGAACTCCTCGCCGATGAAACGGTTGAAGGACGAAGCGCGTGAAGATCGACGATTGATCGACGCCACCTATGGCCGCCGGACCCGGTCCATCATTATCCTGGACAGCAACCACGTCGTGCTTTCCGCCATTCAGGCCGAAACGATCTCGCAGCGGTTTGCCGTCTTAAAGGACGTCGGCGAGCCTTCGGCCGCACGGCTCCCGCTTTAGGTGAAACATGGTCCGCCCGTGCCCCGACCGGCCATGGACCGAGCCGCCCGCATGTTAGCACCGGCCGGCGGGCTTCCGCGCCACCCATCCGGCCGGAGCGGCGAGCTGTTCATTATCTCGGCTCCCTCCGGCGCCGGCAAGACGACCCTGCGGCAGGCGGCGTTAACCCGGCTGCCCGACCTGAGCTATTCGGTGTCCTTCACCACCCGACCGCCACGGACGGGCGAACGGAACGGTTACGATTATACGTTCATCTCTGCGGACGAGTTTGAGGCCGGCATCCGGGACGAGCGTTGGGCGGAATGGGCCCGGGTTCACAGCCACTACTATGGAACCTCCGCAAAGGTTCTGGAGCAGGCGCGGGCCGCGGGCCGTGACGTGCTGCTGGACATCGACGTGCAGGGGGCGCAACAAATCTGCCGCCGCTTTCCGGAAAGCGTGACCATCTTTATCATGCCGCCGTCGCTGGAGGTCTTGGAGCAGCGGCTGCGGGCTCGCGGAACGGACCGCCCGGAGACCATCGAGGTGCGCTTGCGCAACGCGCGGCACGAGATGGACCAACGACACGGATACCGCCACGTCATTGTGAATGACGACCTGGATACGGCCATCGAGGCGCTGATGGCCATTTTGAATTCTTATCGTTCGACACGTGAAAACTGAAATACTCTATGGCTTTCACTCCGTAAAGGAAGCCCTGGCGGCCGGCCGGCGCGTTCCGCTCGAAATTTATGTGGAGCGCGGGCATGCCGATTCGGTTCGGCTTCAGGAGCTCTTGAAGATGGCCGAAGCGCGCGGTGCGGCCGTGCGAGTGCTGGACGCCGCCCGGCTGGCAGCGATGTCCGGCGGCAGCGCTCAACCGGCGGTGGCGCTGCGGGCCTCCGCCTATCCTTTCGAGGAGTTTTCCCGGGCCGTGGATGAGGCCGAAGCGGCCGGGTCCGGACCCATCCTCGTGCTGGACAGCATTGTGGACCCGCACAACCTGGGTGCGATCGTGCGCTCGGCGCTGTGTGCCGGTGTCGCGGCGGTTCTCATACCGAAGGATCGCTGCGCCGGACCCACGCCGGCCGTATCGAAGATTTCAGCCGGAGCCCTTGAACATATCCGGCTGGTGCAGGTCACCAACCTGGTGCGCAGCCTTGATATTTTAAAATCGCGCGGGCGCTGGGCGGCGGGTTTGGAGCGGCAGGCTCCCCTGACCATTTTCAGCGCCGATATGCGGTTGCCGCTGGCGCTGGTGATCGGAGGCGAGGAGCGGGGGCTGCGAACGCTGGTTCGCAAAACATGCGACCTGCTGGTGTCGATTCCGCAGTCCGGCGTGATCGACTCCCTGAATGCGTCCGCCGCCGCCGCCGTCGCTCTTTACGAAATTCGCCGCCAGCGCGGGGTCGACCGTCGACCGCGGGGCGCGGCCGAGTCCGATGGTTGCCGCGGCGGCGCATAACGGGCGGCTGCGCCGGCCGGTCATCGCCGCGCTGGCGGCGCTACGTGCGGCGGTGTTTCCGGCCCGATGTCTGCATTGCCGCCGGTTGCTTCCGGCCGACTCCGGCGGTTTCGAAAAGCCGGCGCCGGCCGGCGTCGACCGGGATCTCTTGCGGCCCTACTTCTGCAGCGATTGCCGGGCGGCGGTGACACCGGTGGAATCGCCGCTTTGTCCGCGTTGCGGCATCATGTTCAAGAGCCGCGCCGGTGCGGATCATCTCTGCGGGCGCTGTCTGGAACAGGCGCCGTCATTTAACATGGCGCGGGCGGCCCTGGTCTACGACCGGTCGGCGGTGGATATCATCCACTGCTACAAATACAAGGGCAAGACACGACTGGCCGCGCCGCTGGGAACCATTCTGTGGCGCGCCTTTGTTCGATACTGGGAGGGTCGGCCGGTCGATCTGGTGCTGCCGGTCCCGCTGCACCGCCGGCGACTGCGGCGGCGGGGGTTCAATCAGTCCGACCTCCTGCTGCGGGAGTGGCAGACGCACTCCCACCCATCGGCGGTGCCGCCGATGGGCGCCGGGGTGTTGGCGCGCACGCGAACAGCCGCCCCGCAGGCGGGGCTCGGCCGGCGTGAACGCGAATCCAACATCCGGGGGGTCTTCACCGTTCGGCGCCCGGAGCAGGTGGACGGCCGGAACATTTTGTTGGTGGACGACGTCATCACCACCGGTGCGACGGCCGGGGAATGCGCCCGCGTGCTCCTGGCCAACGGCGCGGCCCGGGTGGATGTGCTGGCCCTGGCGCGGGTCATCTGAGGAATCACCTCCGGCCGGCCGAAAACCCGATGCGCCGGACCTCGAAAAGATTGTACATGTTTTGCCGGAGGAATAATAACCACGAAATACTCCGACCAACGGGGGGTCGTCTGGCGTGATTTTTAGAAATGAAGCGGGGACCGACTATTGCCAGTTCGAGCATCTATCAGCGTGCAGCGATGTCGGTCACGCTGTTTTTTTGAGGACACGCGGAGGCAGCGATGCACCGTTCGACCGACTGAACGTCAGTCTGGCGGTCGGTGATGAAGTACTGCGGGTGCAGCACAACCGACGCCTGGTGGCCGGTGCGCTGGATGCCCCCGAGTTGGTCTTCGTGCGCCAGGTTCACGGGGTCGGTGTGCGGGTGGTCGACGGCCGGCCGGCCGGGGATGCCGGATCCCTGCCGGAAGCCGACGTTCTGATCACGGATCGGACGGGGAAGTTTCTGGTGGTGCAGGTAGCCGACTGCCAGGCCATCCTGATGTACGATCCCGTCCGCCGGGTGGTGGCCAATGTTCACTGCGGCTGGCGCGGCAGCGTGGCCGATGTGGCCGGACGAACGGTGGAGGCTCTGCGCGGCGGCTTCGGTTGTGAGCCGAAGAACCTTTTGGCGGGGATCGGTCCGTCGCTCGGGCCCTGCTGCGCCGAGTTTGTCAACTACCGGGAGGAAATCCCCTCCCGGCTTTGGGCCTACCGGCGCGATACGGTTTATTTCGATTTTTGGGCCATGACGCGCGATCAACTGATCGCGGCCGGTGTGCGCGAGGACCACATCGAGACCAGCCGGTTGTGCACCCGCTGCAACACCGACCGGTTTTTTTCATACCGCGGGGAGAAGCGGACCGGACGGTTCCCGGCGGTGATCGGATTGAAAATATGACTCTGACCGTTGCCCGCGTGCTTTATAACACCCCGCTCGCCTCGTCCTATGGCCGCGTCGGACTGAGCTGCGGCGATGCGTTCGCCCATGCCAAGCCCGGCCAGTTCGTCATGCTGGGGTTTGCGGAAAGCATCGATCCGTTGCTGCGACGCCCGTTCTCCATCCATCGCCGGCTGGATGGCGATGGGGCGTTGCGCGGCATCGAGCTGCTCTACAAGATCGTGGGACCGGCGACGCGGCGGCTGTCTCGGCTGGCGGCCGGGGAGTCCGTCAGCCTGCTGGGGCCGCTGGGAAGCGCTTTTGTTCTACGGGCGGGGGTCCGCCGTTTATACCTGGCGGCCGGCGGAGTGGGGGTCGCGCCGCTGTTGTTTTTCGCCGAACATTTGGACCGCCGCCAGTTGCAGATGCTCGACTGTCGGCTGTTTCTGGGCGGACGCAGTCGCGAAGACCTTTTATGCGTCGAAGACTTCGAGCGTCTCGGCATCGCGGTCGTGTCGACCACCGACGACGGCAGCTGCGGTGATCAGTGCCGGGTGACGACTCCGCTGGAGGAGGCCATCCGGCTGGCGCCTCCGGATCTGGTGCTGGCCTGCGGCCCGCGGGAGATGCTGGCCTGCGTTCTGGGCATCGTGCGGCAGCACGGCACTGCCTGTCAGGTCTCCATCGAGACCATGATGGCCTGCGGCATGGGCGCATGTCTCGGCTGCGCGGTCAAGGGCCATCAGGACGAAACGCGTTTCCTGCACGCCTGCATGGATGGGCCGGTGTTTGACGCCGATGAGATCGGGCTGTAGATTATCACTCCGGCAGCAAGATATTTCTGGTTTGACCAGATCGTTCATCCGCGCGGCGGCCGAAAACCCGCCCCGCCGGACCTCGGCTGGAGGTGTACCTGCTCATTTGCCGGGGTAATAAGTTTGGCGTTGACTTGGTAGAGACGATATGTTAGGTGCAGTCGTTCTATTCCGGCGGCGACGCGTCGAAGAGACTCCATTTCTTATGAAGCGTGAGACCAGACGGGCGTGGCGGGAGCTGGCGTATTACAGCAGTCTTGGTTTATCCATGGCGCTCTCGATCGTCATCGGGCTGGCCGTGGGGGTCTACCTGGATCGGCGGTTTGACACATCTCCCTGGTGCCTGTTGATTTTCTTGGTTTTGGGTATTGCCGCCGGGTTTCGTAATATTGCGCATGCGATTCGAAAGAGCCGCGACCTGTGAGCCGCATGCGGACTGACTCATTTGTGCCGACGCCGTGCAGATTCAACAACGCATATTGCAGTTCGTCACCCGCGCCAACTGGGTCATCCTGGCCGGGGCGACCGTGGTGGGAATTGCGGTGGCACCGCTGGACTTCGCGTTTGGCATTCTCAGCGGAGGCCTGATCGTCACCGTCAACTTCTACCTGTTGGCCAGGACGCTGCAACGGGCGCTGACACCGCCCCATCTGGCCTCGCACAACGCAGTGATCGCCAAGTATTATCTGCGCTTTCTGGCCAGTGCATTCGTTATTTTTCTGCTGATCGCCGGAGGCGTGGTGAATCCGCTGGGGCTTGTCATCGGCCTTTCGGTTGTGGTAGTGAGCATCATCCTAGCGACCATTCGTGAAGTGAAAAAAATCATCTTTAAGGAGGCGGTCTAAGGATGGAACACCCCTATCTGTTTCTGCCCAAGGTTTTTGAACTCTTCGGTTTGGGTCATTTCGCGAATGCCTATCCTCACGTGGTTTACTCCTGGCTCGTCCTCTTGATCTTGATCGTTTTGGCCTATATCGGCGGCCGCAGCATCACCCTCGTCCCCGGCAAGGCTCAAAACTTTTTTGAAGTGGTGGTCTCGGGGATGGAGGAGTTCATGGTGGATGTGACCGGCGAGGAGGGGCGGTGGTTTTTTCCGTTGGTCGGCACCCTCTTTCTCTACATCGTGACCTGCAACCTGATCGGGCTCATCCCGGGTTTTTTCCCGCCGACCGCCAGCATCAACACCACACTGTCCTGCGCGCTGGTGTCTTTCACGTTCACGCACTTCATCGGGGTGAAGTACCACGGCGTTAAGTACATCAAGCACTTTCTGGGGCCCATCTGGTGGATGATCCCCATCATCTTCCCGATCGAGTTGATCGGCCACCTGGCCCGCATCATGTCGCTGTCCTTCCGGTTGTTCGGAAACATGATGGGGCATGAACTGGTTCTCATGATCCTGTTCATGCTGGCGGGCGCCTTCTTCGCACCGCTGCCGATCATGGCGATGGGGATTTTCGTATCCTTTGTTCAGGCCTTTGTGTTCTTTTTGCTGTCGATCATGTATTTCAGCGGTGCCATGGAGCATGCGCACTGATCAGCGTGGATCGGTGCGGGTGCGGCAGATGCGCGTTTAATGGGAGCCTGGAAGAAGCCCCATCACATACCCATCCAAAGGAGGAAGACAAACGTATGGAAGCCAAAGCATTGGAGTTCTTCATCGCCTGTGTGACTGCCGCCGGTTTCGGAATTGCGATCGCCGCTTTCGGTTGCGGCATTGCCCAGGGGCTAGGTCTGAGGTCTGCGGTCGAGGGCATTGCCCGGAACCCGGAGTCCTCGGGTAAGGTCACCGTGACCATGCTGATCGGTCTGGCCCTGATCGAATCGCTTTGTATTTATGCGCTGGTCGTTGCGCTGATTCTCATCTTCGCGCATCCCCAGGCCACGGCCATTGCCAAGCTGTTCATGAAGTAATCGTTGTTTTTAACAGTGCAAAAGCCCGCGGAAGACCTTCCGCGGGCTTTTTTTGCTCGATGAATCCCGCTGCGCATAATGGTGCGCCGCCACGTGCAACCTGATCTGAGGCCCGGAGCGGTGGGGTTTCGGCTGCAGCGATGGTTGACGCGGCGGGACCAATTTATTGCCGGAGCCATAACGTCATTCCAAGGTTTTTCCGCCCACGGTTCCTGCGCCGCGCGCCGCCAGGATCGGTTTGAGATACTGCCCGGTCCACGATCGCGGGTTGGCGGCGAGATCCTCGGGCGTGCCGCAATCGACCAGCTGTCCGCCGTCATCCCCGGCACCGGGGCCCAGGTCGATCAGATAATCGGCCGTTTTGATCACATCCAGGTTGTGCTCGATCACCACCACCGTGTTGCCGGCGTCGACGAGCCGGTTGAGAACGCCCAGCAGCCGACGGATATCGTCTGCATGCAGGCCGGTGGTGGGCTCGTCCAGTACATACAGTGCCCCGCCGCTGCCTTTTCGACTGAGTTCGCGCGAGAGCTTGACGCGCTGAGCCTCGCCGCCGGAAAGCGTGGTCGCCGCCTGCCCGATCGGAACGTACCCGAGCCCCACTTCGGAAAGCGTCTGCAGTTTGTCGCGGATGGGACCGATGCGCCCGAAGAACGTCAAGCCCTGATCCACGGTCATGTCGAGCACATCGGCAATCGATCGGCCCTTGTACTGGACTTCCAGGGTTTCCCGGTTGTACCGTCGACCGCCGCAAACGTCGCAGGCGACATAGACATCCGGCAAAAAATGCATTTCGATCCGCAGCGTCCCGTCGCCCTGGCAGGCCTCGCAGCGCCCGCCCTTCACGTTGAAGCTGAAACGGCCGGCCTTGAAGCCGCGCATGCGGGCCTCGGGGGTGCGTGCAAACAGCTCGCGAATGAAGCCGAAGAGTCCGGTATAGGTGCCGGGGTTGGAACGCGGCGTCCGCCCGATGGGGCGCTGGTCGATATGGATGGCCTGGCTGACGTGTTCGATGCCGTCCAGCCGCCGGTGGGCGCCGGCGGTGAGCCGGGATCGGTTTAGATGGTGAAACACGGCCGGGTAGAGCGTTTCGATGACCAGTGAGGATTTTCCGGACCCCGATACTCCGGTAACGCCGATCAGGCACCCCAGGGGGAACTCCACCGTGATGTCTTTCAGGTTGTTCTGGGAGGCGCCTGCCAGGATCAGCCGGGCCCCCGATCCCAAGCGGCGACGGGGCGGGATTTCAATGGCCGCGCGGCCCGAAAGGTATTGGCCGGTCAGCGACGCCGGGTCCTGCATCAGCCTCAGCGGGGGGCCGGCGAAGACCACGCGGCCGCCGTGAATGCCGGCCCCGGGCCCCATGTCAATCACGAAATCAGCTTCCTGGATGGTGTCTTTATCATGCTCGACGACCAGTACGGTGTTGCCCAGGTCACGCAACCGCAGCAGGGTGTCGAGCAGCCGGCGGTGGTCTCGCGGGTGCAATCCGATGCTGGGTTCGTCCAGAACGTAAAGCACGCCGGTCAGCTTGGATCCGATCTGGGTGGCCAAGCGGATGCGCTGGCTTTCGCCGCCGGAGAGGGTTTGGGCGGAACGGTCCAGAGTGAGATACGGGAGGCCGACATTCTCCAAGAAACCCAGACGATCCGATATTTCCCTGAGAAGCCGGTGGGCGACGCGCTGGCGCTGGCCATCGAAGACCAGACTCATGCAGAAACGGCGAGCCTGGGCGATGGTCATGGCGCAAAAATTTGAGATGCTCACGCCCTGCAGCAGAACGGCGCGGCTGGCCGGATTGAGTTTTGCGCCGCCGCATTCCGGGCATGGGTTGAATTTCATGAAGCGCTTGATTTCTTCGCGCATCGCATCGGAGTCCGTCTCACGGTAACGGCGCTCCAGATTCGGGATGACTCCCTCAAAGGGGCGCTGATAGCGTACGCGCGTCGAACCCCGGTCGAAGAAATAGGTGATGGCCTCCTCGCCCGAGCCGTAAAGGAGCACGCGCCGGAACCCTTCGGGCAGATCGGCAAATGGGGTGTAGATGGTGGTCCCGTAATGGGCGGTCAGTGCCTCCAGGAAATCGATGAAATGCACGCTGGTGCGCTGCGCCCATGCGGCTACCGCTCCCTCGCGCAGGGATAGGCGCGGATTGGGGACGATCAGCCCGGGATCAAACTCCGTCGTGGATCCGAGGCCGCTGCACTTCGGGCAGGCGCCATGGGGCGAATTGAAGGAAAAACTGGCCGGCGTGAGTTCCGGGTGGCGGATGCCGCAGGCCGGGCAGGCCGACGCTTCGTTGAAGCGGATGGATTCACCGTCGACGACGTCCACCAGAATGTTGCCGCCGCCATGCGCCAGGGCCAGCTCCAGCGAATCCGCGAGTCGATTTTGGATGGAGGGCTTTATAACCAGACGGTCGACCACCACTTCGATGTGCCGGGGCTGCCGGGCGGGCTGTGGGATGGCCTCGTCCAGATCCCAAGCGACCCCATCGATCCGGACGCGTGCAAATCCTTCCTTCTTGAGACGTTTGAGCAGATGGGCGCAAGACCCCTTGCCGCCGGCGGCCAGGGGCGCCAGTATGATGATGCGGACGCCCTCTTTCAGCGACATGACCCGGTCGACCATTTGGTCGATGGTCCAGGAGGCGATCGGGCGGCCGCAGCGGGGGCAGTGGGGTTGGCCGACGCGGGCGTAGAGCAGGCGCAGGTAGTCGTAGATTTCGGTCACCGTGCCGACCGTCGACCGTGGGTTGTGGCTGGCCGTTTTTTGTTCGATGGCGATGGCCGGCGAGAGACCTTCGATTAAATCGACATCCGGTTTTTCGAGGCGTTCGAGGAACTGGCGGGCATAGGCCGAGATCGATTCGACGTATCGGCGCTGCCCCTCGGCGTAGAGGGTGTCGAAGGCCAGCGTCGATTTCCCGGACCCTGAGAGCCCCGTTATTACCGTCAGTTGATTGCGCGGGATCTCCACATCAATGTTTTTCAAATTGTGCTGGCGCGCCCCGCGAATAATGATCGCCTCGTTAGGTGTCATCGCTCTATATCCCGATCCCGGTCGGCCGGTGGCCTTGAGACCATCTGGAATAATTCGTAAAAACCGTCTGTAATCCTTGTAGAACCGCGATAATTAAGATCTGAACCGGTCGCCGCTTGCGTCGGGCCTTGATCCTCAACGGTTTGAAAGAACCGCCTCAACTCAAAACCAACTGGGTCGCACCCCCGCAGAAAGGTCGATTTTATTTATCATATAATTCCATTAATTTCAGTATGTTTTTTAATCAGCGGACTTTGCTTCAGCAAGCCGTGCACGGTCCCGGCATGGATCTCATGGCGCGGATCGAGATGAAGGCTCGACCCCGGCGGGGGGGGTGTCGCATAGGCGTTCTTTCGGCCGTCATTAATTTAAAAATTGTAGATAATAAAAGATAATAGAAGGATTCATGAGATGTCTCCCCGGACGGGTTCATCGGGAAAGGATTGGATTCCCCGAAATTGTTTGAAAATCTAACAATTCTCCGGAAGGTTCTCATTCAGCCAAAATTCGCCTCAGTTAAAATTTTAAAATATGATAACAGACAGATATAAATTGTTCATAACCGCAGGCGAGGACAGCGCAAACGCCAGAAATTCAGGTTTGACTTTACTCGGGCCATTGGCTTAAAACGCTGCCTCATGATCGCGGGGCATCACACGGAGTGTATGGCCTCCTCCCCCCTTTCTGATTCCTCTTTCGGCCCGCAGCAGCCAGCACGCCGGGGGCGACCGGTTAAACCAGCAGCATAGAACAGTCGATGAACAAGGCGTGGAAAGACATTAAGGCAAGTCTCAAGAGGCGGATCCCGGCGCATAGCTTTCGCATGTGGATCGAGCCGCTTGAACTGCACCGTGGAGATGATGACGATTGTGTGATTACCTGCCCGAACGCCTTTTCCCGAAAGCGAGTCCAGGACCACTTCGGCGCGCTGATCGAAACGGAGTTGCGGCGGGTCCTCGGTGATGCTGCCGGCGCCGTCGGCTATCATGTGGCCGGCCGGCGGAACGGGCATCGGATCGGCCCCGAAGCCCACCTGCAGTTGCCCTTGCCAAGCGAAACCATCCGCCCCCACAACGGCCGTCTGCTGCGGAAGGATTTCACCTTCGACCACTTTGTCGTGGGTGCCAACAACGACTTTGCTTATTCGGCATCGCTTTCCCTGGCCACGCAACGCGAATGCCGCCAACCCGCGCTGTTCCTGCTCGCCGGAACGGGACTCGGCAAAAGCCACCTGTCTCAGGCCATCGGCCACCACATCCTGGACCAAGCGCCGGATGAGCGCGTGTATTACATGACCGCTGAAGATTTCAGCAACGAGATGGTTCAGGCCTATCGTCACGATTCAATCGATAAATTCAAGACCAAATACCGGCAGCACTGCGATGTGCTGTTGATCGAGGACGTGCACTACTTGAGCGGAAAGGAGCGCACGCAGATCGAACTGGCGATGACCTTGGACACGCTGTACGAGGCCGGCAAGCGCATCATTTTCTCCAGCAGCTGCCTGCCGTCGGACATTCCCAAGCTGCACGAGAAGCTGCGGTCGCGATTCTCTTGCGGGCTGATCTCCGCCATCGAGCCGCCGAATTACCGCACGCGCGTGCGCATTCTGCAGAAAAAGGCCAGCCTGCAGAATTACCACGTACCGGAGCCGGTGATCAGCTACCTGGCCGCGGAATTGGTGGGTGACGTGCGCCAGCTCGAAAGCGGCCTGAACGGAGTGGCCGCCAAGTCTTCTCTATTGGGGGCGCCGATTAATCTGGCGCTGGCCGAGAGTGTCGTCAAGCATATCGCCAGCCAGCGTCAGAAAATCACGCTGGAGGTGATCAAGACGCTCGTCTGCAAATATTACAGCGTCTCCCTGGCGGATCTGATTTCGCGCTCACGTAAGCAAAATCTCGTGCGGCCGCGCCAGATGGCCATCTATTTGTCGCGCCGTTTCACGGACTCTCCCCTGCAGACCATCGGCAAGACATTCAACCGCTACCACGCGACCGCACTGCACTCGATTCATTGCATTGAAAAAGGGCTGAAGTCGGACAGCTCCATCCGGCAACAAGTGGAGTTCTTCCGTCAGAAGTTGGAATCCGGAAAGTTCAATTAGGCCGATCGGGACTGGGTGCGGAGTTCAAACCGGTGCGCCGATGCCAAGTTCCTATTGGAACGTCAGCAGTTGGTCGTCGCCCGCCGCGGACTCCTCTAAAACCTCCAAGAAGATGGCCTGATCGCGCTCGATGGCACAGCGGATCCGGATCGCGCAATAATTGCGGCAGATCGGGTCATCGGCCTGGAAGCTTCCGAAACACCCGAGGGGGATCGTGGCCGATGAGCGGCCAAGGCTTTTTTTTTTCATGAACGGGTTCCCCCTCCCATGAGCTTAAGCAAGTCGGTATGAATGCGGCCGTTGGTTGCTAGGATCTCACGGCCGTCGGCTCCCACCGGCCGGTTGGAAAAATCAGTGGTTCGGCCGCCGGCCTCTCGCACGATCAGCGCTCCAGCGGCCGTGTCCCAGGGCTGCAACCGGTCCTCCCAATAGCCGACAAACCGTCCGCACGCCACGAAACACAAGTCCAGCGCTGCCGAACCGAAGCGGCGGATACCCCGCGACGCCTTCAGGCAGCGCAGCAGCCGTTCGGCCATGGCGTCGAACCCGTGGGAGCGTTCGTACGGAAAACCGGTGGCCAACAGGCTGTCCGCAACTCGTGTTTCCGGGCTGACGCCGATCGGCTCACCGTTCAAAAAAGCACCCCTTCCGGCCTGCGCTGAAAACAGCTCTCCGCTGACCGGGTTGAGCACCACTCCCGCCAGTACGGCATCTCCGCGGGCGAAAGCGATGGAGACGGCGTAAAAAGGGACCTGGTGTGCGTAATTGACGGTCCCGTCCAAAGGGTCGACCAGCCAGCGCTCCTCCGCTGACCCGGGCTGCGTTCCGCTTTCCTCGGCGACGATGCCGTGTTGCGGATAAGCGGCCCGGATCGTACGAATGATCTCTTTTTCAGCGGCGATGTCCGCGTCCGTGACCAAATCGTTGGGTCCCTTTGAGTCGATCGAGCTTAAATGCTTCCAACGGGAACGCAGCACGTCCGCGCTCGCGTAAGCGGCCCGGACCGCGACTCGCAGTAGGTGATCGAGATCCATCGCTGGTCACGTTATATCGGTTCAAGGAATCATGTCAACCTCAATCGGTTGTGGTCGATCGGGGGTCTCGCACCGTCAGTCGCCCGCTTCGGCTTCGGCGCTGCCGCTTTTTTCGAGGGCCGTCCCGCTCCCATCGCCTGGCGGCGAAGCGGCGTTCGCCTGAGTCGCAACGGCGGCGATCATGGACCGCATGGCTGCAATGAGGGGAGGCAGCGTCGATGGGTCTCGGGCGGAAACGGCCACGCCCCCATGCCGGAAAGCCACATTCCGGGCCAGATCCGGCGCTACCCGGTCGCGTTTGTTGAATACGTTGAGACGGGCCTTGGCGCCGAGTTGCAGGTCGTCGATGATGGCTTCGACCGCCCGGATCTGGTCTTCAAAGCGCGGGTTGCTGAGATCCACGACGTGCAACAGCAGGTCGGCGCTTTCCAGCTCCTCCAGGGTCGCCCGGAAGGCCACCATCAGGTCGCGGGGCAGGTCGCGGATGAAACCCACGGTATCCGTAATGATCACCTCGATGTCCTTCGGGAAACGCAATCGCCGGCTGGATGGATCCAGGGTTGCGAACAGGCGCTCTTCTGCCAGCACCCGGCTGTGCGTGAGGCTGTTGAGCAGGGTGCTCTTGCCGGCGTTGGTGTAGCCGATGATCGAGATCACCGGAACATTTTTTTTGTCGCGTTTGGCGCGCAGCTGCCGACGGTGGCGGCGCACCTCCTCCAGCGCCTCTTCGAGCTGTGCGATCCGCCGGCGCACCTGGCGGCGGTCGACCTCAAGCTTGGTTTCGCCGGGACCCCGGCCCCCGATGCCGCCCGCCAAGCGGGACAGGGCGGTGCCCTTGCCCACCAGGCGCGGCAGCATATACTTGAGCTGAGCCAGTTCCACCTGGAGTTGGCCCTCGCGCGACCGGGCGCGCTGGGCGAAAATGTCCAGAATCAGTTGGGTGCGGTCGATGACCCTCAAATCGGTCTGGTCGGTAATGGAGCGGATCTGGGATGGGTTCAGTTCCTGGTCGAAAACAAGGATGGAGGCCGCCTCCTGGAGGGCGTGGATCGCCAAATCCTGGAGCTTGCCGGTGCCGATCAGGTATCGGTGGTCCACCTTTTCGCGCTGCTGGATCACGGAGCCGACGACCGCGATCCCTCCCGAGCGGGCGAGTTCCCCCAACTCGGCCATGGACTCTTCGGACTGACGCCGGGGGGCGGAGGAGACGCTGACCAACAGGGCCCGATCGCGCGTGAAATCGGCCGTGCGCCCTTTGATCACCCGCTGCAGTTCGTCTTCCAGGGCCTGGATGAGCGCCAGGCAGTCGAGGTTCAGCGCATTCGGCGCCAGGTCCGGCAACAATCGATGGGGCAGGCGTTCGGAAGCGCCCGGAAGGACATGGGCGGCCTGCACCCGGCGCGGCAGCCCGTCGGCTCCCATCCCGATAGCCGCCATCAGGTCCAGCCGGAGCAGGGCCAGGTCGGTCAGGTCGTCGCGGGTAAGCGGTTCTTCGTTGAGGTGGGTGTGGATGCAACGCAGGCCGTTGAGCCGCCCCGGAGCCGCCTGGTATTCGGCGGTGGTGGGGATGATGATCTTCTTGGGGTCGCCCACCACCACGAAGGCGATCCGTCCCTGCCGGTTCACCAGCAGGCCGATCTGTCGGCGGATTTCGTGGGACAGCAGGCTGAGGTCCCGGGCGAGCTCAGGGGTGATCAAAACCTCCGGCGGGACGCGCCGGCGGTAGAGGTTTTCCAGCCTTCGGATCTGGTTGGGTTTCAGGCCGGCGATATTACCGAAAAGCCTCTTCATTCGGGTTGGGGCGATGCCTCCTTGTTATGGCTACGGCCATCCAACAGCAAAGACTTATGCCTGGGTCCGGCGCGGCGGGGGTTCGGCAGCAGAGCGCCGCAACCATGGTTACGCCGTTCCGCGCATCGCCTCGGGGGCCATGTTCTCAAACCGGGTGTAGGCGGACAGGAACGTCAGGAGCACATCGCCGATCGGGCCGTTGCGCTGTTTGGCGAGGATGACCTCGGCAGTGCCCCTGTGGGGATTGGTCTCCTCCTTGTTGTAGACCTCGTCGCGATAGATGAAGGCGACCACGTCGGCGTCCTGTTCGAGGGCGCCGGACTCCCGCAGGTCCGATAGCCGCGGCCGCTTGTCGTTGCGTTGCTCCAGCATCCGATTCAGCTGAGACAGGGCGATGACCGGCAGATGGATTTCCTTGGCCAGGGCCTTCAACGACCGGGAGATCTCCGAGATTTCGAGGTCGCGCCGTTCGGCGCTCGCCCGGCCCTGCATGAGCTGCAGATAGTCGATCACGATCAAGCCGATGTTTTTATCCATCTTCAGGCGGCGGGCTTTGGCCCGCACCTCCATCGCCGACAGGCTCGGCGAGTCGTCGATGAAGATCGGAGCGGCGGAGAGCACGCCGGCCGCGTCCGTCAGCCGCTCCCAGTCCTCCATGCTGAAAAAACCGCTGCGCAGCCGCGACGAATCGATGCGGGCCTCGGCGCACAGCAGGCGCAGGGACAACTGCTCTTTGGACATTTCCAGTGAAAAGATGGCGACCGGCACCCCGGCATCCACAGCGGCATTGCGTGCGATGTTCAGGGCCAGGGCGGTTTTGCCCATGCTCGGTCGGGCCGCCAGAATAATCAGGTCGGAGTTCTGCAGCCCCGAAGTCAGATTGTCGAGCATGGTGTAGCCGGTGGGAACACCGGTTACAAGGCTCTTGTTTTTTTGTTTTTCCTCCAGAAAGTCGATGTTGCCGTCGATGAGCTTGCTGAGCGGATAGAACGCCTGGCGGGCCTTCTTGTCGGTGATTTCGAAGATCGCGGCTTCGGCGTAATCGATGATATCGTCCGTGCCGCCCTGCTCCTGGAAGCAGCGTTTGGTGATGGCGTTGGCTTTCTCGATCAGCCGCCGCAGCACCGCCTTGTCGTGGACGATACGGGCGTAATGCTGGGCGTTCACGGCCAGGGGCACCGCATCGAGCAGCCGCGCCAGATACGCGGCCCCGCCGACGACCTCGAGCTGCCCCTTTTCCTTTAAGCTGTTGTTGAGAGTGATGACGTCCACCGGCTCGCCGCGGTCGAACAGATCGGTCATGACCGCGAAAATCCTCTGGTGGGCCGTGCGGTAGAAATCCGCAGGGGCCAGGATCTCTACGACCTCCAGCAGCGCGGTGTTGTCGACCAGAATGGCGCTGAGCAGCGACTCCTCCGCCTCAATGTGCTGAGGCGGAACACGGAGCAGCTCCGCGTCCTTGGCGGCGGGGTTTTCCTTTTCGGCCATAGGGTTGCCCGGTTCCTAAACTGAGCGATTCCGGCTTTCTGACAGGAGCGCGGCGGAGAATCCGCCCGGCGCTGCCGCCGGCATGCGGTCGTGTCCGGGTTGCCGAATCGATGCAAGCCCGGGGATTCAGCCTTCGCTGACCACTTCCAGCGTGATTTCCGGCTCGACTCCCTTGTAGACACGGATGGGGATTTTGAAGCTGCCCAACTGCTTGATGGGTTCGGTCAGCAGGACCATGCGCTTTTCAACACCGATGTTCTGGGCGGCCAGGGCATTGATGATATCGCGCACGCCGACGGATCCGTACAGACGGTCTTCCTCGGCCACCTTGGCGACGATCCGGCAGGCAACGCCTTCAAGCTTTTGCGCCATCTCCTCGGCCAGCTTACGCTCCTTGGCGATCTGCAGTTCGAACTTGGCCTTTTCCGACTCCAGCTTCTTGCGGTTTTGCGGAGTGGCGACGAGCGCCTTTTTCTGGGGCAGTAGGAAGTTGCGGGCGAAACCCGGTTTGACCTCGACCTCGCTGCCGATGATTCCCAGGGATTCGATGGTTTGGGTGAGTATCACTCTCATAGGATATCCTCCACGGTCTGGCGCCGTCAGCCCGGCGCGAGCGGTTTTTCCAGTTTTCGAAAATTGAACCAGGTGTCGAAGAATCCGACGCCGACCACGGCCAGCAAGACCACTTGCTGGATGGCGATCAACCCGTAAAGCACCACGCGGGCGAAGAGCGGGATCCGTTTCTTCTGAAAGAAATAAGCCACGATTGCCATTCCTTGGAAGAAATAGATCACCATGAACACGATCAAGCCGTTCAGGCCCAGCAGCTTGGCGCTGACGCTCGGCACCAGCAGAAGGGCGCCCGATCCGATCACTCCCCACACCATCGGCTCCGGCGCCTTCCAGCGATCCAGCGCTCCGTAGTCCGGGAACGGCAAGCCCCGCCGCTGACATAACCGGCGCGAGACCAGCAGGCAGACCCAGGTCACCACCAGGGTCGAGCCGATCACCAGAGCGGGCATGATTCCCACCAGCACCCGCTGGATGACGTCGAGCGAGTTTTCCAAAAATTCAAGCTGCTCCGGGGAAAGCCCCATCTGCTGATAAAGCAGTAGGCTCAACTCCAGGTGCTGGCGAATGCCCTCGGAGACGGTGGCCAGCGGACTCTGTCCGATCCATAGGCTGGCGACCAGGACCCCGCCGAGGCTGGCCAGGATGACGGCGATGCAAACGGCGGCGACGGTCTTTTCCAGAGAAAGACGGCGTGCCATCAGCTCGCCCATCACGAAGCCGATCAGCAACAACTCGCCGAAAAACAACGCTTCCACGGGGCCGCCCAGCAGCAGCGCACAGCCGATCGCCGCCACGACGATGGCCCAGGCGGCCGGCCGGCCGAGCTTGGCGCGAAAAAAAATCAGCGGTACCGGAATAAATACCGATCCGATCAGGCCGGCCATTGGAACCATCGTGCAAACCGCAACGGCCAGACAGGTGATGACAACGCCGGTGGCAAGATCCTTGCTCATGTACCCGTTGCAGGGGCCGTAGAACGACCCGCCGGCCGGAGGCGCAGGCCCGCCCCCGTTCAGCCCTGGTCCATGGACCCGACAAAGGGCAGCAGGGCGATCGTCCGGGCGCGCTTGATGGCGTGGGTGAGCGTCCGTTGGTGACGGGCGCAGCAGCCGGAAATCCGTTTCGGAATGATCTTGCCGCGCTCAGTGATGAAATACCGCAGCATGCGCGGATCCTTATAGTCGATGACCAGGCTGCTGTCGGCGCAAAATCGGCATACCTTCCGCCGATGAAAGACGCGACGCTTGCGTTTGGGAGCGGCAGACGGCCGGGAATCGCGATTGGTGGGTGCGGGCATGAGTTAGGCCTCCTGTTGGGTTTCCGCGGAATCGGTCGGTTGGGATTCGGCGGCGGCAGCCGCTTCGACGGGAGCCGCGGGAGTGACCTCGGCAGGCTTCTGCGCCTCGGCCTCGGCTTTGGCCATCTCTTCCTTGATCTTCTCGATGTCCGGGGTTGGGTCGAGCAGCACCGACATATGCTTCAGCACGCGCTCGTCGATGCGGAAGAACCGCTCCATCTCGTTGACCAACTGACCCGTGCCGCAGAAATCGAAGCGCACGTAGTAGCCGCGCTCCTTTTTGGCGATGGCGTAGGCCAGCTTTCGAGATCCCCACTCATCGATGCGGATGAGGAACCCGCCCATTTGGGACAGGATGTCCTTCACTCTCTCGATAACCGGCAAACGTTGCTCCACGGAGAGATCCGGATCTAAGATAATAAAGGTTTCGTACCGTCGCATTACTCCTCCTTTCGGGTGTCAAGCCCTGGAGTCCGGCCCCAGAGCAAGGATGGACAGGCGATCATTTAAAGAAATAAAAAATATATTCATTACCAGCTGATTCTGCCCAGGTCAACAAAATTTTCAGGAAGGGAGCGGTTCCAGCGCACCCGAAAAAAATGAGACCGGCGCGCTTGAGCTCAAATCGGGTTGGTGGGCTGCACTGGAATCGAACCAGTAACCTACTGATTAAGAGTCAGTTGCTCTGCCTAGTTGAGCTAGCAGCCCCCACATGACTTCTGCAAAACAACGAACGCGACATCTACCAGCTTTGCATGCCCTTGTCAATTTTTTTTCCAGGGGGGCTTTTCCCGGTTCCAATTTTCGCGCTTGAGGCGTTGGGGGTCGATCTTGCGGCCGTTGCGGGTCCGGCGCTTCAAAGACGCCGGCACCTGCGAACCGGCGGCTTTTTCCATATCCAACGAGAAGCTGCCGGCTGTTGCGGGCCGGTCCGAATGTCGCTCGGCCCGCGCCGGTTTCCGAGCCGTTTCCGCCGGTTCGTCGGGCAGGGCCGGTCCGCTGAAGCAGCCGGCCGGGATTTGCCCCGCCAAAAACAGGCCGGCGCCGAATCGGGCAAACGTCACGCCCTGCTCTTCGGCCGAACGAACGTTCACAGCCAGAATCACCGGGTCCGGGTCGATGCGGCGGCCCAACCGTTCGGCCCATTCGCGCTGCGCGGACAGGACCACTTGCGGGTGGGCGGATGGGTAAATCCCGTTGGCGTGAACGCTGGGGTACGCGCGGCGGCGGACCGGTGCATAAAGCAGTTTCGGCGGCCGCTCCGCCTCCGGGTCGGGGGGCAACACCTCCCGCTGGCGGGCGCGAATCCGGTGCGCGTCGATTTCGAAAGCCGGAGTCGGGGTCGTGATCAGCACTTCGCGCAAATGGGATTCGTTGACGTACCCCCAGCCGTGCTCCTCGTGCAGGGCTTTGAGCAGGTCTTTGGTTTTGACGAACCCGTCCGCATCCGGAATCAGGCCGAATTCATCCGGCCGGCGGCCCAACACGTAGGCCAGCATCTTGGCGAGGTTTCGAGGGGAACGCGTTTTGTTCATGTCGGCTGCCGTCGCTCCCGATGGGTCCGCTGCCGGGCCTCTGGATATGCGACCCGCCGGCGATCGGCCTATTTCGCCCTGGCCTGGCGGTCCGCCGGCTTGACCCATCTAGTGGCTTCTGATATTTTGCCGCATCTTTGAAAAAGTCAACAGGATATCCTCAATTAGAAAGGATCATCGCCGTGAAAACACCCAAGAATTCATGCCGTCTTTACGAACGCGCCGTCCAGTCGATCCCCGGCGGCGTCAACAGCCCGGTACGGGCCTGCAAGTCCGTGGGAGCCGATCCGCTGTTCATCCGCAGCGCCGACGGGGCCGTGATCGTCGATGCGGATGGAAACCGCTACATCGATTACATCGGCTCCTGGGGACCTATGATTCTTGGGCATCGCCACCCCGCGGTGATGGCCGCCATTCAAAAGGCGATGCAGCGCGGAACCAGCTTCGGCGCGCCCACGGATCTCGAAATCACCCTGGCGGAAATGGTGATCGCGGCCGTGCCGTCGGTGGAGATGGTGCGCATGGTCAATTCCGGCACGGAGGCCGCCATGAGCGCGATCCGATTGGCACGGGGCTATACCGGCCGCGATCTGGTCGTCAAGTTCGACGGCTGCTACCACGGCCACGCCGATACTCTGCTCGTGGCGGCAGGCTCCGGGGTCGCTACGCTCGGAATCCCCGGCAGCCCCGGCGTCCCCAAGCCCACGGCGCGGCATACCCTTTCGCTGCCTTACAACGACATCGACTGCTTCCGCCGGGTCATGCAAAAGCAGGGCGGGCAGGTGGCCTGCGTCATCGTCGAGCCGGTGGCCGGCAACATGGGCCTGGTGGCGCCCGTCAAGGGCTTCCTGCAGAGCCTGCGCAAGCTTACGGCGGAGTACGGTGCGCTTTTGATCTTCGACGAGGTCATGACCGGGTTCCGGGTGGCCTACGGCGGTGCGCAGAGCCTTTACCGCATTCAGCCGGATCTCTCCTGCTTCGGCAAGATCATCGGCGGCGGGCTGCCGGTGGGGGCCTATGGCGGCCGCCGCAAGATCATGTCCCACATTGCTCCCCAGGGGCCGGTCTACCAGGCCGGAACCCTGTCCGGCAATCCGCTGGCCATGGCGGCCGGCATCGCCACCCTGACGCAACTCCGGAAAAAGAGTTTCTACGAGAAACTCGAGAAGCAGAGCGCACGGCTCTGCACCGGCCTCGCCGCGGCCGCCGCCCGTTCCGGTTTTCCGGTGCAAGTCGACCACGTGGGGTCGATGCTCGGCATGTTCTTCTGCGCCGATCCGGTCCGAAGCATCGAAGACGCCAAGAAGAGCGACCTGGCGCTCTTTTCGAAATTCTACCAGGGGATGCGCCGTGAGGGCGTCTACATCGCTCCCTCCCAGTTCGAAGCGCTCTTCCTGTCATCGGCGCACACCTCCGAGCACATCGACCGTACCGTGCGGGCGGCGGAAAAGGTTCTCAAACGGCTCCGTGAATAGCCCCATCTCTGCGTGGCGCCTTCCCCGGCGGGGCTTGATCCGGGCCTCTTGACGAAGCCGTTCTTTTTATTTCAAAGCGGCGCGGAATGGTATTTTTCTGACGCGATGGACGTGAACAAGAATTATATCCCCGCAGCGGTGCGGCGGATTCACCTGATTGCCGTCTGCGGAACGGCCATGGGCGCCCTGGCGTGCATGCTCAAGGATCTGGGATACGAGGTCACGGGCTCGGACCAGAAAGTGTACCCACCCATGAGCCGCTTTCTGGCCGACCGGAGCATCCCGGTCCGGGACGGCTACCGGGCCGAGCACCTGGCCTACGGGCCGGATCTCGTGGTGGTGGGCAACGCCGTGCCGCGCACCAATCCCGAGGCGGTCGAATGCGAGCGGCGCGGCCTGCCTTACTGCTCCATGCCCCAGGCCGTCAACCGATTCGTAGCGGACGGCCGGCGGACGTTGATGATCGCCGGCACCCACGGAAAGACCACGACATCCGCTCTGCTGGCCTGGGTCCTGCAGACGGCGGGCCGCGACCCTTCGTTCGTGATCGGCGGCATCCTCAAGGATTTCGACAGCAACTATCGCTTGGGCCGCGGCGCTGATATCGTGATCGAGGGTGATGAATACGACACCGCGTTTTTCGACAAGGGGCCCAAGTTCCGGCACTACCGGCCCGCCGCCACAGTGCTGACCAGCATCGAATTCGACCATGCGGATATCTATCGCGATCTCGAGCACGTTCAGAGCGCTTTCCGGGGCCTGGTGGGCGGGCTCGGCCGCGAGAGCCTGTTGGTGGCTTACGACCGGGATCCGGCCATCGATGCGGTGATCGCCGGCGCCGCCGCGACCGTGCAGCGCTATGGCGGCGAGACCGGTTCCGACTGGCGCCTGGGGCCGGTTACGGTAGACCCGCCGTGGATCTCCTTTGAGGTGTTGCGGGCCGAAGCGTCCTTCGGCCGTTTCCGTACGCGCATGATCGGCCGGCATAACCTATTGAACGCCCTGGCCGTTGTCTCGGTTGCGGACCGCCTGGGGATCTCGGCCGCAGCCGTGGCCGAAGCGCTGGAAAGCTTCCAGGGCGTCAAGCGCCGCCAGGAGATCCGGGGCGAGCGGCGCGGCATCCTGGTCATGGATGACTTCGCCCACCACCCGACGGCCGTGCGCGAAACCATTGCGGCGGTTCGATCCGCTTACCCGGGCCGACGGCTCATCGCCGTCTTCGAACCGCGCACGAACTCGAGCATGCGCAAGGTGTTTCAACCGGTCTATCCCCAGTCCTTCGAGGGCGCGGACCGGGTCTGCATCCGCAGGCCTTCCATGCTGGAGAAGGTGCCGGAGGCCGAGCGCTTCTCGGCCGAGGCCCTGGTGGCCGATCTGCAGCGGCAGGGCCGGGATGCCGCGTTCTTCCCCGATACCGAGAGCATCATCGCCGCCATCGTCGACACCGGGCGGAGCGGCGACGTCGTGCTGATCATGTCCAACGGCGGCTTCGACAACATCCACGAAAGGCTGCTGAGCGCCCTCTAGCTGCACTCGATATGGAACTCACCATCCTGATGCCCTGCCTGAACGAGGCCGAAACGGTCGGAATCTGCGTCGACAAGGCGCTCGCTTTTCTGCGCCGCACCGGGGTTGACGGTGAAGTGCTCATCGCCGACAACGGCAGCAGCGATGGATCGCCCGCCGTTGCGGAATCCCGCGGAGCCCGTGTCGTGCCGGTCCGCGAGCGAGGCTACGGTGCGGCGCTGAGCGGCGGGATCGCCGCCGCCCGCGGGCGTTACATCGTCATGGGCGACGCCGACGACAGCTACGATTTCTCCCGGTTGGAAGGCTTTCTAGACGAACTGCGCAACGGGGCGGACGTGGTCATGGGCAACCGCTTCAAGGGGGGCATCCAGGCGGGGGCGATGCCGGCGCTGCACCGCTGGCTGGGCAATCCGTTGCTCAGCTATATCGGGCGGCGGCTGTTCCGGATCCAGGTGAATGATTTCCACTGCGGTCTGCGCGGGGTCAATGCCCAATCGATCCGAGCTCTCAACCTGCGCACCCCGGGCATGGAGTTCGCCAGCGAGATGGTGGTGCGCGCCGCCCTGGAGGGCTTGAAAGTGGTGGAGGTGCCCACGTCCCTCTCTCCGGACGGACGCTCGCGGCCGCCGCACCTGCGCACCTGGCGGGACGGCTGGCGTCACCTCAAGTTTTTGCTGACCTATTCCCCGCGCTGGCTCTTCCTTTACCCCGGCATCGGCTTTCTATCGCTCGGCTTGATCATCACCGCCCTGCTTTTCCCGGGGCCCCTGTGGCTGGGCGGGATCGGCCTGGAGAACAAGACCTTTATGGCCGGATGTCTGTGCCTGCTGGTGGGGGTGCAGAGCATTGCCTTTTCGCTGCTGGTCCGGCGCTACGCTTCGCGGCAGGGGTACCTGCCGCGTCACCGGCGGTACGCCCATTTCCTCGACAACCTGACGTTGGAGCGCTTGGCCGTGGTGGCGCTCGTCCTGTTTTTTCTCGGGGGCTGCGGCGTCGCCTGGTGTTTTTTCAAGTGGTGGGGCGCCTTTTTCGGCCCCTTCGACAGCCCCGTCGCCACCCGGCTGATGGTGTTTTCCATTTCCATCCTGGCCGCTGCCACCCAAATCCTGCTCGCCGCTTTTCTCGGCGCCATCATGGACGTGGGGAAAGAAATCCAGGACCGGTGAACGGCTGAAAACCCAAGGCGCTCACGCATGTCGAGTCCGACTTACGAACGACTGAACTGGCGGTTCCCGGAGTGGGCGGCGTTCGCCCTGGTTTCCGGGTTGCTGCTGCTGCCGTCCCTCGTGAACGGATTTCCGTTCCTGTTCCCGGATTCCTGGGGATACTCCGGCGCCTGCCCGGATGACATGCGCAGCCCGGTGCTGGGCTGCAGCATGCGGCCGTTTACATGGCTCGGCGGAAACTGGGCGTATGCCATCGTCCAATCCGCCGCGGCCGCCGCGGCGATCGTTCTACTCTGGTCGCGGGTCCTGGAGCGGCGATTCACCGGTGCGCTGGTGGTCGCGGTGATCGCTTCGGGCGTGGGCTTGTTTTCCGGCTGGGTTATGGCGGACGTGTGGACGTTGGTGGGGTTCATCTGCCTGTTCGTCATCGCCGCCGGCCGGTTCCATCCGGTGGCGGCGGCGGGGGTTGCCTTTGCCTGCGGCGCCCATTTCGGCAACTTCCCCGCGTTCGGCGCAACGGCCCTGGCGCTGCTGCCCATCGTTCCCGCCCGGCGGCGGTATACCGTCCGGGTCGGGTTGTGCTTCGCCGGCGCAGCAGCCCTGGTCGTGGCGGCAAACCTGATCGGCGGTTCGATCAAGTTCGGGTCCGGCAACGGATCGGTTTTCCTGGCGTCGCGGATTCTGCACGACATGCCGGAGGTCCTGGAACTCAAATGCCGTCAGGATCCGGATTTTCAGATGTGCCGGCGAAAAGACGAAGTCCTTGCCTGGAGCGCGGAGAACCACCAAAGTTTTACCTGGACGGGGTTTTACAACCTGGGACTCGCCTGGCCGGAGTTCAACCGCATCTGCCGGGAGCTGGTTTGGTTCAGTTTGCGCGACGTGCCGCACAGCCTTTACACCCATGCGGCCGCCGCGATTCGAAATTTCGCCAGGCTGCTGCTTTTTCCCGAACTGTCCAACGGTTTTGAAACCTTCGGACCGGATTCGTTCGTCGCGGAGGACCTGCGCATCGCTTTTCCCGCCGATGTCGCGCCCTACTTGCGCTCCCGCCAGGCCAGCGGGGAGCTCGAACGGTTTTTGAAGAAACTGGATGCGCCGTTTGTCGCGTTGGTCTGGCTGTCGAACTTCGGCTGCCTGTTGTCCGTCGTCCGGGGATGGAAACGCTGCCGTGAAGACGTGCTGGTAAAGCTGGCGCTTTTTGCCCTGATCGCAGCGGTCGCCAATGCCGTGTTCATGTCCAACCTCAGCGGCGTGTTCGGCCGCTACCAGGCGCGCATCGAATTTTTGCCGATTTTCGCGGCGCTGGTGTTGATCTGGCGCAAGTTCGCTGGAAACGGCGACCGGCATTTTCGCAATGTCTGGCCGTTGCGCGAAAGGTGAAAGAATTGTAGAATGATGGCTATGCAGCGTCCGGATTGGCACGCTGCTTTATCAATCCGGCAATAACCGGTGCACCTTCAGCCGAGGCCCGGCGCGGCCGAAACCCCACCGCGAGGATGAGTGATAGGGGCGCTTTGAACATATTTTATTGCCGGAGAAACAACTTGAGAAAAAACCGGATTGGTTTGTGGTTGGAAGGTCGTCGATAAATGGAGCTGAGCGTCCGCAAGGCCGCGGCGTTGCTGGGGGTATCTGAAAACACGATCTACCGCTGGATCGAAGAGCGGCAGATCCCTGCCTACCGGGTCAACGAGAGCTACCGGTTCAACCACGCCGAGCTGCTGGAATGGGCCAACTCGCACCCGGTCCGCCCTCCGGCCAGCCTGATCGAGGAGGCCGAGGCGGTCCACACGGCCTTTGCCCTGGAGGACGCCCTGCGGACCGGCGGCGTGTTTGAAAAGATCACGGGCCATGACGGTCGCAGCGTCCTGGAAGCGCTGGTGGCCGCCATGCCATTGCCGCAGGATGTCGAGCGGGAATTTTTGCTGCAGATGCTGCTGGCGCGGGAATCCGCCGGTTCGACCGGCATCGGCGACGGCGTGGCCATCCCGCACGCCCGCAATCCCATCGTCATGCGCATTCCCCGGCCGCTCGTTTCGCTGTGCTATCTGGAGCAGCCGATCGATTTCGGCGCCATCGACGGCAAGCCGGTCCATACGTTGTTTGCCATCGTCAGCCCCACCATCAAAACCCACCTTGGCCTGTTGTCGCGCCTGGCCTTCGCGCTGCGCGACGCCGAGTTCGCCCAAGCCGTCGCCCGGCGGGACCCGTGCGATGTGATGTTCGCCGAAGCCCGCCGAATCGACCGTCTGCTGGCGCAGCATGAACTCGAACGGGCGGCGGTTCGGCCATGATGCTTTTCCTGACAGCCCTGGCGGTCATGACGGCCGGCGGAGCAGCATGTCTTCTGATCGGCCGCCGGCCGGCCGCCTCGTGGGTGGGCGCTTCCACCTGCGTGCTTGCCTCCGCCGCCGTCCTGGCGGCGGCTGCCGGTGCGATGATCTCCGGGCGGGCCGATGAGCTGCTCCTGCCGTGGCCCATCCCGTTCGGTTCCTTCCATGTGGGGGTCGACGGCCTGTCCGCGTTTTTTGCGCTGGTGATCGCGTTGGTATGCCCGGCGGCGGCGATTTACGGCGTTTCCTATTTGAAACCCTACCAAGAGAAGAAGAGCCTGGGGCGCACCTGGTTTTTTTTCAACCTCCTCATCGTGAGCATGCTGCTGGTGGTCGCCGCCCGCGATGCCGTGCTGTTTCTGATCGCCTGGGAGGTCATGGCCCTGACCTCTTTTTTTCTGGTGATGTTCGATGGCGAGCAGGCGGAGACCGTGGCGGCAGGCTGGACGTACTTGATCGCCACCCATCTCGGGACGGCCTTCTTGTTGGCCATGTTCGTGCTGCTGAGCGGTGACGGGCCGAGTATGGACTTCAGCCGCCTGCGCGCCGCATCCCCGGCGGCGGCCGGCGCTTGCTTCCTGCTGGCGTTGGCGGGGTTCGGGACCAAGGCCGGATTCGTTCCGTTGCACGTCTGGCTTCCCCAGGCGCATCCGGCCGCACCCTCGCACGTCTCGGCCGTGATGAGCGGGGTGATGATCAAAACCGGGATCTACGGGCTGCTGCGGGTCCTGACGTTGCTGGGCGCCCCGGAGGGTTGGTGGGGCTGGACCCTGGTGGGAGTGGGGGCTGTCTCCGGCATCCTGGGGGTGCTGCTGGCGTTGGCCCAGCACGATCTCAAGCGTCTGCTGGCCTACCACAGCGTCGAGAACATCGGGATCATCACGCTGGGGATCGGGCTGGGGCTGATCGGCGCCAGCTCCGGCGACGCCGCCCTGGCCGTGCTCGGCATGCTGGGGGCCATCCTGCATGTCCTCAACCACGCTGTATTCAAGGCCCTGCTGTTTCTGGGCGCCGGCGCCATTCTGCATGCCACCGGCAGCCGCAACATCGAGCAGTTGGGCGGCCTGATTCGGCGCATGGGCACCACCGGTGCGACGTTCTTGATCGGATCGGCGGCGATTTCAGGACTGCCGCCCCTCAACGGGTTTGTCAGTGAATTCCTGATCTATGCCGGAGCGTTCGGAGCCCTCGCCGGGAAGCCGGGAACGGGCGCGGCCGCCTTGCCGGCCCTGATCGTGATCCTGGCCCTGGCCATGATCGGCGGACTGGCGGCGGCCTGTTTCGCCAAGGCCTTCGGCATGGCCTTCCTGGGGGAACCGCGCAGCGGCGCGGCCGACTGCGCCCATGAGGCCCCGGCCGGGATGTGCCTTCCCATGATCGTTTTGTCCGCGCTGTGCGTGGGCATCGGGTTGCTGGGCGCGCTGGCGGTCGCGGCGGCGGTGCCGGCGGCCGCGGTGCTGCTGCCGGCCGCGGACGTCCTGGACCTGGCCCGTCCGGCCCGGCTTTGGCTGGGCTACATCAGCGCCGGAGCGCTGCTGCTCCTGGTCCTGGCCGCGGCGCTCGCGGCGCTGCGGCGCCGGCTGCTTTCCGGAAGGGAGGTCGGCCGGACGGTGACCTGGGACTGCGGGTATGCCGCCCCCACCGCCCGGATGCAGTACACGGCCTCTTCGTTTGCCTCACCGCTGCTGGGCTCCTTCCGCCTGATTTTGCGTCCGGATCTGCAGGTGCAGGCCCCCCAAGCGATGTTCCCGGCAGCGGCGTCCCTGCACACCCGGGTCGAGGACACCTTCGAGCGCCACGTCTTCAAGCCGGCGTTCCGGCTGGTGAGGAAGCTGGCGCTCCGGCTGCACTGGCTGCAGGCCGGCCCCAACCAGCTGTATGTGCTCTATGTGGCGATCGCCGTCATGGCTCTCCTCGTCTGGAAGCTGAGGTAGAAGGGCATGCCGATCGCCGCCATCATCCAGGTCCTGTTGGCGCTGCTGCTCGCACCCCTGCTGCCCGGTGTGATCAACCGGGTGAAGGCTTTCTTCGCCGGGCGCTGCGGGCCACCGTTGCTTCAGCCCTACTACGACATTCTCAAGCTTCTGAGAAAGGGTGCGGTCTACAGCCGGACGACCAGCTGGGTCTTCCGCGCCGGGCCGGTTCTGGGGCTGGCGGCGGCTATGGTCAGTCTCACCGTTCTGCCCCTGGGCGGCACCCCGGCCGCGCTGGCCTTCCACGGGGACCTGCTGCTGTTCGCCTACCTGCTGGGCCTCATGCGCTTTGTGACCATGACGGCCGCCCTGGACACCGGCTCGGCTTTCGAGGGGATGGGCGCCAGCCGCGAGGCCTGGTTTGCGATGCTGGCCGAGCCGGCCCTGCTGCTCGGCCTGGCGGCCATGGCCGTGCACACCGGGAGTCTTTCGCTCAGCGGCATGCTGGACGGCCTCGCCCTGGCGGATATCCGCGGACCCGGCGCGCCGCTGCTGCTGCTGGTCGCGGTGGCCTTCACGATCGTGCTGCTGACCGAAAACGCGCGCATCCCGGTGGACGACCCCAACACGCATCTCGAGCTCACCATGATCCATGAGGTCATGGTGCTGGACCATGGCGGGGTCGACTTCGGCTTCATCCAGTATGCCGCCTGCTTGAAGCTGTGGGCCCTGGCGGCGCTCCTGACCGGCGTGCTGCTGCCGCCGCCCGGCGGCTGGCCGCCGGCGAACATGGCGCTCGGCGTGGCGCTGATTCTGGCGGTGGCGGTCATGGTGGGCGTGATCGAATCGGTGATGGCCCGGCTGAAACTGGTGCGGGTGCCGCAGCTGCTGGTGGCGGCCTCGGTGCTGTCCGCACTGGCGCTGGCGCTGGTGTTGAGGTAGACATGCCGACTGCATTGGACATCCTGGCCGTTCTGCTGATTCTGGCCAACCTGCGCCTGCTCGGCTCCAGCCGCCTGGCGGCCTGCATCCGGGCGGTCGCCCTGCAGGCCGTCATCCTGGGGGCGGCCGCGCTGCTGGTCAATCTATCCGACCTCGATGTCCGGGTGGTCATCATCGCCGTCGCCAGCACGGGCCTCAAGGCCGGCGCACTTCCATGGCTGCTGCGCCGCGCGATCCGGGAATCGGGAGCCGTGAACGAGATCGAGCCCTTCATCGGGTTCACGGCTTCGCTCCTGGTCGGAGTGGGCCTGCTGGGCCTTTGCTTTCTCATCGGCTCCCCGCTCTCGGCCCATGTGGCCGCGGAATCCGGCCTGCTGATCACGGTATCCCTGTTCACCACGGCAACGGGTCTGCTGGTCATCGTTTCGCGGCGCAAGGCGGTGACACAGGTGCTGGGCTACCTGGCCATGGAAAACGGCATCTACGCCTTCGGCATGGCCTTTGCCATCCAGGAGCCGCTGCTGGTCGAAATGGGCGTGCTGCTGGACGTCTTCGTGGCCGTTTTCGTCATGGGGATTACCATCTACAACATCAGCCGGGAGTTCGATCACATCGACACCGACCGGCTGTCGGCTCTGAGGGACTGAGGCGATGCTCTGGCTGCTCCTGCTGATTCCGACCGGCGCGGGGCTTCTATCCATGACGCTGCGGCGGCAAGCCCGGCTGCGGCGCTGGCTGCTGCTGATGGCGGCGGCCGCGCATGCCGCTCTCACCGCATCGGCCTGGGTGGTCCGCCCCGAGGCGGTGCTGTACGGATGGCTTGGGCTGGACCCGGTGTCCCTGCTTTTTTTGAGCATCACGAGCGGTCTTTTTCTGGCGACCTCGGTTTACGCAGCCGGGTATCTGCGGCGGGAACCTCCCCGCAAGACGGACTTCCAGGAGGGATTGTTGTTTACGGACGCGCCGGAAGCCCGGTTTGTCGGCTGCCTGCTGCTGTTTCTGGCGACGATGACCCTGGTGGCCGTATCCCGCCACCTCGGGCTGCTCTGGGTGGGAGTGGAGGCCACTACGCTCGCCAGCGCTCCGCTCATCTATTTCCACCGCCATCACCGCAGCCTCGAAGCCACCTGGAAATACCTGCTCATTTGCTCGGTCGGCATCGCGCTGGCCCTGCAGGGAAATTTTTTTCTGGCCGTGGCCGCCAAGGGCACCCCGGAGGTGCACCTGACCATCGAGCACCTCATGGCCAGCAGCCGGCAGCTGGACCCGTTGTGGCTCAAGGCGGCCTTTCTGCTCCTGCTCGTGGGTTACGGCACCAAGATGGGCCTCGCGCCCATGCACACCTGGCTGCCCGACGCCCACAGTGAAGCCCCCTCGGTGGTATCGGCCCTGCTGTCCGGGGCCCTGCTGAACTGCGCCTTCCTGGGCATCCTGCGGGTGCACGCGCTCCTGGGGGCGGCCGGGCTGGGCGATTTCAGCGGCCAGCTGTTGATCGGGCTGGGCTTGGTATCGATGGCCGTGGCAGCGGTGTTCATCATCGAGCAGGCCGACTTCAAGCGCATGCTGGCCTATTCCAGCGTGGAACACATGGGGATCCTTTCTTTGGGGGCCGGCCTGGGCGGCCTGGCCGGCCTGGGATCCATGCTGCACATGGTCAACCACTCCTTTGCCAAAGCGATGCTGTTCCTGCTGGCGGGCAACATCCTGGCCGCCTACCGGACCAAGAGCACCCGCCAGGTTCGCGGTCTGCTGCAGGCCCTGCCGCTCACGGGTCCGCTGTGGGTGGCGGGTTTCCTGGCCATCGCCGGGTCGCCGCCGTTCGGGTTGTTCGTGAGCGAGTTGATCATCCTCAAGGGAGCTCTCCAGGGTGGACATGTTCTGATCGCAGCGGCCTATCTGCTCATATTGGGTATTATTTTCGTGGCCATGGCGCGCAGCGTGCTGCAGATGGCTTACGGCGTGCCGGAGGGGGCCGCCCCCGAATCCACGCGGGTGCAAGAGGCCTGGGCCGTGCTGCCGCCCATGGCGCTGGGGGCGCTGGTGCTGGCCCTGGGGGTCTACATGCCGGCGTGGCTTCAAGAGGCCCTGTCCGGCGCCGCGCAGGCAGCGGGGGTCCGCTGATGCGCGGCATGCTCTCCGTATACAACGCGCAAGCGGTGCGGATATCCGACTGCCCGACGCTTTCGGTCGAGGCCTTCAGTGAAGTGCTGGTTCGAGAGGTCCCCGGCCGGTCGCGCCTCGTCGCGCTGCTGGCCGCCCCCTGGCCGGACGGATCCATGCACCTGCTCGCCGTGCTGGCCGGACTGGCGGACGATAGCCTGTCGCTGCTGGCCGCCCCCGTTGGGAGCCAGTATTCGAGCCTGACACCGGCCGTCACCCAGGCCCATTGGTTTGAGCGCGAGATCGCCGAGGTGTGGGGCATTCAGCCCCTGGGCCACCCCTGGCTCAAGCCGATCCGGTTTCAGGCCTCGGCCGCCGGAAACCCGGGGCCGGCGATCGGCATTACGGATTTTTTCAGCATGCAGGGGGAGGAGGTGCACGAAGTCGCGGTGGGGCCGGTGCACGCCGGAGTGATCGAACCCGGGCATTTCCGGTTCCAATGCCACGGAGAAACCGTCCACCACCTGGAAATATCGCTGGGCTATCAGCACCGCGGCGTGGAGCGGGCGCTGCGCAGCGGCCCGGACCGGCGCACCCAACACTACATTGAAACGCTGGCCGGCGATACCAGCATCGGCCACGCCTCTGCCTGGTGCCGGGCCATGGAGCAGTTGGCCGGAACGCGAGTATCCCCACGGGCCATGGCCATCCGCGGTATTGCCGCCGAACTCGAGCGGCTGGCCAACCACATCGGCGATCTCGGCGCCCTGGCGGGGGACGTGGGGTATTTGCCGACGTTGAGTTTCTGCGGCCGGATCCGCGGCGATGCCTTGAACATGACGGCCCTGATCTGCGGCAACCGCTTCGGCCGGGGTCTGCTCATGCCCGGCGGGGTCGCGCAGGACATCGACGGCGAGCTGGCCCATACGCTCCTCGGCCGGCTGGACGCACTCGAGTCCGACACCCGCGGTGCGGTGGAATTGATGTTCCGCGCCCCGAGCGTTCTGTCGCGCTTCGAGGGGGTGGGAACGGTTTCGGCCGCAGCGGCACGTGACATCGGCCTGGTCGGGCCGGCCGCCCGGGCCAGCGGGCTGGAAATCGACGTTCGTCAGAATTTCCCGTACGGCATCTATCGATTCGCCTACATCCCGGTGTGCACCGGGGCCGGCGGCGACTGCTTTGCGCGGGCCCACGTGCGCTGGATGGAAGTCCAGCGCAGCATCGAGTTCCTGCGCGAGCAGCTCCGCCAACTGCCCGGCGGCGTGCTGCAGCAGCCCATGGGCAACCTGCCTCCGGACCGGTTGGCCGTTTCGCTCAGCGAAGGCTGGCGGGGCGAAATCGTGCACGTGGCCATGACGGACAGCCGGGGGATGTATCGCCTCTACAAGGTGATCGACCCCTCTTTTCACAATTGGTTCGGCCTGGCCTGCGCATTGCGGAACCAACAGATCTCGGACTTTCCGCTGTGCAACAAAAGCTTCAATCTTTCCTACTGCGGGCATG
Source organism: Desulfobacterales bacterium (assembly GCA_030834695.1). Lineage (GTDB taxonomy): Bacteria > Desulfobacterota > Desulfobacteria > Desulfobacterales > SpSt-501 > SpSt-501. Next base: position 50,155 of record JAUQXK010000131.1, read on the forward strand.
ATCTATAGAAAGGCGGTCGGCTCTCATGCTGGATGTATTGCTCACACGGCTCAAGCAAAAACACCGCACGATGGCATACCCCGCCGGCCCGTCCCCGGAGCTGCCGCCGCGCTTCGCCGGCCGGCCGGTCATTGCGGCGGAGCTATGCAGCGAGGGCTGCCGGGAATGCGCCGCCGTCTGCCCCACCGCCGCCGTCCAGGCCGTGGCCGGCGGCGTGCGCCTGGACATGGGCCGCTGCCTTTTCTGCCGCGCCTGCGAGCGGAGCTGCAGCCGGCAGGCGATCGCTTTCGGAAAGGATCACCGCCTGTCCGCCGGCCGGCGCGAGGACCTGATTGTCGGGGCTGAGAGGCCGGCGGCGGCGCCGGCCCGGCACGCGCTGGCGGAGCGGTTGTTTAAACGATCGTTCAAACTGAGGCAGGTCTCGGCCGGCGGCTGCAATGCCTGTGAGGCGGATTCGAACGTGCTGGGCACCCTCGCCTGGGACATGGGCCGCTTCGGCATCCAGTTCGTGGCCTCGCCGCGCCACGCCGACGGCCTGCTCATCACCGGCCCCGTCACCCGCAACATGCTCCTGGCGCTCAAAAAAACCTACGAAGCCGTGCCGTCTCCCAAGGTGGTCATCGCCGTCGGCGCCTGCGCCGTCTCCGGCGGCTGCTATGCCGGCCATCCCGAGCAGTGTGACGGCGCGGCGGCGGTGCTCCCGGTGGACCTGTTCATCCCGGGCTGCCCGCCGCACCCTCTCACCATTTTGGACGGTCTGCTGCGTTTCATCGGCCGGATCCCCGAGGCCGCCGCAGGATGATCCTGCGGGCCTTCGATAAGCCCGGGCCGCGCAAGCTTCTTCCGCTTCATTCCATCCCGATGTCAGCTCGGAGCGTGTCCATATTCCAACAATCCCCTCAAACCACTTGACTTGCTGCGCGAGTTTCGTTAACTAAGATTTTCCAAAAAGTTAACGAAAAAAACGACGTCATAATTCTTATGAAATCCCGAATCCTTGCACTGCTGCGTGACTCCGACGGCGTCGTCTCCGGCAGCGCGATCTGCGCACGCCTCGGCACCTCGCGGGTGGCCGTCTGGAAGCATATTCAAAAGCTCCAGGAGATGGGTTACGCCATCGAGTCCGGCCCGAAAGGGTACCGAATCGGCTCATCCCCGGACCGTCTTCATCCTTGGGAGTTTCCCGGCCGCGAAGATCGAATGGTCTATCTGCCGGAGACCCCATCCACCATGGATGTCGCCAAGGACCTGGCGCGTCGGGACTGCCCGGCCTTCACGGTGGTGGTCGCCGGCCGCCAGACCCGGGGCCGCGGCCGGATGCGGCGCGTCTGGGGCTCGGAAGAGGGCGGGCTGTACTTCACGGTGGTGCTGCGGCCGCACCTTCCGGTTCTGTGGAGCTCGCGGGTGAACTTTCTGGTTTCGTTGACCTTGGCCGGCGTGCTTCGCGAGGGCTACGACGTGGACGCGGGTTTGAAATGGCCGAACGACATCCTGGTCCAGGGCCGCAAACTCTGCGGCCTGCTCTCGGAGATGGAGAGCGAGGGCGACCAAGTCCGTTTCATCAACGTCGGGATCGGCCTCAATGTCAACAACCGTCCGCCGGCCGTGGAGCCTCCGGCGGTGTCCCTCCAGGAGTTGCTGGGCCGGCCGGTCTCCCGCCGGGACATTCTAACCCGTTTCCTCGATGAGCTGGAGCAGGCCATGCACACCGAGCCATGGGATACGGTCATGGCTGGGTGGAAGGCGAGATCGGTCACGTTGAACCGGCCGGTGCGCATCGTGACCGCGCGGGACGACCTTAGCGGGACGGCCGTGGATGTGGACGAAAACGGCGCATTGTTGTTGAAGCAGGCCGATGGAACGATGGCGACCGTCGTCTACGGCGACTGCTTTCTGGCATGAATGGGCCGGCCTGCAGGGCCGCTCTGCAACCTTTGGAAAAAATAAATGAGTTCATTCCGCACCAGGGAAACCCGGGCTTCGGGCGCTTTGCGTCCGATGGTCCATGCCGCGCTGTTTGCGGCGTTGACGGCCGTCGGCGCTTTCCTGTTTGTGCCCATCGGCCCGGTGCCGATCGTGCTGCAGAACATGTTCGTGTTCCTGGCAGGGCTTTTGCTCGGAAGCCGCTGGGGGCTTGCGAGTGTGGCGGTGTACCTCCTGGCGGGTCTTTGCGGCTTGCCGGTTTTTGCCGGCGGCACCGGAGGGATCGGCCGCTTTCTGGGGCCGACCGGCGGTTTTCTGCTGGGGTATCTGCCGGCGGTCTTTTTGATCGGATCGATCGCCGAGCGGCGGTCCGGGCGCATGCCGTGGGACGTGGTCGCCATGCTGCTCGGCTCGGCCGCACTTTACGCCTGCGGGGTGGCGTGGCTCGTGGTCGTGACCAAGATGACGTTTGCCAAGGCCGCGGCGGTCGGCATGCTTCCGTTCCTGCCGGGGGACGCGCTCAAGATCGCCGCCGCTGCCTTGATCGCCCGGGCGGTTCGTCCGATCATGGCCGTATGAGCTGCCTCATGGCCTGTTGCCGTGCACCATCTTTTCTATCAGCGAACACCAAACACGATACACCAAAAACCCAAACACATAGCCTACCATGTCTGCAATTATCGAAATGGACCACCTGACCCACCGTTTTGCGGACGGCACGGTCGGGTTGGATGGGGTCACGCTTGAAATCGAGGCGGGCGCTTTTGTGGTTATCGCCGGCGCCAACGGGTCGGGCAAGACCACGCTGCTCCGCCACCTCAACGGCTTGCTCCTGCCGACCTCCGGCAGCGTACGCGTGGCCGGCGTATGCGTGCAGGAAAACCCGATGAAGTCCCGGGTGCTGGTGGGCATGGTGTTCCAGGATGCCGACAGCCAGATCGTCGGCGAGACGGTGCGCGACGACGTGGCCTTCGGACCCGAAAACCTCAGGCTGGACCGGGTCGAGATCGACCGGCGGGTGGGCGAGGCCCTATCCGCCACGGGGTTGATACACCTGGCGGATAAACGCCCTCATTTGCTTTCCGGGGGAGAGAAGCGGCGGTTGGCCATCGCCGGAATACTGGCCATGCGGCCGCGGGTGATCGTTTTTGATGAACCGTTTGCGAACCTGGATTATCCCGGCGTCCGCCAGGTGCTTGATCAGATACTGCAGCAGCATCGTGCGGGCTGCACGATTATCGTAACGACCCACGACCTCGAAAAAGTGCTGGCTCATGCGGATCGCCTGATCTTCATGCGCGAGGGCCGGATCGAAGGCGATGGTCCGCCGCCGGCTCTGATCGCCCGGGCGGAGAGCTTCGGCGTACGCCATCCGCGTGCCGTGCATCTCGGGGTGGAGGCGCTCTCGTGGCTGAACTGACCGCTTTCGCCTATCAGCCCGGGGTTTCGATCCTGCATCGCCTGGACGTTCGCATGAAGCTGGCCCTGGTGGCGGCTGCGTCGCTGATTTCGCTACGGCTCGATTTTCCGGGTATCGGGCTGATGGCGCTGCCGCTTCTGTCGGTCGCCGCCGGCTGCCGCCGGAGTCTGCGGATTCAGGCGGGCGAGCTGCGCTGGATCGGGCTGCTGCTGGCTTTCGTTTTCTCGGCGCGGGTGTTGTCCACTGACGGCACAACGGTCTTATCCGTGTTGGCGCTGGATATCACCGGCGAGGGCCTGCGCGAGGGGGCGCTGGTCTGTCTGCGCCTCTCATTGGTGTTCCTGGTCGGAACACTGCTCATGGCCACGACGCGTTCGACAGAAATCAAGACCGGTGTTCAATGGTTTCTACAGCCGCTGCCGTTGGTTCCCGCCGAGCGGGTCGGCACCATGCTGGGTTTGCTCGTGCGATTCATCCCGGTGATTTTCGAAGAAGTTTCACGGGCGTCCGATGCGCAGCGCGCGCGCGCGGTCGAGAATCGTCGGAATCCGCTTCGGCGCGCGGTGAAGCTGGGCATTCCGATCATGAGCCGGGTCTTCGAAAGATCGGATCGACTGGCGCTGGCCATGGAGGCGCGCTGCTATTCCGAGCGCCGCACCCAGCCCTCACTCAGGGCCGCCCTTAAGGATTGGGTCCTGTTCGGGCTGAGCTGCGGATGGCTGGTTGTCTTGCTGGCAGTTTGAGGCCATGCCGTTTTTCTGTTGACAAAACGCATCCGGATAAATATAAAAAAGCGTTTCAGAACCGGGCCGTTAACTCAGGCGGTAGAGTATCTGCCTTTTAAGCAGAGAGTCGCTGGTTCGAGTCCAGCACGGCCCACCAGTTGCATAAAGCTTAAATTCGTCCCCATCGTCTAGCCAGGTCCAGGACACCGGCCTTTCACGTCGGCAACACCGGTTCAAATCCGGTTGGGGACGCCAACAATAAAATCAGGGACTTAGGTCAAAATCCTAAGTCCCTTTTTCATTGCTACTGAGTGAAAAACTGCGTGAATTTTTTTAGAACTTTTGGAGGTTTTGCAGTTCCAGCAGCTTGAGGGCATCTTTGGTGTCGCCGTAGTTGCCCTCGACATAAATCTCGGTTGTGCTCTGGCGGCGGTGACGGAGAATCCGCTGAACCTGTTTCAGTCCGACCTTGTGAAGATCGTTAAGATACTTAGCCACTGAGTGGCGAATATCGTGATACCCGAATTCTTCTACCTTTGCGTCCTTGCAAATTTTCTTGAGCATTTTCCAGCGGGCAACAAAGCGCTGGCCATACAATTTGCTTTTCGGGTTCATATGACAAAAAACATAAGGGCTCTTGGGGTGGCGGTTCTTCCATTGCCAGATGAGCAGGTTGAATAGGTCGTCGTTCATCCAAAGCTTCTCATAGGTCATCTCCCCGGAACGATTTTTCCGAGTGCCCAGGCGCACCCACCGCTCCTCGAAGTTTACATCATTGGACCATGTCCACCGCAGGACCTCTCCTTTACGGGCTCCGGTATGCCAGTAGGCGCCGAGTAGAACCCGATCGTGCCCGGTTGCCGCCAGCATGACCTTCAGGATGTCCTTGATGGGAATCAATCTCCGAACGGCCTTGGTGTGCGGTTTAATCTTGATGGGCGCGGTCGGATCGTATAGCACGGCATACATCTGCTGGACCCAGGAATAAAAGGCGCGGAGGTTCTTCCTGTCTTTGTTCGCGGAGTTGTTGCTGCCGGTCTTTGCCCGATTGTTTATGAAATCGAGGATAACGGGAGGCGTGATGTCCACCACGCTGACGTCACCGGCAAACTTGTAGAAGCGCTCGAGACAAGATTTTTTTTCGTCGAAGGTCTTCTTCGGAAAATTTATCTTGCAGTCGGCCAGATACTTTTGGGCCAGCGTCCAGAGCGCGAGGTCTTTACCGCTCGAAGAAAACCTCTGCTGGTTTTCCTTGAGGCGCTTCTTTTCGCCTTGGACCCACTGCCGGGCCTCCGTTTTTAGCTTGAAGAACCCTTTTGCCCGTTGTCGTTCGCCGTTCAGCAGGAAGTCCGCTCTCCAGCCCCATTCCGTTTTCCAGATGGCCATACAATGCCCTCCGTGTTGTTCTCCAGCTTCCCCCCACCTTGGTGGCAGGCAGCAGCCCACGCCGCATGAGGTCGCGCACCGTTTCCGTATTAAGGGATAATTCGGCAGCTACCTGTTCCGGCGTGAGTATAGCGTTTTGGAAATCACAGTCAATTGATGATGCAGGAAACACGACGTTACGACTCCCGGCGCCCAGGTTGGGCACGAGATCCGGCGTAACATCGTCAATGAAAGACCTTGCAGAAAGGTCGAAGGGTAATTTCAGTCGGGTGAAAATGGAACCGGACCCGCCTATTCAACCTCATGATAGGAATTCGGGCGGGTTTTTGTCAAGGACACGGAAATCGATGCAGCCTGGGGGAGACAAGGACAGCTGGCATCGATTATAATAATCGGAGTGCCTGCCAGAAATAGCTGCAAGTATGGCCACCGCTGCTGGGCAAGGGCAAAATTTCAAGCTACGGGGTAAAGGCGGTTGTGGGTGGATGTTTGATTGATGATACCGGGCCGGCCCACTTCCGAACCTGGCGGTAGGGGATTCGGTCCCAGGGCGAAATAGAGAGATGCCTCGGGACCGAGCATCCTTAAATAATCGCCTTCAGTCTGTGTCTGGCGATTTTGATAGCATTCGGGTTCATATCAAGCCCAATAAATTTCCGGCCCAGGCGTTTGGCTACTGCACATGCCGTTCCGGAGCCGCAAAATGGCTCAAGAACGACATCGCCTGGGTTTGAAAAAGCCCTGATCAACATTTCCAACAAGGGCTCGGGCTTCTCCGTTGCATAACCATGCCTAACATGGCGGTGGGAAGTCGATATACCTTTGATGACGCTTCCCGCAGGAACGCCATTGCGGCCGTTCAAGTAGCACTTGTAGTACAAGCTCTTACCACTCTGTGAGAATTTGTACCGTCCGCTTGTGATCCCGGCCTGAATGAGTCGTGGATCGTCTGGCGATTTCAATGACTGCCAGCTGTACTGCCCTTTCCCGTCCCCGTCATTATGACAATAACGGGCGAGCAGCTCTTTGCTGAACGGATCGCAGATTTGATTGAAGGTGTAATGCTTCCCCTTCGAATAAACCAGGATCGTTTCATGGACTTTGGTGAAGCAGCGGCGGGAGCGATACCCGCCTTTTCCATTGCGGTCCCAGATCAGTTCATTGATAAAATTCTTGTATCCAAAAATATCATCCATCTTGCATTTCAAGTAATGAATCGTGCGGTAATCCGCTTGCACACAAATTATTGCATTAGGCTTCATAACCAGCTCGCACAGCTGTAAACGCTTGTGCATGAAATCCAAGAAGGCATCGAGCGATGGAAAAAGATCGAGAAAATCGCCCCAGTCTTTTTGCGTAAAATATGGTGGGTCGAGATAGATCAAATCAAAGACCCCTTTCGGGAATAAGGCGAGCAACTTAAGGTTGTCACCCAACAACATCTGGTTGAGCGGCAGGTTGTGAGCCTGCCACCCGGTACTAAATTTTCCCATTGCTTGCGTCCAATCTTAAAGCTTGGACGGGCACGGAGGTAACTATTTAGATTTGGGCGCTCAGCTGAAGCCCGATAACATTTTCGCGAGGTGCAATTTGGTTGGATGACTTCAGCCGATTTGGTTGTTGGTAACATTTTCAAGGTTTCCAATTGCCCTGTCGTTAATGGTTACGGAAGGACCCTCGCACTTTATTGCAATCCTCCCAAACTCTTGCCTTGTAGATGATTCCTCCTTCTGACGCGAAATAATGGCGCATTGGTGATGTTAAACCAGCTCATTCAGCAGATCGGTGGCAAAAAGAGCTTTGGGCTCTTTCCAGCGCCGACGCGTCAATATCAGACCACCGCAGCCGGTGTGAGCTTGGCAAAAAATACGGTTAAATGGAATACGTCGATTTAATAAGCGGCTGCATGAACCGCTAATAACTGGGGACGAATAGGTGGTTGCTTGATAGGGCGCCCAAAAATCTTGGGTCGCAAGTGAATCGGGGTTAGGAACCCGCTAAAGAAATATTTCTGGTTGCCAATATAAGGAGTTAGGGCGATTTTTGTCAAGTATGCCGGGTGGGTCAATTAACTCGACTCCGGTTTGCCGGCAAAGAAGGGGAGGGCAAAGTCAATATGGCAGCGGCTAAACCAAAAAAAACGAAAAAATCATCTGGTAAAGAAGCCCAAACTAAAAAAGCTTATGAACCAACACTTTGGGCTTTAGTGATGGATGGTACTTCTATTGCTCAAATAAGTTATATGAAAAATGAAGGATACTCTCGGGAGATCATTTCAAAAGCATACAAAGATTTCGATTATAAAAAGTTCACAAGATTAAAGGATAAAAACCCCATTGAATATTTGAAAGAGGGTAAAAAACAGATTGTAGGGCAATGGCATGCTATCGAGGGTCTTTCAGTTCATAACGAAAAATATACTGTTAGGTTTTTGATCAACATTGGTACCATTCTTAACGATATCGAAGCAGCTCTGAAAACCAAGTCAAAGTATATGAAGTGGTTAAGAAAGAATTTTGGTCATAAGCATATGCGATATTTTCAGCAGGCCAAGCAGTTAGCTAACATGGGCGACTTTGCGTATGATGAAGCCGCCCTTGGGAAAAACAGACTGTTAGCGTTTTCCCGATTAATTAGCGACCCTAAAACAAATTACCAAGAATTGTTAGAGAAATATCCGTTTAAAGACATTACTGAAGATCATGGCAGCCTTGTGTTTAAGCAGCACGTGGACAGCATTATCACGTTTCATCGAATGAAGGCTACCGGAGTTGACTATATTGAATTTGCGCAGGCGGAGCTGATCGCATCGATCTTAAAAGAAGCACTCCCAGTAAAAACAGCGGAAAAGATCGCCAAATGGCTTGGCCATTTCAAAACCGAGGCGAAGAAGAAGGAATGGCTTGATAATCTCATACTGAATCATCTGCAGTTTCCGGATCAGCAGTCTGTGGCCAAGAAGGGACAGATCAAACTTAGGGAACACTTAGCCTTCCTCATCAACTTCGGCAAACAAGAGACTTTAGCCGATGCGACTCAAATAGAGGCCGTCCGAGACCTGGTTGACCGAGAAGCGCTGATGGGTCTCCACCGCCTCATTCAGCTATTGGCGGAAAAACTGAATATCGAGCTTGCCCCGCCAACCGGCGAAAAGGTCACGAGCCTCCAGGACAGGAAAAGGAGGGCCGCATGAAAATCTATAACGCAGTAGGCAGCGCGGATATTCTCGCGGAATACCACAAAAAGACAAAGAAGAAGCTCAACGTTCTCGTGGCTTATCCCTACCTCAAAGGGAGCGCCTATAAACTGACCAAAGAATATCGCGGCATGATTGAATCCCTTTATCTGGACTCGGGAGCCTTTTCGGTGAGTAAGGGGAAAATCAAGTTGTCCGTATCGGAATACGGCCGGTACATCGCACGTTATGGGAGGCTGTTTGATGAGGTTTTCAATCTGGACGATGATTTTTTTGACCCCATGCACAACCTTACCAATCAGGCGTATCTGGAAAAGCTGCTGCCGGCGGGTGCCAAAAAACCGATTCCGGTAATCCATGATGCTGAAGATCCATTTGAGGAGTTCAAGGGGTACGTCAAGCAGAACCACACCTATATTGCCGTAGGGTCGAGCAAAAGGATTTCGCCAGAAGTGTTTAAAAAAATCACTAAAAAATTTCCAACGGTAAAAATCCATATGTTTGGCAAACTGGATCGTAAGATGCTGGCTAAGTACAAACCCTATTCGGCGGACGCTTCGACCTGGGCAACCGCGGCCGGCTTGGGTCGGTTCTATTATTGGGACCCGGAAGAAAAAAAAGAATATCTGATCGTCTTGAATCCGGAAGAAAAGGCCAGCGGCAAAAACGTAACCTACAGCGAGTTTCCACACAAGGCGAATCTCGACAGATTTCTGAAGGACACCTTCGGGTACGATCACAGTCAGCTTGTTGCCGATTCCAAGGCGCGGATGGTCGTCAACCTGCATTTCTTCAAGCAACTGGAGGAAATGCTCAACTGAAAAAACGAACCACGGTGCGTTTTTTGTAAAGTCCTTTCAACCACCTCCGTTATTCTTTCTGGGCTGATCCGATCTCGGGTTGGCCCATTTTTTTGCCTTAAAATCGGTTCCAGTTTCTTTCTCGTTCCGATTTCGATTCGAAAGAAGAATAAATTATAAACAAGGACATTCACATGTTCATCAAATTTCATTTCAAGGAGGCAATTTTCAATGGAAACAAGGAAGAAAAGGAAGAGTAACGGCGGGACCCGGGAGTGGTCCGAGAAGACGGTCAATTGTTGCACTGGCTGCACGCATAACTGCCGATACTGCTATGCCCGTGACAATGCGATTCGGTATAAGCAGCTGACCGCAGATCAATGGCCGAACGAGAGAGTACGGCCACATGACGTTAATAGGGGGCGCAGGAAGAGGTTCCCAGGATGGGTGATGTTTCCGTCATCGCACGATATCACTCCCACCAACTTGGCCGGCTGCTTGGTCTTTTTAGATGAACTGTTAAGGGTCGGCAACCAAGTTCTCGTCGTCTCCAAGCCGCATTTGGACTGTATTGAGGCAGTCTGTGAAAAGTTCGGTGATCACCAGAGCCAGATCTTGTTCCGATTCACCATTGGGGCGTGTGATGATAGCGTTTTAAGTTTCTGGGAACCTGGGGCGCCGAGATATGCAGAAAGAAAAGCATCGCTGAAATATGCATTTCTGAAAGGATTCCAGACATCGGTCAGCGTGGAGCCAATGCTGGATACAGCAAATATCGACAGCTTGGTTGCTGATCTGATGCCGTTCGTCTTGGAATCGATCTGGATCGGCAAGATGAACCATATCAGCAGCATTTCCAAATATGTCGATGAACCGACCCGCAATGCATTGGCCCAGTTGGATGCAAGGCAGAGCGACGCCATCATCAAGGGGATCTACGCGCGTCACAAGGATAACCCGATGATCAGGTGGAAAGAAAGCATTCGAGCCGTAGTCGGAATCTAAAAGCCGTTGCCCATACCTGGGAGGGATGACTCCAACAATCTGGATCATCCCTTTCTGTTTCTGATGGTTCGGAATGAAACTGGAACTGTCATGCCATGCTGACAGTAACAAATAACCACAATGACGATTGATGTTCATTGGAATCAACTCAACAGGAGGAAACAAGATGAGGACTGCAGAATATCAAAAATCATTAACCGTGGCGTTCCGTCCGGAGGTATTTCAACGCATGAAGGAGATCACCGACGAACGCAAGACCAGCATCGCTGAATTTGTTCGCCAGGCCATAGACGAAGCCTTGAAAAAGGAAGCGTCTGAGGAACTGCGCTTTTAGGAGAAGTTGGTGAACGTCAAATGCTCTTAACCTTCAAGACCGTGCTCGCCGGTCAAAAACCATACAACACCCTCTGCGGAGATGAATACGTAGCGTTATTGAAAGCGAATGAAACGAAGATTCACCAGGGCAATATCGGCGTTTACCTTGCCCGAAAGGTGATCGTTCAGAATCAGGAGCTTTACCAGCCTCTGATAGACATCGATGGCGGTTCAGATCTCAGTAGTGATCCGAAGATCGAAAGCGCGATCCAGTTTGCGGAGGCAACGCTGAGGGTGCTCCAGAAGTATGGGGCCGGCGAGCATTTCAAGTTCATCGCAACGGGGGGAACTGGATTCAGGGCGATATCGAACCTTCTGTTCAACCGTGATGCCTATCAGGCGTTTGCCGATTTCGTCCGTTATGAAATGCCGCACATTACCGACCTGGGGCCAACGGATGAAACTGATCGGCCCCACCAGGTCCTGGCTTACAAAGGCCATCCCGACCAGACATCAAAAGAGCTGGTGGACGGTCATAGCGCTGTGATCGAGCAGGGTCTTCTCGACCATGGGACATTTGGTGTGTTGGATTACAGGGCAGGAACGGAAGGCAAGCTTGAGCCTGAAGATGTGATCAAACTGGTGGAATGGCTCCTCGCTGGAACGCTTATCTCCGATCTGAATTCACTGGGGGCCTTTGGAAAGCGGCTCGCTGAATACCAGCATATCCTGTCGGAGCTCATTTTTGACCCTTTCAGCTATATCCAGCTTCGTAGCAAGATCAAGCCAGTCGGACTTGAGGTGATGCGTGAAATGCTCGAAGGGAAGGGCATGCTTTCAAGGGTTGAACAGCGAGGCCGCAGCCAGGCAATATCGTTTAAGGGCCTCCCATGCCCGCTTTGTGGGAAAATCGATTCTAACGCCAGAGCCTATCCACCCGCATATGCGCTTCGGTGTTTTAACAGCAATTGTCAGGCCAATAAGGGTATTCCCCTCAGAAGCTGGGCCAAAATCAAACTGAAGGCCCCTTGTACCTCCGACAAACGTGATACTTTTGATCTCACGCCCCCAGCCTCTTTTGTCAGCATGGACCG
>JAUQXK010000014.1:0-22500 GCA_030834695.1 Desulfobacterales bacterium
ATTTGAATGAATAATGTCGATAAAGCGAAAGCAGATACAAAGGTAAAAGACATAGCAAGAAATTGGGATTTCTTAGCAAAGATATCAAACCACCATTTTGACGTTGCGGCCACATGATCCTTGAAAGTGATAGCAAGCACCGCTGTAGCAACTGATAGTAGGAGGATTTGAAGCCAGCGAAAAAGTGATGGATTAATGGCAGGCTTTATTTCCATTTAATGCTCAGTGCAACGTAATTACAGCTTTTCAACTTTTTTTCGCCTAAATGGCAGTGAATTGGAAACGGGATCGCTATCGATATGCCCATGCTCAGATAGCCAGTCCTCAATTGCAATTCGGGCTACGTTTGAAATAGTCCTACGTTCTTTCTTAGCTATTATTTCGAGAGCAGCTCTGGCCCTATCAGATAGTCTTACCCCTATCATTTTCATAGATTTTCATAATACCATAAATAGTTGACATTTCAAGAATAAAAAGATAAAGTTAACAAAGTTAACATATATAAAGCCTAAAGGAGGTTGAAATGGCGATAAGGAAACGCGGATCGACTTGGCAGATTGACTATTACGACCCGCACGGAAAGCGAGTCCGCAAGACTTTCAAGAAGAGGAAGGACGCCGACGCCGAGCACGCCAAGCGGTATGCGCTGGTTAAGGAAGGCCGTTACCTGGACGTTAAGAAGGAAGTTCGGGTCGCCCTTTCTGACCTTTGCGCCGAGTATGAAAAAGCTTATCGCAATCAGAAGAGCTTTAAAAACGCGAAAAGGCGCTATCTCGAAAATTTTAAAGACTTCTTCGGGGCTGATCGGCTGGCGGGCGAAATCACCCGGCACGACCTTATTAAATATCAGAACCACCTGAAGGAGAAGCCTGTTACCGTCCGTTTCAAGAAAGGTGTGGAGGTCATGCGCAAGATTCGGACGGAGGCGGCGATCAACCGGGAGTTTTCGTGTCTGCATCACCTGTTTTCTGAGTCCGTGGCCTGGGGGCTGGCCGAGCGGTCACCGTTCGATGGCGGCAAGGCTATCAAGCTAAAGGAAAACAACAAGCGGCTGCGGTTTCTGGCCGACGATGAAATCAAGGTTCTGCTGGATGCCTGCCCGGTTCATTTGAAACCGATTGTATCCTCTGCTATCCTGACCGGCATGAGGCGGGGCGAAATCCTATCCTTGAAGTGGGACCAAATCCGAAACGGGTTTATTTATCTATCCAAGACCAAGACCAATGAGGCGCGGCAAATCCCCGTTTCAGACGCATTAGAGGGCATCCTAAAGGACATCAGAGCCAAGCAGGGCTTGCGGTCGGAATACATTTTCACGTTCAGGGATAAGGCTATAAGGGACAATTTCAAGAAGGGTTTTAACGCGGCTGTGAAACGGGCAGGGCTGGTGGACTTCCATTTTCATGATCTGCGGCATACCTTCGCAAGCCAGGTCTTATTGAACGGCGGTACGTTGAAGGACGTTCAAGAGCTTTTAGGCCATAAGACAATGACCATGACCTTGAGATATAGCCACCTGACCCAAGAGCATAAGCGGCAGGCCGTCAATCTGCTGGGCAAACTGGCGGCATTTTCTGATAGTCACAAATGGTCACAAAAACGAAGCCGCCGGGCAGGTGCCAAGCGGCTAAGTCATTGATTTAATTGGTCGGGGCGATTGGATTTGAACCAACGACCCCTTGAACCCCATTCAAGTGCGCTACCAGTCTGCGCCACGCCCCGACACGAAAGGACTTTTAACACCCGGTGACATGCATGTCAAGGAAGGATGGACAGATGGGTGCTCTGACACGAACCGGCGCATACCGGCGGCGGCTGGCGTTACGCAAGCCGCGTCGGCTGCGCCCGGGTTCGGTGATCGGCATCGCCGCGCCGGCCAGTCCGTTTGATCGGGAATCCTTCGATCGCGGGGTGAGGGTGCTGCACGGCATGGGGTTTGAAACTGTGACCCCAGAGGGGCTATCGGCCGCGCAAGGGTATCTCGCAGGGTCTGACGAGCACCGCGCCGCGCTGCTGCAGCGCCTTTTCGAAGATGCCCGGATCGATGCCATTGCATGCGCCCGAGGCGGCTACGGATCAATGCGGATCCTGCCGCTTCTGGATTACGATCGGATCGCCGCTCATCCGAAGATTTTAATCGGCTTCAGCGATGCCACCGCCCTGCTGGCGGCGATCACAGACCGCTGCGGTTTTGCCGACTTTCACGGGCCGGTGGTCACCACTCTGGCGGACGCCTCTGAGAGCACACGGACAACCCTGCTGTCGGCGATCGCCTCCGACGCGCCTCTGATTCTGAATCCCTCGACGGCGGTGACCGTTCGATCGGGTCGGGCCGCCGGCGTGGTGTGCGGCGGCAACCTGACGACCTTGTGCCATCTGCTCGGAACTCCGTTTCAACCCTCGTTTCGCAACCGCATCTTGTTTTTGGAAGACCGCGGAGAGGCAGCCTACCGCATCGACCGCATGCTGACGCAATTGAAGCTGGCCGGCTGTTTGGAAGGCATCCGCGGACTGATACTGGGGAGTTTCACCGGCTGCGGCTCAGACCAGGAGATTTTCGAGATTGTCGGGAACCGGTTTTCGGATGCACCTGTTCCCATCCTGGCCGGCCTGCCGGCCGGGCATACGGAGCCGAATCTGACATTGCCCTTGGGGATCCAAACCGTGCTGGATGCCGATCGGCATGCGCTCAGCTTCGAATGCGCGACGGAGGGATAGGGGGGGCCGTGCCTAAGATTCGACCCCGTGCCTATAGCGCCTAACATTGAAAGAACGACCCATCCCACTCATCAAATCTCAAAAACGACGTTCCTCGCTCCAGCCTCCAATCAACACCATGCCCGACGGCGACCGGCTCATGCGCCAGGCGCTGGCCGATGGCGTGTTCCCGGGAGCCGTGCTGCTGGCTGCCCGCGGCGGAGAGGTGCTGGTGCACGCCGCTTATGGAATCGCCAATCTCCATACTCAACGGCCGGTGACCCCTGCGACGGTTTTCGATTTGGCCTCTCTGACCAAGCCGTTGGCCACTACGTTGGCGGTTATGCTGCTCTGCCAGCAGGGCCGGCTTGAGCCAGATCAGTGTCTGGCGGCGGTGGTCCCGGCAGCAGCGCACGGCGACAAGCACGAGATCACGATCGCCCAACTGCTCGCGCACACCTCCGGCCTGCCGGCCTACCGGCCGTATTACCGTCAATTGGCGCTGCTGCCCGAATCCGCGCGCCGGCCGCGCCTGCGACAGCTTTTGCTGGATGAGCCCCTGCTGCATCCGCCGGGCGCAAACGTTTTATACAGCGATCTGGATTTCATGCTTTTAGAATGGGTCGTGGAAACCGCTGCCGGCCAGCGGCTCGACCGAATTGTGGCGGAGCAGGTTTATGCACCCTTGCAGGCCATTCCCCTGTTTTTCATCGATGGTAAGCATCCGGCGCCGCCGGCCGTTTACGCCGCCACCGAACTATGTGCCTGGCGGGGCCGGCTGATGCAGGCCGAGGTTCACGATGAAAACGCCCATGCCCTGGGCGGCGTCGCCGGTCATGCCGGCCTCTTTGGAACGGCCGCTGCGGTCCACACCATTCTGGCGGAGTTGCTCGCGGCTTATCACGGACGGCCTGAGGCGCGGCTGTTCCGATCCGAGGTGGTCCGCCGGTTTTGGCAACCGGTGCCCGGTGTCGGCAAGACCCTCGGTTTCGACCTGCCGTCGGCCGTCGGCTCCAGTTGCGGCCGCTTCTTCCCCCCGGACAGCATCGGTCATCTGGGTTATACTGGAACCTCCTTTTGGATCCACCGCACCCAACAACTGGCGGTGATTCTGCTTACCAATCGCGTGCATCCCTCACGGGACAACATTTCCATTCGCCAGTTCCGGCCGCAGATCCACGACGCGGTTATGCAGGCACTGCTCACGGCCTGATGCGCCCAAAGGGCCGTCGCGGCTGATTCTTTTTGCTTGTGCTCCAATCGCCGTTTTGGTATCAATAGAAAGATAACATGTTAAAATCGGCGTTGTGCCAGTCTACCGCCTAATACGGGCATTCTCAGGCAATGCCGCCCGGGTTGAGGGTATTTGTGCGAGAGAATGCCTTGCCTTGCCATGCAGGCAGCCGTCTGCTTTGCCAACGGCCGATGCGGTGGCTGAAGCGGAAAAGGAGTGGCGACGTCGTCGAGAAATGAGGCGCTATGTCTTTTTTTGACGGACTGTTGGGAGTATTTTCGAATGACCTGGCCATTGACCTGGGGACCGCAAACACCCTGGTTTACGTAAAGGGCAAGGGCATCGTTCTGAGCGAACCGTCTGTGGTGGCCGTCAGCACCATCCCCCGGGCCAAGAGTCGGGTCCTGGCGGTCGGCATCGAAGCCAAGAAGATGCTCGGCAAGACCCCGGGCAGCATCGTCGCTATCCGGCCGATGCGCGACGGGGTCATCGCCGACTTTGAAGTCACCGAAGCCATGCTGCGGCACTTCATCCACAAGGTGCACAACCGTCGGACCTTCGTCCGGCCGCGCATCATCATTGCCGTGCCTTCCGGGATCACCCAGGTGGAGAAACGCGCCGTGAGAGAGTCCGCCGAATCGGCGGGCGCCCGGGAGGTTTTCCTGATCGAAGAACCGATGGCGGCGGCGATCGGTTCGGGACTGCCGATCACCGAACCGACCTGCAACATGGTCGTAGACATCGGCGGCGGCACCACCGAGGTGGCCGTCATCTCGCTGAAGGGCATCGTTTACAGCCGTTCCGTGCGGGTGGCCGGCGACAAGATGGACTCGGCGATCATCCAGTACATTAAACGCAAATACAACCTGTTGATCGGCGAGCGTACCGCCGAAATCATCAAGACCACTATCGGCAACGCATACCCCGATCCGCAAAACCTGGAAACCATCGAAGTCAAAGGCCGTGACCTGGCCTCCGGCATCCCCAAAATTCTGTCCATCGATTCTGAGGAAATTCGCGTCGCCATCTCCGAGCAGATCGACGCGATCGTGGAAACCGTGAAGATCGCGCTGGAGCAAACCCCGCCGGAGCTGTCCGCGGACATCGTTGATCGCGGGATCATTCTTACGGGCGGCGGCGCGCTTCTTAAGAACCTGGACAAACTGCTGCGGGAAGAGACCAGCCTGCCGATCACGGTGGCGGATCGGCCGCTGGAGACGGTGGCGCTGGGCTCTGGGAAAGCGCTCGATAATCTCGACCTTCTCAAGGAAATCGTTATACATTAACCGATCTTATGTTCTCCAAAAAGACGGTTTTGATCCTGGCCGGGATACTGCTCCTTACGGTTAATCTCATCATGCTGGCGGTCACGACCCGACGCCCGGCCGCTTCCGGCCTGGGGCGGGCGATGATCGCCTTCGTTGCTCCGTTTCAGGAGCTGGCCACCCGAGCCGTGAAGACCATCCAAGACGGCTGGTGGACCTATTTCTTTCTGGTATCCGTCTCTCAAGAAAATCAGCGGTTGCTGAAGGAACTCGGAAAATCTCATCAGAAAATTATCCAGCAGTCCGAATTGGAGTTGGAAAACCAGCGCCTTCGGGAGCTTCTCGGTTTCAAACGCTCGCTGCCGGCACCTGTCATCGCCGCCGAGATCATCGGTAAAGATCCTTCCGCCTGGTTCAAAACCGTCATCATCGACAAGGGCAGCGCCGACGGTTTGCGTCGGGGCCTGCCTGCGGTAAGCTCATTGGGTGTAGTGGGGCAGATTATTGAAGTCGCCGGCCGCCAATCCCGGCTGATGCTGATCATCGACCGTAACAGCGGCGCCGATGCGCTGGTTCAGCGCACGCGGGCGCGCGGGATCGTGAAGGGAACTTCGCGGGACGATTGTTATCTTGACTATGTCCTGCATGGCGACGATGTGAAGGTCGGAGACTTGGTCGTCTCTTCGGGTTTCGACGGGGTGTATCCGAAGGGGTTGCTGATCGGCACCGTCACCGCCGTCGACTTTAAAGGCGGCGATTTTTTCAAGGAGGTGCAGATCACCCCGGCGGTGGATTTTGACAAGCTTGAGGAGGTTCTGATCATTTTGGAGCCGCCGTCGCGCCCCGTCGGGGTGCACTGATGAATTATTTCATCTATATCACCTGCGGCCTCTTCATGGTCATCTGTCAGACAACGGTCATTCCACGTTTGGCATTTGTCGGTTATCTCTTCGACCTGGTGCTGCCCGTGGTGATCTATCTCGCTGCGTTCCGCCCGCTGCATGAGGCCCTGCCCTTCACCGTGTTTCTGGGAGTGTTAATGGACAATTTGTCGGGAGGACCTTTCGGCCTCTATCTGACATCGTATGTGTGGCTGTTTATCGCTGCGCGAGCGGCGGCCACCGTCGTGCGGGCCGAGAACCCGATCATGATCGTGTTGATTCTCATCGGTGCCGTCGCGACTCAAAATGCGTTGTTTTTTGCGATCCTCGGCTACTCGGGCCAGGGAGATTTTTCCGGAAATTTCGCGGTGCGGGTCGTGACCGAGCAGATCGGCTGGGTATTGCTGGTCGGGCCGTTCTTAGCGTGGGGCATCCGTGCGGCCCACCGCTATTCATCGCAGCGAGCCAAAACGACGACGATCGGGCCGCCACCGAACAGACCGTGATTTCGAACCCACCGCGAAGCGGTTGGATCTTGAGAGACCCATGAAGCGATTCTTCAAAACGGAAGAACAGGACGGATACAAGCCGCGGATCGTCGGGGTTATGCTGACGGTGCTGGCGCTGTTCGTCGTGCTGTTCCTTCGGCTGATTTACCTGCAGGTCGTCATGGGAGAAGAGTATTACCGACTGTCCATGAACAATAGCATCCGGTTGCAGGCGGTGGATCCGCCGCGCGGATTGATCTTGGACCGCCACGGGACCCGGCTGGCCGAGAACCGGCCTTCCTTCGACGTGAACTTCACTCCGAAAGACGCCGGGGATGTCGGGCGGGTGCTATCGGAGTTGGCCGCGTATTTGCAGTCGCCGGTCGATGAGTTGCTGTCCAAGGTCAAACATAGCCGGGGGCTGGCAGCATTTAAGCCGGTGCTTCTAAAACAGGATATCGGCCGGGACGTGCTGGCGGCGGTCGAAGCCCGTCGGGTGGACCTGCCCGGGGTGTCGGTGCAGGTGCGGCTGCGCCGGAACTATCTTTATGGGATGAACGCCTCGCATGTCATCGGCTACCTCGGCGAAGTCAGCTTGGAAGAGCTTAAAAGCGGTGATCACCCCGGTCTGCGCAGCGGAGACGCCATCGGGAAATTTGGAGTCGAACGGACCTATGAAGACTATCTGAGGGGCGAACCCGGTGGACGGCAAGTGGAAGTCAACGCGAACGGCCAGATCATGCGGGTTCTGCAGACCGTCTCCCCGCGGCCGGGGCGCAACGTGTTCTTGACGATCGACCGCGAGCTTCAGCAACGCACGGAGGAGCTTTTGGATGGAGTGGCCGGCGCGGCAGTTGCCGTCGACCCGGCGAACGGCCACGTGTTGGCGCTGGCCAGCGCGCCGGGGTTCAACCAGAATTTGTTCGTGAGCGGGATCGCGTCGGACGCGTGGGAGTTGCTGGTTTCAAACCCTTTCCGCCCGCTGGAAAACAAAGCCATCCAGGGTGAATACCCGCCGGGTTCCACGTTTAAAATCGTCACGGCCCTGGCCGGCCTGGAAGAAAAGGCCATCGACGAGGCCACGGTTTTTGACTGCGCCGGGTCGCTGCATTTTGCCGGGCGCGATTACCGCTGCTGGAAAAAGGAAGGGCATGGCCGCGTTGACATTCGCCGGGCACTCGCCGAATCCTGCGACGTTTTTTTCTACCGTACCGGCCAGCGCCTCGGTGTCGACCGGTTGGCCTGGTACGCCAAGGCTTGCGGCCTGGGCGGGCGTACCGGGATCGGGCTCGATCAAGAGGCGCGCGGTTTGATCCCGTCCTCGGCGTGGAAGAAAAAGCGTTACGGCGTTCCGTGGCAGGAGGGCGAAACCCTGTCGGTGTCCATCGGCCAGGGTTACAACCTGACCACTCCGTTGCAGATGGCCTTGCTGACCGCAGCGGTCGGCAACGGGGGCATCCGCTGCCGACCGCTCATTTTGCAGCGCGTGGAGACGGTGGAAGGGGAGGTCGTTTTCCAGGCGGCCCAACAGGAGGCCGGGCGCTTGCCGGTCAGCCCCCGAACCCTCAAGATCGTGCAAGAGGGCATATGGGCGGCGGTGAATGGCGAGCGCGGGACGGCTCGCCGCGTGCACCTGCCGGACATCGAGATCGCCGGGAAGACCGGCACCTCCCAGGTGGTCGGCCGCAAGGACAGCGGCGACGACTACACGCCCCCCCACCTCCGGCCGCATGCCTGGTTTGTCTGCTACGCCCCAGCGGTGGCTCCGAAACTGGCGGTGGCCGTGGTTGTGGAAAACGGAGAGCATGGGTCGAGCGCGGCCGGCCCCATCGCGCGGGAAATGGTGAGGGCTTATCTGCGCAAAGTCCCGGACGGCCAGCGGCTGGCCGGCGATGGCGTTAAGATCGCTATCGGCGGCAACGGGTAAGGCTTATGATTGATCGTCGTCTCATTCACAATTTCGACTGGGGGCTTTTGATGATTGTCCTGCTGCTGGGCGCGGTCGGACTGACAACGGTTTACAGCGCCGTGACGGCCGATCCTCCGCCCGCCGCCCAGAAGGTTCTTTTCTACAAGCAGTTGATCTGGTTTGCACTCGGATTCATCGTTATGACAGCGTCCTTTTCTTTCAGTTATCGGGTGCTGGAACGCTGGGCGCATCCCATCTACGTCGTCTGTGTGCTGTTGCTGCTGGGGGTCGTGGTGTTTGGAAAACTTGCCGGAGGGTCCCGGCGCTGGCTCGCTCTGGGGCCGGTTCACCTTCAGCCTTCCGAGCTGATCAAGATCGCCATGGTCCTGGTGCTGGCCAAATACTTCTCGAAGGGCTCCGACCCGCGCGGCTTCAGCCTGAAGGAGTTGATACGCCCCATGCTGATGACCGGCCTGCCGTTTGCCCTGATTGTCATCCAACCCGACCTCGGCACCGCCGGGCTGGTGGCGCTGATCGCTGTGACGATGGCCCTGTTCGTCAAAGTCGAACGGCGGGCACTCCTCCTGTTGGTGGCTTCTGCGGGTGCGCTGATTCCTTTCGTTTGGTCGTTGCTGAAGGATTATCAAAAACAGCGTATCCTTACGTTCTTGAACCCGGACCAGGATCCGTTGGGTGCCGGCTATCACATTATCCAATCCAAGATCGCGATCGGCTCCGGGATGATCTCCGGTAAAGGCTACCTACAGGGGACTCAGAATGCACTCTCGTTTTTGCCCGAAGAACATACGGACTTCATTTTTTCGGTACTGGCGGAAGAATGGGGAGCCATTGGATCGATAGTGGTGCTTCTTCTTTTTCTGGTGCTGATTCTCTGGGGGTTGAGCATCGCGCACCGCTGCCGGGATCCCTTCGGCAACATCTTGGCCATCGGAATTACCGCGCTGCTGGCTTGGCAAGCCATGATCAACGTCGGGATGACCATGGGGCTGATGCCCGTGGTGGGAGTGCCTCTACCCCTGATCAGCTACGGAGGCTCTTCCACGCTGACCGTTGCAATTTGCATCGGCTTGCTGATGAACATCAGCATGCGCCGTTTTATGGTGGAGTGAACGTGCGGGCCAATCCCCAAAAGCACTCAAACCGGGCTCGACGGAGTTTGGAAAAAACCTTTGACAAGCTTTCGAGGCGATGCTATAGACCGCGCATTTCCGGTTTGTCCCAGGTGAATATCTGACCTTACAGTCTGCTTTGGCCGTGGAATGGAGGTGGGTTTTATGGGCTACCTTACCGTGCACTGGAGTCGATTTCACGCTGCGGTGCTCTTGATTGTCGGAATTTTCACCTTTGATTTGATCCCCCCCGCACTGGCCTCCAGCGAAGGCGGCGGCGTCACCGTCGTGCCAGACTGGTCGGTCAGCATCCAAATCGTCAACTTCCTGTTCCTCATCTTTGCCTTGAACCTGCTGTTGTTTCGACCCATCCGCAAAATTCTTCAGGAACGCCGTGAAAAAGTCAAAGGCATGGAATCCGCCATCGACAACACCGGCAGAAGCATCGAAGAGAAAAATGCAGCTTTTGACAGGGCTATTCGGGATGCGCGCGCCAAGGGGCTGAAAGAGAAAGAGGCCCTGGTCAAGCAAGCCGAAGAAGAGGAGCGCCGGCAGATCGAATCGATCAATTCCAAAGCGCTGGCCGAACTGGAAGAGATCCGGCGGAAGGTTCGCGGCGATGCCGAAAGGGCTCGTGAGACCTTGCAGCCGCAGATCGGGGTGTTTGCCAAAGAAATCACGCAGAAAATTTTGGGGAGGGCGGTGTAATGAAACTTCCGAGTTCTGGCCAGCAGGGCTGTTTTCTTCGCAGCGGCCTGGGCCGGGCAGCAACGGGTGCTGGATTGTTCCTGATATTGGCCGGCGCTGCATGGGCTGCTTCCGGCGGCGATGGCGGCCACGGCGGCCTCTCCAGTTCCGACTGGTACCGGATCATGAATTTTGCGGTTTTGGCCCTGGCCCTGGTCTTCTTGCTGCGCAAGCCCATTCCGCGCGCGTTGAACAGCCGCGTGCAGGGCATTCAGGATCAATTGAACGATCTGGAGGCGCGGAAAGCCGAAGCCGAAAAGCGGCTGACCGAGTGCAACCAGAAGTTGGGAGAGCTTGAAAAGGAAGCCGGCCGCATCGTGTCCGATTACATTCGCCAGGGCCAGGACGCTAAAGTGCGTATCCTCAAAGAAGCCGAATCGGCCGCTGAAAAGATTCAAATCCAGGCCCGCCGGAACATCGAGCACGAATTCGAGCAGACCAAGGCGCGGTTGCAGCGTGAGATCTTTGAACAGTCATTGGCCAAGGCCGAAGCACTGCTGAAGCAGAACGTTACGGCCGCCGATCAGTCCAAACTGGTCGAGGATTATCTCCAGAAGGTGGTGGCATCATGAAGAACTTGGCGATTGCCAGACGCTATGCAAAAGCCCTGCTGCTGATCGGCCAACAAGACGAACAAACCGAACGCTACCGCATAGAGCTGCAATCGGTGGCGGCGCTCGTGACGGGGGACCACCGATTGGAGCAGGCCATCACCAACCCGTTGTACGACAGCGCGGCGCGCAAACGGGTGCTGCAGTCGCTGATCGGCCGGTTGGCTCTTTCCCAGGCGGTGGAATCGTTTCTAACCCTGCTCTTCGAGAAAGGCCGGATGGCGTTTTTAGGCGCCATCAACGACTTCTATCAGAAGCTGGCGGACGAGCTGAAAGGCGTAGCCCGGGCGACGGTAACATCGGCAGGCGAGCTCTCTTCGGATGCGGTTGAACGCATTCGAGCTGCCCTGTCGAAACGCACCGGCAAGGACATCGTCCTGGAGGTGAAGCAGGACCATAGCCTGATCGGCGGACTGGTCACGCAGATCGGCGATCTTGTGTTGGACGGCAGCATCAGGACGCAATTACTCAACATGAGAGAATCCTTAAAAAGGGGTGAGGGTGCCTAATGGAACTGAGAGCCGAAGAAATAAGCCAGATCATCAAAGAGCAGATCACGGACTACGAAAAAAAGGTGGAGTTGAGTGAGACCGGCGTCGTCCTGTCGGTCGGCGACGGGATCGCACGGGTTTACGGCCTGGAGAAGGTCATGGCCCTGGAGCTGGTGGAGTTCCACGGGGGGATCCTCGGTCTCGTGCTGAACTTGGAGCAGGACAACGTGGGTGTCGCCGTCATGGGCGAAGACATCCATATCAAGGAGGGCGACATCGTCAAACGTACCGGCCGTATCGCCCAGGTCCCGGTCGGCGAGGCTGTTCTGGGTCGAGTGGTGACGTCCACGGGCGAGCCGCTGGACGGCAAGGGCCCTGTTCCGGCCAAGGAGTTCAGACGCGTGGAGATGGTGGCGCCGGGCGTCATCGCGCGCAAGAGCGTGCACGAGCCTTGCTACACCGGGTTGAAGGCCGTTGATGCCATGACACCGGTCGGGCGCGGGCAGCGGGAGTTGATCATCGGTGACCGCCAGATCGGCAAGACCGCGATCGCCATCGACGCGATCCTCGCCCAGAAGGGCAGCGGCATCTACTGCATCTATGTTGCCTGCGGTCAGAAGAAATCCACCGTGGCCCAGGTGCATGCGATTTTGGAAAAACACGGCGCCATGGAATACACCACCATCATCGCCGCCTGTGCCAGCGACCCGGCCACCCTGCAATTCATCGCCCCCTATGCCGGCTGCGCCATGGGGGAATACTTCCGCGATAGCGGCAAGCACGCACTGATTATTTACGACGATCTGTCCAAACAGGCCGCCGCCTACCGTCAGGTGTCTCTGCTGCTGCGCCGCCCGCCGGGCCGCGAGGCCTATCCGGGGGACATTTTCTACAACCACTCACGGCTGCTTGAGCGCGCGGCGAAACTCAGCGACGATCTGGGCGCCGGTTCCCTCACCGCACTTCCGATCATCGAAACCCAGGCCGGTGACGTGTCCGCCTACATTCCCACCAACGTTATTTCTATCACCGACGGACAGATCTACCTGGAACCCGGCCTGTTTTTCGCCGGGGTGCGACCGGCCATCAACGTGGGACTTTCAGTGTCGCGCGTCGGCGGCGCTGCCCAGGTCAAGGCCATGAAACAAGTGGCCGGCACCCTGCGCCTGGATCTGGCTCAGTATCGCGAGCTGGAAGCCTTCGCTGCCTTCGGCAGCGACCTGGACAAGGCGACCCAGCGGCAGCTGACCCGCGGTGCGCGCCTGGTGGAGTTGCTCAAACAGCCCCAGTACCAGCCGCTGCCCATGGAGAAGCAGGTCACCATCCTGTATGCCGGCACCCGGGGCTTCCTGGACAAGTACCCTGTGAACGTGTTGGGCCGCTACGAAGTCGGCCTCTACAAGTTCATTGAGGACCGCTATCCACAGATGTTTGCCACTCTAAAGCAAAAGCAGCAAATAGACGGTGAATTGGACAAGCTGATGACGGAGGCGCTCAACGCCTACGATACGGAGTTCAAAGAAACCGTCAAGTAGCAGAGGCTCAGCCGTCGTTGGAAGGCGTGTACGCAGTTTCCGAAAAACGGGACCTGAGGGCGGATCGGTATGGCAACTTTAAAAGACATCAAGAACAAGATCTCGGCAGTTAAGAAAACCAAGCAGATCACCAAGGCCATGAACATGGTGGCGGCATCCAAGCTGCGCAGCTCCCAGGCCAACATGGAGGGTTTCCGGCCCTATGCCCGGAAATTCGCTGAGGTGCTCGGCAGCCTGGCGGAACGGGCGGGCGAAGGGGCGAGCCCCCTGCTGGTGCCTAAACCGGACGTAAAGCGCATTCATCTGGTTCTGTGCACGTCCGACCGCGGATTGTGCGGCGGGTTCAACACCAATCTGACCGAAAAAGCCGAAGCGTTCATGAAGGAGAAGGCCGGCAGCGGCATTGAATTCTCTTTCACCGCCTTCGGCCGCAAAGGGCGGAACTGGTGCCGGAAGGTTAAGACTCCGATCGTTTCCGAGCATATCGGGATCATGGGAACCGCCGTAAAATTCAACGAAGCCGCCACTCCCGGCCGCAAATTGGTGCAGGGATTCTTGGAAGGCGCTTATGACGAGGTCTATGTGGTCTACGCCGAATTCCTCAGCATGGCCAAACAGGTCCCCGTCCTGAAGAAGCTGTTGCCCATCCCGCCGATCGAAAAGGCGGAAACCGATTCGGGCAGCCTCGACCAGGGTTACCTGCCGGAGCATATCTGCGAACCCTCGGCGGCCGAGCTGCTCGGCGAAATGCTGCCGCGCAACGTCTTCGTTCAGCTTTACAGCGCACTTCTGGAGACATCGGCGTCCGAGCACGCCGCCCGCATGCTGGCCATGAACAACGCCACCAAGGCCTGCAACGACATGATGGCCAACCTGACGCTGGTCTACAACAAGGCCCGCCAGGCGGCCATTACGGCCGAGTTGATGGACATCGTCGGCGGCGCCGAAGCCCTCAAAGGATAACGTTTGCCAACCGCGTTTGGATAGGAGGTCGTTCAATGGGAGAGAATATCGGTAAAGTAGTACAGGTCATGGGCCCGGTCGTCGATGTGGAGTTCGCGCAGGGCAAGCTGCCGACGATCTATACGGCACTGACCATCAGCAACCCGGCCATCAACGATGAGGCGGACAACCTGGTCATCGAGGTGGCCCAGCACCTGGGCGACAATGTCGTGCGCACGATCGCTATGGACGTCACCGACGGGTTGGTGCGAGGCATGCCCGTGAAAGACACGGGCAACCCGATCCTGATGCCAGTCGGCAAGGCGGCGCTCGGCCGTGTGCTCAACGTCGTCGGGCGTCCCGTGGACGGCTTGGGCCCGGTGAGTCAGGAGATGATGCGGCCGATCCACCGCGCTGCTCCCAAGTTCACCGAGCAGGACACCACCGTGCGCGTGCTTGAAACCGGCGTCAAGGTCATCGATCTGTTGGTCCCATTTCCGCGCGGGGGCAAGATGGGCATGTTCGGCGGCGCGGGCGTGGGCAAGACCGTCATCATGATGGAGATGGTTCACAATATCGCCATGCAGCATGGTGGCATCTCCGTCTTCGCGGGCGTGGGCGAGCGCACCCGCGAAGGCAACGACCTCTACCACGAAATGAAGGCCTCCGGCGTTCTGCCTAAAGCGTCGCTGGTCTACGGCCAGATGACCGAACCTCCGGGCGCACGGGCGCGCGTGGCTCTTTCGGGTTTGACCGAGGCGGAATACTTCCGGGATGAAGAGGGCCAGGACGTGCTGATTTTTATCGACAACATTTTCCGCTTCACCCAGGCGGGTTCGGAGGTGTCTGCATTGCTCGGTCGCATGCCTTCCGCCGTCGGCTACCAGCCGACCCTGGCCGTCGATCTGGGCGAATTGCAGGAGCGCATTACCTCCACCGACAAGGGATCGATCACCGCTGTGCAGTGCGTGTACGTGCCGGCCGACGACCTGACCGACCCGGCTCCAGCTACCACTTTCGCGCATTTGGACGGCACGGTGGTGTTGTCCCGGCAGATCGCTGAGCTGGGCATCTATCCGGCGGTGGATCCTCTGGACTCCACCTCGCGCATCCTGGATGCCAGCTACATCGGTGAAGACCATTATCGCACGTCCCGCACGGTGCAACAGATCCTGCAGAAATCCACGGAACTGCAGGACATCATCGCCAGTCTCGGGATTGAGGAGCTTTCCGACGAAGATAAGGTCACCGTCTCCCGCGCGCGGAAGATCCAGCGTTTCTTGTCACAGCCGTTCCATGTGGCCGAGACCTTCACCGGCAAGGCCGGCAAGTATGTCAAGATCGAGGACACCGTCCGCGCGTTCAAGGAGATCTGTGAAGGCAAACATGACGACATCCCAGAGCAGGCCTTCTACATGAAAGGCGGCATCGAAGAGGTCGTAGCGGCTGCCAAAGAAATGGCATCCGCAGAATAATTCTGAGGTGGTGTATGGCTGGATCCATCCGACTGGAAATTGTCACGCCCGAAAAGACGGTCGTCAGCGAAGATGTGCAGATCGTTATGGCTCCGGGTGTAGTGGGAGAGTTCGGTGTACTCATCGGACATACTCCCTTTTTGACGGCCCTCAAAACCGGTGTAGTGCGCTATTCTGACATCCAGGGCGGCGAGCACATGGTATTTGTCAGCGGCGGATTTGCCGAAGCCTTGCCACAGAAAGTGACGATCTTGGCTGAGTCTGCCGAACGGCGTCGTGACATTGATGCCGAGCGGGCCCGGGCGGCTCTGGAACGCGCCCAAAAGCGACTGGCCGAACAGCGAAGCAAAGAGGAATTTGATTTTATCAGAGCTCAAGCAGCACTTCAACGGGCGCTGATTCGTCTGAGAATCGCTGAGAACCGCTCCCTGCATTAGACTTTTTTAGAAGAGCGGGCGGTTTCAAACATCGATCATTTAGCCAGAGGGCAAGCCCGTTGGGTTTGCCCTCTGTTTTTTTGAGACGGCTACCGTATTTCGATAGTCGATGGGAAGAAAGGCATAGAAGTCCGTTCTATCCTTCCGCTGACAGCTCAGTTGATGAAAGGAAAGTATGAATCGTCCGCTTGCTGTAATTATTTTAGCCGCCGGGCTCGGCAAACGCATGAAATCCAACCGAGCCAAGGTCCTGCATGAGGTGTTGGGAAAACCCATGGTCGTCTACGTGGTGGAGGCCGCCATCCCCCTTGCTGGAAATGCGGTCGTCGTCGTGGTGGGGAACCAGGCTGAAGAGGTGCGGCATGTGGTGACTTGTCGGGCGGAGGTGATGTTTGCTCACCAGGATCGACAATTGGGTACGGGGCATGCGGTGAAATGCGCCTTACCTTTTCTACCTTCGATATGTGAGGATGTTATGGTGTTATGCGGGGATGTGCCTCTCATTACAACAGCGACCTTGAAAACCTTGATGGCTGAGCACATCCGGGGAAACCGGGATGTCACTCTGCTGGCAGTGGACCTAGACCATCCCCATGGCTACGGTCGAATTCTGCTATCAAATGATGGACAAGTGTATGGAATTGTTGAAGAAGCTGACGCAAGCCAAGAGCAACGGGCCATCCGGACCATCAACTCAGGAATTTATTGCATCAGCCGGCGTTTTTTAGAGGAAGCGCTACCGCGCCTAACCAACGAGAATGCTCAGGGTGAATATTACTTAACTGATATTATTCGCATCGGCTACGAATCAGGACGAAATGTCGGCGCGGCCTGGGCCCTCAACCCTAACGAGATATTGGGTGTCAATACCCCCCAGGATCTCGTCCGAGTAGAGGAGATCCTGCAAGGCCGAACCGCGGATATGGCTTGACATTTAATCAAGTTACGGATTACAGTAAATATAATAATTTAGAGGGGACTCAGACGATTGGAAAATGATGCGCTGTTCAGTCAATTTGCCGAAATAGAGGCCAAAGTCGAAAAGCTTATCGACCTATGCAGGTTGCAGCAAACCGCCAATTCTGAGCTCCACCAAAAGGTTAAGCAGATAGAGGAGGAACTTCATCTAAAGAACGAATCGGTTCAACGCCAGGCTGAAGAAAAGGCGTTGATTCGATCACGAGTTGACAATTTGTTGGCAAAACTTGAAAACCTGACCCGTTCATAGCGTGAAGCCGGCGGGGAAAAGGTTCGAAGCGGTGGTTATTGGACCAATTTGTCACCATAGAGCTTTTCGGGCAACCGTACACGTTCAAGGCTGACATCGAAGCTGACAGGGCCAGGGAGGTAGCGGATTTTCTGGTCTGTGAAGTGAATAAGATTCAGGACCAGCAAGCTGCCAAAATCCCACATATTTCCAAGCTGACGATCTTGATCATCGCCGCACTGAGTATGGCGCACCAGATCTTGCAGCTTAAAAAAGATACAGGCGAGATTGTCGGCCATATTTCGAATCGTTGTGAAGAACTGAATCATATGCTTGACGAAGGATTGAATACGTTCGCATCCCTTCGGCACTATGGATAACTTGAACGTACCGAATCGCCCACTCCTTTAGCCTCACCGCTCGTACCCTTACCACCGTGTCCCGCGCTTTAAGCGGACACGGTGGCGTCGATTTGCGTCCCTGCACCGACCTTGCCGTCTGGCTAACCTAACCGCCCATGCGGTTATGAAACGGCCCCAAAACCTGTGATGCTTTTGACTAAGGAGTTTCGCTAATCCGTTGGTCAAAAGGTATCCCTTAACCTTCGGTAAACTCGGGCAAAATATGCCTTTGGAGACATATCATGATGAGTGAGGGAATTATTTTTGGAATCGTCGGCATAATCGCCGGGTTTATCGTGGCTTTTTGGATCAAGGGTCGGATTGTATCCCGGAAGGTGGAAGCGGCCGAGAAAGAGGGCGCTCGGATTATCCAAGAGTCTCGCCACAAAGCCGACACGCTGATTAAAGAAGCTGAAGTGCAAACCAAAGATGCGCTTTTCAAATTGAAAAGTGATTTTGATCACGAGGCCAGGGAAACCCAGCTGGAACTCAAAAAGCGTGAAGCTCGGCTAGTCCAGAAAGAGGAAGCTCTGGACCGCAAGGTCGAGCAGGTCGAATTTCGTGATCAAGATCTGAGCCGCCGTGAACGGCATGCCCAGAAACGCGAACAGAAAATTGAAGCGCGCGAGATAGAATACGCCACTCTGATCGATGAACAAAAAAGCCAGCTGGAGCGAATCTCCGGACTGACTGGTGAGCAAGCCAAGGAGTTGCTTATCCGCGCCATGGAAAATGAGGCCAGATTTGAAGCCGCCAAGCTTGTCAAGAAAATAGAAAACGAAGCCAAGGAGGAAGCCGATAAAAAATCGAAGAAGATTATGGCCACCGCTATTCAACGTTACGCAGCCGATTATGTGGCCGAACGAACGGTCTCGGTCGTCCCGTTGCCAAACGATGAAATGAAGGGGCGGATCATCGGCAGGGAAGGGCGCAATATTCGGGCGTTGGAGGCTGCTACCGGGATTGATTTGATTATCGATGACACGCCGGAGGCAGTGATCTTATCCGGATTCAACCCGGTGCGCCGGGAGGTGGCACGCCTGTCGCTGCAACGTCTCATCTCGGATGGTCGAATTCATCCGGCGCGAATTGAAGACGTGGTCAAGAAGGTGGTCCAAGAAGTGGACCAGACCATTAAAGAGGCGGGAGAACAGGCGGCGTTCGATTTGGGCATCCACGGAATGCACAACGAATTGGTTAAATATATCGGTCGGCTGAAATTCAGAACCAGCTACTCCCAAAATGTTCTTCAGCACTCCATCGAGGTTGGGTTTCTGGCAGGCATCATGGCCTCAGAGCTTGGGCTGAACACCAAGTTGGCGCGACGCATGGGGCTGTTGCACGACATTGGCAAGGCCATCGACCATGAGGTGGAGGGTCCGCATGCGATCATCGGATCGAAACTGGCAAAAAAATACGGGGAAAGCCCGAAAGTGGTGCATGCGATTGCCTCGCATCATGAGGATGTACCACCGAACTCGGTATATGCCTATTTAGTCCAGGCGGCTGATGGTCTCTCGGGGGCCCGGCCGGGGGCGCGCAAGGAACTGCTTGAAAACTACATTAAACGTTTGGAGGATTTGGAGAAGATCGCCAATGAGTTCAAGGGGGTCGCCAATACCTATGCCATTCAGGCGGGTCGGGAGCTGAGGGTTCTCGTTGAAAGTGACAAAGTGTCCGACGATGAAGCTGTTCTGCTCAGCAAAGATATCGCTCGCAAAATCGAGGAGTCGTTAAATTTTCCTGGCCAGATTAAAGTGACAGTGATTCGAGAGACGCGTGCGGTAGAATTAGCGAACAAATAAATTGCCTCATGGTTCGAGCTTTGAGCCCATCGCCAGAAAGGGCTTTCGTTTTGTACATGCTTATGCCGTGTGAGCCATTTTATTCAATGATGTTAAAGGTTCACCGGATGCGACAACAGGAAGGATGTCTTTAAATGGCCAACCTGATTGATGTATTAAAAGAACGTGGTTTCATCGATCAAGCTACGCACGAGCAGGAACTGATAGACTACTTTAGCAAGCATCGCGTGACTGGTTACATAGGGTTCGACCCCACCGCATCCAGCCTGCATATCGGCCATCTGGTGCCCATCATGGCATTGGCCCATATGCAACGTGCGGGACATCGACCAATCGCCCTCGTGGGCGGCGGTACCGGATTGGTTGGGGATCCTAGCGGCAAGACCGAGATGCGTAAAATGTTGACGCTGGAGGATGTCGAGCGTAATGCGGCCGGTATCAAGCATCAGTTGTCGAGGTTTCTCAAATTCGATGAGAGCAACGCTCTCCAACTAAACAATGCCGAATGGCTGGCCCCGCTTGAGTACATCCCTTTTCTAAGAGATATCGGCCGTCATTTTTCGGTCAACCGCATGATCAAAGCAGAAAGTTACAGACTGCGACTTGATTCCGAAGAAGGGCTGAGCTTCATTGAGTTCAATTATATGATCCTGCAGGCTTATGACTTTTTAGAACTCGCTAGAAGGCATGACTGCCGTCTGCAAATGGGAGGGCGGGATCAGTGGGGCAATATTGTGGCCGGGGTCGAGCTTATCCGGCGAATGGACCAAAAGACTGCCTTCGGCATCACTTTCCCTCTCATTACTACCAGTAGCGGTGAGAAAATGGGGAAGACCGCCAAGGGGGCTGTTTGGCTGGACCCTGCGCGAACCTCGCCTTACGAATACTACCAGTACTGGATCAACACCGATGACCGAGACGTGGCACGATTCCTTGCTTTGTTCACCTTCTTGCCGCTGGAGGAGATTGCAGCCGTGGAACGATTGGAGGATAGCGCCCTCCTCAATGCTGCCAAGACGGTCTTAGCTTTCGAGGCGACACGCTTAGCTCATGGTCGCGAACAGGCCCTATTGGCCTTGGAGGCCGCTCGGCGCCTATTCGGCCATCGCAATCTGCCTTCAGAAATTCTGTCGTCCAGTGAGGTCCCCCGCGGGGAGACTGAGACGGATCCAAACGGAATCCCATCTTCAACGATTCAACTGGATCGGCTGGTAGCTGGAATTCCGGCATTTAGGCTTTTTCACGATGTCGGTCTGGCTGTTTCTGGCGCCGCAGCGCGACGGCTCATCGATCAGGGAGGCGCTTACGTCAATGGGAAACGTATTGACAGCCATGAGCAACTGATCAGCAATGGTGACATGTCCGATGAGGGCTCACTGGTACTGCGTTCAGGGAAAAAGCGCTTTCATCGTCTGCGAGTTGAAAAATAATTAATTTTTTTTCTTGACAAACAATTCGGACCCATATAAATATGTCTGGTTTTTGACTGGCTGAAGTGGTTCGAGCGTTTCAAAAAAAATAAAAAAAATTATTAAAAAAGTTCTTGACACCTCAGCGCAGATTGGTATATTAAAAAGTCGTCTTGCAGCTTTAAGATTTTATAGAGCGTCAAAAGAAGTTGAGCGGTTTTTTTGATCTTTGAAAACTAAATAGTGGCGTCCGGTCGAGCCAATCTCCGTTAAGTTCGTGCCGTCTCTATAGTGGCACGATTAAGTTAAAGTGGAGAGTTTGATCCTGGCTCAGAATGAACGCTGGCGGCGTGCTTAACACATGCAAGTCGAACGAGAACGCTTCAGCTTGCTGAGGCAAGTAAAGTGGCGCACGGGTGAGTAACGCGTGGGTAATCTATCTCTGAATTGGGGATAACATTGCGAAAGCGGTGCTAATACCGAATAACATCACCATGACTCCGGTCATGGTGACCAAAGGTGGCCTCTACATGTAAGCTACTGTTTAGAGATGAGCCCGCGTACCATTAGCTTGTTGGTAGGGTAACGGCCTACCAAGGCTGCGATGGTTAGCTGGTCTGAGAGGATGATCAGCCACACTGGAACTGACACACGGTCCAGACTCCTACGGGAGGCAGCAGTGAGGAATTTTGCGCAATGGGGGAAACCCTGACGCAGCAACGCCGCGCGAGTGATGAAGGCCTTCGGGTCGTAAAGCTCTGTCAAGTGGGAAGAACCTGCCCTGTGATAATACCACAAGGCACTGACGGTACCACTGAAGGAAGCACCGGCTAACTCCGTGCCAGCAGCCGCGGTAATACGGGGGGTGCTAGCGTTATTCGGAATCATTGGGCGTAAAGGGCGCGTAGGCGGTCTTTTAAGTCAGATGTGAAAGCCCTCGGCTTAACCGAGGAAGTGCATTTGATACTAAGAGACTTGAGTATGGGAGAGGGAAGCGGAATTCCTGGTGTAGCGGTGAAATGCGTAGATATCAGGAGGAACACCGGTGGCGAAGGCGGCTTCCTGGACCAATACTGACGCTGAGGCGCGAAGGCGTGGGGAGCAAACAGGATTAGATACCCTGGTAGTCCACGCAGTAAACTGTGAACACTAGGTGTAGCGGGTATTGACCCCTGCTGTGCCGAAGCTAACGCATTAAGTGTTCCGCCTGGGAAGTACGGCCGCAAGGTTAAAACTCAAAGGAATTGACGGGGGCCCGCACAAGCGGTGGAGCATGTGGTTTAATTCGACGCAACGCGAAGAACCTTACCTGGGCTTGACATCCCGGGAATTCCCTAGAAATAGGGAAGTGCCCTTCGGGGAACCCGGAGACAGGTGCTGCATGGCTGTCGTCAGCTCGTGTCGTGAGATGTTGGGTTAAGTCCCGCAACGAGCGCAACCCCTATCTTTAGTTACCATCATTCAGTTGGGGACTCTAAAGATACTGCCCCGGTCAACGGGGAGGAAGGTGGGGATGACGTCAAGTCCTCATGGCCTTTATGCCCAGGGCTACACACGTGCTACAATGGGCTGTACAAAGGGTTGCAAGCCTGCGAAGGTGAGCTAATCCCAGAAAGCAGTTCGTAGTTCGGATTGGAGTCTGCAACTCGACTCCATGAAGCTGGAATCGCTAGTAATCGTGGATCAGCATGCCACGGTGAATACGTTCCCGGGCCTTGTACACACCGCCCGTCACACCATGAGAGTTGGTTGTACCAGAAGTTGTCGGACTAACCCGCAAGGGGGGTAGGCACCTAAGGTATGGCCGATGATTGGGGTGAAGTCGTAACAAGGTAG
>JAUQXK010000014.1:27500-115944 GCA_030834695.1 Desulfobacterales bacterium
CATATCGGCCCAGACATGGTTCATGCCGTAATAGGTGAAACGGCCCCCGATGGCTCTGCGGACACGAAACTGAGCCCCGAGACGGAAAAGAGGTGCCGATCGTTTAAGCGCTGTTTGCGCAACGACGGATAGGGCGGATGCCTGTCTAACTCCGGTGACCACAGGTCGGCGGCGTTTAATGACACCGGCCTTTTCGAAGGCGATCTCGCGCAGGGTGCGGCCCAAATATTCGCGGTGCTCCAGAGATATATTCGTTATGATCGACAATGCCGGCGTGAGGATGTTGGTGGCGTCCAAACGGCCGCCCATGCCGGTTTCAATGACGGCCCAGTCGACCTTACGGTGGCTGAATTCGTCGAGTGCCATGGCGGTGGTGAACTCGAAAAAGGTAGGCTCACGGCCGATCGGGAGGGCCTGCCTCACGCGACGGTAGAGCCGCACGATGTCTGCGTCGGTGATATCCTTTCCGTCGATTTTGATACGCTCGTTAAAGCGAACGAGGTGAGGCGACGTATATAATCCGACGCGGTAGCCGGATCGCATGAGGACCGCTGCGAGATTTGATGCCACCGAGCCTTTGCCATTCGTGCCGGCGACATGGATGCAAGGGTATCGGTGATGGGGGTTTCCTAATCCAGCCAGCATCCTACGGATGGTGGCGAGTCCCAGTTTGATTCCGAATCGCCTCAAGGCAAACATGCGATCAAGGCATTCAGTGTGCGTTTTGCGGCGGGGCATCGGCATGAAAAAACCCGGCGGGAATCCCACCGGGTTCTGTCTTTTGGGTTTGGAGGTTAACGCCTGCGCGCGGCTCGCGCTGCTGCAATGCGCTCTCTTCTCTGCGCTTCTCGCTGCTTGCGACGCCGGTGCTCGCTTGGCTTCTCGTAGCTCTTTTTCAGTTTCAAACGCTTGAAGAGTCCGTCATTCTGGATTTTCTTCTTCAGAATGCGCATGGCCTTTTCGATGTCATTGTCGATGACTTTGACCTCGATTTCTTTCAACAATATCGCCCCTTTCGTGCCGTCGGAAGGTAACGTTAGATCGTTTTTCCGTCGGTTATTTTAATGAAAAATTATAAGACAAAACTAATACTGGATAATTTCCGTCTTTGCAAGAAAAAAAGTAAGGCTACAATTGACTTGACACCATCGAGCCCTTCCGCCATACTCTGCCCCCACCAAATTTAGGATCTTATTGTTTATCCACCACATTTCTAAAAGGAGGCCATCCCATGCGTTTGATTCTTTTGGGTGGACCTGGGGCCGGCAAGGGAACCCAGGCCAACTACATCAAGGAGCGGTACCAGATCCCTCAAATTTCCACTGGTGACATGCTGCGCGCAGCCGTCAAAGCAGGGACGGAGTTGGGTAAAAAGGCTAAGGGCTTCATGGACTCGGGGGGATTGGTGCCCGACAGCGTCATCATCGGGCTCGTCAAAGAACGGATTAAGGACGCAGACTGCAAGAAAGGCTTCCTGTTCGACGGTTTTCCCCGCACCATTCCACAAGCCGACGCCATGAAGGAAGCTGGGGTAGATATCGATGCAGTGGTCGACGTCGATGTGCCGGATGAAGAGATCATCAAGCGGATGAGCGGCCGACGAGCTCACTTGGCAAGCGGGCGTACCTACCATATCATTTTCAACCCACCCAAAGTCGCCGGCAAGGACGATATTACCGGTGAGCCCTTGGTTCAACGCGACGACGACAAAGAAGAAACCGTCAAGAAGCGACTGGAGGTTTACCATAATCAGACCGAGCCTTTGATCAATTATTACAAGAAGTGGGAAGCATCTAAAGACAAACGTGCACCCAAATACATTCATATCCACGGGATCGGTAAGGTTGAGGAAATCCGCGACAAGATCTTCGCAGTCCTGGATCAGAAAAAATAGGAAGAGCGCTCTACTAAAAATCCTGCCTGCGATGGAACGAGGGCAGGATTTTTTTATGCATGAAGGATGGTCAGGGTGAGCGCAAATCAGGCCTGTCACCGATGATATTTCTTCCGATGATCACTTGCCTTATGCGGTTGGCAGGCTTGGTTTCGATTTCAGCCGCCCCGGTCGATGCAGCTGCGAGCAGACAGGCCAACTGGCGGCGCGTTTCTAAGGATGGCCATATCGTATTCCTACCAAACAGTCTCCAGCGACTGCTTGGATCCAGTTTGGCAGCTGGTTTATCAAGTAGCATTGCTCATGCCGTTCGGCCGCATCGACATGTCGGGCCGGGAATTTTGTTGGAACCGACTTGATCGGCTCTTTTTTCGC
The DNA here is from genome assembly GCA_030834695.1 of Desulfobacterales bacterium. Lineage (GTDB taxonomy): Bacteria > Desulfobacterota > Desulfobacteria > Desulfobacterales > SpSt-501 > SpSt-501. The sequence continues at coordinate 29,770 of JAUQXK010000014.1, forward strand.
ACAACCGGGAGAATCGTAATACGGTTTTTCGCATCGAAAAACACGAAACTGCTTGACAGGAACGGCTTGGAGATATTAAACTAATAAACAAGACTAGAGGAAGTGGTCAACCCGCCGTCTGTGAGGATTCTTTTTTCATTAAACGTCTTAACATCCTCCTGCACAACCGACATGGATCCTGTCCGTTCACCAATTGATTTTAAGCACGTCGGTTGATTTTTCCCTGTTGGGGTGCGCTGATAGATCGGGCTCCGTTCAAACGCAATCCTAAGGCACGCAATAGCTTCGTTGGTCGCGATAACGAACCAACGAGGGGCATGTCAGGTGAAAACAATCAAACCGGCCGCCTTCAAGCGCCGATACCGTCGGCGGGCAATCGATCGTCCGCTGAGAAATTGAGGGGAAATGGTTTAATGAATATCGCTGAGCTGAAAGAAAAGAAGATCAACGAACTGATGCAGATGGCCAGGCAGTTCAACATTGAGGGTGCCTCAAATATGCGCAAACAGGAACTGATGTTTGCCCTGCTGCAGGGACAGATCGAAAAGAACGGTATGATTTACGGGGAGGGAACCCTGGAGATTCTGCCGGACGGATTTGGGTTCTTGCGTTCACCCAGTTCAAATTACTTGCCAGGGCCGGACGATATATACGTCTCGCCTTCCCAAATCCGGCGTTTTAATTTGCGCACCGGCGACACCATATCTGGACAAATCCGTCAGCCCAAAGAATCTGAGCGTTATTTCGCATTGTTGAAGGTCGAGGCAGTAAATTACGAAGACCCCGAGGTGGCTCGCGACAAGATTCTATTCGACAACCTGACCCCGCTTTATCCTGAGCGAAAGATGGGCCTGGAGGCCGATTCGGACAATTACTCCACACGGATACTGGACCTCATGGTTCCCATTGGTTTCGGCCAGCGTTGTCTTATCGTCTCACCACCGCGATCCGGTAAAACCATGCTGCTTCAGGCCATCGCCAATTCCATTATCAAGAGCCACAAGGACGTGGTGCCGTTTGTGCTGTTGATCGACGAGCGGCCGGAAGAGGTGACCGACATGGAGCGCACCGTAAACGCGGAGGTCATCAGTTCCACCTTTGACGAGCCTGCCGAGCGGCATGTGCAAGTGGCCGAGATGGTCATCGAAAAAGCCAAACGGCTGGTTGAGCATAAAAAGGATGTCGTTATTCTATTGGACAGCATCACCCGTCTAGCCCGTGCGCACAATTCAGTGGTGCCTCCAAGCGGCAAAATTCTCTCCGGTGGGGTCGATTCTAACGCGCTGCAGCGGCCCAAACGGTTTTTCGGCGCCGCACGCAATATCGAAGAAGGCGGCAGCCTCACCATCGTCGCCACCGCTCTGGTGGATACCGGCAGCCGCATGGACGAAGTCATTTTTGAAGAATTCAAGGGCACCGGCAACGCCGAAATCCAGCTGGACCGCAAACTGGCCGACAAACGTGTCTTCCCGGCGGTCGATATCAAGCGTTCCGGCACCCGCAAGGAGGAATTGCTGCTTGCCGAGGATGTGCTTAATCGCGTCTGGATCCTGCGCAAGCTGCTGACCACGCTCAATACGGTCGACAGCATGGAGTTTTTGCTTGAAAAAATGAAGGGAACCAGAAATAATAAAGATTTTCTGAATTCCATGAACGCTTAATCATAGAATTCGCAAGACCATTAGACCGCCAAAAAAGGGGGTTCCGATTAAATGAAAGCAGATATCCATCCAAAGTACCAGTTGACCCAGATTCGTTGCGCCTGCGGCAATGTGATTGAGACCGGCTCCACCAGGGACAATATCACCGTTGAAATCTGCTCCAACTGCCATCCATTTTTTACCGGCAAGCAGAAACTGGTCGACACCGCTGGCCGCATCGAACGGTTCCGCAAAAAATATCAAAAATTCCAAAGCAAGGAAAAAGCATCGTAGTAGTTTCCTCCGTGGAACTTCGTCAACGACGCGGGCTCAGCCGGACCGCGTGTCAGCCGTTTTGGCTTTTCCCCAATAAAAAGGGCTGGCGCTGGCGCGGCGGGGGTCCACTTTGTTGATCCGTGCCCAGGCTGCCTGCGAAGATGAGCCTGCAGGCATTGCGGACCGATGAAATCCCGAGCCCGCATTGCCCGGCGGGCTTTTCTTGTGTGCTTGGGGCGAAGGTGTCTGGTCTATGTATGACAAACTGGAAGGCGTCGAGCAACGTTACATCCAACTGGAGCAACGCCTGAGTGATCCGGCCGTCATCGCCAACCGGGATGCCTACCAGAAGGCGGTTCGCGAGCATTCGGACCTCGGCAAGATCGTCGCAGCGTTCCGCCGTTACAAGGAAGTTGTTCATCGAGCCGAGGAAAGCCGCCAGCTTCTGAACGATGAGGATGCGGAGATCCGCACCCTTGCGAAAGACGATCTGGCTGCTCTCACGACTGAGAAGGATCAACTGGAGAATGATCTGAAGATCCTCCTTCTGCCGAAAAATCCCAATGACGACAAGAATATTCTCTTGGAAATTCGGGCGGGAACTGGCGGCGAGGAGGCGGCGCTGTTTGTCGGCGATTTGTTCCGCATGTACGGCCGATTTGCAGAAGAGTGCGGCTGGAAGGTTGAAATTCTCTCGCAGCACTCAACCGGGGTCGGCGGCCTGAAAGAAATCATCGCCATGATTCAGGGACGGGGTGCATACAGCGTTCTCAAATACGAAAGCGGGATCCATCGTGTACAGCGGGTTCCGGTCACCGAAACCCAGGGACGCATTCACACTTCGGCCGTTACCGTAGCGGTTCTACCGGAGGCCGAGGAAGTGGATGTGGACATCCAGCCCAACGATCTGCGCATTGATGTTTATCGTTCGGGCGGCCCCGGCGGTCAAAGCGTCAACACCACCGACTCGGCCGTGCGGGTCACCCATTTGCCGTCCGGCCTGGTGGTTATCTGCCAAGACGAGAAATCTCAGCTTAAAAATAAGAACAAGGCTCTCAAAGTGCTGCGCGCGCGGCTCCTGGACATGAAGATTCAAGAGCAGGAAAATAAGCGCGCGGAGGAGCGCAAAAGTCAAGTTGGGACCGGTGACCGCAGCGGTCGCATCCGAACTTACAACTTTCCTCAGAACCGGGTCACCGACCACCGCATCGGGCTGACCCTTTACAAGTTGGACAGCATCATGCAAGGCGGCATCCGCGAGTTGATCGAACGGCTGACTGCCTATTTCCAGGCTCAAGCGCTTCAGAATGCCGAACCCGCCGCTCCGCACTAACTCTGAATGGACTATTCTGCGGGTCCTGCAGTGGGCCGCCAGCTATCTCAAGAAACGTAGGATCGAAGGCCCGCGTGCCGCAGCCGAAATCCTGCTGGCGCATGCGCTCGGGACCGATCGTGTCCACCTTTATATCCAACACGACCAGCCCCTGGATAAAACTGAACTCGCGTTGTTCAAGACTCTCATCCAGAGGCGCCTACAACGGGAACCGGTCGCTTATATCGTCGGACATAAAGGGTTTTGGTCCGTGGACCTCGGCGTGACTCCAGCCGTGCTGATTCCTCGGCCGGAGACCGAACGCTTGGTGGAAGCGGCCCTGACATGGCTGGCCGGTCGAGTCGCTGGGCCAACAGCCGACGTCATGGACTTGGGGACCGGGTCGGGCGCCATCGTAGTGGCCATTGCCTCTGAGGCGGGCGCGCATCGGTTTTTCGCTTCGGATGTTTCACCGGAAGCAATCACGATCGCTCGGTGCAACGCTGCGACGGCCGGTGTCGCCGAGCACGTGCGCTTCTTCGTCGGCGATTGGCTCTCTGCCGTGCGCCAGGGCCCGATCTTCGACCTGATCGTAACCAATCCACCCTACGTCGCTTCGGGTGAGTGGTCTGAATTGCAGCCGGAGATCGTTCACCATGAGCCGAGACTGGCGCTCGACGGTGATGAAGACGGGCTGCGAAGCTACCGGGCCATTGTCGGCACGGCTCACCGCTACCTCAAGCCGGGCGGGGCGCTGATGATGGAAATCGGTTGTCGCCAGCGAGAGGCGGTCCAGTTTATTGCGGACCAGAGCGAGGCCTACGACACCTATAACTGCCTCAAGGATTATAGCGGCCATGATCGCGTGGTGACAATGCAGAAAAAAAATATTGCATCTGTTTATAAAGACTGCTAATAAAACCTGTTTCAGTTAAATCGTAAATTTGTCATCCATACCATTACACACGCCACCGGACGCACCTCCCGGTGCCTCGCGAGATCGAGGCTGGGGGTGGGAATGACGGCGGCGGTGGAGCCAACCGAAACGAAGGGAGAATCAAAATGGCGTATGTCAGCATGAAGGAACTGCTCGAGGCCGGGGTGCATTTCGGCCACCAGACGAAGCGCTGGAATCCGAAAATGAAACCCTATATCTTTGGCGCTCGGAACGGGATCTACATCATTGATCTGCAAAAGACGGTCAAAATGTTCAAGACTGCCTATGATTTTATGATGGAAACGGCAGCTGCCGGAAGATCGGTTCTTTTTGTCGGGACCAAGAAACAGGCCAAGGAAGCCATTTACGAAGAGGCCAACCGCGCTGAAATGTTCTACGTCCAAAACCGCTGGCTGGGCGGGATGCTCACCAATTTCCAGACGATTCGCAAGAGCATCGAACGCCTGAACTACCTCAACACGATCCACAACGACGGAGCCATCAACTTGTTCCCCAAGAACGAGCGCATCAAACTCGCCAAAGAGCGCGAAAAGCTCGACGACAACCTGGGGGGCATCCGGAACATGAAGCAACTTCCGGGTGCGGTTTTCATCATTGACCCCAAGAACGAGGCCATCGCAGTCCACGAGGGCCGCCGGCTTAAGATCCCCATTGTGGCCATCGTCGACACCAATTGTGACCCGGATCAGATCGACTACCCGATTCCAGGCAACGACGATGCCATTCGCGCGATCCGGCTGATGACTTCGCGCATGGCCGATGCGTGCATCGAGGGACGGCAGAAATGGCTGGAGCGCCAGCAAGCCGATTCGGATAAAACGCCGCCGGAGGATCTTAAACCGTTGAGTGCCGCGATGGATCTGAAGCCCGGCGAGCGGAAAGTGATCTCAGACGGCGCTGCAGGTCCGGTGGTTGAAATCATTCGTCGATACCCAACGGAGGCGGATGCCTCCACCGCCTCTGGGGATCCGACCGATGGTGTTGCGGACGAGACGACAGGAGAGAGATGATGGCAGAGATCAGCGCAAAACTGGTGAAAGAGCTCCGCGAAAAGACCGGAGCCGGCATGATGGACTGCAAGGAAGCCTTGGTTGCCTCCGGGGCGGACATGGCCCAGGCGGTTGATTTCCTGCGCAAGAAGGGATTGGCCACCGCTCAAAAACGCGCTGGCCGCGCTACGAGCGAAGGCACATTGGCCGCCTACATCCACATGGGCGGCAAGCTCGGCGTGATGGTGGAAGTCAACTCCGAGACCGATTTTGTAGCCAAGAACGATCAATTTCAGGAATTCGCCAAGAACATTGCGATGCATATCGCAGCATCGAATCCGCTCGGCATCCGGCCCGAGGATGTACCCCCCGAGGTTGTGGCCAAGGAACGGGAAATCTATGCCGCCCAGGCCAAAGAGACCGGAAAACCGGAGAAGGTCATCGAAAAGATCGTTGAAGGCAAGCTCAAGAAGTTTTTTGAGGACAACTGCTTGCTGCAGCAACGCTATGTCCGCAATCCGGATATCACGGTGGGCGACCTGCTCAACGACTTGATCGCCAAAATCGGTGAGAATATTTCCATTCGGCGTTTTGTGCGTTTTCAAGTGGGAGACTAGACAGCCGTGCAATCAGCTCGCTACAAACGTGTGGTCATCAAGCTCAGCGGTGAAGCGCTCATGGGGAACCAGGAGTTCGGCATCGGGCCGGACATGATCCGCTTCGTCGCCGAGGAAATCCGTTCGGTTGTGGCGCTGGGCGTCCAGGTGGCGATCGTGGTGGGGGGCGGCAACATCTTTCGTGGGATTGCCGCCAGTTCCTACGGCATGGATCGAACCTCCGCCGACCATATGGGCATGCTGGCCACCGTGATCAACAGCCTCGCGCTGCAAGACGCTCTGGAAAAGCATGACGTTCAAACCCGCGTCCAGACAGCCATCGCCATCCATCAGGTTGCGGAGCCTTATATCCTGCGCCGGGCCATCCGGCATTTGGAAAAAGGTCGTGCCGTCATTTTCGCCGCCGGTACGGGGAACCCTTATTTTACCACCGATACCGCAGCCGTATTGCGTGGCCAGGAAATTCACGCCGAAATCCTGCTCAAGGCGACCAAGGTCGACGGCGTTTATGATGCGGATCCCATGAAGCATAAAGACGCCAACCTGCTGAAACGGATCAGCTACATGGAAGTGCTCGAGCGGCAGCTTAAAGTAATGGATACGACAGCGATATCCCTGGCCATGGATAACGAGTTGCCCTTGGCCGTTTTCAAACTCAAAACCCAGGGCAACATTCGGCGCGTGGTATGCGGGGAAGATATCGGGACACGGATCCATACGTAAGGCTCCCGCGCCGGATTGGAAGTCCTGATGCCAGGAAGTGCTGGGCCAATGAAAATGTGAGGAGAATGCCATGATCGATTCCATTTACCAGGACACCCGTGAGAGCATGGAAAAGTCGATCGCCACCCTGAAAAAAGATCTCAAACGGGTTCGAACCGGAAGGGCATCCTTGTCCCTTCTAGACGGCATCAAGGTAGACTATTATGGCACCTTGACGCCTCTGAACCAACTGGCGACCCTGGCGGTTCCGGAAAGTCGGTTGATCACGATTCAGCCATGGGATGCAACCGTCCTCAAAGAGATGGAAAAAGCCATTCTCAAATCCGACCTCGGGCTCACTCCTTCCAGTGATGGCAAAATCATGCGGATTGCCATCCCGCCGCTAACCGAGCAGCGGCGCAAGGAACTGGTCAAGGTGGTCCACAAGATCTGCGAGGAATACAAGGTGTCGATCCGCAACATCCGGCGCGACTCAAACGAAATGGTCAAGGAACTGAAAAAGGACGGACAGGTATCGGAAGACGATGCCTTCAAGTCCCAGGAGAAAATACAGAAGATCACCGACGATCACATCCGGCTCGCCGACGAGTGTTACAAAGAAAAAGAGAAAGAAATCCTTGAGTTCTAACGACGCGTCTCAACAGCGGCGCGCAGAAACAGATGCCCGGTTGCCGGTTCATGTGGCCATTATCATGGACGGCAACGGGCGCTGGGCGCAGAAACGGCTGCTGTCCCGCATCCTGGGCCATGAAAAGGGGGCCGAGGCCGTGCGGATGGTCGTCCGAACCTGCCGTGAGTTGGGGATCGCCTACCTAACGCTCTACGCATTTTCTACGGAAAACTGGCAACGATCCAAGGCCGAGGTGGATGGCCTCATGCGGTTGCTGCGTCGTTTTTTAAAAACCGAGATGCCGGAGATGCTTCAGAACAATATCCGCCTGCATGTCATCGGTCGTACCGAAAAACTGCCGTTGGATGTGCAGCAGGTCTTGAGCCAGACGATCGCCGCAACCCAGGCGAATACGGCTCTGCAGCTTAATCTGGCGTTGAGCTACGGCGGGCGGGATGAAATCACCCGTGCGGCGCGGGCACTGGCGGCCGAGGTCCAAGCCGGTATCATCGCGCCTGAAGACATCTCCGAAGAGCGAGTCGCCTCACGTTTGGACACTCGCGGTATCCCCGACCCCGATTTGCTCATACGCACCGGCGGCGACATGCGCATCAGCAATTTCCTGCTCTGGCAACTTGCCTACACTGAATTTTTCGTCACCTCCACCCTTTGGCCGGATTTTGACCGTGAGCAGTTTCTGAAGATTCTCGACGACTTTCGAACTCGGGAGCGGCGCTTCGGCCGCGTCTAGGTTCTGGCTGGAGGCGGATGGCATCCATGGTTCTCAAAACTAAGAGCCAGGACCACCTCAAGCGCTGGCTCACCGGGCTGGCGGCCCTGCCGGTGTTGATCGGGTGCGTGGTCGCCGGCGGCCTTCCTTTCACGTCATTGGTCGCACTCGCCACTCTGGCAAGTCTCTGGGAATTTTATCGCATTGTTGTCCCGCCTGGTGCTCCTGTATTCAAACAGCCTGTGATTTTTGTGGGCTTTGCCGCCGGCCTCGGACTAATTCTTTGTGCGCATGCCGGTCGACCGGAGGCTATCGGAGTGGTGCTGGGCCTGAATGTCGGAATTTCCGGCTTCTTATCCTTGCGACGGTTTGTCTCCGACCGGATGGTGCTGGAGTGCGCCGCCCGACAGGTCCAGGGGGTCTGTTACATCCCGTTGTCTTTGTCTCTGCTGATCCTGATACGATCCGCTGCAGATGGGGTCACCTGGATTTTTCTTCTGTGCGCGATCATTTTCGCCGGAGACACCGCGGCTCTGTATGCAGGGACCCTCTGGGGCCGTCACCGGCTCAGCCCGACCATCAGTCCGGGAAAAACTATCGAAGGCTCCGTTGCCGGCCTGGCGGCGGGTTTGGCGGTCGGTCTGGTTGCGAAGGCTCTTTTCCTGACCGAATGGTCGTGGCCGGCCTGCATACTCTTTTCGGTCACAGTGGGAGTCGCCGGGCAGGTTGGCGATTTGTTTGAGTCCGCGCTTAAGCGTGCGTCGAACGTAAAAGATTCCGGTACGTTGCTGCCGGGTCACGGTGGGGTGCTCGACCGCATTGATGCCCTGCTGTTTGCGGCGCCGGTGGCTTTCGGATTGCGGATGTATATTTTATGAAATCGATCTCAATTCTGGGCTCTACAGGCTCTATCGGCCGCAATGCGCTCGAAATCGTACGAAGATTCCCGGAGCGTTTTGGCGTGAAGGCCGTGGCCGCCAAGCATAATGTGACGCTGCTGGCCGAGCAGATCCGGGAGTTCGCGCCCGAGGCTGCCGCTGTTTTTGATGCGAGCACCGCTCGCCAGCTCGGGCAGCTCCTGCCCACGGGATGCCGGACCCGAATCCTATACGGCGCGGAAGGGTACAACACCGCAGCTTCCTGGGAATCGGCGGAGCTGACGCTTACCGCCATGGTCGGCGCGGCCGGGCTGTTGCCGACCCTGGCCGCCATCGATTCCGGAAAAACCGTTGCTCTGGCCAACAAGGAGACTCTGGTCATGGCGGGATCGGTGGTGACCGCACGGGCCGCCGCCCGAGGGGTCGTCATCCTTCCGGTGGACAGCGAGCATAGCGCTATCTTCCAGTGTCTGCAGGGCCAGCGTCGGGAGGATGCGGCTCAGATTCTGCTGACCGCCTCCGGCGGACCGTTTCATCTGCGCGCCCGTGAGGAATTCGCCGCGATCACACCGGCCGAGGCGCTGCGGCATCCGAATTGGTCTATGGGCGCAAAGATTACGATCGACTCTGCTACCCTGATGAACAAAGGGCTTGAGGTGATCGAGGCCAAATGGCTGTTCGGGATACCACAGGACAGGATTCGCGTCGTCGTGCATCCCCAGAGCATCATCCATTCGATGGTCGCCTTCAGGGACAGCTCGGTGATCGCCCAATTGGGTGTTCCGGACATGAAAGCAGCGATCGCCTATGCCCTTTCTTATCCCGAGCGACTGGCGCTGGGGCAGCCGCTACCCACTTTTTCAAGCGATACGCACCTGACCTTTTCAGAACCGGATCTGGTGAAATTTCCCTGCCTCGATCTGGCGTATGAGGCCTGCCGCAGAGGCGGCACCCTGCCGGCCGTGCTGAACGCCGCCAACGAGATTGCCGTGAATGCCTTCCTGCAGGAGCGGACGGCCTTCACGGCGATCCCGTTGATCGTCCGGGGTACGATGGAGGCCCATGTGCCGGTGAGCGATCCCGGCCTTGAGGATATCCTCGCCGCCGACCGTTGGGCGCGCAAGAAGGCCAGTGAGTTGACAAGCTCAGGCGGTCGGTAGAGCGGCTGCGGGACTCACCCGAGAGCTGTGCAGGATCGCCGGCCTAATTTCAAAGCTCCCGGTTCCTCGATCGCCGGCGTTTTTGCATTATATTTTAACTGAGGAAAGGAATTGACTGTAGATATATGACACACAGTGTTTTCGCATTCCTAGTCGTGCTGGGCATCCTCATCTTCTTCCACGAGTTCGGACATTTTCTGATTGCGCGGTTGTTCGGGGTGGGTGTTGAGAAGTTTTCCCTGGGTTTCGGGCCCCGACTGATCGGAAAAAAAATCGGTATCACCGACTACCGTCTCTCTCTCGTGCCCTTGGGCGGATACGTGAAAATGGTGGGCGAGGAGCCGGATGAAGAGCTGGATCCAAATCTTGTGCCCTTCTCATTCACCCACAAACATGTCTTGAAACGCTTTCTGATCGTCTTTGCCGGCCCATTTTTCAATGTCCTGCTGGCTGTGCTGATATTTTTCGTCATCTCCTGGGCCACCGGCATCCTGATCCTCAAACCCGCAGTCGGCTCGGTGAAAGAAGGGTCTCCCGCATTCCTGGCCGGGTTCAAGAAAGGGGACCTCATCACCGCCATCAACGGAGTGTCGGTTGAAACCTGGGAGGAAATGGCGGATCGGATTGGCCACAGCAACGGGCAGCCGCTGGAGATAGCCGTTGCGCGACCGGAGGGCACTCTCGTGTTGCCTGTTACTCCGGAGTTGATAACGGCCAAGAACCTGTTGGGGGAGGACATCCGGCGCTACGTCATTGGAATCGGAACCGCCGGGGAAACCTATTCCAAGAGACTTTCTTTGCTGGAGGCTGTTTCTGAAAGCTTCCGGCAGACTTATGCCATCGTTGAGTTGATGGTGGTCATCGTGGTCAAATTGTTGACCGGCGATATCTCCATCGATACCGTCGGTGGACCCATTATGATCGCTCAGATGGCCGGTGACCAGGCCAAGGCCGGCGCCAGCAGTCTGTTCCAGTTCATTGCGGTCATCAGCGTCAACCTGGCGGTCATCAACCTGCTGCCGATTCCGGTGCTGGACGGCGGCCACCTGCTGTTTTTTCTGATCGAGGCTGTTAAGGGCCGTCCCGTCAACCTAAAAGTTCGCGAGATCGCCCAACAGGTCGGGATGGTCATCCTGATCATGCTGATGATCCTGGTGTTTTACAATGACATCATAAGGCTGTTTTTCAGCTCCTGATCGCTTTGAACCCCTTGCCTGAGAAGAGCACCATGCCCTCCCGACTGGAAATCGCGCTCAAGGACCAGCTGGTCGACGCTGAAGGTGAAGGCCTCCGGAAGAAAACCCGGGCGTATTTCGGCATCGAGCTGGATCGGGTCCGTGTCGTGAACGTGCTGACAATGGATGTGGACCTTGCACCGGCCCAACTCGAAACCATCCGGAAAGATATTTTCACCAATCCGGTCACGCAGGTATCTTCTTACCGCCCGCTGTCCGTGGACGGGGATTGGATCGTCTGGGTCGGCTTCCGCCCAGGTGTGAAGGATAACCCGGGTGCCACGGCCATGGAAGCCATCGAGGACCTGCTCGGCATTCGCCTGGGAGGGGGGGAGGCGGTGTACACCTCCAAGCGCTATTGCCTGAGCGGCCGGCGCTTGACCCGAAAAGACGTCGAAAAGATCGCCGGTGAACTGCTGGCGAATGATATCATTCAGCAATGGCGGGTCTGGTCGAAACAGGGATGGGATCCGACTGTCGGCATCGGCGTCATCGTGCCAAAGGTGCGCCTGAATCACGCTCCGACGGTGACGGTCATCCCGATCGACAGCGACGCAACCCTAAAGCGTGTCAGCGATGAGCGCCATCTGGCGTTGAACCCAAACGACACCCCTGTCATCCGCGCCTACTTTTCCGATCCGCGGGTGCGTGCCGAGCGCGCGGCGGTGGGGTTGACCGATCCGACCGATGTCGAAATCGAATATATTTCTCAAGCTCGCAGCGATCACTGCAACCACAACACATTTCGGGGGCTGTTCCGCTACCGAGAGGCCGGCGGCGATCGATCCGAACTCGTGGACAACCTTTTCAAAACCTGCATTGAAGCTCCGACGCTGGAATTGGTGGAGAAGAAGCCCTGGGTGGTTTCGGTTCTGTGGGATAATGCGGGCGTAGGGCGCCTGGACGATAAGAACTACTATGTCATTACCGGGGAGACACACAATTCGCCTTCCAACATGGAAGCCTATGGCGGAGCCATCACCGGCATTGTCGGTGTCTATCGCGACCCGCTTGGGACCGGCAAAGGGTCCAAGCTCGTCATGGGCAGCTACGGCTTCTGTGTCGGTCCTCGGGACTATGCCGGTCCGCTGATGCCGAGGCTGCATCCGCGCCGGCTTCTGGACGGGGTCATCGAAGGCGTTCGGGACGGCGGCAACAAGAGCGGCATCCCAACGACGTTCGGACAGGTGATTTTTCACCCCGGCTACATGGGCAAGTGCCTCGTCTTCGTGACCGCGGTCGGAGTGATGCCGGCTCACATCGGAGGCCAGCCGGCCGACCAGAAGCAGACCTCTCCGGGCGATCTGCTCCTCATGTGCGGGGGGCGGGTCGGCAAGGACGGCATCCACGGCGTGACCGCCTCCTCAGAAGTTTTTTCCGAACATACTCCAGCCGGCCATGTTCAGATCGGCGATCCGTACACCCAGAAGAAGATGCACGATTTTTTGCTCGAGGCCCGGGATGCGGGTTTGATCCGGTTCATAACAGACAACGGCGGCGGCGGCCTTTCTTCTTCGGTCGGAGAATCGGCGCGGTTTTCGAATGGAGCCGAAGTCGCCCTCGATCAGGTGCCGCTTAAGTATGAGGGGCTCGACCAATGGGAGATATGGGTTTCGGAGTCCCAGGAACGCATGACGGTCGCCGTCCGGCCCGACGATGCTGAAACCTTTCTATCTCTGTCCCGGAAACACGCGGTTGAAAGCACGGTGATCGGGCGCTACACCGACTCCGGGAAGCTGCACCTCACCTACGATGGAAAGACCTGCGCATATGTGGACATGGACTTCCTGAAATCCGGCTTTCCCCAATGGGAGTTCGAGGCCGAGTGGGTGGCGCCGGAGCAACGCGGGTTGTATGAACCTGTGGTCAAGTGCCCAACGGATTTTAGAAACCTGCTGATCGATATGCTGCAGCGCCCCAATATTTGCTCGACGGAGTGGATCACCCGCCAGTATGATCATGAAGTCCAGGGGACGAGTGTCGTCAAACCGTTGACGGGTGCCGATCGGGACGTCGACAGTGACGCTGCGGTGCTGCGGCCACTGCTGGACTCGATGCGCGGGTTGGCTTTCGCCCAAGCGCTGCTACCGGCCTACTCTGGCATCGATGCCTATCATATGGCGGCCTGCAGCATCGATGAAGCCGTGCGGCGAGTCTTATCCGTTGGCGGTGATTGGAGTCACATCGGTGGGGTGGATAATTTCTGCTGGCCCAACATCCAATTTGATGCCGAAAGCAACCCGGATGGCAAGTTCAAGGCCGCTCAGCTGGTGCGCGCCTGCTGGGCGCTTCGCGATATCTGCCGTGCTTACGAAATCCCGCTCCTATCGGGCAAGGACAGCATGTACGTGGATGGGCATCTGGCGGGGCGTTATGGAGAGACCCACAAGGTGTCGGCCCTGGAGACCCTGCAGTTCGCAGCTATTTCGGTGGTGCCCGACATAGCTCGCTGCGTGAGCATGGACAGCAAAATGGCCGGCGATCTGGTCTACGTAGTCGGCCTGACCCGCGATGAACTGGGCGGTTCTGAATATTACCAACACCTGGGCTACGTGGGGTTGAACGTTCCCCGGGTGCGCACCGAAAAGTTCGTTTCGATCTATCGGGCGATGAGTCAAGCCGTTGCGAAGGGCCTGGTGGCGTCCGCACATGGTGTCTACCGGGGAGGCCTGGGAGTGCATCTGGCCATGGTGGCTCTGGGCGGTGGGCTCGGCCTGCATGTGGACCTGCGCAAGATACCGGCTGAAACGGTCGAGCGCAACGACACGGTTTTATTTTCGGAATCAGCGGGCCGTTTCATCGTCACCGTCGACCCACGCTGCCAAGTCGAATTCGAAGACGGCTTCAAGGCAACCCCTTGCGCCTGTATCGGGTGCGTTACGGCTGATCCGGTCTTGAAAGTTGACGGCCTGCGCGGAGAAGCCTTGTTGTCTGTTTCGATTTCCGAATTGAAAACGGCCTGGAAGATGCCGTTCGGCAATTTGGTTTGAGCGGATGGCCAATCCGCTTTTTTATTAATTAATCAAATTGGATATGCTTCGCTGATCAGTTGAAGAGGTAATTAAATGGCCAAGGTCAACGCTCTCGTTCTTACCGGTTTCGGACTCAACTGCGACGGCGAGACGGCCCGTGCTTTTGAACTGGCCGGTGCCTTCTCTCACCGTGCCCATATCAATTCACTGATCGAAGGGTCGATCCGCCTGGAGGATCACCATATCCTGGTTTTCATCGGAGGCTTTGGATGGGGGGATGATCACGGCGCGGGAGTCATTCAGGCCGTGCGATTAAAGACTAAACTAGGCGACCGGATTTTGGAATTCATTGAACGGGGCCGCCTCGTTATGGGCATCTGCAATGGATTCCAAGCCTTAGTAAATCTAGGACTCTTGCCGGGATTTGACGGCGACTACCAAACCCGATCCATCGCGCTGACCCCTAATGCATCCGGCAACTTCCGCGACCAGTGGGTTCGCCTGCGGGTCAATGAGAAATCACCCTGCGTCTTTACGCAGGGAATCCCTGAAGCAGATTTCCCCGTTCGCCACGGCGAAGGCCAATTCTACGCCGAGGATGCCGTTATTCACCGTTTGCAGAACGAACACCAGATTGCACTGCGATATGCGCTTCCGGATGGCAGCCCTGCAGCGGGGCGATTTCCCTATAACCCAAACGGTTCCGTGGACGACATCGCCGGCATATGCGATCCGACCGGTCGAATCTTCGGGTTGATGCCTCACCCGGAAGCTTATCATGACTGGACCAATCACCCCGACTGGCTGCGCGAACGTGAACGCGCTCGGCGTGAAGGTCGACCATTCGGAGAGGGCCCGACCGTCGGCGTCCGCCTGCTTTCGAATGCGGTTCGATACATGCAAGGAAAATGAAAAAAGGTGCGCCGGAGCCGGGCGCACCTCTCGCAAGTTCAAACGTCGGGTTTGAATCGAATTCAGCGCAGGGCCAGAGGCGTTCTGACCCGGGTTCCCACGTGAGACTCCTTCTTCGAATCGGTGATCAATACCGTTGATGTATCGTCTTCCGTGTGAAGGACCAGCAGTTCACCGTAATCGAAGAGAATTGCAATTGTCTGGGGCGATGCTGCGTTGCCGAAATTGTGCTCGTCCGAACGGTAGATGCTGTATATCTGGCCGGGTTTGATGCCGTGACGTCTGCCCTGGTTGATGAAGACGACGTGGGATTCAGCGAAAATGCTCAGGTGCTCTTCCGCCAAAATCAACTTCCCTTCGATTCCCGGCTGACTGTCCTGAATTTCGATCCGCTGGGAGCGTCTTTGATAGGGCATCAAAAGATCCCCAACCTCGATGGGCCGGTAGGATTCAAGCACCTTGGCGATAGCATACTGAGGTTCTCTCTGAACAATCTCCAGAACCCCGCATAGGAGATGCTGGGTGCCGATCAACTCCTTGGTCTGCTGATCGATGAGCGGCTTGAATGTGCGGTAGATCGTCAAGCGCTGGCCCCGGCTGAGAGCGGCATTGCCGTCCGGGCGGACATAGATGATATCGCCCTCGCTGATCATCTGTCGGCCGGGGTCCTGCAATTTAAAGATGATCCCCTCGGGAGTTGCCGGCACCTTGCGGATGAAGCCGTACTGGTCGCTTGTTGAAAAATAGTAATGAATGCCGGCGACCGGTGGTTCCGATGCAACTCCAGCCGAACGACCGCCAGCGATGCGTGTCAATCGGATCTTCTGCCCAGGATAAATCAAATGGGGATTAGCGATCGCCTCACTGTTTTCTTCCCACAACTCCGGCCAGACCCAGGGAGTCGCCGAGAATCGCCTGGAAAGATCCCAGAGGGTGTCGCCTTTCTGAACCGTATAGTAGTAACCGTTTTCGGTTTCAGCGGCAGTCGGGCGAATCCCAGGCCGTGCGGCTTCGGCGGCATGACTGACGCTGCGTGCGCCAGATAGAATTCCGACGAAAGCTAATGTCAACAACAGACTTTTGAGGATGAATTTCGGGTTCATGGATGACTCCCACTTGCATAGAAGGTTGGTTTGAAGCCTTAAGCCGTCGCCAAAAAAAAGTTGCTAAAATAAGGGGATCCGTTCGTCTATATCGTCATTACGCGCAATTTCTTAAGCTCTATTTCACGCGATGGGCGGTTAGGAAAATTTTTATTATATTATCAGCTGGATATAACTAAGAATAACCGTTGCTACAGATGCAAAAAGCCCTTGTGGCTTGACTCGCCACAAGGGCTTTTTAATTGGTGCGGGGATGCGGATTGAGACGGTGTTACATCATGCCGCCCATGCCGCCCATGCCACCCATACCGCCGCCCATTCCTCCTCCACCGGGCATGGGGTGGTCGGCCTTTTCTTCAGGCCGCTCCGCCACCATGGCCTCAGTGGTCAGCATGAGGCTGGCAACCGACGCGGCGTTTTGGAGCGCCAGGCGCACGACTTTGGTCGGATCGATTACGCCGGCTTCCATGAGATCCTCATACTCGTTCTTTTCAGCATTGTAGCCGAATGGCCCCTTGTTTGATTTGACTTTTTCGATTACTACGGAGCCCTCGACGCCCGCATTGTTGGCAATCTGACGCAGCGGCTCCTCAATAGCGCGGGCCACGACCTTGACCCCCAGCTTTTGCTCCCCCTTGACCTTCAACTTATCGAGCCCTTCCAGGCAACGGACCAGGGCCACGCCGCCGCCCGGCACGATTCCTTCTTCGACCGCCGCTCGAGTGGCATTAAGGGCATCTTCCACCCGGGCCTTCTTTTCCTTCATTTCGGTTTCAGTGGCGGCGCCGACATTGATGACGGCGACTCCGCCGATCAGTTTCGCCAGGCGCTCCTGAAGTTTCTCGCGGTCGTAATCCGAGGTGGTTTCATCGATCTGGGCGCGAATCTGTTTCACACGCCCTTCGAGGGACTGGCGCGAACCGGCGCCGTCGACAATGGTGGTGTTGTCTTTGTCGACCGTGATGCGCTTGGCGCGGCCGAGATCCTGCACGGTTATGTTTTCCAGCTTGAGGCCCAGGTCCTCGGAAATCACCTGCCCACCCGTCAGGATGGCGATGTCTTCCAGCATGGCCTTACGGCGATCGCCGAAGCCGGGTGCTTTTACGGCCACCACCTGCAGGGTTCCGCGCAGTTTGTTGACCACCAGGGTGGCTAGTGCCTCGCCCTCCACGTCCTCGGCAATCATCAGCAACGGTTTACCCATCTTGGCGACCTTCTCGAGAATCGGGAGAAGGTCTTTCATGCTGCTGAGCTTCTTTTCGTTGATCAGGATGTAGGGATTATCCAGGGAGCAGACCATCTTTTCGGGGTCGGTTACGAAATAGGGGGAAAGGTAGCCACGGTCAAACTGCATGCCTTCGACCACCTCAAGGGTGGTTTCCATGCTCTTGGCTTCCTCAACCGTGATAACACCCTCCTTGCCAACCTTGTTCATGGCTTCGGCGATAATGTTGCCGATGGTTTCGTCGTTGTTGGCTGAAATCGTGCCTACCTGCGCGATTTCGCGCTGATCCTTGGTCGGTTTGCTGAGAGCCTTTAGTTCTTTCACGATCGACTCGACAGCCTTGTCGATGCCGCGTTTAATGGCCATGGGGTTGTTTCCGGCCGCCACCAGTTTCTGACCTTCTTCGTAGATCGAGCGTGCCAGAACCGTGGCCGTGGTCGTACCGTCGCCTGCCATGTCACTGGTCTTGCTGGCGACTTCCTTGACCATCTGCGCACCCATATTCTCGAACTTGTCTTCTAGCTCGATTTCCTTGGCAACTGTAACGCCGTCTTTCGTCACGGTGGGAGAGCCCCATGATTTGTCGATAACTACATTTCGGCCCTTGGGTCCCAATGTCACTACTACCGCATCGGCCAGCGTCCTCACCCCGTTCAGCATCGCTTCCCGGGCTTTCATACTGTATTTGATCACTTTTGCAGCCATTGTCAGTCCTCCTCCTTATTCGATGATGCCCAGTACGTCGTCTTCCCGCAGGATAAGGTATTCCTCTCCCTCGATCTTGACTTCCGTACCGGCATATTTGCCGAAAAGTATGCGGTCACCCTTCTTGATCTCCAGAGGGATGCGCTTGCCGTCTTCACCCACTTTGCCGTTACCGACAGCTACAACCTTCCCCTCGGCCGGCTTTTCCTTGGCGGTGTCCGGTATGATAATTCCGCCTTTGGTGGTCTTTTCTTCCTCGATGCGCTGAACCAGAATTCGATCCTGTAACGGTTTAAGCTTCATGTTTCATCATCTCCTTCATTTTAAATTTCTTGATGTGACAAAACCGTGATCCGCTTTGCATGGGATAACGATTCCCGAATAAGCATAATTTTACCTCGGTTGATCGCCACCTCCCTTCATGTCAGAAAAACGTTTTTGGCATTGAAGCATTTCTGAATATAACTGCAAAATTAACCCTGCGCGGTTCCCGTCCGGAAACCCGAGGGTTCACACTGCGACGGCGTTATCGGGTCGGTTTTTCAGCCGATCATCAAGCAGAGTCTTTTGAGGTGCCAGAACTTGCGGACGATGTGCCCGAATCCGATTTTGCGCTTTCTGCTTTTTGGGGCTTGGACGAAGATGTTTTGGATTTATTGGCGTAATCGGTGACGTACCAACCGGATCCTTTCAGATGAAACGCGCTTTGTGAAATCAGCTTGTGAAGTTTTCCCGAGCAGTGCCTGCACTTGGAAAGCGGCTTATCCGAGAACCGCTGGATGGCTTCTTCCACTCTCCCGCACTTGGCGCACTCATACTCGTAAACTGGCATAACAGCGACCTCCCAAAGTAAGAATCTGAATTCGGTCGGCGGTAATATAGGCAGGCTATCCCCTTTGTCAAGGATGGTAGTCGATTTGTTCGTAAACCCGGCGCCAATCACGGTAAAAATAAAGCACATCCGGCAATCCCGTCAGTTTCAGGCCAAGCAGAATGTCGTGCGTTCGCGCATGCACCCGCTGCTCTTCGGCCAGGCGTTCATCCGCAGAAGCATCAAACCCCTGCAAAAACTTGCTGAAGCGCACGATATGGATCAACTCATGGGTGATGATGTACAGTACGAACGGCAGCAGCTGAAGGTCGGGGTTCTGGCGGAGCGCTGAAAGGATGGCATGGTCCTGCAAACAAATTTTGTAGAAATCGTAAGACGATGACGTCAGGCTGGCCGATTTCGGTTGGCCCTGGTAGCGGATGATCTGTGCAAAAGGCCCATCGACGATTTCCGCCGGTTCCAATTCGGCCAGGGTTTTAACATCATACTTCGGCCGCAGCCACTGGCTGGCCGACATTTTGTAGTGGTTGCTGACCAGTTCTTCAGCGATGCCCACTGCATGGGTAACAATGGGCAGTTGCCCGGACGTGAACGGGGTTTGACGCTCCTTCGAAAATACCGGTGTGGAATCCATGATGGCGCCACCCTTACCACAATTGCGAATTAGATTCCAGCCCCGCGGCCCCGGTTCCCCATTCGTCGGCACGGCGAGCGCCGGCCAATGCCTCCGCAATATTTCCCGCTTTTGCGTTCAGCGGAACCGAAAAAACTATGGACAAGCGATCGGATGCTATGTTAACAGTTGCATTTACGTCAACGAATCCTGATGTTGCTGGAGGGGAGGTGATTGTTTGGGCAGTGTGATCAAAAAACGCAGAAAAAAGATGCGGAAACACAAACATAGAAAACTGCTGGCCAAGACCCGCCATCAGAGGAGAAGCAAATAAGGCTCAACAG
Source organism: Desulfobacterales bacterium (assembly GCA_030834695.1). Taxonomy (GTDB): domain Bacteria; phylum Desulfobacterota; class Desulfobacteria; order Desulfobacterales; family SpSt-501; genus SpSt-501. Next base: position 49,604 of record JAUQXK010000014.1, read on the forward strand.
GCCGTCTCACGTCTGCAACTTACCGCACCGGCTGGCACCTCATGCCGGTGCGGTTTTTTTACTTCAATTTCGGAGAAATGCCTTTGAAGTATTTCAAGAACTCCGAGTCGGTCGACAAGAGCAGGGTGGTGTCCTTGTTCAGCGACTCGTTGTAGATTTCCAGGGTTTGCGTGAAGGCATAAAAATCCGGATCGATCCCATAAGCCTCCGCATAGATTTTAACGGCATCGGCATCGGCCTTGCCTTTGACCTCTTGTGAAGTCCGATAAGCTTCGGAAGTGATCTGTTGCAGGTCTCTTTCCTTCTGGCCGAGTATTTTCTGGGCCTCTCCCTTGCCCTCCGAGCGAAATTTCTCCGCGATCTGCTTGCGTTCGGCGATCATGCGGTCGTAGACGGATTTGCGGACCTCCTCCACGTAGTTGATACCCTTGATTTTTACGTCCACCAGTTCGATTCCGAACTGGGACACCTTGGGTTGCGCCTGCTCAAGGATCCCCTGGGTGATCTTTTCTCGGCCGAGGCTGATGACATAATGGCTTTGCGGCTTTTTTTCCTGGTCTTCCAGGCCGACCTCGGAGGTGTCCAACTCCCGGTTGGATTTGCGCACAGCGTCAATCAGCTTGTAGGACGTGATGAAATTGCGCACGGCCGGATCGATAATGTCGTTCAAGCGGCTGACGGCATTAAAGCGGTTGTTGACGGTCTGGAAAAACTTCACGGGGTCGACGATCTTCCAGCGGGCAAAGGCGTCCACCCAGATGAAGGTCTTGTCCAGCGTCGGGATCTGCCCGGGCTCTCCGTCCCATTCTTGAATGTTTTTCGGGAAAAAGCTGGCCTTCTCGATGAAAGGCACTTTGAACTTGAGCCCCGGATCGACGATGGGGTCCCGGACGATCCTTCCAAACTGGGTGATCACCACCTGCTCGGTTTCACTGACCACGAAGGCCGATTCGTACACGACGACGACGGCGGCGATCAGGACGGCGACTAAAATTCCTTTGGTTTTCATATTATTTACCACCCGGTTTCGTGAAGTTGAGCAATGGCAGCGTGTTTTTCTGCTCGGAGTCGACAATGTAGATCGGCCCCAGCTTGGGCATCAGACTGCGCATGTTTTCAAGGTAGAGGCGGGTTTTGGTGATATCCTTGGCCTTGCGGTATTCTTCGTAGACGTCTCGGAATCGTGCGGCATCGCCGATGGCCCGGTTGACGCGGTTCAGGGCATAGCCCTCGGCCGACTTGATCGTCCGTTCCGCTTCGCCGCGTGCCGTTGGAATTGCCTTGTTGTAATCTTCGTTCGCCTGGTAAATCATCTGCTCCTTTTCCTGGGTGGCCTGGTTGACCTCGTTGAAGGACGGTTGGACGGCGGACGGCACGTTGGTCTTCTTCATCTCGATCGTGACGACATGAATCCCGGTTTCGGCCTGGTCGAGTTCGCGCTGGAGCAGGCCCATGGCCTCGATGGCGATTTCATCGCGTTTGCTGATGACTTCGTTGATGCTCCGATCGCCGACCACCAGGCGCATGGCCGCCTCGGACATGTCGGTGAGCAGCTTGCGTACGTTGGCGACCTTGAAGAGAAAATCATAGGGGTCTTTAATCCGGTATTGCACGATCCAGGGGACGACCGCAACATTCAGGTCGCCGGTGAGCATCAGCGCGACGGACGCCCCTTCTGGGCCGGGCTTGGCTCGGGTCCTGAAGTCCACCTCGGCCACGGACGCTCCGAATTCTTCCGTCTGAACGCGCTTGACATTCACTTTGGTTACGGTATCGATGCCCAGCGGGAGCTTGAAATTCAATCCTGGCTGCGTGGTTTCAATATAGCGTCCGAAGCGTTGCACGATGCCGACTTCATCCTGGTTGACCGTATAGAAGGCCGTCAGCCCCATCAATGCAAGCACGATGATTCCCAGTGCCAGCGGACCGCCAGGGAGTCTGAATTTTTTGAATTGCTTCACCATTTCATCCACCTGGGGGGGGATGCCGCCCGTGCCGCGCTGTTGTTGCTTCAGTTTTTCCCAATCCCAACTCATGCCGGATTTCCTATTCAGTGGTTGCTTGGTTTAAGCCGCGCATGCCAATCGCTGCCTTGGGTGACCACCGTCATCTGCCTGCACCCGCGGCCCTCGGACGTTTTCCGCCATATGGGGGATACGGCCGCACAGCGACTCTCTTGGTCATCTCGTGTTCATCAATGTTATACTTGTTAAGTTACCCTCTGCAGCAAGTCAAGAAAAAAGCAGTGCAAGCGCTCTCGGCCATGGCTGGATTAAGGCTGTATCCACCGGTTTTTCTTGACATTACTGTGCATTGCTGCCTTAATGCAGCGCAGGGCTATGAGGGCTATGAATGATGGATAAGAAATCTGAGGGCGCCACCCACATCGGCGGGATTCTTCCCGGCTTGCTGCAGCGATACCGACCCGAGGCGGACCAGGGAATGCTGCGGATATGGCGAGTATGGGATCGTCTCGTCGGGGAGGATATCGCCCGTAACGCCCGGCCTGCCGCATTTAAGGGGTCCCTTCTGCTGGTTTACGTCACCAGCTCCGTTTGGGTCCACCATTTGCAGTATTTGAAGAAAGAGATCGTAAGTCGCCTGAATGACGATTTTGGACAACCGCTGGTCAGCGACATCAAATTCAAGGTCGGGTCGTTCTGATTAAGATGGACCGTCCTTCCTGCAGCGGCGCCTCGATGCCCGCGGAGTTGATTGAACCCGGCTTGGAGCAGCTGACAACAGACACCTTTTTCAGCGGCGGCATCCGCTTGAGGCAGCAGCGCCGCGGCTACCGCTTTTCGATCGACGCGGTCATCCTGTCGGGTTGCCTGCATCCGCGCCCGGGTGAGACCATCGTTGATCTCGGAACCGGATGCGGCGTCATTCCCATCCTGCTGGCGTTTCGCCGGCCCGACGTGCGGGTCTGGGGAGTCGAGGTGCAAGAGACGCTGGCTGCGTTGGCCGCCGAGAACGTTCGCACCAACGGAATGCAATCGCGAGTGACCGTCCTGGGCGCCGATCTGCGCGACCTAGGCGCCGATACTTTTGGGGGGCCGGTCGATTGGATCGTTTCCAACCCCCCCTATCGACGCAGCCAGTCCGGTCGGGTCAATCCCAACGTCGAGCGGGCGCTGGCTCGCCATGAAATCGCTATGACCCTGCCGGATCTCATCGGAGCTGCGCGCCGGTTGCTTAAAACCGGCGGTCGTTTTGTCGCCATTTACGCCGCCGAGCGCGTTGCGGAGCTTTTATCCCAGATGCGCTTGGAGCATATCGAGCCGAAATGCCTGCGAAGCATCCATTCCGACCGCGGATCGAACGCCTGTCTGATTCTGGTCGAGGGTATCAAGAACGGCGGGCCAGGGGTGGTCCTGCCGCCGCCGTTGATCATCTACGACGAAAGCGGAGGCTACTCGAAAGAAGTCCGGAGCCTGATTTCGCCCTGAAAGCCGCTGCGACCGAAACCAGGTGGCAGTGTGTTAAGGTTCTTTCGGGTCTTTCAGCACACGGTTCATTCAGCACAATTGACAAGTCGCGGCTGAGGCGATATAAAAACGATTTGCCGCTCGCTGAGATGTGGCCCCGGAGAGGTGGCCGAGTGGCTGAAGGCGCCGCTCTCGAAAAGCGGTATCCTGTCAAAAACGGGATCGTGGGTTCAAATCCCACCCTCTCCGCCATTCCCGCCAGGCGTTAAGCAGTCGCCCGAGCGGGCCGATGGAGGCGGGTTTCTGCCGAAGGAACCGATTCCGACGATGGAAAGGGGCGCGACCGGCAGGGAAGTTGTTTAGTTGCATCGCGCGGCAAAATTGCGGAGAGATGTCCGAGCTGGCCGAAGGAACACGACTGGAAATCGTGTGTGCTGCTAACACCGGCACCGTGGGTTCGAACCCCACTCTCTCCGCCACCATTATCATGGCCTCCCGGCGGTCGATCGCGGTCCTTCGGAATTTTCTGCTGTTTGGACTCATCTGAACGAAACCCGGCATCCAGTGATATGTCCTATCTCGTATTAGCTCGAAAATACCGGCCTCAAAGCTTTGCGGACGTTCTCGAGCAGGAGCACATTACTCGCACCCTCGGCAATGCGATTGCCGCCGGACGGGTGGCGCATGCGCTGCTCTTCTCGGGTCCGCGGGGAACGGGCAAGACCACCGTTGCACGTATTCTGGCCAAGGCGCTGAATTGTCGGTCGGAGTCGTCGGCCGCTCCCTGCAACCTATGCCGCTCCTGCCAGGACATTACCGCCGGCCATGCGGTGGACGTTTACGAAATTGACGGTGCTTCCAACAACAGTGTGGATCAGATCCGAGAGCTGCGGGAGAACGTCAAATACATGCCGGCCCACAGCCCTTACAAGATTTATATCATCGACGAAGTTCACATGCTCAGCACGCCGGCCTTCAATGCGTTGTTGAAGACGTTGGAGGAGCCGCCCGCGCATGTGATATTCATGTTCGCCACCACCGAACCGCATAAAATCCCGATCACCATCTTATCGCGTTGCCAGCGCTTCGATTTCCGACGTGTTCGGGTATCCGCCATCGCGGGGTATCTGGCGACAATCTGTCGCCGGGAGGGGGTTGAAATCGGCCCGGAGAGCCTGGATGTGATCGCGCGGGAATCCGGCGGAAGCGTACGCGACAGCCTGAGTTTGCTGGACCAGGCCATCGCCTGCGGGCAGAAAACGATCCCGCATTCCCAGATCCTGGAAACGCTTGGGGTTATCGACCGCAACCAGCTGCGGCAGCTGGCGGACGCACTGCTGGCGGGTGAACCGCTGCCGTTCCTGGCCGGCCTTGATGAGCTTTTCGACCGCGGCCACGACATCAAGAAGCTGTTCGCAGATCTGCTCGAGTATTTCCGGGATCTATGGGTGGTTCAGACCAGCTCGGAACCGCGCAAAGCTGTCGATTTGCCGGCCGACGAAATCGATGCCCTGCAGGCCCAGAGCGGCCAGGTCTCGAGTGTTGCTCTCCAGCAGATCCTGGATATTCTTTATCGAGAGGAACCCATTGTTCGGCTTTCACCTCAGCCCAAGCTGGCGTTGGAGATGGCGTTCTTCCGAACACTGCATGCGCGGGCGGCGCTCTCCATCGACACGCTCATCCGCAAGGTGGAGGATCTGCGACAGGAGGTCGGCGGGGCGGGGGGGGATCGCCCGCCGCCCGGTCGTGGAACGTCGCAAGCGGATGCCGGACGATCGGCCGAGGCACTCCGCCGGCCTGGCGCTTCGCCGCTGCCCGATGCGGCACCGGCGGCAGAGACGGTCCCGGCGGGGGGCGGTGGCGGATTGGCGGCGGATCCGCAAAATCCGCTCGCGGCGGCGTGGCAGGCCATTGTCCAGAGCGTTTCCCGGAACTACCCCAGCCTGGGCGCGAACCTCAAGAAATGCTGTCTTCGCCATGCCGATTCCAAGCGGGTGGAGATCATTGCTCCGGCCACCCCATTCATCCGCTCCATGTTGCAGCGTGAAAAGAATTTATCGCTATTGAAAAAAGTTTGTGCGGAAGTGTTCGGTGGGCGGCCGGATGTGATCGTGACCACCGCCGACGAATGCGGTGACTCATCGGCCGAGCGGCGCGATCGCCATCACAGCCGGGTCCAAGAGACGCTCAATCACCCGGTGGTGGCTGACGCCATCGAAATCTTCAACGGCAAGCTCGTGGACGTGCAGATCCGACAGGAGGTGGATAAATGAAGGGCATGGGCCAAATGATGAAGCAGGCGCAGCAACTCCAGGCGCGCATGCTCAAGCTACAGGCCGAACTGGGTGAACGGACGGTGGAGTCCGCCGTCGGCGGCGGCATGATCAAAGTGGTGGCGAATGGCCGCCAGCAGGTCGTATCGATCCGGATTGAGAAGGAAGTGGTCAATCCCGAGGACGTGGAGATGCTGCAGGACTTGATCCTGGCCGCCGTCAACGACGCGCTGACGAAGTCGCAGGAAATGGTCAGCTCAGAAATGGGCAAGCTGACGGGCGGCCTGAATCTGCCGGGGTTGATGTGATCGCATGAGCATCTATCCAGCCCCCATCCGCCAGTTGATCAAACACATGGCACGGCTTCCCGGGATCGGGGAGAAGACCGCCGAGCGCCTGGCGCTCCATCTGCTTTACACGGCGGACCATTTCGTGGAAGAACTGGGCCGCAGCATTCTCGATGTCAAGCGCAACGTCCGGCTTTGTTCCCGCTGTTTTTCGCTGGCTGACAGAGACCTTTGCGCCATCTGCAGCAATCCGGCGCGCGATGGTTCGGTGGTGTGCGTCGTCGAGCAACCGGGCGACATGGTCGCCTTGGAGAAATCCGGCGCATTCAATGGTCACTATCATGTGCTTTCCGGGGTGCTGTCTCCCATGAATGGGGTGGGTCCGGATGATCTTCGGATCCGGGAGCTTCTTCAGAAAGTCACTGCCGGCGGGGTTCGCGAGATCGTGCTGGCCACCGGCACCAGCGTCGAAGGCGAAGCCACCGCCGCTTATATTGCCGGTCAATTGGAAAGCCGACCGGTAACCGTGACCCGGATCGCCGCAGGGGTCCCCATGGGCGGCGATCTGAAATACGTGGACCAGGTGACCCTCAAGAAGGCCATGGAGTCGCGTCGTGCCATCCCATAGCCTGGCTGCGGAAGATCTGTTCCGCTGCACGCTCTGCGGCGATTGCTGCCGGGGATTCGGCGGGACTTACGTCAGCCGTGAAGACGTCCGATCCATTGCCGCGTTTCTGGCAACCGATCCCTCCGACTTGATCGATCGCTGCTGCCACCGTTCCGGCGGGCGCTACCTGCTGGCACAGCGGGCGGACGGGTACTGCATCTTTTGGGATAAGACCTGCACCATTCATCCGGTGAAACCCCGTATGTGCCGCCGCTGGCCGTTTATCGAAAGCGTGGTGACGGATGCGTTCAACTGGAAGATCATGGCGTCCCTCTGCCCCGGCATGCGCGCCGATGTGCCACTCGATTCCGTACGGGAGTGCGTTCAGAGGATTCTGGCCTCCGAAGCACCGGAACCGACGTGACCGTGCTGGCCGTCGAACCGGGATCACCGCCGGTTGGCCTGCGCCGGGTCCTATGAAGCATCGCACGGTTGCGGGGTGGCCATGATTGGAGTCATCGATGCCGGAGTCGGCGGGCTGCACCTCGTTGATGCGCTTCTGAAGCAACTGCCCGACCAGGACATTGTCTACTACGCGGATACGCTCCGCGCACCTTATGGCAACCGAAGCGCCGAAACGATCGTGCGCGGGGCGCTCGAAGCTGCGGAACGGGTGTGGCACAGCGGCGCTCGGGTCTTGGTGGCGGCCAGTCACACGATATCCGTTGTCGCCTTTGAGGCGCTGTCGCGCCGTTTTGGCGATGCGCTTTTCGATGTGGCGACGACGGCCGTGCAGGCCGCCATCGAAAACTCACACGGCCAGCGCATCGGCCTGGTCGCCTCCCGTGCAACCGTCGAAAGTCGACGTTACGAAGAGTTGATCCGGGATCGCTGTCCTCGGGCCAACCTCTTCGTGGCGGCCTGCCCCCTGTGGGGGGCCCTGGTCGAGGAAGGATGGCATAAGCGACGCGAAGCCGCATGGGTCGTTAAGCGCGGCGTTCGTGAGATAAAGCAGCACCGGGTGGATACGCTGATTCTCGGAAGCAATACGTTTGCTGCGCTGCAGCCGGTGATTCAACGCAAGGTCGGACCTCAGGTAATCCTGGTGGAGGCTTCCGCCAACCTGGCTTCCCGGGTGGCGGAGCACCTCCGGTTTCAGGAGCCTCCGCCCGCTGCGGAGCGCGGCGGTCGGAAGGTCCAATTATGGGTTTCGGATCTCACGCCCCAGGTGGCGCAGACCGCCCGACGGTTCCTGGGTCGGAATGTGACATTGGAGCGGGCGGATTGAACGGCCGGAATCCACGCAGCGGGCGGTCTCCATCGCGGCTGCCGCGATGGACCACTGGAACAGGGATAGCTACCCATGACCGATGACCGCTTCGTTCCGGCCAAACGGGCTTCGAAACCAGCGGACCGCTGCGAGGAATGCCGGCGATTGGAATCCCTGCTGCGCAAGACCGAGCTGGCTCTGGGCGACGCCGAGCGACAGCTGCAGCAAGCCCAGAAAATGGAGGCGCTCGGGACCCTCGTGGCCGGCGTGGCGCACGAGATCAACAATCCGCTCAATCTCATTCTCTACAACCTGCCGTTGCTGCAAAAAACGTGGGCGGATTTGCTGCCGGTGCTGACCGCCCACCGCCGCCATGAGCCCGCGAAGAAGTTCGGCGGATTCACGTACGACTTCCTTCAGGAGCACCTGCCGCAGCTGATCGCCGATATGGAAATGGCCGCTCAGCGGATGGCCAAAATCGTCTCCGATCTTAAGAATTTTTCGCGTCAGTCCAACATCTCGGATCAGGGCCCGCTCAATATCAACGCGGCGGTCCGCAATGCCCTGCGTTTATCCCAGAGCACGCTGCGCAAGGCCGGGGTGGCCGTTCATATGGGGCTGGCGGAAGACCTGCCTGACGTCAGAGGAAATTTGTACAACCTCGAGCAGGTGGTTTTAAACCTGGTGATCAACGCGGCCCAGGCCATCGATCACGCGAACGGGGAAATCTCCATCCGCACGGGCGTGACGTTCAACGACGGACGGGTGTGGATTCAGATCTCGGACAACGGGTGCGGTGTCTCGCCCGCCATCGCCGACCGCATCTTCCTGCCCTTCGTCAGCGACAAGCAGGCTCAGGGAGGAACCGGGCTCGGCTTGTCCGTGACCTACAGCCTGGTAAAAGCCCACGGTGGAGATGTTGCCTTTGAGAATCGGCCCGGCGGCGGTACAATTTTTACGGTGCGGCTGCCCAGCTTGATGGAGCGCCAAGCTGCCAAGATTCTCGTGGTGGACGACGACCCGATGGTCCGCCAGATCCTGATGGAAGCGTTGGCTCTGCCGCGTGCGTATTTGCTGGAAGAAGCCGCCAACGGCATCGAGGCATCGATCCGGCTGGGGACCTACCGCCCCGATCTGCTCATACTGGATGTGTTCATGCCGGAGATGGATGGCCTGGAGGTCTGCCGGAGCATCCAGACCGAGCCGGCGCTTGCCGGAGTCAAAGTGATCATCACAACCGGCTATCCGGGTCATCCCAAGCTGGACGAACTGGCGGCACTCGGGTTCAGCCACGTGCTGGCCAAACCGTTCGACCTTCCGCTCCTGTTGCAGACCGTTCAGGCCCTCCTGGCGCAACGCTGAAATCCCCGGGGTTTGTCGGGAGCGGGGCTGCAGTCGAAACCCCGCCCCGCCAACGCATAGCACCCCCGCCGCGTGCAACGGGGGGGCTATGAGCTGGCGGGTATCTTAGTTTTCTTGAGAAATAAAGGCGGCCTTGAAGTACTCGCGGTTCAGCCGTGCGATGTTGACGATGGAGATCTCTTTCGGGCAGGTTTTCTCGCACTCGCGGTGATTGGAGCAGTTCCCGAACCCGCAGGCATCCATGGCCCGCACCATGCTGAGTGCCCGCCGGGCGGCCTCCGGACGGCCGTGGGGCAGCAACGCCAGTTGGGAGACCTTGGCGCTCACAAACAGCATGGCGGAAGCGTTCGGGCACGAAGCAACACAGGCCCCGCAACCAATGCAAGCGGCGGCGTCCATGGCTCGCTCGGCCCGATCCTGCGGAACCGGCAAGGTGTTGGCTTCGGGCGCATTGCCCGTGTTGACGGAGATGTAACCTCCGGCCTGGATCACACGATCCAGGGCGCTGCGATCCACCACCAGATCTTTAATCACCGGGTAGGCTCGGGCGCGGAACGGTTCGATCACCAGGGTATCGCCGTCCGCGAAATGGCGCATGTGCAGCTGGCACAAAGTGGTGCCCTTGAGCTGGCCGTGGGCACGGCCGTTGACCATGGTGCCGCAGGTGCCGCAGATGCCCTCGCGGCAGTCGTGTTCGAAGGCGATCGGCTCCTTGTCCTCCAGCGTCAGCTGTTCGTTGACCACATCCAGCATCTCCAGGAAGGACATGTCCGTCGAGATATTCTTGGCCGGGTGGGTTTCGAAACGGCCCTTGTCGCCAGGACCGTTCTGCCGCCAGATCTTCAGCGTCAGGTGAATGGTCTTGCTCACTTGTAACTCCTTTGGGTGAGGTGCACGTTCTCGAACACCAAGGGCTCTTTGTGTAAGACGGGATCCTTGCCTTCTCCGGTGAACTCCCAGGCGGCCGCGTGGCAGAAGTTGGCGTCGTCGCGCCTGGCCTCGTTTTCCTCGGTTTGATAGGCGTCGTTGAAGTGTCCGCCGCAGGATTCCTGTCGGGCGAGCGCATCCAGGATCAGCAATTCCGCAAACTCCATGAAATCCGCCACCCGCCCCGCTTTTTCAAGGCTTTGGTTGAAGTCGCGCCCGGTCCCGGGCACCCGCACGTTCTGCCAGAACTCCGCGCGCAACTCCTGTATCCGGGCGCGGGCCGTCGTCAGTCCCTCGTTGGTGCGGGCCATGCCGCAGTGGTCCCACATCACCAATCCGAGCTGGCGATGGAAGTCGTCGACGGTCCGCCGGCCTCTTACGGCCAGGAGTTTGGTGACCCGCTCCTGCACCTCTTTCACGGAATCGGTGAAAGCCGAATGGTCGTTCTTCACCTCTGCGAAGTGTGATCCGGCCAGGTAGCCCCCGATGGTATAGGGAATCACAAAGTACCCGTCGGCCAGCCCCTGCATCAGAGCGCTCGCTCCCAGTCGGTTGGCGCCATGGTCGGAAAAGTTGGCTTCGCCGAGGACGTACAGTCCGTCGATGGTGCTCATGAGGTTGTAGTCCACCCACAGCCCCCCCATGGTGTAATGCACCGCCGGGTAAATCATCATCGGCGTCGCATAGGGGTCTTCGCCGGTGATCTTTTCGTACATCTGGAACAGGTTGCCGTACTTCTTTTCGATGACGGCGCGGCCGTCGCGTTTGATGGCATCGGAGAAATCCAGAAAGACCGCCAGACCCGTGTCGCCCACGCCCTTGCCCTGATCGCACTGCTCCTTGGCGTTGCGCGAGGCCACATCGCGCGGCACGAGGTTGCCGAAGCTGGGGTACTTGCGCTCCAGAAAATAATCCCGCTCGGCTTCCGGGATCTGGCTGGGCTTGCGTTGGTCGCCCGGTGTCTTGGGCACCCACACCCGTCCGTCGTTGCGCAGGCTCTCGCTCATCAGCGTGAGCTTCGACTGGTAGGTGCCGTGCACGGGGATGCAGGTGGGATGAATCTGGGTGAAGCACGGGTTGCCGAAGCAGGCTCCCCGCTTGTAGGCACGAAAGGTGGCCGTCACGTTGCAGGCCTTGGCGTTGGTTGACAGGTAGTAGACATTGCCGTAGCCGCCGGTGCACAACACCACCGCATGCCCTTCGTGGCGCTCGATCTCGCCGCTGACGAGGTTGCGGGCGACGATGCCGCGGGCCTGGCCGTTGATGACGACCAGATCCAGCATCTCCCGACGGGGGAACATGCGTACCTTGCCGCTCGCTACCTGTCGCATCAATGCACTGTAGGCTCCCAGCAGGAGCTGCTGGCCCGTCTGGCCGCGGGCATAAAATGTGCGCGACAGCTGCGCCCCGCCGAAGGAGCGGTTGGCCAGCAGCCCGCCGTATTCCCGGGCGAACGGAACCCCCTGGGCGACGCATTGATCGATGATCCAATTGCTGACCTGGGCCAGGCGATAGACATTGGCCTCGCGCGCGCGGAAATCGCCGCCCTTGACGGTATCGTAAAAAAGCCGCCAGATGCTGTCGCCGTCGTTGGGGTAGTTCTTGGCGGCGTTGATCCCGCCCTGGGCCGCGATGCTGTGCGCGCGGCGGGGAGAGTCCTGGATGCAAAAGGTCTTCACGTTGTAGCCCAGCTCCGCCAGACTGGCGGAGGCCGATGCGCCGGCCAGACCGGTGCCGACGACGATGATGTCGTACTTGCGCTTGTTGGCGGGGTTGACGAGCTTCAGCTCAAAGCGGTGGCGATCCCATTTCTGGGGCAGGGGGCCCGCGGGAATCTTTGCATCCAGACGCATGGGAGGTCCTTTCTGTAAATGCTAGTACCGCAGCGCAATGACGAGCGGCAGCAGGCCGAAACCGAGAGCGACGACGGCGCCGGCCGCAATGCTGGCGGCTGAAACCGTCGGCATAACCTTGGGGTGATTGACGCCGAGAGTCTGGAACGCACTCCAGAACCCATGCCGGACGTGGAGCCCAACGACGATCATCAGGGCTGCATAAAGAAGCACATATGCCGGCTGGTTGAAGGCGGCCGCGACCATGTCGAAAACGGTGGTGGCCGTCTTGTCGACGAACGTAAAATGAAAGAGATGAAAGATGACGAAAACCAGGATGACGATACCCGTGTAAGGCATGGTGCGGGAGCTGAGCGTTCGTCCGCCGGCCGTGGCGTGCATGCGGTAGCCGACGGGCCGGGCCCTGCGGTTGAGCCAAAACAGATACAGTCCGGTCAGGACATGCACCAGCGCAAAAGTGATCAGGCCGGCCCGGAAGAGATGGAGCAGGGGGCCCAAAGATTGCAGCTTTTCAGCGTAACCGTTGAAGGCCGCCTTGCCTCCGTAAATTGTGAGGTTGCCGGCCAGGTGAGCGGCCAGAAAACCGATGAAGGCCAGTCCGGTCAAGGCCATCATCAGTTTTTTCCCGACGGATGACCCGAGGGCGGCGGAGAACCAGTTCATGCGCATACCTCCGGCAATGAAGGCGTTTTCTTATTGTTGCGGGGGCCGAGTGGCATAAAGCAAACGATCTTTATCTACTAATTAGAAAAATGAGGGTTGCATGTCAACCCTCAAGACCGACTGAATACGCATCGGATTTGCGCGCTCAGGTCGACGCTTCCCGAGCCTGGGCGGCCGGCCACCACCAAGCATCCCGGCGCGTGCCCATGATCGCGCCGGCCAGCGACCTTCCGGTTTCCGTATGCAGACGGTCCAATACATGCGGCAGCCAGGTCTGGGGAGAGCGATAGCCGATGTCATCCAAGTCTTTCAATTCGAGGATCAGCGCCAGCTGGTCGGCATCCCGCGCCAATTTAGCCTCCTGAGAGCTGCCGGCGGTGTACTCCTCGATCAGCTCCTGAATCTGCGTGCCGAAGGCGAGTCCTTGAACCAGGTCGGCAACGGCGCGGGGCTCATCGGCCCGAACGTAAGCCTTGTTCACGGAGTTCAGGTCTCCGGTGCGGGCTTCCGGAAGATCATGCAGCAGGCACATACAAATCAGTCTGCGGGCGTCGATTTCCGGGCGCAGTTGGGACATCACAAAAGCAATGAAGGTCGTGCTGTATACGTGTTCGGCAATCGATTCACGGCCGGCTCCCAGGAAATGAAAGCCTGAGCGCGGGACGTCCTTCAACATGCGGGCTTCAAACAACAGGTCGGCAATTCGTTTCATGGCGGCTCCCGTTAACGCAGAGTCGTTTTTACGCCAGACCGCCTCTGAAGGCAACGCCAAAATTCTTTTTTTTTGACTTTTCATGTAGACAAGGTATATTAAACATTTGGCATTTCGCGGGCGCTGCCGACAGGGTTCGCCGCGCACAGGCCCGCCCGGCTATGCCTAAAGCTCGCAGGTACGCGCGGTTGCGCATTCGAAAAAGGGGGCCGAGGTTTCTTTCATGGACTTTTCACAGTTGGATTTGATCCACATGGTCCGCAACGCCAGCATCGTCGTTCAGATGGTGCTCGCGCTGTTGCTGTTCTTCTCGATTGTCTCATGGGCCATCATCCTGATCAAGTATCGCTACTTCCGGCGCGCCTTGCGCGAATCGGCCGAATTCAGCGATTTTTTCTGGAAAAGCCGGGATTTCTCCAGCGCCTTTGCCAAGGCCAAGGCCCTGCCCGGCAGCCCGCTCGCGCGCATTTTTCGCATTGCCTACATGGAGCTGAAAAAGACCAGCCAGGCCGGGGAGCCGGTGGATTCCGGCGATGCGACGGCGGCTGCTCCTCACCCATCCTTCGCCTTCAGCGCCCGGTTTGCGGCCACCGATAACGTGAAACGTGCGCTCCGACGGGCGATCAACACCGAAATGACCCGCATGACCCAAATGGTTCCGTTTCTGGCCACCACCGGCAACACCACTCCTTTCATCGGGCTTTTCGGAACCGTTTGGGGCATCATGAGCTCGTTCCAGGGCATCGGGCAGAAAGGCTCTGCCAGCCTGGCCGTCGTGGCGCCTGGCATTTCGGAGGCTCTGGTTGCGACCGCCGCCGGCCTGGCGGCAGCCATTCCGGCGGTGATTGCCTTCAACTATTTCATGAGCAAGATCCGTATCGTCGAAACCGAGTTTCAGAGTTTTTCAGCAGATTTTCTCAACATCATCGAACGGGACATCCTGCGGGTTGAAAGGAGAAAAGGATGAGAACCGGCGACAATCACGACAGCTTGATGTCGGAGATCAACGTGACGCCGTTCGTTGATGTCATGCTGGTTCTACTCATCATTTTCATGGTGACGGCCCCCATGATGATGCAGGGAATGGATGTGGCGCTGCCGCAGGTGACATCCAAGCCCCTGGAGACCAAGGAAGAGCATCTGATGATCACTCTCAATAAAGACGGAGAGATCTATATCAATGATTTCCAGGTCACCCTTGATACGCTGCAGGACAAGCTGGCGAAGATCCTGCAGGGGCGCACGAACCCCGACGTCTATCTGAAAGCGGACCGAGAGGTGCCTTATGGAATGGTGGCCCAGGCGATGGCGCAGATCAAGGATGCCGGTGTTGAAAAACTGGGCATGGTGACGGAGCCCGCCGCTCCCGAAAAAGACGGCAAGAAGACCAAGCCGAAACGCGGATGATGGACCCACGCTTTGCGCGCAAGCCCCGGGACCCGGAGAACCCAGCCATGGCCCGTTCCGTGGCCGCTTGTGTGGCCCTATCGTTCGGCCTGCATGCGCTGGTGATCGGAGCACTTCTGTATGTGCGTGTGGATTTTTCCAAACCGCGCCTGCCGCCGGGTGCCATCAGCGTGAACCTGGTGTCCCTGCCGGGACCCGGACCCGCGCCGGGGCCGGTGGCCGGCGACGGCGGACCGCCGGCTGAAAAGCCCAAGCCGGTCGAGGCGCCGAAGCCGGCCCCGGAGAAACCGGCGGTTTCCGTGGCGGAGCCCAAACCCGTGCCGGTGGCACCGCCCAAGCCGGAAGTCTCCACCGCGCCTCCCAAGGTCAAAGAGAAAAAGTCGCTCAAAGAAGCCACCAAAGACCCGCAGAAGCTGATCGAGCGCGCGATCGAACGAATTGAAAAAAAGGTCGGCGAACCGGACACCAGTTCGGTAGCATCCGCCATTGACCGGCTAAAGAAAAAATTCGGAGAGACCGAAAGCTCACCGGCGAGACCGGGACCGCCTGGCGCGGCTGCGGGGCAGGGCGGCGGGGGAGGTCCCTTCGGCGGCGGAGGGGGCGGGGGCGGACCGGGGCAGATCGAACCGATCGACATCTATCGCGCGACGGTGGCCTCGCAGGTTGAGCGCAACTGGGCATTTTCACCCCAGTTGGCCGGCAGCGACAAAAACCTCAAGGTGGGGCTGGTGTTTAAAGTACTGCCCAGCGGAGAAATAACGGATATCCGTTTTTCAGAACGTTCCAACAACCCTTACCTGGATGACTCGGCTTACAAGGCGATTGTCAAATCCAGCCCGGTGGCGCCGCATCCGGCGATCATCAGGGCGCCATATGTCACCGTGGCCATTCGGTTCACGCCGGAAGGCATCCGCTGACGTATTGAAAAATGGATCGATCCGGCCTACTATGATATTTCTTGAATCCTTCAGATCGATCCGACATAGAGGAGAAAATGGCGAAACAGCTACCTGTCGCAATCGTGCTGATGCTGGCGGTGATGTTCATCGAGTGGGTCGGACCGGCCGCTGCACAGCAATCCGGTGAAACTTACCAGTATATCGATATCCGCAACCCGTTCTTGCGCAAAATTCCGCTCGCCGTCCCCCTGTTCAAGAACCTGAACAGCGGGGCACGGGAGGAAGACAACTCGCGCAAGGCGGTGGATTTTATGGGCAGCAGCCTGGACTTCACCGGGTATTTTAAAATTTTGGATCGCGGGGCGTTTCTCTTCGATTCGCAGAAAAGCGGCGTGTCCGTCACCGATATCAATTTCCAGAACTGGACCGTTATCGGCGCCGAGCTTCTTACCACCGGTACGTACGAACAGACCGGAGACACGGTGCAGATGGAACTGCGCCTGTTCGATACCATCAAAGGCCGCCAGATCCTCGGGAAGCGCTATTCGGGCAATGTCTCGGAGACTCGCCGGATGATTCTGCGGTTCTGCGCCGAGGTCGTTTTCTATCTTACCGGGAACCAGGGCATCTTCAACAGCCGGATCGCATTTGTCTCTACCGGTTCCGGCAAGAAAGAAATCTACACCTGCGATTTCGATGGGTACAACCCCACCCGGTTGACCTACAACGATTCCATATCGCTTTTCCCGTCTTGGTCCTCCGACGGCCAGTTTATCGCCTACACCTCCTACAAGGGCGGCAAGCCCGACATTTACATCCGCAATCTCTCCGACAAGCGTGAAGCGGTCATCAGCAACGAGGGAATGAACATCACGCCGGTCTTTATGCCGGACCGATTTGAACTGGCTGCCACCCAGTCTTTTTCCGGAGATCAGGAAATTTATCTGTTGACTGGAACCGGAAAAATGATTAAAAGGCTGACCAACAGCCGTGGCAGCGATGTCTCCCCCACATGGTCTCCGGACGGCAAAAAACTTGCTTTTGTCTCCAACCGGACAGGAGGTCCTCAGGTTTATATTCTGGATCTCGATTCCGGTAACGAAAGGCGGTTGACCTTCGAGGGCAAGTACAATACGCAGCCCAGCTGGTCGCCACGGGGCGACAAGATCGCCTACAGCTCGCAAGTAGGCGGATTCCATCAGGTCTTCGTGATCGGTGCGGACGGGCAGAACCCGGCGCAGTTGACCAGCACCGGAGGAGACAACGAGTCGCCCTCTTGGTCACCGGACGGGAGCTTGATTGTTTTCAACAGCACCCGCGAAGGGCCGTCGCGGCTTTATGTGATGACGGCGTTCGGCACCGATCAACGCCGGTTGTTGCTTCTCAACGGCGAGCAAATGAACCCCAAATGGTCTTCAGGTATTTTCAACTGATCACCATCAACCCAAAATCCTTAAACGAAAAAGGGAGGAAGACATGCAGAAGAAATTTTGGATGGTGTTGGCATTGCTGCTGGTGATGCCGGGTTTCCTGTTTACCGTTTCATGCCAGAAAAAGGTGCAAGCCCAGGCTCCGGCCCCGGCCCCCGCCGCTCCGGCCCCGGCCCCCGCCCCGGCCCCTGCGCCCGCTCCGGCCAAGCTTGAAGTCCCGGCGTTCATGACCGAACGGGTTTATTTCGACTTCGACAAGTCCGTCCTGAAGCTGGACGCCCAGGCCCTGCTGAAGAAAAAAGCGGACTGGCTGAAGGCCAATGCCGCTGCCAAGCTGCTGGTCGAAGGCAATTGCGACGAGCGCGGCACCGCCGAATACAACTTGGCATTGGGCGAGCGTCGAGCCGAATCCGCGAAGAAGTTCCTGGTGGACTTGGGAATTGATGCGAAGCGGATCTCCACGATTAGCTATGGCGAAGAGCGCCCGCTGGATCCCCGCAAGAAAGAGGAAGCCTGGTCGAAGAACCGCAACGCCGGTTTTGTGATCAACTAAAGCCTTTGTGATTGGCCGAGCCCCTTTGCTGGCAGCATCGGTGGTTCGAGTCCATCGAAAGTGCGGAACCCATCAGACGGCAAACGAATGCGTGACCGCGTCGTTTGCCGTCTGTTGTATCGCCTCCGGGCACCATCGCGAGAGACATGAGTAGGGTGAATCGTATGGGCCGTTCAGGAAGATGGCAGTGGCTGCTCTTGCCGTTGTTGCTTATGAGCCTCGTTCAGGGATGTGCCACGCGACGGGATGTAACAACGATCGACTCCCGTTTGAGCGAAATCGAACTGCGCGAATCCGAGGAGCGTCGGCGGCGCGATGAGATCGCCCGGGCTCGCGAGGCCAATGAACAGGCTTTGCGCCAGTTGTCCGCTTCACTCCGGGCCCAGATCGATGAACTGCGGGAAGAACTTCGAGGGCTTAGCGGCCGCACCGATGAGATGGAGCATGCGATGCGCCAGAAGACCGGCACGTCCGAATCGGGAGAACGGCCGCGGGAGGACAAACTGGCTCGTTTGGAGGAGGCCAGCAGTCAGCACGCCCAACGCCTGGCCCGCATCGAAGAGCACCTGAAGCTTGAATCCGGTGGCGGTCCATCCAAGCCAGAATCGAAGATCAAACCGGATACGCTCGCCAAGGTCCCGTCCGAGGAGGAGCTATACAACCGGGCCAAACAGGCGTTCGACCAGGGCAACTCCGGACTATCCCGCAAGGGGTTTGAGGAGTTGATCCAACGCTATCCGAATTCCGCCAACGCCGACAATGCCCAATTTTGGATCGGCGAGACCTTTTTCCGCGAGAAGTCCTACGAAAAAGCCATTCTCGAATACCAGAAGGTGATCGAGAAATACCCCAAGGGCAACAAGGTGCCGGCCGCGCTCCTGAAACAGGGACACGCATTTCTCGCATTGGGAGACAAAGTAAACTCGCGGCTGATTTTTGAAGAACTGGTGCGCAAGTTCCCGCAGACCGCCGAAGCCAAGTCCGCTTCCGACAAACTCAAGGAGCTTCGCTGATCGGCTGCGGTCCGACCGCGGACGGCTCGTGGTTCCTCGGCAACCGGTTGGGCGCGATGATCAAAATCATGGGCGTGGATCCCGGGCTTGCGGCGACCGGCGTCGGTTTCGTTCGCGGCCGGGGTCTTAAGGTGCAGGGTTACTCCTTCGGATGCATCACCACGCCTCGTGCCGCACCCCTGTCCGAACGGCTCGACCGAATCTTCTCCCAGCTTCTCCAACTGCTTTCGAAAGAAACGCCCGACATGGTCGTGGTGGAAGACGTTTTTTCCTTGAAGGAATATCCCAAATCGGGGATTTCCCTTGGCCAGGTATCCGGGGTGGTGATGGTCGCGGCTTCTCAGGCCAGGGTGCAGTGCACCACGATCCCGGTGCGTGAAGCCAAACAAGTGCTCACCGGAAACGGGAACGCTTCCAAGGTCCAACTGGAAGGTGCTGTGCGCCGGCATCTGAATCACCCGGTCCCCATCCGGCCCTACCATGCATCGGACGCACTCGGATTGGCGATCATTGGGCTGTTTCGCTGCGTCCATCGACCATCGAGAATCAGCACCGCGTAGCGCTGATTTCATCGAAGAGCCCATTGCCACCAGCGGCGTTTCGGCGGCAGGCGCCGTGATTCCGAAACGGACCGGTTGCACAAGGATGATGTTGCCGTGATCGGATACATCCAGGGTAAAATTCTCAAGAAAGAAGACGACCGATTGCTCGTGCTCGCCAACCAGATCGGCTTCGAGATTCTGGTGCCGGCCGTCGTGATGGACGCTTTGTCCGATCGGCATGTCGGCGATGAACTGGCGCTGCATGTCTATTACCAACAGACCGAGCGTCAACCCAAACCCGTTTTGATCGGGTTCATCCAGGAAATCGAAAAGGAGTTTTTCCAGAATTTCATCAGCGTGGAGGACATCGGCCCGATGAAGGCCGTGAAGGCCATGACGCTGCCCGTCGGCGAGATTGCCAGGGCCATCGAAGCGCGGGATCTGGATGCATTGGCGCGGTTAAAGGGTATCGGCAAACGGACGGCTCAGAAAATTATTGCCACCCTGGAAGGACGCATGAGCAAGTTCGCCCTGATGCGGGCGGAATCGAAAACTCCGTCACCGGCTACCGACGATGTCGCTCAGCAAGTGCTGGACGTCATGGTCAATCAACTGGGCCATCGCGTGGCCGATGCCAAGCGGATGATCGCCGAGGCTTTCAAGCGCAGCAGCGTCATCTCGACACCGGAGGATCTCTTCGAGGAAGTCTACCGGGGGGAGCTGCCCGGGAGCCAGCGATCCGTCGAGGGGGACGATTAGGCCCCCGGCCCCTGGCGCGGGCGTCGTTGGGTTTCGGTGGGGTTCCGGCGGCAGAGGGTGGTTGCGCCCGGGGCGGTTCACGCGGTAAGGAAGCTGCATGACCGACGACATCATTACGTACACTTCGGACGACAAGCAAGGGCTGGTATCCGGACGGGCGCGCGAGGAGGACCAGGAACCGGAGATCGTGTCGTTGCGCCCCCGGCGCCTGGTCGATTACGTCGGCCAGTCCGATGTGGTCGAGACTCTAAAAATCGCCATTGAAGCGGCTTCGCAGCGCAGCGAGCCCATTGACCACGTGCTGCTGCACGGCCCTCCCGGCCTCGGCAAGACGACGCTGGCGCACATTATCGCCAACGAAATGGGATCGAACCTGACGCTTTCCTCCGGCCCGGCGCTCGAAAAGGGCGGAGACCTGATCGGCATCCTCACGCACCTGGAGTCGGGAGACATCTTTTTTATCGACGAAATCCACCGGCTTCCCAAGCCGGTCGAAGAGCTGCTTTACCCGGCGATGGAGGATTTCGCTATTGATTTCGTCTTCGACAAGGGCGTTCACGCCCGCAGCCACCGATTTCGCCTGAAACGCTTTACCATGGTCGGAGCCACCACCCGCGTCGGCCTACTTTCCGCTCCGCTGCGCGACCGATTCGGTATTTTCCGCAACCTTGATTTTTACGGAATGGACGAATTGGTTCGGATCACAAAACGCTCCGCTGCATTGCTCGATATCGATATCGGCGATGAAGGTGCTTTCGAACTGGCCCGTCGTTCGCGCGGCACGCCCCGCATTGTCAATCGCCTGCTGAAGCGCATCCGCGATTACACGCAAGTGCGTTCGCAGGGGGTGATCAACCGGCAGACGGTGGCGGCGGCGCTGGAGTTGGAAGGAGTGGATGGTCAGGGGTTGACGGATCTCGACCGGCGATATCTGCGCACCATCATCCAATTCTATCACGGGGGCCCGGTGGGCATCGAAGCCCTGGCGGCCACTCTCCAGGAGGAATCCGACACGCTGGTGGACATCGTGGAGCCCTACTTGCTGAAAATCGGATTCCTCACCCGGACCTCTTCGGGCCGGAAAGCCTCCGAGGCGGCTTACCGGCACCTGGGGTTCACCGTTCAACAGAAATTTTTTTAATGGCGATCATCAGTCTCATCACGGATTTCGGCCTCGAGGATGAATATGCCGGGCTTATGAAAGCCGTCATCCTGGGAATAGACCCTCTGGCGAGGATAGTAGACATCAGCCATGCGATCGAACCCCGGAACATCATCCAGGCGGCTTTCCTGCTGGAATCCTCCTACCGGCATTTCCCGCCGGGCAGCATCCACGTGGTGGTGGTGGATCCTGGGGTGGGGACGACGCGGGCACTGATTTATCTCGAGACGAATGCTCACCGTTTTCTGACTCCGGACAACGGCGTGCTGTCCCTCGTGATGGATCCGCTCCGGCCGGCATCGCTGCGTCGTCTGGAGAACCCGACCTTGTGGCGCCCCCGGGTGAGCGCGACTTTCCATGGTCGCGACATCTTGGCTCCTGCCGCTGCGCATTTGTCCAGGGGAGTGGATGCTCGCGAACTGGGACCGGAGCTGAATCCGGCCGATATGGCCATGCTGGCCGATATTCGTGCCGAACGGTCCCCGGATGGCGACATCGTCGGACGGATCGTGCACATCGACCGGTTCGGGAACCTGGTCACCAACATTGACGCCGCCATCCTGCAGCCGCCAGGAGGGTTTGCGCATGAGCGCCCGGCTACGATCCGATTGGCGGGGCAGGCGATCGTCGGCATCCGCCGAACTTATGCGGACGTAGAAGCCGGTCGGCCGGTGGCGCTTTTCGGAAGTCGCGGGTATCTCGAAATCGCTGTCAGCTGCGGCAGCGCCCGGTCTTATTTCAACGTTCGCCGAGGGGATGCCGTGGCAGTGAGGCCTGGCGGATGAGCCGTGCGGATAAGAAAGGCAGAAGGTGGGAAGGGGAGGGTCGGACCCCGGATGGGGACCGGCAGTGGCGCGTGTTATTCATCGGCGATCACGGCAAGGTGATCGGCTTTAAGCGCATCAAGACGCTGATCGCGCTGGCCATCGGGGTTATTGCGACGGCCCTGGTTACCGTCGTCGTATTGGTGGTCGTCAATGCCAGGCTGCACGCGCGCATGCAGGAGGTTCAGGAGCACCTATCGGCCGCGCAGCTTCAAATTCAGGCGTTGCGCCAAGAGCGCGACCTGCTCACGGCCCATGTGGTCCTGGCGGAAACGAAGGTGAAGGAGGTGCTGGCCGGTGTGAGCCGGCCGGCAGCCGTGCAAAAGCCGGATTCGACCGTCGTTGCCGGAAAAGCCGTCGAATCCCGCGGATCACCGCAGCCGCAGGCGGCGACGGAAAATCCGCCGGCATCGACAGAGCCCGCCGAGAGCGGGCGGCTTCCCGCCGGTATCGAGGAGGCGGTTGCCGTGGAGGATTTCTACGCCGGTTTGGATGCGGCGCGCCGCACGCTCAATCTTCGCTACAAATTGGTCGCCACCCGCTCGGCCCGCAAGCCGTTGACCGGGCATGTCGTCGTGGTTTTTAAGAGTCATGACATCGAGCCCGAACGATGGCTGACCATGCCGCCGGTCGATCTGCCGAAGGGCCGTCCGTCCGGGCGGCAAAAGGGCTACACCTTCTCCATCAGCCATTCCAAAGCATTTTCGCACTCGTTGCCGGCGCCGGCCGCTTTGCCCGCATACACCCAGGCGGTGCTGTATGTCTTTTCCCATGAAGGGCAGCTATTGATGGCCCGGGATTATGGCGTTGACATAAAACCGGCGGGCGGATGACACATCTTTTTTTTATTGACATCCTCTATATTATCGCATAAATATACACGATTTTGAAAGCACAGGAGCGTATATCGTGAAAAAATACACTTACAGCGCCAAAGATGGCGACGTTCAGGAAAAATGGTATGTGGTGGATGCCAACGGCGCCGTTCTCGGGCGGCTGGCGTCAGCTGTGGCCGCACGCTTGCGGGGAAAGCACAACCCGCTGTTCACTCCCCATGTGGATACCGGTGATTTCGTTGTCGTCATCAACGCCGACAAAATCAAGCTGACCGGCAAGAAATGGGTGCAGAAACTCTATCATCGGCACACCGGCTACATCGGCGGGTTGAAGACCGCCAGCGCCAGGGAGTTATTGGAAAAGCGACCGGAAGAACTGGTCCGCCGGGCGGTTAAAGGCATGTTGCCCAAAAACAAGCTTGGCAGCCGTCTTTACACGAAGCTCAAGGTCTATGCCGGTGGGGACCATCCCCACCAGGCCCAGCGCCCCGAATCCCTTCACGTCTAAACGAATTCGCCCTATCATAGAGGAACCGGATGGAAAAGCAAGCAGCCTACTACGCTACTGGAAAACGCAAATCATCGATCGCCCGCACCTGGCTCATGCCGGGCAACGGCGCCATCATCGTCAACAATCTGCCGGTGGAAGAATATTTCCCGCTGGAGACCACTCGCCTAGAGTTGGTCCAGCCCTTAAAATTGACCAACACCACCGGTGCCTACGACGTCAAGGTCACCGTTCAGGGCGGCGGGCCGGTCGGCCAGGCGGCGGCGATCCGTCACGGCATCACGCGAGCGTTGATTACCGCCAACCCGGATTTCCGCAGCACCCTCAAGAAAGCCGGTTTTATCAAGCGCGACCCGCGCGTCAAAGAACGTAAAAAATACGGTCAACGCTCCGCACGGGCGCGGTTCCAGTTCTCCAAACGCTAACCTTATTTTTTATCGAAACGCCAAGAGGGAACGGGTGGTTTGCCCGTTCCCTTTTTTATGATATCAACGACCGAATCCATCACCGGAGGTTTAGCGCATGCTCGTGAGCACCATCGATCTCAATTCGGACGTCGGCGAAAGTTTCGGCAACTACAAACTGGGCATGGACGAGGATGTGATCCCGCTCATCAGTTCGGCCAACATCGCCTGCGGCTATCACGCCGGGGATCCGGCCGTCATGCGTCAGACCGTCACATTGGCCCGAACGCATGGAGTCGCTCTGGGGGCGCACCCCGGATATCCCGACCTGGTCGGTTTCGGCCGACGAAACATGGGCCTGACGCTGGAGGAGATCAAGGACCTGGTCGCGGTTCAGATCGGCGCACTCCAGGCGGTTGCGGCCTTGCAGGGAGCGCGGCTCCAACACGTCAAGCCCCACGGTGCGCTCTATACCATGGCCGTGAAGAACCCCGGCATCTGGGATGCGGTGGCGGAGGTGCTGGCCGGCCTCGATGATCGGCTGATCCTGTTTGTGCTGGCCGGCGGCGACCGCCACGAACTGGAGTCCATCGCCCAGCGCCGCGGCATCCGCATCGCTTTCGAGTTTTTCGCCGACCGGGCCTACAACCCGGATGGCTCGCTGGTTTCGCGCAAGCTGGCCGGTGCCGTGATCCACGACAACGACGTGGTGGCGGCCAAGGTGCTGAAGTTCGTCAAGGAAGGCCGGGTCAACGCCATCGACGGGTCTGACATCGCGCTCAAGGCCGAGACCATCTGCGTTCACGGCGATAACCCGAAAGCCCTGGCCCTGGTGAAAAAAATTCGCGAGACGCTGAATGCGGCCGGTGTGGCGGTGAAACCCCCGGCAGAGTTTCTTTAATGAAAAGCAATGTGGACGGAGTGCTGAGGGCTGATGGAATCGAAGGGAGTTCAACCGGCCGGCGGCATGCTCCTCTCAGATTTCGTCCCATGGGCGACCGCAGCTTTCTCGTTGAACTCGGGGAGAAAATCTCACCGGACGTCAACTGCCGCGTGCAGCAGCTCATGCGCCAGCTCCAGGACGCCCAACTGCAGGGCGTTCGGGAATTGGCCCCCGGCTATCGGTCGCTGCTCGTCGTTTTTGACCCGCTGGCGATCGCCCCTGACCATTTGAAAGAGCGCATCACCGAAATCGACGCTCACCCCCTTGCGGCCGGTCTGACGCCGGCCAAGCAGCTCACGGTGCCGGTGTTTTACGGCGGGGAATACGGACCGGACCTGGAGGCCGTGGCGGCCCAGATCGGCATTTCCACCGACGAGGTGGTCCGACTCCATACCGGGACCGTTTACCGGGTCTACATGATCGGCTTCACGCCGGGGTACCCTTACCTGGGCGAACTGCCGGCGGAACTGGCTGTTCCCCGGCGCCGCACGCCGCGCACGCGAGTCCCGAAGGGTTCGGTGGGCATCGCTCAGCGGCAGACGGGCATTTATCCGGTGGAAAGCCCCGGCGGCTGGCAAATCATCGGATGGACCCCCATCGAGCTTTTCGATTCCGGCCGTCCGCTGCCGTCGCTGCTGGAGATGGGCGATCGGGTTAAATTCGAAGCCGTGCGGCCAGTGGAGATTTGAGATATGGCGGGCGCGAAGACCTTCGAGGTGCTGTCTCCCGGGATCATGAGCACGGTCCAGGACCTCGGCCGGTTCGGCTGCGCGCGATACGGCGTCGCGGCCAGCGGAGCGCTGGACGGATTCGCCACGCGGGTGGGCAACCTCCTGGTCGGAAACGACGAGAATGCAGCCGTCGTGGAGACCACCCTGATGGGGCTGCGGATGAAGGCCCTCAGGGACACGGTGGTCGCCGTCACCGGCGGGAACCTCCAGCCGCGATCGGACCGCGACCTCCTGCCGTTGTGGCGATCGAAACTGGTTCGAGAGGGCGAGATCATCGGTTTTTCGGGGCCTGCGAGCGGATTTCGTGCCTACCTCGCCGTCGCGGGCGGCTTCAAGGTAGCGTCGGTCATGGGCAGCCGGTCGACCAACCTGGCTTCGGGATTCGGCGGCTTCGAAGGGCGTGCGCTGCGCAAGGGAGACATCCTCGCCGCCGGGCCTACCGGAGATCCCGTTCGTTTTGCGGACCGGGTCTTCCCGCCGGAGGCGGTCCCCGTCTACGCTTCGCCCTGGCGCTTGCGGATCCTCTGGGGCCCGCAGGACGACCATTTTTCAGAAGAAGGCCGGCAAACCTTCGTGACAGCCGCATTTTCGGTGTCGCCCGATTCCGATCGCACCGGCATCCGCTTGAATGGCCCGGCCGTCGGCCGGAAGCCCGGCTTGGACGAATCCATCATCTCCGAGGGGATCCTGTCGGGCGCGATTCAGGTCCCGGGCGACGGTCAGCCCATTATCATCTTGGGTGAAACGGCTTCGGGCGGGTACCGCAAGATCGCCACGGTGGTTTCCGCCGATTTGCACTTGCTCGGCCAAATCACTCCCGGGGATGAGATTCGCTTCGAGGCGGTGGCGATGGAGACGGCTGTTCAGGCGTTGCGGGAGTTGCAGAACAAAATCGATAAATTTAAACGAAGCCTAAAATGAAGCAAAGCGGCCGCCAGCCCATGCCGTCCTGAATTCCATGCCCATGGATATCTCTGCAAACGCTCTGGAAGAAAGTTCACACCAAGTCCAATGGACGACCAGCAAGATCTATGCTTCCGGCCGGCACTGCGTTCTGATCGATAAGCCGCTTTCTTCCGTAAAAATAGGCTCTGATGATTTTGGCGGCAAAATCCGCCTGTTCTAGCTCGGTTCCCTGAAAGCTTAGACCGGTATGGACCAGCCCCTGATCCGTTCCCAAATCCGCCTTCCTTGAATAGACCATTTTACAGCCGATCTGGACGACTTTGTTTTCAATATCGATGAAACTGACGCCAACGTATTCGGTAGCAACAAAATCCAAGGATTCAAGCAGAAGCCCGCCGAGGCTCACATCCAGCGCGATACCGATCGCCTCAGGCCCTGTTTTCGATTGGTCTTCGAACAGCGTGTAGATCACGGGCACGTGAATGTGCACCCGGGGATATTTACGCCGGTTTACGGACAATCGACGGCTCCATTTTATTATAGACGGTACACCAAGCGGCTCAGCCGCTGTGCTGCCTTATTTTTCCAGCTAATCACTTAAACTCGTTACAAAGATTATCGTTAAACCGGACTCAATTGATATCGGTAGATACCGGTCGATTCTTTAGAGGGTCTTTAAATCTTGCCAGGGAGATGGACGGCGCCGGGTAATAAAAATGGCGATTGGGTTCGGTTCAGTGTGTCGGTTGTGTCAATAAATTCGTGGGATCGACCGGTGCTGCCTCTTCAAAATGGAGCGCGGCCCGGATTGGCAGCTGCTTGCGAAAATGGCTATATGCCCAAGAACGCCTGCCGGAACGTGTCGCTCGCCAGCAGGGCTTTGCCGCTGCCTTCGCCGACCATGCGACCGGTCTGGATCACATAGCCCCGGTCGGCCAGATCCAGCGCTTCGCGCACGTTCTGCTCGACCAGCAGGATGGTCATGCCTTCTTCCTTGAGGCGCCGGACCGTGTCCAGCACCTCGTCCACCAGTTTGGGGGCCAGCCCCAGCGACGGTTCGTCCAGCATCAGGATCTGCGGCCGCGACATCAGGCCCCGGCCGATGGCCACCATCTGCTGCTCACCGCCGGACAGGGTGGATGCCGGCTGGAGGCGGCGCTCCCTGAGGCGCGGGAACAACGTGTAGACAAAATCCAGGCTTTCCTGAATCCGGCGCGCATCCGATAGAATATAGGCCCCCAGCATCAGGTTCTCCTCGACCGCCAGGGGCCGGAAGAGCATTTTCTCCTCGGGGACGTAGACGATTCCGAGGCGTACGATCTCTTCGGTCCGCAGCCGGTGGATTTCCCTGCCCGAAAAAACGATCTGTCCTTCGAATGCCCGCTGGGTGCCCATGATCGCGCGCAGGAGGGTGGATTTGCCGGCCCCGTTGGCGCCGACCACACAAACGGTCTCGCCGGCATTCACCGCCAGGGAAACCCCCTGCAGCACCGGCAGGCCCGAGTACCTGACTTTGATATTTTTGACTTCAAGAATCGGCGCGGCCATGATGTTCGTGACGATCTCCGTCCGAGGAAACCTTTCGTTCGCGTACATAACGTTCCCCCAGGTAAGCCTTGATGACCACAGGATTCCGGGCCACGTCGCGGGGGGGGCCTTCGGCGATCTTCTTGCCGTAGTCGAGGACGATGACCCGCTGGCTGACGTTCATCACCAGCTCCATGACGTGTTCGATCAGCATCACGGTGATCCCGAGATCCGCGTGAATGTGGCGGATGCCGGCCATGATGTCTTCGATTTCGCTGGGGTTCAGT
This sequence comes from Desulfobacterales bacterium, assembly GCA_030834695.1. GTDB lineage: Bacteria > Desulfobacterota > Desulfobacteria > Desulfobacterales > SpSt-501 > SpSt-501. The sequence goes on from JAUQXK010000014.1 coordinate 77,717, forward strand.
CCGGCGGCCACTTCGTCGAGCAACAGCAGCCGGGGAGATGTGGCCAGGGCCGTGGCCATGGTCACGCGTTTCTGGGCGGCGACCGGCAGTTCGCTGACGAGATTCAACTTGAGATCCCTTAGACCGATGTCGTCGAGAATGCCCTCCGCCAAGGCTCTGGCCTTGGACTGCGAGCGGGTGTGCATGAAGCATCCCACCATCACGTTTTCCAGGACATTGAGATCACCGGCGGCCACGTAAACCTGAAAAGTCCGCGCCAGTCCGCGCCGGGCCATCTCGGGGGCGCCGAGCGCGGTGACGTCTTCGCCGGCGAAGACGATGCGGCCGGACGTGGGCGGGAACATCCCGGCGATGCAGTTGAACAGGGTGGTCTTGCCGGCGCCGTTCGGTCCGATGAGGCCCAGCAGTTCCCCCTGGTCCACCGTGAAGGACACGTCGTCGTTGGCCTTGAGGCCGCCGAACGCCTTGACCAGGTTGTGAACCTCCAGCAGCGCCATCAGATGCGTTTCCTCCGGCGGATCTTTTCGACGATGCCCCAGAGACCGCGAGGCTCGAACGCCGAGATGATCATGATGATGAGGCCGTAAAGGATCAGGTCGATCCCGACCAGCCCGGCTGCCGCCCCCAGCCACTCCTTCAGGTAGCTCTTCAGCGGGATCAAGACGCCGGCGCCGATGATCGGGCCCCAAAGGGAGCCGGCGCCGCCGAGCATGGCCATCAGCGCGATCAGGATCGAGATGTCCAAGCTCATGGTGTCTTCCGGCTCGATGTTCTTGACGTAGACGGCGTGAAAAGAGCCGACCACGCTGACGAAGGCTGTGGCGATGGCGTAAGTCTTGATCTTGGCCCAGTGGACGTTGATGCCGAGCGAGCGGGCCACCTCCTCGTTGTCCTTGATCGAGCGCAGCTGGAACCCGAGCCGGGATTTGCGGAACCAGTTCATGTAGAGCAGGCCGATGATGAACAAGCCGAAGATGGTGTAGTAATAGTATACGTCTTCCTTGAAGATCAGCCGCAGGAAATCGGGCGTCTGGTATTTGAAGGGCAGGATGCCGAGGCCGCGGGCCGCGCCGACGAATTTCCAGACCTCAAAAATGTCTTTGAGCACCAGCGAGGTGGCGATGGTGGCGATGGCGAAGTAGTGGCCCTTGAGTTGGAACAGCGGGTAGCCGATGATGAACGACCACCCGATCGAAAGGCAGGCACCCAACGGCATCGACACCCAGAAGGGGATGTCCCAGCGCAGCAGACAGACCGTGGTGGTGTAGGCGCCGATGCCCACGTATTGGGCCTTGCCCAGATCGACCTGGCCGCCGTAGCCGCCGATCGTGTTCCAGCCCATGCCGTAGAGGGAGAACATCAGAAACTGGATCATGGTCGCCATGGCAAAGGCGGAGTGCGGAAACAGCGGGAAGGTGACCAGGAGCAAAACCACTGCCAGGGCGACCATGCGGTCGATTCGCGGGAAGTCGGAGAAATCCAGCGCGTTTCTTATTGCTTCCATCCGAACAATCCCCTCGGGCTGATCAGCATGATCACGAAATAGCTGACATAGATCCAGGTGTATTTGAAAGAAGTCATGGGCACCGCGTCCATCCAGCTGATGTTGAACGTGATGGCGAAGAAATCCCAGAAACCCGGAATCTCCATGATGAACCCCACCACGAGGCCCGCAAAAAAGGCGCCCGGCACGCTGCCGAATCCTCCCAGCGCCACCACGGTGAAGGCGATCATGGTGAAGATCAGCCCCACGTAAGGATTGACCGACCAGAAGTTGACGATGAGGGCTCCGGCGATGGTCACCGTGGCGCCCCCGATGCCCCAGGCCAGGGCGTTCATGCGTTCGGTGGGGATGCCCATGTAGCGCGCGCCCTGGCGGTTCAGGGCGGTGGCGGTGAGCGCCTTGCCGAGCTTGGTCCGGTTCATCAGCAGCCAGACGCCGACGAAAGACAGCACGGCCAGGACGGCCACGGCCAGCTTGGTGGCCGAGATGATGATGCCCATGCCGACGTCGAAGCTCTTGCCGACGAGCAGGCCATGGTGCAGCGCGCGGTCTTCCGACCCGAAGAAAAGCAGCGCGATGTTTCTCAGCACCAGCATCAGTCCGAAGGTCCCGAGCAGTTGGGCGATCATCGGTCCGCGCAGGAGGTATTTTACAAACCCGCCGTAGCAGAGGACCCCGAGCAGGAAGCCGATGCCGGCCGCCAGCGGCAGGGTGAGCAACGGATCCAGCCCCGTGGCCTGGGCGGTGAGCAAGCCGGTGTACATGCCGATCATCAGGAACTCGCCGTGAGCGAAATTGACGATGTCCATCAAACCGAAAATGACGGTCAGCCCCAGCGCGACGAGGGACAAAACCATTCCCAGCAGGATGCCGGACGCAATGGACCCCAACAGGATGTCCATGGAACCCCTTTCGTCAAGGTTAAACCTCCGGCCCCCTTCCTCCGTGCGGTTGGAGGACGGGGGCCAGGATGATCCGGTCGAAGCGCGTTAGAACTTCGGGAAAGGGTAGATCATGTTGGCGGTGGCGACATTGAAGGGGTAAACGATTTCCAGATCGATCTTGCCGTCAGCCGCCTTCTGGTACTGGCCGATCAGCCCCATCCCCAGCGTGTTCTGGCCGATGTCTTCGCCCGAGGCGGCGAATTTGATCCCCTGCCAGGGCACCACGAGCTCATCGCCCGGGATTTCGATGGCATTGGCGGCCTTCTGAATGTCGGCCGGTTTGACGGATCCGGCTTTTTCGAGAACATGAACCCAGGCCTGCAGCCCGGTGAACGACCGGGCGGAGGCGCCGCTTAAATCGTTGCCGGTCTTGGCCTTGTACATGGCGTTGATCTTGGCGGCGACGGGCTTCACCTGAGCAATTTTGGGAATGAAGACGGTCCGGGTGAGGGATCCGACCGTGGTGTCGCCGAGCGTGCTCACGAATTCAGGCACTTCGAACCCGGCATTCTGGCCCCATAGGAGCTTGGGGGCGGCTTTCTGGTCCTTGAGGGTCTTCATCATCAGGATCGCATCGGAGGTGTAGGAAGCAAACAACATCGCATCCGGTTTGACCGCGATCAGGGAGCGCACCTCGCTGGAAAGGTCGGTGGCCTTGGCCGCGTAGAGGATCGACTTCTTGACCTCGAATCCGTAATCTTTGCCGAATTTCTCGATCAGTTCGGAGACCGCGGCCCCCCACTCGGTCTTCTCGCAGGCTGAAGCCAGGTTGGTGATGTCTTTCTTGGGCACGGCGGCAAGCCCCTTGACCTTGCCTTCGGTCATCCCCTTCAAGAACTCGAACAGGTCCTTGGTGAAATAGACGTCATGCGGCGTGGTGCGCCAGAACCACTTGTACCCTTGCTTGGTCAGCTCGGGGGAGGTCGAGGAATCGTTGATCAGGGGGATGCCGTACTGCTCCGCCACGGCGCTGACGGCCTTGGTCACCGAACTGTGGTAGGCGCCCATGAGACCGTGGACCTTGTCGTCGAGGATAAGTTTTTTGGCCAGGTCGGCCCCCAGGGTGGGATTGCCCTCGTGGTCCTTGAAGATGAGCGTGATCTTGGCGCCGCCCATGCTTTTGATGCCGACGTTCTTGGCCATGGTCATGTTGATGTCGGGCATCGCGTTGTTGGCGATGTCGAGGGCCAGCTCCGCACCCGAGCGCAGTTCGCGGCCGGCCGCGGCCGCGCCGCCGGTCAGCGGGAACAGAACGCCGATCTTGATTTCCTCGGCCATCACCGCGCCGGTACATGCCAGCGCGGTTAACAGAGTGATGCCCATCAGCAACCGTGCACATTTTAGCGAACGTCTCATGGCTGGCCTCCTTAAGGTGAGTTGATCAGGGTTCGGTGGTTTGAGATACAGGGTTCCGGGTTCAGGGTTCAGTGGCTAAACTGATACAACCGGGAACCGTTGAACGGTGAACCTGATTAGAACCTGCCGCAATTCCGACGAGTTGGATACGGTTACAGTAAGCGTTTCGGCCTGTCAAGAAATTTGACGCGATAATGTTTTATGCCAGGCGTAAAGTTACAAAATTGTCAAATCCTCATCTTTCAGATCGGACACGAACATGTACCCGGGGGAATGGGTGATCACCAGCGGCAAGGGCAGGGATGTGGCGGCCAGCTGCGATGTGACGCCGCAGGCCCAGAAGACCGAAACTTCGCCGGGTCGAATGGTGACCGGGTCGCCGAATTCGGGCCGGTCGAGGTCTTTGATTCCGATCTCGCGGTGATCGCCGATATGCACCGGCGCGCCGTGGGTGAGATGAAAGCGCGTGGTGATCTGCACGGCGCGGACCGCCTGCGCCGGGGTCATCGGCCGCATGGTGACCACTAGCTTGGATGTGAAGAGCCCGGCCGGCCGGCAGTCGCGGTGGGTGACGTACATCGACACGTTTTTGCCCTCTTCGATGTTGCGGATCGGAAGCCCGGCGGCCAGCATGGCGTTTTCAAACGAGAAGCTGCAGCCCAGCAGGAAACTGACCATCCTGCTGTGGGCCAGATCACTGACGTCCGGCACCTCGTCCTTGAGCTTCCCGTTGGCATAGATGCGGTAGCGCGGCAGGTCCGTGCGCAGGTCGGCTCCGGGTGCGATGGCCGGCTCGAAGCGGCCCGGCTCCAGCACGTCCAGAATCGGGCAGGGTTTGGGGTTGCGCACGCAGAAGAGCAGGAAGTCGAAGGCCTGCTCTTGCGGCATCATCACCAGGTTGGCCTGGATGTAGCCCTTGGCCGCCCCGCTGGTGGGTTGGGTCCATTGACCATTGCGGATGCGCTTCCTCAATTCGTGCGGTGATCGTTCGGCTGCCATGCGGTTCCTCCTGATGATGGCCGGGGCGGTTTCGGCGCCGCGTTAAACCACGGTGATTTCGTCCGGATAGCGCCCCAATTGCTCCAGCCCGGTTTTTGTGACCAGGTGGGTGTTCTCGATCCCGACGACGCCGCGGCCGGGAAAAACCAGTTTGGGTTCCAGGGCGATGACCATGTTCTCCTGCAGCGCCATCGTCTGGCCGGTGTTCAGAAACGGGAACTCGTCCAGCTCGAGGCCGACGCCGTGGCCGACAAACCGCACGCGTTCGTCATTGGCTCCCATGAAGTGATCTGCATATCCGCGTTCGGAAACGTATTGCCAAGCGAAGTCGTAGAGCGAACCGGAGACCGCACCGGGCTTGGCCCGTCTTTGGAGCTCGGCCTGCAGCGCCAGCATGGTGGAATGGGCCTTGACCAGGTCCTCCGGGATCGGTCCCAGCGAGAAAAGGCGGGTGTGGTCGGAAATATAGCCGCGGAGGGAGAAGACATAGTCCAGCATCACTGGCTCGTTGCGTTGAATGGGCCGGAAACCCGCGCCCTGGGCCACGGCCGGGTTGATGCCGCTGCCGCCGGTGGGCGAGGAGTGGTAGCTCGGGACCCCGCCCGATGGCCCGGACAACAGGTGCCCGTAAAACAGCTCGCCGCCCCACATCCGCATGCGCACCACTCCCTGGTGCCCCAACCGGCGGGCTTCGGCCTCCAAGCGGCCCGCCAGTTCGATTTCGGTCATGCCTTCGCGCAGCAGCAGCGGGACGCAGGCGGCCACCCGGTCGGAGTATCCCGCGGCCTCGCGGATCACCGCGATCTCGAAGGCAGACTTCACGGCGCGCAACCGCCGGATCTCGGTCGAGATGTCCGTCATTTCAGCGCCGTTGAATACGTCCCGGTACCTGAAATAAAGACCGGTCGGCAATACATCGAGTTCCAGCCCCAGCCGCGCCGGCATGCGGTACCCGGCCTGGCGGATGATCTCCGGGATCCGGCTGGGGCTCGGCAGGGCGACAATCCGCTCGATCGATGACTCCGCTTTGGCGCGCTCCAGGATCCGGTTGACCATGAGCATCGGCGTTCCGTTGGCCGGCACATAAAGGTTGGCCTGCTGGATCGTTCCGGAAAAATAAAACAGATCGGTTTTCTGGAGGATCAACGCGGCGTCGATGCCCAGGCGGCTGAGCGTGGTCTGGAGGTTGTGGATGCGTGCGTCGATTTCCGATTTCGGCGTGTTCAAGGATGTATCGTACACCGGCCTGGCTCCCTGCAGTTGGGGACTCCCTGCAACTTGGTTTCTGTTTCTCATGCCAAAAACCGAACCTCGAATCAATGTCAAATTCTCGTTGAATGCGGCGGCGCCTGCCAGCAACGAACCCAGTGATCGTCGTCGACCGGGGTCAGCTCGGGGTTTAGAAGCCGGCAACGATCGTGCTTCTCCGGGCACCTCATCCGGAAGCGGCAGCCCTCCGGCGGCGTGAGAGCGAATTCCGGACGTTCGCTTTCAAGTCCGGTGGCCGGCGGTGCTTTCCCGCTCTCCAGATCGGGCAAGGCCGCCAACAGCACGCGGGTGTACGGATGCAGCGGGTTTTCGAATACTTTTTCGGCCGGTGCGTATTCCATGATTTGGCCCCTGTACATCACGGCCACCTGATGGCAGAGGTACCCCACCACGTTCAGGTCGTGGGAAATGAAAACATAGCTCAGCCCCAGCCGGTCTTGCAGGTCCTTCAGCAGGTTGATGATCTGAGCCTGGATGGAAACGTCCAGGGCCGAGACCGGCTCGTCGCAGACGACGAGCGCGGGCTCGACGCTCAGTGCCCGTGCGATCCCGATACGCTGGCGCTGGCCGCCGCTGAACTCGTGCGGATAGCGGTCGATGGCGGTCGGCGCCATGCCGACCAGTCCCAGCAGGCGCTCGATCGGCTCCCGCCGGTCGGTGCGTCCCCGGATTCCTGTTATCCGCAGGCCCTCGCTCAGTGTTTGCCCGACGGTCATGCGCGGATTGAGCGATCCGTAGGGGTCTTGAAAAACGATCTGGATCTCTTTGCGGAACGGCTTCATGTCCTTGTCGGACAAACCGCAGATGTCGTTTCCCTTGTAAAGAATCCGGCCGCCATCGGCCGGCAGCAGATTCAAGATCATCCGTGCCACGGTGGTCTTGCCGCAGCCGCTCTCACCGACCAGCCCGAGGGTCTTTCCACGAGCCAGGTATAGGGAAACGTCTTCGACCGCGCGCACCCAGCCGACCGTGCGTTGAAAAAAGCCGCGCCGAACCGGGAAATATTTTTTCAACTTTTCAATTCTAAGAAGATCCATGGATTCGGCTTTGTGTGGTTCCATGTTCCAGGTTCAATGGCCTAAATGATTCTTGTGATTTTAGAACCGTGGACCGGCCAACCGTGAACCGCTCATGTCGCGTTCAAGAGCGGCACCAATCGGTGAGCTTGCGCCCGGCCGCCACCGGACAACGGGCGACCTGACCGTCGTCGAACACGCACATCCCCGGGAAGTGCTCGCGGCAGGCGTCGATCGCCCGGGGGCAGCGCGGGTGAAACGGGCAGCCGGCCGGCTTGTAGGCCGGGTGCGGCACGGAGCCCGGAATGCTGTAGAGCCGTCGGCCCCGTTTCCTGCGGTTGGGCAGGGAGTCGAGCAGCGCCCGGGTGTAGGGATGCCGGGGGTTGCGCAATACCGGTTGGGCCGCACCGGTCTCGACGATCACGCCGGCATACATGACATATACCCGGTCCGCGATCTGGGATACGACGCCCAGATCGTGGGTGATATAGAGCACCGACATGTCGTGGGCATGCTGCAGCCGGTTCATCAGACTCAGAATCTGGGCCTGGACGGTCACATCCAAGGCGGTGGTCGGCTCGTCGGCAATGATCAGCTCGGGGCCGCAGGCCAAGGCCATGGCGATCATCGCGCGCTGGCGTTGACCGCCGCTCAGCTGATGCGGGTAGGCCGCCAGCCGCTGCTCCGGCGAATCGATCCCGACGTCGTGGAGCAGCTGCAGGCAGCGCTGCCGGATTTGGGACTCGGGCAGCTCCAGGTGGACCCGCAGCGGCTCGGCGATCTGCTCCCCGATGGTGAACACCGGGTTCAGGGACGTCAAGGGCTCCTGAAACACCATCCCGATGCGGCGGCCGCGGACGACCTGCAGGGCCTCTTCATCCCGATCGAGCAGGTCGTCGCCGCAGAAGCGCACGCGGCCTCCGGCGATTTCTCCCGGCGGGCGGGGAAGCAGGCCCAGCAGCGCCAGGGCCGATACGGTCTTGCCGCAACCCGATTCTCCGACCAGGCAGACCGTCTCGCCTCTCCGCACCTCGAAGTCGACGCCGTCCACCGCCCGCGCGACTTCCTCCTCGTTGCGGAAATAGACTCTCAGACCTTCGACGGAGAGTACAACCTCTTGCGGTGCATTCATGGCGTCGACATTCATAGGCATTTAGGCTGAAGTCTGAAGGCTAAAAGCAAAAAAACTTTGCGACCATGAATCTTAAGCATCTCAGACCGTCTAAGCCTTCAGTCTTGGGTCTTCAGTCTTCATTTTACTGCCTCTCCCGCAACCTGGGATTCAGGATGTCCCTCAACCCCTCCCCGAAGAGATTGAACGACAGCACCACGATCAGGATGGCCGCGCCGGGAATGAACGTCAGCCAGGGGGCGTCGAAGATGAAACGCTTGCCGTCGGAAAGTATGTTCCCCCACGTGGCATGCGGCGGCGGCACGCCAAATCCCAGAAAGCTCAAACCCGCTTCGGTCAGAATGGCGGAAGCGACCCCCAACGTGGCGGAAACCAGCACCGGTGCGATGGCATTGGGCACCATGTGGCGGAAGATGACCCGGAGATTACCGACGCCCAGGGCCTTGGCGGCCGAGACGAAATCCTGCTCGCGCAGGGACAGGAACTCCGCGCGCACGAAGCGTGCCGTGCCTTCCCAGCTGGTCAGCCCGATTACGATCATGATGTTGTAAATGCTGGCCGGCAGCAGGGCCACGACCGTGAGGATCAAAAAGAAACTCGGAAAGCAGAGCATGATGTCCACGAAGCGCATGATGAGGGTGTCCACCATGAGGGTGTTTTTGCGCAGGAACCGCAACCCGGCCGGCAGCGACTTTCGGCATCGAATCCCCCAGGGCGAAATCGACCAGAAGAGCCAGGCGTGACCCAGCACGAGCATCCAGGCGCCGGAGGCCCGCCAGCCGGCCGTGAGCAGACTGGCTCCGGCCAGCAGCACGGCCGTCACCAGCAGCTGCTCGAGGCGGATGCGGCGGTCGCCGTAGAATCCGGCCAACCCGCCCATGAAGATGCCGATCGCCACCGAAATGCCGACCGCGACGAAGCCTACGGTCAGCGAAACCCATGCGCCCTGGAGCATGCGGGCGAAGACGTCACGGCCGAGGTCGTCGGTGCCGAAGAGATACCTGCCGCCAACGGGCCGTTCTTCGGGCTTAAGCGATGTCGCCTGCGGCGTCGCAAGCGGAGGGCGCAACTTTTCCTGCAGGCGCACCAGGGCCGGGTCGAACAGGGGCCGGTTTCCGGACGTGAGCACCCAGCCGACTACGGCGCTGCCGAAAAAAAAGGCGAAGATGACCAGGCCGGCCAGGGCCATGCGATTGCGCCGGAACAGGCGCCAGAATTCCTCGAAGCGGGTGCGCTTCGGCGCCGCCGGCTCCTCCAGGCCGAATGCTCGAGAAGTCGTCTCCGGGCTCACAGGCGAATCCTCGGGTCCACGATCACGTAAAGAATGTCGGAGACAAACGTTCCGATCAGCACCAGTACGGCCGCGATGAAATTGATGGTCAGGATGACCGGGTAGTCTCTGGCGAGGATCGCCTCATAGGCCATGCGGCCCAGCCCCGGCCACGAAAATATGGACTCGATGATCACCGAGCCGCCGATGAGTCCCGGCAGGATGAGGCCGAACATGGTGACGAACGGCAGCAGGGCGTTGCGCAGGGCGTGCTTGTAGTGCACCATCTCCCACGGCAGGCCCTTGGCGCGCGCCGTGCGCACGTAGTCCTGGTTTTCGACCTCAAGCATCTGGCTGCGCACATAGCGTGACAGCACGGCGATGCCGCCGGTGGCGCCGAGCATCGACGGCAGCAGCATGTGCCAGAGACGGTCGTTCAGTCTGAAAAACCAGGGGGTGTCGGTCATGCCGAACGTCTGCATGCCGATCACGGGCACCTGGAATTGGCCCACGACGAAGATGATGAGCATGTAGGCAAAGAAAAAGCCGGGGATGGAGATCAGCACGTAGGAAAGCAACGTGGCGCTGCGGTCGTATGCCCCCCCCCGGAAAATGGCCGAGCGGATCCCCACGGGGAAGGAAACGGTCCAGGTGATGAGGGTGCCGACGATGAAAAGCGGCAGGCTGTTGAAAAAGCGCTCCCCGATCTTGTGAAGCACCGGCTGGTTGTCTTTCCAGGAGACCGTGTTCCCGGTGAGGAGGTCGCGGTAGAAAAATGCGTACTGGACGTAGAGGGGGCGATCCAGATGAAAGGCCTGGCGGAAACGCTCCACCATCTCCGGGGTGAACTTGGGATTGAGCGGATCCACCTGGCTGGGCTCCCCGGGAGCGATATGGATGATGGCGAAGGACACGACCGACACGAAGAAAAGCGTGACTATTTTTTGAATCACGCTGCGACCGATGAAGGCGAGCACCCGATCAATCCTCCTTGAAGGCGGAATTCGAAAGGCGGAAGGGGGAAGGCGGAAAAAAGATACCCCATTTTATTCTCATGCCGTTTCCAACTTCCGCCCCCCGCCTTCCGAATTCTTTACTGGTGGAACTGCGGCGCGTCCGCCAGCTTGGTCCATTGGTTGAAGTAGAACATGTAGTTGCCGGTCCGAGTCGGCTGGATCGGCCGAAAGCGGTCCTTGCCCCCAGGATCGGTTTCGCGAATGACGATGCGCCGGTCCAGCACGGCCGTCCATTTGCCGACATAAAGAAAGGTGTAGGGCAGATCCCCCGCGATGATCGCATGCAGCCGGTGGCACAGCGCGACCTTGCGGTCGAGGTCGTATTCCTGTCGGATGCGGATGATGAGATCGTCGGCTTCCGGGTTGCGGTATCCTGCGAAGTTGAGCTGATGCGGACCGGTCTGGCTCGAATGCCAGATCTGGTAGAGGTCCGGATCGATTCCCATGGACCAGCCCAGCACGACGGCGTCGAAATCGAGCTTGTTGATCCGCTCCTTGATGAACACCGACCATTCCACCAGATCGGTGCGCACGTCGATGCCGATCTGCTTCCAGGCATCCTGGGCGATCGCCAAGATGGATTTGCGGGTGTCGTTGCCGCTGTTGGTGATCAGGGTGAATTGCAGTTTTTGTCCACCCTTTTCCAGGCGGCCGTCGGCGTTGCGGCGCCAGCCGGCCTCGGCCAGCAGCTTTAAAGCCCCCTCGGGGTCGCAAGAGACCGGTGCGATGGCGTGGTTGTAGTATTCGGTCTGTTTTAGAAAGGGCCCGGTCGTGCGCTCCCCCTGCCGGTAGAGGATGAAATCGATGATGCGGTCGACGTCGATGGCCATCGCCAGCGCCCGCCGCACCCGCGGGTCGTCGAAGGGCGGGCGCCGCAGGTTGTAGCCGATGTAGGCATAGGCGTAAGAGGTGCCCGAGAAATTCTGAAAGCGTGGATCCTGTTGGAGCCTGGCCACCTGATAGGGCTGCACGCCGTAGGCGTCGATGGTGCCGGCGTAGAACTCCATCTCCTGGGTCAGCAGGTCGGGGAGGATCCGGTAGATGTAGCGTTTGTAATTGGGGGCGCCTTCCCAATATTCTGCAAAGCGGTCCAGGGTGATGTATTGGTCGGACTTCCATTCCCGGAAAACGAAAGGTCCGCTGCCGACCGGCCGTCGATTGAACTCGCTCTGCCGCATGGAAAACGCCGCAGGGTCCCTGCCGGTGCGCAGGGCTTCCTGGCGCAGCCGGTCTTCGTTCAGCAGGTGCTCGGGCAACAACCCCATGGCCCAGGTTCCCACTGCAGGCGAGTGAAGCCGCTTGTAGACGATGCGGACGGTGTGCGGATCGATGATCTGGATGTCTTTGACCGGCTCGTAGTCGGCCACCCGCGGGGAGAGATTCTTGGGATCCATGATCGCATCGTAGGTGAATTTAACGTCCTTTGCCGTGACCTCCCGGCCGTCGTGGAATTTGACGTCGGGACGGAGCCGGAACTCGATCACGGGGTTGTGCTCAACCGCCGGCAGCAGGTCCTTCGCCAAGAGATCGAGCTCGGTCTGCGCGATGGGGGCGGGCACGGAGACATAGCGGCGGGGCTGAAAGGAGCTGAAATAGTCCGGCCCCAAAACCTCGGCCAGGTGCGCGAAGAGGTTCGGATCGACGTCCCGCAAGGTCAGTTTAACTCGGGGCGGAGCCGTCACCCGGATGGTCAGATCAACCGCCTCCCGGCCGGCGGCCGCCGGCTGCTGCCGACGGACGGTATCGGTACGGGCCGGAACCAGCGATATCTCGCGGATGTTGCCAAACGCCCCCTGAAGGTTTTCAGGCAAAGACGCCGGTTGGTTCCGTAGTGTCTGAAGATAAGCCACCAGTGCCTCGACGTCTCCATCCCCGGAACCGGGCGCCGGCTGCGCGGTGTTGATGAAAAAATAGGCCTCTTCGGAGACCGTCCAGGACTCGGCCACGCGGCCGCGGAACCGCAGGTTCTCATCGCGGTCAATGAGGCCCTCGAAAATGAGATTCTCGATTTCGGAGCTGGCCGAATCGGCCGAGAGGATCGGGTTCAGGATGCTGGCGTCACCGATGGAGGCGTTGATGAATTCCTCCAGACGGCCGGCGTTGCCCCGGGATTGTTCCTCGTAAGAAGGCACCCAGAAATAGGACTGGAGCAGGATCAGGCTGAGCCCAACGGGGACCATTATGAGGAACCGACGGATGCTCAATCAAAAAAATTCCTTTGCGCGCATTCGGGTTTACCCTATAATTGAGGATCATGCCGGTTTGCAGGCGGCGATTTGGCGGCGCAACACCCATCGCAGGCACCGAGGACTACTGCACCCATATAAAAGATCGCCGGTCCCGTGTAAACACCATTTTGACGAACCGCGCGCCAACCAAACGGCTGTCGAGGTAATCGCCTTGAGTGCGGGTAGGAAGAGACGCCTGATCGAAATTCTTAAGGGCTATTCGACCTTGGCCGTGGCTTTTTCCGGCGGAGTCGACAGCACCTTTCTGCTCGCGGCGGCCAAGGAAGCGTTGGGAGACGGGGCGACGGCGGTCACGGTGGATTCCCCCATTCATTCGCGCCGGGAGATCCGGGAGGCGCGGGCCATCGCAAAAGACCTCGGGGTCGGGCACATTGTGGTCCCGTTTGGAGAAATAACGGCTCCGGGATTCGTCGCCAACCCGCCCGAGCGCTGCTATACCTGCAAGCAGCTCATCTTCGCCGAAATTATGCGTGTGGCTGCCTCCCTGCAGATCCAGCGGGTCGCTCACGGTGTGAACTTGGATGACCTGGAAGATTATCGTCCCGGACTGAAGGCCGCGCAGGAGATGGGCATTGCCTCGCCGCTGGCGGAGGCGGGGTTGACCAAGGCGGATATCCGTGCACTGTCCCGCAAAATGCAGCTGCCGACCTGGAACAAGCCTTCCATGGCCTGCCTGGCCTCGCGCATTCCGTACGGCCGGCCGATCACGCGCGAGGCCTTGATGATGGTGGAGATGGCCGAAGAATCCCTTCTGCAGTTGGGATTTAACGGATCCCGGGTCCGGCATCATGGCGCGGTGGCGCGGATCGAGGTGGCGCCGGGCGATTTGAAGAAGACCCTGCATAAAGACCTGCGGGCGGAAATCCTGAAGCGGTTGAAACAGATCGGATTCAAGCATGTCGCGGTTGACTTGGAAGGCTATGTTCAGGGCAGCTTGAACCGGGCGATTGCGGGCAAGGGGGCCGAGGGGTCCGGGGGGCAAGGATCCAAGGGTATACCGCCCACGGGAGGGACACCAGCGACATGAGAGGGCGCATTGCATGTTGGGCGCTCGTGGCATTGGCCGCAGGGCTCTGTTGGGGGGGATCGGCGAACGCCGAGTTCTATAAATACACGGACCGGAGCGGCAAGACCTATTACGTCGACGAGATCTGGAAGGTGCCCGAGGCATACCGCGGGCAAGTGGGCCGTTACCGCGAAAAATATGACCATCTGCCCGATGGGCAGAAGGAGGCGGTGGTCGAAACCGAGCAGAAGCGGCAGCGGCTATTGGAAGTCGAACGGCAGCGGCAGACCGAGATGCATATCGAAGATCTGCATCAGCGCCAGGAGGCCGAACGGCTCCAGCAGGCCGAAAACGAGATGCAGCGGCAGCTGAAAGCCGCGGAAACCCCGATCACCATCGCCGATAACCAGATCCTCGTGCCGGTCTCTTTTATCAACAACGGGTTGGCGGCCGCCGCCCACCTCGTCATGGACACCGGCGCAACGCACACAGTCGTTTACCGTCCCTTTGCCGACCGGCTGAACATCATCACCCTGTCCAAAGGCCAATCCAAGGTCGCCGGCGGGCTCTTCATCCACTCCGAGGTCGGCAAGGTTGAATCCATGCAAATCGGCCCCATCACGGCCAAGGATTTTTCGGTGGTCATTCTGGCCTTTGAGGGAAGTTCTCCGGTCTACGGCGGGTTGCTGGGCATGGATTTTCTCAGCCGCGTGGAATACAGCATCGACTACGAAAAGTCAGTCATCCGCTGGAAGCTGCGATCCCGATGATGGCCGCCCGGCTCGGCCGAGGCCCGGTCTCAAGGGATCAGCCGGCCCGGCCCGGAACCAAGCGGATCACCACGCGGCGGTTCTTGCTGCGGCCCTGCGGTGTGTCATTGCTTTCGATCGGCTTTTCCGATCCGAACCCGGAGACGGACAGCCGGGAGAGGGCAATGCCTTGTCCGACCAAGAAATTCTTAACTACGGCGGCCCGGTTTTCCGAGATCAGTTTGTTATAGGCCGCATCCCCCACCGAATCCGTATGCCCTTCGATAACCGCCGCGATGTTGGGCTGGTTTTTCATCAAAGCAGCCGCTGAAGCCAGAATTTCGTTGGCGTAGACCGGTATTTCGATCGAGTTCTGGGTGAAAAACACCGTAAATCCCTTCAAGGTGAAGGGTTCCGCGGCAGCGGTGGCAGCGCTCTCGGGCGGAGCCGTTTTGGCGGGCGGCGCAGCCGCAGGCGCCGGCGGCGGTGCGGATTTCGCCGGAGGGGGTTCGGCAGGTTGAGGCGCCGGTTTTGCCGGCGGCGGTTCGACAGGCGGAGGTGCCGGTTTCGCCGGCGGCGGTTCGACAGGCGGCGGTGCGGATTTCGTCGGGGGGGGAGCGGCGGCTCGAGGCTCCGCAGCCGTTTGAATCGGTTCGGCCGGGGCCGGCTGGGGTGTCCGTTGTTTGGCCGGCGCCGCCGGAAGGACCGGTGTTGCGGGCGCGCGCGGGCCGGTTTCCGCCGCCACCGTCGGCGTGCGGGCCGCTTGATCCGCCGCCTGGCCTTCCTTCGGGCTGCGGGCTTCGCGGGTCTCCTTGCCCTTGCCCAACCGGGCGAGCCCGTCGGAAATCGAGTCCCCCCATTGGTACCAGCCCAGTCCCAGCGTCAGCAGACAGACCGCGAATATCAAGGCGCTGCGCGATGAACGTTGCTGGTCCGGCGATGCGGGGACCGGTGTGGCAGCGGCGGCCGCGGCGCCGGTCGGGGTCGGAGCTGGAATCGTTTCGTCAGCCGGTCTGCGTCCGATCGTTATCTTGAGTTCCTCGGCGCATTCCCGGATGATTTCAGCATCGATCTGGTTCAGCCCGCGGGAATAGCCGGACATCAGGGCATGATCGCAGACGATATTGATGAGACGCGGATAGCCTTGGGTGGTCCGGCTAACGGCCTGCAGGGCCTCTGCCGTGAACACGGCGCGGGACGCGCCGGCGACGGCCAGCCGATGGTCGATGTACTGGCGCACCTCCTCTTCCGTGAGCGGTGCCAGGTGGTAGCTGACGGTAATCCGCTGGCGCACGGCGCGGTTTTCCTGCCGGGCGAGAATTTCCCGGAATTCCGTCTGCCCGACGAAGAAGATGTTGATCAATACTTTGCCGGACAGGTCGATGTTGGAAAGCAGCCGGATCTCCTCCATCAATTCGTGATTCAGGCGCTGGGATTCGTCGATGATCAGCAGAACCCTGCGGTAGGAAGCAAATGCGGTCAGGATCAGCCGCTTGAAATGGATCAGGAAATCGCCCTTGTTGGTAAAACTGCGATCCATGTTGAGCTCGGCCGCCATAAAATTGTAGAAATCCATCAAGGTCATACCGGGGTCCGGAATGGTCACCACGATCGCCCGGGTCTGGAGCTCTTTTTCGATGGCGCGGATGAGGGCGGTTTTGCCGGTTCCGACATCCCCGGTGATGAGCAGAAACCCCTTGTTTTCCAAGATGCCGTATTTGAGAATGGCGAGCCCTTCCCGGTGCTTTTCCCCCAGCCACAGGAAGTCCGGGTCTGGGCTGATGTCGAAAGGTTTCTTTTTTAGACCATAGTGAGAGCGGTACATCGGCCGTGTCCTTTCTGAAACGGAAATGGAAAGCGCTCGTAAATGAGTATAGCAGATGCTGCGCGAGCTCGCCACAAGATATTGCTCCGGCAAGCGCAACTATGGCCGCCGTCCGGTGGGGCGGGTTTTCGGCCGCAGCGCGCCGCAACCATCCGTTCAAGCATAGTTGCTGCCGGAGTCATACGCGGCGGGAGGCGATCCCGGCCGTCAGGCGCTTAACATGAAACATGATCTCCTCGATGTCCAGCGTTTGAAGCTGCCGATTCCTCATCAACAGCCGCCCGCCCACCATCACCGTGTGCACGTCCGACCCTTTGGCGGCGTAAACCACCGCGGAGGCCGGGTGATGCATCGGGGTCAGGTGCGGCACACGGGTGTCGATCACGATCAAATCTGCCTGCTTGCCGGGTTCGAGCGACCCGATTTGATGATCGAGCCCCAGCGCCCGGGCGCCGCCGATGGTGGCCATGCGGAGCGCGGCTGGGGCAGGGAGAACCGTCGGGTCGCCCCGCACGGCCTTTTGGAGCTTGGCCGCGATGTCCATGCCGTAGAATAGATCCATGTCGTTGTTGCTGGCGCAGCCGTCGGAACCGAGCCCGACGCAGATGCCGGCCGCCAGCATCCGTGCAACCGGTGCGACCCCCGAGGCCAGCTTCATATTGCTTTCGGGATTGTGGGAGATTCCGGCACCGCGTTCGGCGATGATGGCGATATCCGCGTCGTCGACCCACACGCTGTGGGCCAGCAGGGTGCGTTCATCGAGCACGCCCGCCCGGTCGAGATAACCGATCGGGGTTGCGCCGGTGGTCGACCGGATATGATCGGCCTCCCAGCGGGTTTCGGCTGCATGGACCTGAAACAGAAGACCGAAATCGCGGCAAAGCTGTTTGGCATGGACCAGCGTTTCCCGGGAGCACGTGTAGGGCGAATGGCAGAAGACCGACGGCCGGATTGTTTCCGCACGGTTCAGCCATTGTCGACAGAAGCGGCGGGCCACGATGAGGTTCTGGGCCGGGTCCGGCACGCCCGGAGCGGGGTGGTCGATAACCCCCTGGGCCAGCACCGCCCGCAGGCCGGCCGCCTGTACGGCCTGCGCCACGTCGTCTTCATGGAAATAGCCGTCGCAGCAGGTGGTCGTGCCCGAAAGGACCATCTCGGCGCAGGCCAGCAGCGATCCCCAGCGCACGGATTCCGGGTTGACGGCGGCGCGTTCGGCCGGGAAGATATGTTGCTGAAGCCAGGCCGCCAGCGGCAGGTCGTCGGCCAGGCCACGGAAAAGCGTCATCGGCAGGTGGGTGTGGGTGTTCACCAGACCCGGCATGACGATGCCGCCGCGTGCGTCGATGGCCGCGTGCGCTGCGGGTCGCTGCCAGTCCTCGGGCTCCGGACCCAGGTCGTCGATCCTCCCGCCGCTGACCCCGATCCAGCCCCGCCGGATCAAATCGAAAGACGGGTTGCACGTGATGAGGACCGCGTTGTGGATGAGGGTGTCGAATGGCATAATAGCGGACGCTGGCTACCGGTTGCCGGGTACTCGATTCGCGATACGGGATGTTCAGATGGGATCGCTGCTGATTTTTTTCTCAACGAGTATCCCGCATCGCGCGCAGCGCCCATCCCGTATCGGCTGATTTGGGGCGCCTCCGCACCGGTCGATCAGCCGCGGCGCCCCATCTGCCGGGCGATCGCGTTCACCTCGTCCATGGCCTGCTGCACGTCGAATGTAAGGATGCGGCCGTTTTCCATGACGACCCGGCCATTGATGATCGCGGTGGTGACATCGCTGCCCTTGGCGGCATAGACCAGTTGAGACGCTGGATGGTAAAGGGGTGTCAAGTGCGGCCGGCGGGTGTCGACGAGGATGACGTCCGCCAGTTTGCCGGTTTCAAGGGAGCCGACGCGTTCCCCGAGGCCGAGAGCCTTTGCGCCCTCGCTGGTTGCCATGCGCAGCACGGCTCCGGCGTTCATCACGGTGGGATCGAGGCGGTGGACCTTGTGCAGCTTGGCGGCGGTATCCATCTCGAGAAAGAGATCCAGGTTGTTGTTGCTCGCCGCACCGTCGGTGCCGAGCCCAACGCATACGCCGGCGGCCATCATCTCGGGCACCGGCGCGATGCCCGAGGCCAGCTTCATGTTGCTTTCGGGGTTGTGGGAGACCTTGACGCCGCAGCGCTGCAACCGTTCAATATCGGCTGCGGATAGCTGCACGCAGTGGCAGGCCAGCACGTTGGGGGCCAGCACCCCAAGGGTTTCGAGGTGCTCAACCGGAGTCCGGCCGTAGCGCTGCCGGAGGGTTTGGACTTCGCTTTCGGTTTCCGCCAGATGGATCACCATGGGAAGCCGGTGCCGGGCGGCCAGCTCAAATGCGCGTTGCAGCAGTTCGGGGGCGCACAGGTAGGGCGAGTGCGGTTCCACCGCAACCGTGATGAGCGGGTCGCGCCGGTAGGTCTCGATCAACGTTGCGGTGTAGGCAAATCCCCGTTCCAGCGGGCCGTAGTGCGGGGAGGGAAAATCGAAGAGAACCTCGCCGACCACGGCGCGCATGCCGGCGGTGCGGGCGGCTCGGGCCACCGCGTCTTCAAACAGATACATGTCGCAGAACGTGGTGGTCCCGGACAGGATCATCTCGGCGCAAGCCAGCAACGCCCCGCAGTACACCTTCCGATGGTCCAGGTCCGCTTCGGCCGGGAAGATGTGGTCGGTCAACCAGCTCATCAGGGGCACGTCGTCCGCCAACCCCCGAAACAAGGTCATGGCCGCATGCGTATGGGTGTTGACCAGCCCCGGCATGATGATCCCGCCGTCGGCATCGATCACTTTCCGGGCGCTGCGGGTGCCGATCGAGGCCGTCGCGCCGACGGCGGCGATATGGTCTCCCTGGATGGCGACGGCGCCGTCGGGGATCTCGGCCTGATTCGGGTCCATGGTCAACACCCGGCCGTTGCGGATCAGAATGTCAACCGGAGCGTCAGTCATCGAGCAGCCTCATAACGGCTGACAGGAGCTTTTCGAGCGAGGGGGCCGCCTGACCGGCGGCGGCAACGATATCCTCCACGGTGGCGGGGACCGGATGGTCGGGGTCGTTGACGTTGGTTATGATCGAGAGGCCGAACACCTGCATGCCGCCATGGATCGCCGCAATCACCTCCGGCACCGTGGAAAAGCCCACGGCGTCGGCTCCCAGCGTCCTGAGGAGCCGGGTTTCCGCCGGCGTCTCCAAAGAGGGACCCTTCAGGCCGGCGTATACCCCTTTGCGGATAGGAATCCGGATGGACCGGGCGGCCTCTTCCGCGCATGCGATCAGCCCGCGGTCATAGGCCCGGGTCATGTCCGGGAACCGCGGCCCCCACGCTGCCATGTTGGGACCGGCCAGCGGGTTTTCGCCGGTCAGATTGATGTGATCGGTGATGACCATCAGGTCCCTCGTCCGGAAAGATGGGTTGAGGCCCCCGGCGGCGTTGGTTACAATCAGCCGCCGGACGCCCATTTCCTGCATGACGCGGACGGGGAAGGTGGCCTCCGCGGCCGAATAACCTTCGTAGAGGTGCAAGCGGCCCTGCATGACCACGACCGAACGATCTTGGATGTCGCCGAAAAGAAGTCGGCCGGCATGGCTCTGAACCGTTGCGGCCGGGAAGTGGGGAATGCTTCGGTAGTCGAAGGCCGTCGTGACGTGCAGCGACTCCGCGGCATGGCCGAGGCCGGTCCCGACGATCCACCCGGTGCGGGGAACGGTTGCGATCCGCGCGCTTAAAAAAGCCGCAGTTTCAGCCGCGTTGCGCCTATATTCATCCGGTAACATCGCTCTGCCCCGTGCATGAGGTTGCCGACGGGACGGATCTTAGTTTATACGGCTTTTGCCGTCAAGCCGGGGAGTTGGCGGCTCCAGGCAGTCATTGACTTTCGTTTATAGGTATGAAATAAATTCCGGCCGCACAGGTGTTCATCCGCTGAATCGCATCTTCATCCCTGAGGGAGGCTGTATAAGCATGGGAACCGATTTTCATCCAAACCATCCCGATATCACTGCAGATATGTGGGAGCGGATCGATGCCGTCGTAACTGCGAATCAGGGCGTGCCAGGTTCGGTCATCGGCGTCCTGCGCGAATGTCAGGAGATCGTAGGCTACCTTCCGGTGGAACTCATCGATTATATTAGTATCGGCCTCAATCTTTCGCGCAGCGAAGTTTTCGGAGTGGCATCTTTCTATGCCTTGTTTTCGCTTTATCCGAAAGGCCGCAACCTGGTCAAAGTCTGCATGGGGACCGCCTGCTACGTGAAGGGCATCAAAGAGGTGATCAGCCGGATCGAAAACCATTTCCAGGTCAAGCAGGGCGATACGACCTCCGACCGCCGTTTCTCCCTGGAGCCGGTCCGTTGCCTGGGGGCCTGTGGATTGGCGCCGGTCATGGTGGTGAACAGCGACACGTATGGCGATGTGAAATCGGACAAGGTCGTTCACATCCTCAACAAATACGAGTAAGCGACCGACAGGGCTCATTGGTATGAAGATATCCGAAATTCGCGATATTTTAAAAGCCGAAGTGCTGGTGGGGCATGAGCAGCTTGACCAGAGCGTGGTCGGAGGGGGTGGCGCCGATCTGATGGCCGATGTGCTTTCCGCCGTCGCCAGGGGCGCCGTGCTTCTGACGGGGCTCACCACGGAACAGGTTCTGCGGACGGCCAAGGTGGCCGGCGTAGCGGTGGTGGTGTTCGTGCGCGGCAAACGGCCGGACGAACCCGTGCTCGATCTGGCCCGTTCATACAACATGCCGGTCATGTTGACGCGCTATTCGCTTTTCGTGGCGAGCGGACGCCTTTACATGAACGGTTTGCGCGGCCTGGACGGATCTTGGTGACAGCGGGGCTGCTGCGACCCTGTCAGCGCACGGAGCGCGCCATCGGCGGTCAGCCGGCCGTTGGCAGGCCGATCGGTTTTTCGCGGGATACGATGTTACAGACGGCAGAACGCACAGGAGTGAGGGATGAATAAAGTCAGGACGCAGTTGATGTTGTGCGGTGGTACCGGTTGCCATGCCAATTACAGCCTTAAATTCAAGGAGACGCTTCAAGCCGAACTCCAGGCAAAGGGGCTTGCCGAGGAAATCAAGATCATCGAGACCGGCTGCAACGGGTTTTGTGCCGTGGGGCCGGTGATGCTCGTTCAACCCGAAGGAATATTTTACCAGAAACTCACCCCCGAGATCGTGCCGCACCTGGTGGAGGAGCATTTTCTAAAGGGCCGGCCGGTCAAGAAACTCTTCTACACCGAGCCGGCTTCCAAAGAGACCATACCCCGGATGGATCAGATCCCCTTCTTCGCCAACCAGGTGTTCTGGGTGATGCGGAACAAAGGGGTGATCGATCCGGAGGTGATCGACGAGTACATCGCCCGCGATGGGTATTTCGGCGCCGCCAAGGCCCTGAAGGAGATGACGCCGGAGCAGATCGTCGAGGAAGTTAAAATATCCGGACTGCGCGGCCGCGGCGGCGCAGGGTTCCCCACCGGCCTGAAATGGGAGTTTGCGCGCAAGAGCCCGGGCGATGTCAAATACGTGTTGTGCAATGCCGACGAGGGCGACCCCGGCGCCTTCATGGACCGCAGCGTGCTCGAGGCCGACCCACATGCCGTGCTGGAAGGCATGATCATCGCTGCCAGGGCGATCAACGCCCACCAGGGATATATCTATGCCCGGACCGAGTACCCCCTGGCGATCCGGCGGTTGGGGATCGCCATCCGCCAGGCCCGGGAATACGGGCTGCTCGGCAAGGACATCTTCGGAACAGGCTTCGATTTCGACATCGAGATCTACCAGGGCGCCGGCGCCTTTGTGTGCGGCGAGGAAACGGCCCTGATGCGGTCGATCGAGGGCAAGCGCGGCATGCCGCGACCCCGGCCGCCGTTTCCGGCCATCAAGGGTCTGTGGGAGAAACCGACCATTTTGAACAATGTGGAGACCCTGGCCAGCATCGCCCAGATCATCACCAACGGCGGGAAATGGTATGCCAGCGTCGGCACCGAAGGCAGCAAGGGCACGAAGGTCTTCGCCCTGTCCGGCGATGTGAACAACATCGGCCTCGTGGAAGTGCCGATGGGCACCACCCTGCGAAAACTGATCTTCGACATCGGCGGAGGCATCCCCAACAAGAAGAAATTCAAGGCGGTCCAACTTGGAGGGCCCTCCGGCGGCTGCGTTCCGGAGCAGTACCTCGACACGCCCGTGGACTACGAAGAAATCGCCAAGGTCGGGGCGATCATGGGCTCCGGCGGTGCCATCGTCATGGATCACGAGACGTGCATGGTGGACATGGCGCGTTTCTTCATGGATTTCGTACAGGACGAATCCTGCGGCAAATGCACACCCTGCCGCGAGGGGACGCGTCGACTCCTGCACATCCTGGAAAAGATCTGCGAAGGCCGGGGCGAGCCGGGCGACATTGAACTGCTCGAGGAGCTTTCCGGTATTATCAAGGAAGCCTCTCTTTGCGGTTTGGGTCAGACCGGCCCGAATCCGGTGCTGTCGACCCTGCGCTACTTCCGGGACGAATACGAAGCGCACATCCAAGAGAAACGCTGTCCGGCCAAGCGCTGCGTGGCGTTGCTCAAGTTCGAAATCGACCCGGACATCTGCACCAAGTGCGGCGCCTGCTTTCGGGCTTGCCCGGCCGAAGCGATCGCCTGGAAGAAGAAAGAAATCGCCCGCATCGATAAGGCCAAATGCGTCAAGTGCATGACCTGTTTCGATAAATGCAAGTTCGACGCCATTTCGTGACGGCGGCTCTCCGGCAGGCCATCTGAAAAGGATCCCATCTTGGCAAGCGAAGAAGGCGTTGTCGTGCGCGTGGACGGGGCCGACACCCGGGTCAAAACCATTCGCGGCGACGCCTGTGAAAGTTGTTCATCCAAAGCAGCCTGCCACACCATGGGCGGCGGCAGGGAAATGGAAGTATCCGCCCTCAACCCCATCGGAGCGAGGGTCGGGGACCGCGTGGTGCTCAAAATGGACACCCTGCCGTTCCTGAAAGGAACCTTCCTGGTGTATATGTTCCCCATTCTGCTGCTGGTCGGCGGGGCCGCGCTGGGGGAATGGATCTCGCTTTCATCGAATCTGCAATCCCCGTTGCCTTCCGTTCTTTCCGCCTTCGGCGGCCTGGCTTGCGGCCTGTTGTTCATGAAAAGAATCGCCAATCGGCTTGCGCAGAAAACCGACTACCGTCCGCGCATCGTCCGGGTGATCGGCCGGGCGCTCGGGTAAATGGACGGTCGCGGCGGCGATCCTCCACCTGTAAATGCCACGTCTTTAAGAGACCGCAATAGACTGCGCGATCCGCTTGCTTGAACCACCGGTGTTTATAAGTTGCCTGAGTTCGCCTGGCGGGGGAACAGTTCTTCAATCGAGGTGTTTTCAATCTTGGATAGGCAGTTTTGCAGGGCCTCCGATTCGGTCGCCCCGATGCCCTGGTATTCCTGCCTGGCGATGAGGTTGATCAGGTTGGGAACCGCCACGAACCGGCCGGCCAGTTGGCCGTGAAGCGCTTCATGAACATCAATGTAGACCAGCCGCTGGTTGCGGATCAGATTGTAGCGGGTGATTCGGGTCAGGATGTCGTTGGGTTGTAAAGACTGCATGCGTTGGGCACCTCGCTAGTCTTCTTCGATCGTCAATTTTAACGGAAACCCGTTGTCACGCGCGGCTTCCGTTACCATGTTGACCTTGGTTTCAGCGACTTCAAGCGGATAAATGCCGCACAGCCCGGTTCCGTTTTCATGCGTGTGCCACATGATGCCCGTCGCCTCGTCCATGGGCTTGTTGAAGACTTTCATCAAAATTTCGACCACGAAGGCCCTGGGCGTGTAGTCGTCGTTGTGAATCAGGACCTTGTATAGCGGCGGTTCGGTGACTTCATCACGGACCTCCGACAACTCGCCTTCTTGGATGTCTGGATTTGGCTCACTCATCAAGAAACCGCTCCCTGTTCATGTTACGGATGGCTGCAAACGGCGATGCGAGGAGTTCGCCTCGATAGCGGTAATAGTAAGCGCCTCCGCTTCTAAGTCAACGAGTTGCCGGCGGGCGGCCGCCTGATTTCGACCGCCGGATATCGTTCCAGCCGCGGCCGAGCCGGAGCGGGATGGTTTTTTTGAGTTACTTTGACCTCTTGGGGATTCATGCTAAAATGAAACCAAAAACGGCTGAAATAGCCTTTAAATCGCATGCGTTTGCAAAGGAAACCTGATGGCCGAAACCGTCTATATCACCAGCAGCAACACGGCGGTGTTCCGCTGCCCGCACTGCCAGCGGACGAAGAACGTGGATGTGTCCACCTTCGGAGAGATGAAGCAGCCGCTCCGGTTCAAAGTGAAGTGCCCCTGCGGCCAGACGACCGTCTCCGTTATCGAAAAACGGCGGCGCTACCGCAGGGAGACCGACCTGGCGGGAACCTACGTCCACTACGTCAACGGCCAGCCGAAGGGCAAGGGGCCCGTTCGGATCAAAAATCTTTCAACCAGCGGCATGAAGCTCTTGATCAGCGCGAGCGAAACCTTTGCCGTCGGCGACCTGCTGAAGGTCTCGTTCCAGCTGGACGATCCCCCGCGCAGCCTGATCCAGAAGAAAGTCGTCATTCGAAACATCAGCCCCCCGCTGATCGGCACCGAATTCGCTCCAACTGAAACCATCGACAAGGCCCTGGGGTTCTATCTGCGCTCCTGATGACCACTGCATCGAAAGAAGCCCGATGAAGAAAACTCGTTGCTCCTGGTGCGGGGATGACTCGCTGTACGTCCGGTATCATGATTTCGAGTGGGGACTGCCGCTGCACGACGACCGCCGGCTGTTCGAATTCCTGGTGCTGGAGGGCGCCCAGGCCGGGTTGAGCTGGATCACGATTCTGCGAAAGCGCGAGAATTACCGCCGGGCTTTCGATGATTTCGACCCGCGGAAGATCGCCGGCTACGGTGAGAAAAAGATAGAAGGCCTGCTTGCTGACTCAGGGATCATCCGCAACCGGCTCAAAATCGCATCCGCCGTTCGCAATGCCCGGGCCTTTATGCAGATCCAGCAGGAGTTCGAAAGCTTCGATGCCTACCTGTGGCGCTTTGTCGACGGCCGGCCGAAGCAGAACCGCTGGCAGACGCTTAAGGAAATCCCCGCCGCAACCAACGAATCCAAAGCCCTGAGCAAAGACCTCATCCGCCGCGGCTGCTCCTTCGTCGGCCCCAGCATCTGCTACGCCTTCATGCAGGCCGTCGGCATGGTGAACGATCACGTGGTGGATTGTTTCCGCCACGCCCACATCGCGGCGATTTCGTCATCAGGCTGATCCATTCATCCGGGGGGGACCCTTGAGGTGTCTTCAAGGGGACCGATGCAGCCTGCCCCAGCGGCCGCCGACCTCAGGTTTTTCGTTACGTTTGACCCGCACGCTTCACAATGAAATTTTTCCTTGACACATGTCTATACAGTTTCAAATTTGAAAGACGGATATGATCAACAAGGAGTCGCAGCATGAAAGCAATCCAGGATTTGAGAATGGAGCATGATGCCGTGCGTTTGACCCTCAAGGTGTTGGAGCGTATGGCTCAGAAGATCGAACGGCATGGCTCGCCGGACAACCCTCAGCATGTGGATCAGCTGCTTGAGTTTTTCACGGTATTTGTCGACAAATGCCATCACGGAAAGGAGGAAGAACTGCTTTTTCCTGCGATGGAGCAGGCCGGCGTTGCCCGGGACAAGGGACCCATCGGCGTCATGCTTCGAGAGCATGAGTTGGGGCGTGAATGCGTACAGAAAATGAAGACCGCATTGTTGCGGATCAAAGCGGGTGAGTCCCAGGCCGCAAAAGATTTCGCCCGCAGCGCCCGCGACTATATTTCTCTCTTGAACCAGCATATTGACAAGGAAAACAATGTGCTGTTCCCCATGGCCGAAAGGCAGCTATCTGAGTCTACGCTGGCCGAACTGTCCAAGGGGTTTGACCGGATCGAAGAACAGAAAATCGGCGTCGGCAAGCATGAAGAGTTTCATAAAATGATCGATCAGCTGGAAAGCGCCTATTTGAAGTAGACCGTTCAAGATGCTGCTGGTGATGATCCGCAGCCAATAATCCACAAACCCTTGAAAGCGTGAAAGGCGGCCCGAAGTCACGAACAGTTGGACGGCCGGTAGATGATCAACCCAAACCAAGGAGAACCAGCAATGCAGAAGTGGCGTTGTATCCCATGCGACTACGTGTATGATCCGGAGAAAGGTGATCCCGAAAACGGCATCGCCCCCGGAACGGCGTTCGAAGATCTGCCCGAGGACTGGATATGCCCGGATTGCAGCGCGGGCAAGGACATGTTCGAAAAGGTCGAATGAAAGAGTAGGATCATGGCGATTCCCGGAAACTTGTTGACGACGGCTATGGCGGTCATGCCGCACACCGATGTGCAGCGTGCGCTTTCGACCGCGTTGTCGCTGGACATCCCGTTCTGGCCGCAGCTGCCGAACTTCAGCTACACCGAGGACATGTACGTGCAGGCCTCCGAACATTTTCCGGGGATCTGTCTTGACCTCTCCAACCGCAAACTGTCCTTTTCCACTGAGAAATTCATTGCCGAACTGGAGCAGACGCTGGCGCATTTCGAGGAGCCGGGCTATTTCGATGTCAGCCCGGACTACTCGGTCGTCTACCAGCAGTTTCTGAAGCTGGACCTCCAGGATCGTCCGGCGATCCGCGGCCAGCTGGAAGGCCCCATCAGCTTCGGGTTCAACGTTCTGGACGAGAGCGAACGGCCGATTCTATTCAACGACACGGTGCGTCCGTTCATGCTGGAGTTCATGGCCCGACGCATCAACGTCCAGCTGCAGAAGCTTAAGGAGCGCAACGCCAACGCGTTTATGTTTGTGGACGAGCCGGGAATGCAGTTCCTTTTTTCCGCCTTGGCGGGGTATGGCGATATAAAAGCCAAGACCGACCTGGACCAGTTTTTTGCTATGGTAGAGAGGCCACGGGGGATTCACCTGTGCGGCAACCCGGATTGGGACTTCCTGCTGGGGCTCGACCTCGATGTTCTATCCTTGGACATCTACACCAATGCCGAGATCTTCTCCGCCTATGCCACATCCATTCGGAGGTTTTTGGACCGCGGCGGAACCATCGTGTGGGGGATCGTCCCGACCAGCGTCGAAGCCTTTGCGAAGGAGAATTTTCAAAGTCTCGTGTCCCAGCTCGAGAATGTGTGGCGCGGACTCAGGGGAAAAGGCATCGATTTCGAACAGTTGTTGTCACGCAGCCTATTGTCGCCGGCAACCTGCTGCCTGGTTAACCAGGATCGCGAAAGAACGGTTGAGAGGGCTTTTGACCAGATCCGCCATATTTCCCGGCTGATGCGCGAGCATTATAGGATAGCCTGCTGAGACTGATTCAATCGCCCACGAATGACCCTGCATGGGTGCGATGAGGCGAATACTCAAAAAAGCGCTCATCGGATAACACTGAATGCCGATGCTGACGTTTGAGCTCCGGCGATTAAATCCCCGTCAAGTCTTCTGATGGTGTTGATCAGGTAAACAGCCCATTCTCAGCGCCCACTGAAGACTCGATGCAGGATCCCACACTCCGGCCTCCAGGGCAGCCAAACCGAAAGTTTGGTTTTCGCCCTAATCGCTTACAACAGAAACAGGTTTTTTTCGGAAACCCCTCATACGATCGCCTGCGATCGGCTGCAAGAGGCTTGGGAGAAACTTACCCCTATGATATAATATGAAATTTTAAGGGCCTTAATTCCGTGTGGGGCACGCCAAGGTACGAAAGCTGCTCATAGGAGACCCGGTTTTGAAAAAGCAAGCGAACTCTATCAAAACGGCAGATGCTTCCAGGCTAATAGGATGGTCTATGTGCCAGTACGGCTTCGCCGTGGCGGCAGTGTTGTTAGGTTATTTGTCCTGGTTAAAGCTGACCGAATGGGTCGGGCCGGGACTTCCCACTTACATCACGTTCTACCCCGTCGTGATGGCGGTGGCGTTGTTTGTCGGTCTTTGGCCGGGAGTGCTGGCAACGGTCTTATCGGGGATAATCGCAGGCTTCTGGATTCTGCCGCCGGTGGGAGAATTGTTCTTAATCGGTCCGGTAGAACGCTTAAGTTTGGCTCTGTTTATCTGCATGGGGCTGCTCATGAGCGTGGCCTCCCGACTTTATCGCCGAAATCGTGACAAGGCTGCGGCTTACGACCGCGAGTCGGCCCTGCGAGAGAGCGAAGAGCGATTGCGACTGGCGCAGCGCGCAGCCAACGTCGGCATCTGGGACTGGCACCTCGATACCGGCCAGCTCGACTGGACGCCGGAATTGGAGCGGATCTTCGGCTACGCGCCGGGCACGTTCCCCGGTAACTACGCCGGCTTTCGTGACCGCGTTCATCCCGACGATCTGGCTGAAATCGAACGCCAACGCGAAGCGGCGGTCGCAGCAAACCTTCCGTTCGATTTTGATTTCCGCGTGCGGCTGCCGTCTGGCGAAACCCGTTGGGTCAACTGCAAGGGTGCGGCCCGCTACGACGCGGCAGGCCACCCGCAGCGCCTCGTCGGGATCAACGTAGACATCACCGACCGCAACCAGGCGGCGGAGGCTTTGCGGCAGAGCGAGTATCTTCTGGCCAGGTCGCAGGAGATCGCGCATGTTGGAAGCTGGATGCTCGATCTCGTTGCCAACCAAATTACCTGGTCTGACGAAGCATACCGGATATTCGGCCTGAAGCCACAGGAGTTTGGCGCAACCTACGAAGCTTTCCTGGACATCGTTCATCCGGACGACCGGGCGGCTGTTGACGCCGCTTACACCGGCTCTATTCGTGAAGGAAAAGGCACGTATGAAATTGAGCACCGGATCGTGCACAAGGACACCGGGGAAGTCCGTTGGGTTCGCGAAAAATGCATCCACGAGCGCAACGGCTCAGGTCATATTCTACGCTCGATCGGTATGACGCAGGACATTACCGACATCAAGCAGGCGGAGGAAGCCCTGCGGGCAAGCGAAAATCGGCACGCGGCCATACTTAAGACCTCCATGGACGGATTTATGCTTTTGGATACACGTGGCCGCTTGCTGCAGGTTAACGACACCTATTGCCGGATGAGCGGTTACAGCGAGCCGGAGCTTCTGTCGATGGGTATTTCGGACTTGGACGCTGCCGAGAGTCCCGATGAAACGAGAGCCCGTATCCGGAAAATTATGGAGCATGGAGAGGATCGCTTCGAGAGCCGGCACCGGCGGAAGGACGGGACTGTCTTCCACGTGGAGGTCAGCGTCCAATACAAACCGGATAAGGGGGGCTATCAGGTTGTCTTTGTAAGAGACATCACCGAGCGCAAGCAGGCAGAGATAGCGTTAAAAAAGCGGGAAGCCATTTTTTCGAATATTGTTGAACAGGCAACTGATGCAATTGCGATTTTGGATAACGCAACAGGACGGTTTGTGGAGTTCAACCGGGCTGCTTATGAGGGGTTGGGGTATTCACGCGAGGAATTCGGCGGGCTCGCAATTGGTGATATTCAGGCTGAGCATTCACCGGAAGTGATACGCCGAAATTTTCAAATCATCCGAGAGGAAGGCCAAGCCGCTTTTGAAACAAAACACCTGCATCGCAATGGCGAAATCCGTGATGCGCGTGTTAGCGTACGCATGCTGCCGGTAAAGGATTATGATTGCAGTGTAGCGGTATGGACTGACATAACGGAAAAAAAGCGTGCCGAAGCAGTTATTAGAGAAAGCGAAGATAGAAGCCGCCGTCTGATCGAGGCATCAACTGACGGGATTATTTTACGGTCAAAAGAAATCATTATCGATGCTAACCCTGCAGCAGTTAAGCTTTTCCGAGCGAATTTTGCAAGCGATCTAATTGGAAAACCCTACTTGGACTTTGTCCACCCGGATGACCGGGCTGGAACCTTGGAGAGGGTTAAAAAAATCCTTAGCGAGAACTGGGCGCCCCCACCCCGGGAGCATCGCATTTTATCCTTCAATGGTGAGGTTGTGGATGTCGAATCCACAGCAGTGACGGTTCTCCAGGGAGATGAGAAGCTGATTTTCGGTGTTTTTCGGGATATTACAGAACGAAAGCGTGTAGAGCGGGAAAGGGAGAAGCTCGAAGACCAGTTGCGGCAAGCGCAGAAAATGGAGTCGCTCGGCACCCTTGCCGGAGGGATCGCCCACGACTTCAACAACATCCTGGGCGTGATCATCGGCAGCTCCGAGATCCTTGCGATGACCGATGCGGTCGATGAGACGTCCAAAGCCACGTTAAATAACATTCTGTCCGCCTCCCAGCGGGCCAAGGAGCTGGTGCGGCAGATTCTGGCATTCAGCCGCCACGCCAAGCAGGAGAAAATCCTGCTCAATCTAAAGCCGCTCGTTCGAGAAACGTTCGATTTCCTGCGAGCTTCGATACCCGCCAACATCCAACTGAAGCAGCAGCTTGATCCGGATTTGGGCACCATAATGGCCGATCCCACCCAGATGCAGCAGATTTTGATGAATCTGTGCACCAACGCGGTCCATGCCATGGAAGGGGAGGGAGGTGTTCTCAAGGTCGAGCTCTCGAAAGCATCCTTGGGACCGGAAGATGCGCAATTCGATCCGGACTTGGAACCTGGCAAATATGTCCGGGTGACGGTGAGTGATACGGGCCTCGGGATTGCCCGGGACATTATCGATAAAGTTTTCGACCCTTATTTCACCACCAAGGAAAAAGGCAAGGGGACCGGACTGGGGCTTTCGGTGGTTCACGGCATCGTCAAGGCGCACGGAGGGGCGATCAAGGTTTACAGCGAGGTAGGCAAGGGCACTACCTTTCAAGTTCTTTTTCCTTGTGCGCAAGGCAGGGAAACGCCCGAAGTCAAGGCTGCACCTGCCCTGCCCGTTGGGAATGAGCGGATCTTGCTGGTGGATGACGAAAAGGCCCTTGCCGACATCGAGAAACAGATGCTGAGCTGGCTGGGATATGACGTCGAGGTCCGAACCAGCGCGGTCGAGGCTTTGGAGGCTTTTCGGGCCAACCCTCAAAAATTCGATCTGGTCATTACCGATTTCAGCATGCCTCAGATGACGGGAACCAAGCTCGCCAGACAGATGACTCAGATTAGGCCGGAGGTGCCGATCATTTTGTGCACCGGTTTCAGCGAACAGCTCGATGAGAGCCAGACGCTTTCATCAGGCATCAAGTCGGTATTGCTCAAGCCGTTGGTAGCCAAAGAGCTTGCCGAAGAGGTCCGCAAAGCCATTGATGCCTGTAAAAGCAAATAATCTTTTTTTTCCCACTAATTGTCATCCCTGGCCAGTTTCGCACGGACGGGTATTGGATGACGGATACCCAGGGCCGTCTGCTGGAAGTCAATGCATCCTATTGCCGTATGAGTGGATTCAGCAGGCAAGAGTTGCTTGGGATGCAAATCGCCGACCTCGAGGCAATTGAATCAGCCGATCAGACGGTCGCCCGCATCCATAAAATCATTAAGCTCGGCAACGACCGCTTTGAGTCCCTTCACCGTCGAAAGGATGGAACTTCTTTCCCTGTCGAGATCAGTGCTCAATATTTGCCGGCAGAAGGCGGGCGCTATGTGGTCTTTGTGAGGGGCATCGCCGAGCGGAAGCTATTGGAAAAGAACTTGCGCGATCAACGCCGGCGTCTTGAGAGCATCATCGAAGGCGAGTGTGTCGGCACGTGGGGATGGAATTTCCAGACCGGTCAAACGGTCTTCAATGAAACCTGGGCGCGGATGATCGGCTATACGCTGGCTGAGTCGGCCCCCACCAGCTTCAAAACGTGGGAAAGGTTTGTACACCCTGATGACTGGAAGGCGTCGAACCGGCTGTTAGAGCTACATTTAGCGGGTGACACGCCTTATTACGAGAGCAAGTGCTGGATGAGGCACAAAGTAGGGCATTGGGCCTGGATCAACGACCGCGGCCGTGTCCTGAGCCCAACCGAGGACGGCAAGCCGCTGATGATGTTCGGCACCCATGCTGAAGTCACCGAACGTAAACGATCGGAGCAGATCCTGAAAGAGAGAACCGATCTTTACTTTTTGAAAGGAGCTTCGCTGTGTCTGAGTATCTTCCGGACCAAGGACAAAGCTCTGTGCAATCTCCCGTGGGGACCTCGTTGGTCAATTTGATCATTCGCTTGATCAGCTTCTGCATGCTGCCGCTGCTGTTGGCGGGGGGCTGGCTCGCATATCAGAGCGTGCGCACGGCGCAAACCGATCGTGACTGGGATGCGGCCAATCTCGTCCAGGGCTTCATTTCCTCGATTGATTCCCAGTTGAACGCGCGTATTGGAGCGTTGCAGGTCCTGGCCGCATCGCCGCTCACCGGCGACGAGGCGCACCGGGAAGAACTCTACCGCGAGGCCCAGGGCTACTTTCAAACCTTCGGCAACCATGTCCTGCTCGCGGACGTTGAGAAGCCGATGCGCATGCTGTTCAACACCCGCGTTCCGTTCGGAACCGAATTGCCCCTGTTGCCCCAGCCAGAAAGCAACCCGGCCGCCCCGCGAGCGGTGGAGACCGGCCGCCCGGCCGTAGGGGACAGCTTTTTCGGTCCCATAGCCGGGCAGCGGCTGGTGGCGGTTGCCGTTCCGGTATTGAGAGGTGGAAAGGCGGTATTCCTTCTGCTCAGCCTTTTCGAGGCCCGCCAGTTTCAAACCCAGCTTGATAAGGTGAGTCTCCCCACGGGGTGGTCCTTGACCTTGACCGACGGGCGCGGCGAAGTCCTCGTGCAGCGCTCCGATGTGAGGTCAGGAGGGGCGGGTGAGCCCGCCCGGGTTACCGCCAAGTCGACGGTCTCGCACTGGTCCGCCGTTTTGGAAATACCGCCGGAAATCTACCAGGCGCCCTTGGTATCGGCCGCCGCTGCTTTGGGGGTGGGACTTCTATCCGCTGCTGCTCTCAGTCTTGTCGGCGGGATTTCGGTCGGCCGCAGGATCGCCAGGGCGGTGGCATCCCTTGCAAAAGCACCGGCGTTGGACAGTCCGGTTCCTCAAATCCGGGAAATCGCCGACGCCCGTCGTCGCTTGGATGAAGCGGAGAATCGTCGGTCCATGGCTGATGCAACCCGGCGTGAAAGTGAGGAAAAGCTTCGACTTTTCATCGAGCATGCACCTGCCGCACTGGCGATGTTCGATCGGAACATGCGTTACGTGGCAGCGAGCCGGCGGTGGATGACGGACTACCGCTTGAAAGGGGAGGTTCTCGGACATTCCCACTATGAAATTTTCCCGGAGATCCCGGAGCACTGGAAAGAGGTGCACCTCCGAGGATTGAACGGTGAGGTCGTGAAATGCGACGAAGAGGCGTTCGTGAGGGCGGACGGAGCCACCCAATGGCTGCTCTGGGAAGTGCGGCCTTGGTATGCCGGGGACGGTGCCGTCGGCGGCATTGTTATTTTCACCGAAGACATCACCGAGCGTAAGCTATGGGAAAAAGCGCTGGTTAAAAGCGAACAGCAGGTCCGAGAGATCAACCAACTCCTGGAAGCGATTTTGTGCCATACCCACATGATGGTGGTATACCTGGATACTTCATTTAACTTCATCTGGGTCAACCGTGCCTATGCCGACACCTGTAATCACGAACCGTCCTTCTTTCCCGGCAAGAACCATTTTGAGCTTTACCCGCATGAAGAGAACCGCGCGATTTTCCAACGAGTCGTAACGACCGGAGAACCGTTCTTTGTGACATACAAACCATTTGAGTTTCCGGACCAGCCTGAGCGGGGGGTGACCTACTGGGACTGGAGCCTGGTTCCCGTCAAGGATCCTGATAGTAGAACCGCCGGATTGGTTTTTACTCTGGTGGAAGTTACTGAGAAGAAACGCGCCGAAGAAAGACGGCTTGAAATCGAGCGGCAGCATCTCGAAGCGCAGAAACTTGAAACCGTCGGAGTGTTGGCCGGAGGCATCGCTCATGATTTCAATAACCTGCTTGGGATTGTGGTCGGAGGGATAGAATTGACTCTTATGCAATGGTCCTCTTCTGAGCATCTCAGGCAAGTTCTCGAAGAGGCTTTGAAAGCTTCTCTGGAAGCGCGTGTTCTAATCCGGCAACTGCTCGCATATGCCGGCAAGGGGCACTACTTGCCGAGAAGGATCAACTTGAACGAGCTGGTGACGGAAAAGCGTCCCCTTTTTAGGTCTTCGATATCCAAGTCAGTGCATTTAAACGTAATGCTGGATCCGGACGAGCTATTCATCCAGGCCGACCCTTCCAGTATCGGACAGGTTATTCTGAACTTAGTGGTAAACGCATCCGAGGCATACGAAGATAAAGAAGGAAGCATCCTCATTCGTACCGGTTCGCAGATCTGTGACGACAGCTATTTGTGCGGCAGCCGAATTGAAGAAAAGCCTCCCGCCGGACCATATGTATACATCGAGGTTTCTGACGGAGGTCGCGGGATGGACGAAGAGGCAAGCCGGCGTCTGTTCGATCCATTCTTTACGACCAAACTCCCCGGACGCGGCTTGGGGATGGCTGCTGTGAAAGGTATCGTGCAGTGGCACAAAGGCGCCATTTTCATAAAGAGTGACGCTGCCAAAGGTACGACGGTTCGAGTTGTCCTGCCGGCGCTGAAAGAATAAATTCCAAGCAAATAGGGGACGAACGTGAGCTAACCCACTTGTGTCGAAAGACGGGCATGCCACATGGTCGGCTGCGTGCTGTTGACAATCTATTCGATAGGTTTAGATTTCCTGCGTACCCAATAGACGATGTATCTCGGCCCTTAGCCGGCCGGGCAATATCCTTTTGGCCGCGCGTTTCGGAAGCCTGCCGGATAACAGCCTGTTCCTGAACCTCTCCATCATGTTTCCCTCATCCGGTTGCCGACATTCGGCAGAGCTGAAAGCCAATTCAAGGAGGCGAGCATGCAAGAACCTGGAACTGTAGTGGAAGCCATTGAAAACAGCCGTCGGCTGCCCGAGGGACATGAAGAACGGTTCACGGGCTACGGCGTGATGGGAGTGCCGTTTAGATCCGGCCACGTGCTGTGCCTGCGGCGCTTTCCGGTCACATCCATCGGCCAGGGTTACACGTCGGTGTGGCACCGCGACCCCGGCGGGTGCTGGACATTCATCCAGGATGTCTCTCCGCGGAATGGGTGTTCGCGCTATTTCGGCAGTGCCGTGGACCGATCCCTTGTGCAGGATATCCGCATCGAGTGGTCGAGCCCTTGGAGCTTCTCCGTGGCAACACGAGGTGAGCACCCCATTTACTGGCAGGTGCGCCTGGGTCGAACAAAGATGTCGGACCTCATGAATGCGGCCGCTGGCTGTTTGCCGGATGCGTTGTGGCGCAGTGAGGCGCTGCTTCGCTCGGTCGGCAAAGCAGGGAGTCTGGTTCTCGGGGCCGGCCGCATGAAACTGGTCGGGTCGGTACCCAACGGCCAGAGATTTCGGGCCAACCCGAAACGCACATGGGTGATCGAGTCCAGCCAGGCGAACGTCTGTGGCCGAGATTTGGGAGAAATCGGACCCCTATCCGAACAGGTCCGCCTGGGGGACTTCTGGATTCCGCAGCGCGGCCGCTTTTTCACCGGAAGCTCTTATTTGGAGCCCTTTGACGCTACCCGCCATGTTTCCATAACTTCGCGCGGAGGAGGTAGCAGCGACCGGTGCATGGTCTGTTCCTGAACACCAAACGGAGCATGCGGCAGGGCGGAGAGGTGCATGGGCCGGTGGTGCGCCCTCTGATAGCCTCCATTCACGGCGCCCTCTCGTTCCGCCTATTGTGGTCCCTGCCTGACCCAAATGCCATCAGACCGTCGGCCTGACCCGGCGCGCTGCGGAGGAGCCCGGGTTTTGCACGATCTCCATGGGGGACGAACTTGAGCGCATGGCGAAGAATGAGCCGCCGCGAGTCAAGTTCGGGCGGGGTAGCATGTTCGGCGAGCCTGGAAATGTGGAACGCCGACCTCGCATCGTATCAGACTGTATAGAGGCCCTGAAGACGATGGATGTGCCAGGCGCCATCCGCGAGTTGCCTTGCTGCGCGCGGTGCAGCCGGGTTGGGATTGGTGATAGTGCGATAAAAAACAAAACGGGCGACCTTGCGGCCGCCCGTTTGCTTCGATGTCAGGAAGCGGATGGGATATCGCTGTACCTCGCTCGGACGCTTGCTAAGCCGTCCTTTGGCTTCAGCCCCCCACCATCTTCCGGCGGATCGCAGTTTTTCGCGACCCGTTGAATAAAAAGATTAATACGCTTTTGAACCTGTCAAGGTAGGCCGCACCAATCGGGTCTTTGACACTCGAATCCCCGCAAGAGCAGCGAGGGGAAGCCCCGGCTGGAACCAGCGGCTAACATGTGGGCAGGCGACCGCATGGAACGGTGCCGAGACACTCCTGCTAAGGCAGGTGATAAGCTGTATCGCCTGGATTGCGGTAATCGATTTTTTTGGGATATACGCCGGGAACACAATCTATCGAATTTCCTCACAGCCAGGATGATATCCACACTCTTCTGTTCAGCGGTCTGGTTGCGATTCGTTCACGACTTATAAAATACGCGAAAAGTTGCGAAGATGGGTTTTGATCGCCAGTTATTAGTCAAACATTGCACACCTGCTGTCCATTTCGAAAGCATCACCTATCCTTTTTCATCCCCGTGGGGTTTTTGTGCCAGTGAAGACTCGCGCGCTTGTGGACATGCCCGAATGGCTGCAACGAGTTCAGCAGCGGTGCACCCCTTGGTCTTGTAGTCGGCGGCCCCGGCATCGCGCATAGCCTGCGCGCGTTCCTGGTCTTCATACATCGAAAGGCCGATGATGCAGATGTCCGGGTACTGCCCATGAATGATCCGCGCAGCCTCGATTCCGTTGACCCTGGGCATGCTGACATCCATCAGGATAACGTCCGGCTTAAGCTTCTGCGCGAGTTCGATGGCCTCCCTCCCGTCAGCGGCCTGCCCGACGACCTCGAGACACGGCTCATTCCTTAACAGGCGGCCAAGACCGTTGCGGAAAAGGGCATGGTCGTCGGCTAGCAGCACTCGAATCGTCGTTCCCTGATCCTTCACAGTGTCTTCTTGGGGTTCGGCAACCAGAGTGCACATGCGATCGATCGGGAGCGGTACTACAGCAGGCGCTGGGCCATGGGGCACCATCAACGTCAAACGGCTGCCCTTGCCGGGGGCGCTGTCGATTTGAACACTGCCGCCGATCAGCCCAATCCGCTCCCGGATGCTGAACAACCCGAAGCCTCCGCCGTTTTCCCCCGGCAATTTCAGTTGGCAGGGATCGAACCCAGCGCCCTCATCGCTCACGATGATCTGCAACCCGGCTCCGTCCATCTGCCGCATCCTCACCCGTGCCCGGGATACCTGTGCATGCTTGACGGTGTTAAACAACAATTCGCGCACCGATTCGAAGAGAAAAATCTTCACATCCTCTGGCAACTGGGACTTATCTTCGATCGCAAGCTCGACATTCAAGTTGTATTTATCCCGCATCCAGCGGGCCAGCCATTCCAGGCCCGACGATAGGCCGCCATCGTAAAGAACCGGCGGGCTCAGATCCACGCATAACGAACGTGACATATGCATGGACTCAGCAATCGTTTTGTCAATCTCCTTTGCCTGCTTAAGATCGTCATCAGCCAGCCCGTCCGATAGACCTCCCAGCTGCAGTTTCGCCGAAGCCAAGTGCTGTTGGAGACCATCGTGCAGGATCTTTGATAAGCGCCTGCGTTCGGCCTGCTCGGCCATGGTCAACTGGCCCGCCAAGCACCGCAGCTGATCTGCCCGTTCGGCCAACTGCTCGTTGACCAGCTTCAGCTCTTCTTCGGCCCGCACGCGCTGCTCGATTTCCCCTTGCAGGGCTTCAACCGTACGGGCCAGGTCCGAGGTGCGCTCGGCTACCCG
>JAUQXK010000132.1 GCA_030834695.1 Desulfobacterales bacterium
GGGGGCGGCCGTGCAGAGTGCGGCCGAGGTGCTGGCGACGGCCAGGCGGCTCGAGAGTCGGGCCGAGCGCTATTACGCCGAGGCCGCCGAGAAGATCAAGGCGCTCACCGAGGTCGCCCGCGCCCTCCGAACGCTCGGCAAGAACCGCAACGCCCGCTCGGCCAAGCTATCCTCATTGGGATAAGGAGAAAAAGGACATGAAGGATTCAACCCAACGGGTTCAAGATTATGCCGCCCACAGCTTCCATACGTGGAGTCGGCAGAAAGCGTGGAAATCCCCGCTGCTGGTGAACGACGCCGAGGGCGTCTATTTTTATGACGACAAGGGCAAGGCTTACATCGACTTCTCCTCTCAGCTCATGTGCTCCAATCTGGGGCACAAGAACAAGGTCGTCATTGAAGCCATCGTCAAGCAGGCCGAAAAATTGCCATACATCGTGCCGAGCTTTGCCAACGAAGCCACCATGGCGGCTGTAGAAGCGCTGCAAACCGTCATGCCCAAGGGACTCACCCATTTCTTTTTTTCCACCAGCGGCACCGAAGCCAACGAAGCGGCGATCAAGATGGTGCGCCAGGCCTGCTCACCGGCCTACAAGGTGATCTCCCGCTACAAGTCGTATCACGGCTCCACCGCTGCCAGCATTTCACTTACCGGCGATCCCCGTCGGTGGTACGCCGAACAGGCGCGCTTCACCGTCCAGGGGGTGCGCTTCGCGCCGGACTGCAACTGCTACCGCTGCCCCTTTGATCTTGAATACCCACGATGCCACGTGCAGTGCGCGCGATACCTGGATTACATGATCCGCGAAGAAGGCAACGTGGCCGCAATTATCGTTGAGCCGATCGTCGGCACCAACGGGCGTTTGATCCCGCCGCCGGAGTATTATCCCATGCTCCGCAAGATCTGCGACGAGCATAAGGTGATGCTCATTGTCGACGAAGTGATGTCCGGCTGGTTCCGGACCGGAACCGCATTTGCCATCGAGCACTGGGGAGTAATGCCGGATTTCATCACGACGGCCAAGGGCGCCAGCGCCGCCTACACGCCGGTGGCCGTTACCGCCACCTCCGCAAAGGTGGCCGAGTTTTTCGAGGATGAGGTCTTCTGCCATGGCCATACCTACGCCTTTCATCCCCTATCCGCCGCTGCGATCCCGGCCGCTATCAGCGAACTGAAAAGAGTCGTTGCCTCCGGGCTGCCCCAGCGGGTTGCCGCCCACCTCAAGAAGAAACTCTATGAACTGGCGGACCGACACATTTGCGTCGGCGATGTCCGCGGCATCGGCCACTTCTGGGGGCTGGAGCTGGTCAAGAACCGCAAGACCAAGGAACCGTTTGACACCAAGGCCGAGAAGTTCAGCACCAAGGCGCTTATGACCGGACGGGTCGCTGGCGACGCCATGCAGCGGGGGGTTTATGTCAGTCCGTGGTATGACTCGCTGGTGATCGCGCCCCCGCTGATCATCACCGAAGCTCAGGTGGACGAGGCGCTTGGTGCGATAGATAAATCCCTTGAAATCGCAGACAAAGAAGCCGTCGACACGGGCACTCCGGTATCCCACAGCACGGACTATCGAAATTAAATCGGCATCCCACCAACTATAAAAAACCGAGACGAGCCAGGCGGCCGGGGAGCAGCCCCGGCCGCCTGGCGTTCAGGCCGACAATACGGTCGATCACCGCCACCTTGTTCCGATAGTCCCCACTTGATTTAAAATAAGGCTAAATGTTTTCGGAGGATAGCCGATCATGCTTAAGAAGGCCGATTTCGCTTCCTTGACTGTCCGGGATCGGTTTTCTATGATGTGGAAGTAGGCCGGGGCGGTTTGCGGTCAAGGGTTTCTGCCGGTCAGGGCCCGATCGGCTACGGCCTGCGTTGAGTTTATCTAAAATTAAATAGGATATCAGCGCCTTATGGCGACAATCAATCTGAAAAAGCGGGAAGTCGAAATCAAGATTGTTTACTACGGCCCGGGCCGCTGCGGGAAAACTACCAACCTCCAGTATATTTTTCAGAATAGCCGCCGTTATATGATCGATGAAATGGTATCGATCAAGACCAAGGGCGATCTGACGTTGTTCTTCGATTTCGTCCCGATGGGCCTCGGCACTATCAAGGGATGCGAAACCCGTGTCCAGCTCTATACCGTCCCCGGGCAGGTCAAGTATTCATCGACCCGCAAACTAGTGCTGAAAGGGGCCGACGGGGTGGTGTTTGTAGCCGACTCCATGCGCGTCCGGCACGAACAGAACATCGAATCACTCAAGGATTTGGCCCAAAACCTCAAGGACTACGGCATCAACATCTTTCATTTCCCCCTGGTGATGCAATTCAACAAGCGCGACCTGGCGGATGCCGGCGTTCCCCTCATGCCGGTCGAAGAAATGAACCAGCTATACAACCGCCAGCTCAAGGCCACCCACTTCGCCGGGAGCGCCACCACCGGCATGGGTGTCAATGATACTTTCAAAGCCGCTTTGGTCCACACGCTGCGATCGATCAAGAAACAGGCCGGTTGGGAATAAGACTGAACGGATCCGGGCGTTGCTACTGCGCTAAAATTTTTGCGCGGCCTCTTTGAGAAGAGCCTGAGTGGCCGGCGCAAACCAGCAGTCCATGAAAGCCCGGTTCAAATTCTGCCGAATGGCTTTAAACCGGGGCGGGATTTGCCGGATGCGGTGCTGTTTGGTGAGGGCGAACGCCGTCGGCGGCAGGGCAGCCATTTCGCGGATCTTTTCCAAGGCGTCTCCTTCAACTGCTTTTTCGTCGCAAACGACGTCGGCCAAACCAACGGTCTTGGCTTCGTTCGGCCCAATAAACGCACTGCAGAATTCCATTTCAACCGCCACCCGGTCCGTGACAATCTGCCTGAGCATCAAATCCGCCAGGTAAGGCACCGGCAACCCGATTTTGACTTCGTTCAGCGCGATTAGTTTTTTTCCATCCGCCACAAATCGGAAGTCGCAGGCCAGCGCCAGAATAGCGCCGCCGCCGGTGGCATGGCCGCAGATGGCGCCGGCGGTGGGAATGGGCAGGGTGTAAAGCGCCAGCACCAGATCCTCGAACCGGTTCCAGAAATCGGCCATGGTGCTCCGATCGAGCATGAGAAGATTGGGTACATCGAGCCCGATGCTGAAAAATTTAGCGTTCCCGGCCAGGACCAGGCCGCGGTACCGGCTCTGGACCGAGCCGATCGCCACGGACAGCTCCTCAGCCAGCTCCGGACCGATAGCATTGGTAACCCCGTTGGCCAGCCGCAGAACCGCAACCGACCCCTGATCTTCCAGAACCACCATGGACATTCGACCCATCCTCCTTCGGCTGGGAGATCTGAATTCGGCCTAGCTTTGCTTCCTCATTTCTGAGACGAGCTCAGGAAGCACGGTTCCGGCCTTGCCCTCCAGGAAATAATCCGCGTTTGAAAACGCCTTATCGAGGTTGACTTCGACCAGTGCCGCGCCATGTTCCTTCGCGATGAAAGGCAAGGAAGCCGCTGGCTGCACCACCGCCGATGTGCCGATCACCAGCATGACCCGACAGCCTCCAGCCTCCCGCCAGGCGGTCTCCAGAGCTTGGATCGGAAGGGATTCGCCGAATAGCACGGTATTGGGTTTGAGCACCCCTTCGCATTCACAGCGCGGAGGGGTGCCCTCGGGGATGTTGGGAGCCCTGTACTCCTTCCCGCATTGAATGCAGAATATCTCCCGCAGGCTGCCGTGAATCTCGGTGACGCTTCGGCTGCCGGCCTTGCGGTGCAGGCCGTCAATGTTCTGGGTGATCACATGGCGAAGAAGCCCCATGCTCTCCAGTTCCGCCAGCGCCCGGTGGCCGGGGTTCGGCTGGTATGCGTCATAGTTGCGAATGAACTCGCCGCGGATGCTCCAATACTTGGAAGGGTCCCCGCGAAAAGCCTCGATGGAGGCGTAAACGGTCGGATCGAACTTTTCCCAGAGCCCCCCCTTTGAACGGAATGTCGGAATCCCGCTTTCCGCGCTGATGCCGGCTCCGGTAAGGGCCACGCAGGGCTGGCGGCGGAGGATCAGGTCGGCGACGGGCTGGTAGATGGATTCCATTCGGGTTTGATTTTCAGGCCAATTGTAATTTTGTCCGAGCGTTTTCTGCCTCTGCGTCACGGCAATGAGAGAATCCAGGCTATAAAGTTATCTTCGTGCCGAGCGCTTCCAGGAAAAGTGCTATCCACTGGGGATGCGCCGGCCATGCAGGTGCGGTCACCAGATTGCCCTCCCGAAAGGCTTTGTCCACCGCGATGTCAACGAACTGCCCGCCGGACAACTGCACGTCCGGGCCCACAGCCGGGTAGCACGAGCACTTCTTGCCTTTCAGCACCCCGGCTGCAGCCAGCACCTGAGCCCCGTGGCAAATAGCAGCAATGGGTTTGCCGGAGCCGGCAAAATGCCGGACGATATCGACGACCTTCGGATTCAAACGGATGTATTCGGGCGCACGCCCTCCCGGAATGACAAGCGCATCGTAGCCTTCCGCCTTGACATCGTCGAAGCTGGCGTTGAGGGTGAAATTATGCCCACGCTTCTCGCTGTAGGTCTGGTCTCCTTCGAAATCGTGAATCGCCGTGCGCACGATCTCACCGGATCTCTTGCCCGGGCACACGGCATGGACCACATGGCCCACGGCCAGCAGTGCCTGGAAAGGAACCATCACTTCGTAGTCCTCGACGAAGTCTCCCACCAACATGAGAATTTTCTTGGCAGCCATACTCCCTCCTTTCGTTTGAGTTGCCCGAATGCCGGATGCCCTCGCTCGAGGTGCAGGCGCTCGAGTAAACGAACAATGGTTACATCATAATTTATCTCAGGGCAACGGATAGTTCCAATCGTTAGCGACGGCTGTATGCAACGGCTTGACATATACTGGAAAATAGAATAGCCTGACCAGAAAGCCTAATCTCGGTAGATACCGAGAACGGGGGACCCAATCTAATGGGGCTAATCGTCATGAGACGAAGGGTAACCTCTTCGGCCCTAGCCCTTCAGCTAACCTCGTAGGCATCGAGGAGGAAACCTTCGGAATCGAACGGAGGTATTTCCTCCACCATCTCGATTCCGGAGGTAGGATTATGTTATCCGATCAATTTGCGTCGACGTTTTTGCATTCCAATTCCCTCACTGCCGTTTACAAAATCAAAAAAATCCCACGAAACAATAAGTTGAAGACGGGTTGGAAGGCCTTCTCGGCCGGCTTGTTTTTTTTAATTTTAGCGGTTTTCAGCTCCTCTGCCTTCGCGGCAGACGTGACCCTGGCTTGGAACCCGAACACCGAAAACGATGTGGAAGGATACGGGGTCTACTTCAGCCAAGATGACTCTGGCCCTCCTTTCAGCCTTTTCGGCTATGTCGCCCTGAGTGAACTCAGCGACTCTGACAATCCCAGCTTCACGGTCACGGGGCTCGAAACGGGAGCCCGCTATTATTTTGCCGTCACGGCCTACGATACATCAGGCAACGAAAGCGATTTTTCCAGTTCGGTCTGCGCTGATGTCGACGGCGACGTAATAACCCCTTGTGTCAGCGCCAACACCGGCAGCGGTGGCGAAAGCGGATCGAGTGGCGGCGGCGGGGGCGGCGGGGGTGGCTGTTTTATCGAATCATCGGCGGCCAACGCATATAACTTCGCCCCAGGAATGGATATCCCAATCGTTCTCTGCTGCATGGCCGCTTTCTTATGGCTCGTCGGAAGAAAGCACTTCAAGCGCTCTTTCAGTTTTTCAAGATACAAGAACCTCAAGAAGAGTTCCGGCCAGCAGAGATAGACCGCCCTCCTCGCTGTTGGGTTCATTCAAACCGGAATCATCACCATGCGGGCTATTTAACCCGGTTTCACCAGCTTGCACAGCGGCTCGAAAAGCGTGGAGTGAATAATTCATTCATTCCACGCTTTTCACTTTTCAACCTCATCCAGCGGCAGCACGCATGTCGATGTTGCCGGATCGGCGTCCTTCAAGAATTGGACCACCTGCCGAGCAAGCTCTCGTCCGACTACGTTTTCCTCGTCCACTGCAAAGGCAGCCCCCAGCTCCCACAACTCCGGCGTCGCAATGTGGTAACGGCTTCTGACGATCACGCTGGAACTCGGAGACAGAGCGTGGATGTTCTGAAGAATACGCTTGGCCGTGCGAGGGTCCGGCACGGCCACCACGATGACACAGGCACCCTGGATGCCGGCATGGGTGATGATGTCCGCATGTGAAGCATCTCCTAAATGCACCTTTAGGCCCATCCGCAAAGCGGCTTGAATCGAACGGGGGTTTAG
Organism: Desulfobacterales bacterium; assembly: GCA_030834695.1. GTDB lineage: Bacteria > Desulfobacterota > Desulfobacteria > Desulfobacterales > SpSt-501 > SpSt-501. The sequence goes on from JAUQXK010000132.1 coordinate 6,290, forward strand.
CTCGATCACCTGCGGCTGGATACCCAGTTCCAAAAGCGCCCGTGCGACCTTGCGGCCGGCCGGCCCGAAACCGACGATGTAAACGCCTCCTTGCTGCCTTGGTTCATGCCCATCCGGCGGACCGGAGCGGCGCCGCATCCCGGGCGTAAACAGGCCGATGATCCTCCGGGCGGCCGGGCGCGCAAATGTCACCATGTAAGGGGCGAAAAACATGGACAGGATCGTTACCGACACGGCCAGAGAGAAAACTTGTTCGTCTATCAAGCCGCCGCTTTTGGCTTCGCTCGCCAAAACAAATGAAAATTCGCCGATCTGGGCGAGTGTGATTCCGGCCGCCAGGGCATAGGCAGGGCTCATCTTAAACATCAATCCGATCCCGAAGACGATGAGGGCCTTGCTTAAAAAGACCACAACCAGCCAGGCGATCACTTCGATCCAGTTGCTCAGGAACCATGCCGGGTCTGCCAGCATGCCGACGGATGTGAAGAACAGCGTCACAAAAAGCGTCCGCAGGGAACCGACATCCGAACGAATCTGGGAAGCGAACGGTGACTCGGCGAGCAGCATCCCGGCCAGGAACGCCCCCAGCGCCGGCGAAAGCCCCAGGGAATGTGCGGCCCAGGCTGAACCGAAAGCCAAAACGATGGCCAGCAACACCACCAGTTCGCGGTCGGCAAAGAGTCCCCTGCGCATCAGGAGCCGCGGGATGATGTGATAGAAAAGTCCGTAGAACACCGCCACGAGGCTGCCGGCGGCGGCGACGGTTTGGCCGATCTTGAGGGCGACCTGGCCGGCGGTGCCCCCGTGGCTCATCACGGTCAGGGAAAGCACCAGGGGCACAACAGCGATGTCCTGCAGAAGGAGGATGCCCAGCGCGGCTCTTCCGGAAACGGAATCCATTTCGGCCCGGTCCATCAGCATCCTGAGAACAATCGCCGTGGAACTGACCGCCAACATCTCCCCCAGTGCCACGGCCGGCCCGATGGCAAACTTAAAGGAAAAAATCAGCGCGAAGAGCGCCAGTGTGATCGTGACCTGAAGAATCCCGCCCAGCAGGGCCAGAGAGCCCATGCGTTTAAGCCGTCCGAAGGAAAACTCAAGGCCGATGGAAAACAGGAGCAGTGAAACTCCCAGTTCCCCCCAATGGGCAAGCGCCTGGCGGTCAAAAAGAGTCGGTCCGAGAATGGTCCCGGCGAGAAGATAGCCGATGATGGCGCTCTGCTTCAGCCGCTGAGCGCTTGCGCCAAGCACAAAGGCAACCGCCAGGAGCAGAACCAGTTTCGCAATAGTTTCCCAGATTTCCACGTTCACTCGGTGCGTCGACCGCAGGTGGAGGCGGAGCGAAGCGCAAGGATAAGGAGGAGATTGTTTATAATAGGTTTGCAGCTGCGGAAATTCAACCTGAAAGCGTGAATGGAGACAAACGGCAGGCCGTTGCCGAAGACTCGAATTCGAATCCGGCGTGGATCGCCGGAGCATTCGGATGCCCCGTTCGAAACGTTGGCTTCATTCTGCAATCCGAATTCACGCTCCGGGGTTTAAAATAGCTTGAAGCCGAATCGATAGGTCCTGGAGCGTGAAGGGTTTCTGAATGAAACCGATGCAGCCGCGGTTCATGATTTCCCGGGCCTGGCCTTGCATGCTGTAGCCACTGGCGAGCAGTACTTTCACGCGGGGGTGGATGCGTTTGAGTTGATCGAACACTTCGCCGCCGCCCATTTCCGGCATGATCATATCCAGGATGACCAGGCTGAAGACCTCTGGGGCCTCCCGAAAGCGGTCGATGGCTTCGCGCCCGCTGAGGGCTTGGGTCACCGTGTACCCAAGCCGTTCGATCATCTGGGCCGTGACGTCCAACACCGCCTGTTCGTCATCCACGAGCAGAATCGTCCCGCTCCCAGCCGCCGGCTTCCCGCCCGGTGCGGCGTCATCGGAAGTGCGTTGATCCGTCGCCGGCAGAAATACGGAAAAGGTGGAACCCTTGCCCGTCTCTGATTCAACATCGATATAGCCGTTGTGGCTTTTGACGATTCCGTAAGCCGACGCCAATCCCAGGCCGGTGCCCCGGCCCATCTTCTTGGTCGTAAAAAAGGGGTCGAAAATGCGGGCGATCGTCTCGGGCGCCATTCCGACACCCGTATCCGTCACGGTCAGCAACACATACGGCCCCGGTTTAATGCTGTACCCCCTGAAAGGAATCGCCCGGTGCGTCACGTTGCGGGTTTTCAGGGTGAGTCTGCCGCCGGCCGGCATGGCGTCGGCGGCATTCACGAAAAGATTCAGCAGAACCTGTTCGAGCTGCCCCCTGTCTGCGATGATGCTCTTGAGATCTTCAGACAGCTGGCGGTGGATGGTAATGTCCTTGCGCATCCGGCCGAACGTTTCAGAGGTCTCCCGCACCAGGTCGTTCATCGCCATCGGCCGTGATTCGTACTTGCCTCTGCGCGCATAGCCCAGCAGCTTCGAGGTCAGATCCGCGCCGCTGCGGATGAGGTTTTCAATATTGACCAGAATGCGGTGATGCGGATGGGCCGCTTCCATATCGAACAGAATCAGAGAGACATTACCCTGGATCGCCATCAACAGGTTGTTGAAATCGTGCGCGATCCCGCCGGCCAGGGTTCCGATCGCCTCCATTTTTTGAGCCTGCTGCAGCTGGACGGTCAGCTTCTGGCGCTCCTCCTCGGAGCGCTTCTCCTCGGAAATGTCTTTGCTGTAGGCCACGAGCTGAACGACTTGGCCCTTGTCGCTGCAGACGGGATGAACGGAGTTTGAAAATACCCTGCCGCCGGCCTCGTCTTCAAAGTAAATCGGCCTTCCGGTGCGCATCGCTTCAAGGTTCTTCTGTTTCCGAATCTCGACTGCATCCGGCGGCAGGCAGTCAATGAACAACCGGCCCGGCAGATGCTCGATCGGAACTCCGGTCAACACGGCGGCTTCTTGGTTGGCGGACAGAATCCGTCCCTGAAAGTCAATCAAGAACGCTGCATTCGGGGTTGCGTTCAGCAAAACGCGCGCGGTTTGCTCATACTGTTTCGGATGTTGTTCAGCGGATGAGAAGAGCGTATCATCGGAAGAAACGGCCGGCAGCGGCTCGTTTCCCGAAGGAGGATCACTTGCACCAGACGGGGTTTTCATTACGGACCCTTGTTCCCATGACCTTCTGTTCAAGGCCAGATCCGAGATTCAGCATTCTGCACGGGGAAAAAGGCTCACCCTGCCTGGTCACAGCATAAAGCATGCCATTTTTATACGGTCATCGAACCTTAAAAATTAGCAGTGATTCAATCAAGTTAGATCAGCGATGCGTGATAAGTGCGTTGGTCCGAACAATTTGCAAGCGTCATTTTCTTGACCGAGTTTACACCACCGATGGCTTGGCGGTTTTTTTCGCGTAACCGGCGGCTTCCAGGCCGGCCACGCAGCCTTCACCCACGGCTTTGGCCACCTGCCAGGGAGGTCCGGTGATGTCTCCGGCCGCATATAGTCCGGGCACGCTGGTCTCCATTTTCTTGTTGGTCTGGATGTGCTTCATCTCATCATCCAACGCGACCCCCAACAACCCGGCCAGTTCCATGACGCCTCTGGCGCCCAATTCAATGAACACGCCTTGAACCATCAACCGCGAGCCGTCGTTCATGACGACCCCTGCGACTTCGTCCTTGCCGATGATCTCTTTGACCTTGCTGTTTTCATGAAGTACCACGGCGCTTTGGCGCACTTCGGCTGCGAGGGCTGGACTGATATCGAGCGTCTCGCAGACCAGATGCACCGTCCGGGCATAAGCGAGCATCGACAGGGCGCCGCTGGCCGCCGCGCTGCCGTTGCCGGTCACCGCCACCTCGGCCCCCTTGTAAAAGTTGCAGTCGCACTCGACACAGTAGCTGACGCCCCGGCCGAGCAGTTCCTTCTCGCCCGGTACCCCCAGCCGCTTGCGCGCCGTTCCGGTGGCGATGACCACGGCGCCGGCCCCGATGATGGTTCCGCTTTCCAGCGTAATCTTGAAGCGGCCCTCATCCATCGCAATGGATAGAACGTCCTCATTCAGGAACGCTGCCCCAAAAGTGGCCGCCTGCTGCCGCCCGGTCTTGATGATGTCCTCACCGGTTGTGTTGAACACACAGCAATAGTTTTCGACGTGGTGGTGGAAAATGCTGCTTTTGCTCTCTTGGCCGAGGACGAGCACAGTGACCTTTTTGCGCGCTGCATGAATCGCTGCCTGCAACCCGGCCGGTCCGGTGCCCAGAATGACGACATCGCATTTTTTTATATCCGCCATGTGCTGTTTTCCCTCCCAGAACGTGAATGGCATCTCTGAACCGGCCGGCGGCTGCAAGGAGCCGCCGGTCCAGTAAAGGCTCCATAGAGCGGCGCGGAAGAAAAGATAACACCCGCACCGTGTTTTTCAATTCGGCGGGGTGGCCGCCATCATCTTCACCGCCTGCTTCACAAGCATCCTCTTTTTCAAGTGCGGAGGATAGACCCGATGAACACGGCCGGACTCGAGGCTGAAGCGTTGAATGAAAGGCCGCCGCAACGGAGCGCCATAGACGCTGGCCATGAGGCTGGTTCCGTCATCCGGGTTGCCGGTGCGGTGGATGCCCTGGTCGAGCGGCAATGTTGTTTCGGTTTCCCCCGGTCTCAGCACCGAGCGCCCGGACATTCGCAGGCGCGTTTGCCCCGGTGCGGTGCCGTCATCTTCGTTTCGATAGCGGAGGACTTCGATGGGTCCAAGAGCCGAAGCGGAAACACCCCAGGAAACGTGGTCATGCACAAAGGTATGCTCGCCCGGACCGAAGATGTAAAATCGCAGTGAAAACCTGCGCCCCGAATCGCGGTAGAGGACCAGTTCATTATCAAACAGAGTCTCTTGGCGCAGGTTGGGGTAGGGATGGCCGCTGAGGATCCCCTTTAACATGCCTTCGAACAACTCCCGTCGGTAGAGCAGCTTCGGCAACTCGGTTCGGAAAAAAGCAATCCGGCCCTCGCCGTCGGCGATGCCCTTGATGGCCGACGACCAGTCCCGGCAAACCGCCTGCAATTCGTCTGATGACGGGTTAACCATCGCAGTTATTACCCCGGCACTAAAATATGTTCAATGCGGTCCTTTCACGCATCGGCGGCGCGAGTTTTCGGCCGCCGCGCACCGCAACCATCCGTTCAACGAACCAGCGACCGGCAGCTATCCCGCCTATCTGGTTTCTGCTGTTCGCCGGGCAGACAGGTCCATGGACAAACGTCTTCTAAAGCTTCTCTTTCACCGATTCGACTTTGCGCTGCATCCGTCCGGTCGGCCCTTGGCGGTAATCGGCCTTGAGCGACAGGACGACCCGGTTGCAGTCCTGGCGCATGGTTTCGAAGCAGCGCTTGACCACGGCCATCACCTGCTCCCACTCGCCTTCGATGCTGGTGCCCATCGATCGGAACTCGTAGGGCAGTCCGCTTTCCTGGATAATTTTGATCGAACGGGCTACGTAGGGGCTCAGGCTTTCGCCCTTGTCGAGGGGATACATCGAAAAGTCCAAAATGACGCTCATGGGATGACTCCTTCCTTGCGTTTGACATTCAAGGGTTCATTTCTTAGAACAAATTATCACGGCTTGCATTCGATGTAAAAAGTTCTTCTACGAAGAAACCGACCCGCAAGGAGACCCCGATGCCCGAGACCGCGCCCTTGAATTACCGCTTGCGCCTGATCCCTGACCTGAACCGATTCACCTTCGAGGGCCACGTCGGAATCCGGCTACGTCTGCCGGATCCCGCCGACGAGGTCGTTTTGAACGCCGCCGAACTTGCGATCTGGAGCTGCGGAGTTCAGCGCGGTGATGATCTCATCCCGTGTGCCTACCGGGTGGAACCGAACCGGGAAGAGTTGCGCATCCAGCTTCCCGAGGCCATGGCGGGCGACATTCTGCTCGATATCGACTATGCCGGCCGGATCAACGACCGGATGGCAGGGTTTTATCGCAGCCGCTGCCTTCACAAGGGCCGCCGCTACATTGCCATCACCCAGTTCGAGGAAAGCGACGCCCGCCGGGCCTTCCCCTGCATGGACCACCCCAGCCGCAAAGCGACTTTCGACATCGAAATGGTCGTCGGCCGCTGCCTAACGGCCGTCGCCAATACCGATATCAAAGCGCAGGAGATGCTCAAGGGCGGTAAAAAGCGCGTGATTTTCGAGACCACGCCCAAGATGTCCACCTATCTGGTCTTTTTCGGCGTGGGCGAGTTCGAGACGCTTCAGGATCCGATCGACGGCCGCGTGCGGGTGCTCACGCTGCCGCCCTCGCAGAGATACGCCCGCTTCGGGCTGGAGTTCGGCCGCAAGGCGCTGACGTTCAGCGAATCCTACTACGGCATCCCGTATCCGCTCTCCAAGATGGACCTCATTTCCGTCCCCGATTTCGCTTTCGGCGCCATGGAGAACTGGGGCGCCATCACTTTTCGCGAAAACCTGTTGCTGCACTATCCGGGAATCACGTCCAGATCCGGGGAGGAGCGGATCTGCGAGGTGATCGCCCACGAGATCGCCCATCAGTGGTTCGGCAATCTGGTGACGCCGTCGGATTGGAAATATCTTTGGCTCAACGAGAGCTTTGCCACTTATTTCGGCTACGGCGTTGTCGCTCACTACTACCCCGACTGGGGGATTTGGCAACAGTTCCTGCACGGCACCACGGCCACGGCTATGCAACGGGACGCCCTGCTCGAAAACGTCGCCATCGAGATTCCCGGCGGCGAGCACCTGGTGATCAACACCAGCACCGCCCCCATCATTTATAACAAGGGGGGCAGCATTTTGAGGCAGGTCGAGGGTTACATCGGGCCTGCCTGTTTCCAGAAGGGCTTGCGGCATTATCTGCAAACGCATGCGTACCAGAGCGCCGAAAGCCGCCATCTCTGGGAAGCGTTCGAGGAGGCCTCCGACCGACCGGTCACCGCCATGATGAAGAACTGGGTCGAACAGCCGGGCTTTCCGCTGGTAACCGCCGTCCGCCAGAAAGACACGCTGTTGCTGTCCCAGCGACGATTCACCTACCTGCCCAACGACTCCGGCCAAACATGGCTGATTCCGGTCAACCTGCGAACCTTTACGGCCAGCGGCGAGTCCCGTGCCGTTTCGGTTTTAATGGACTCGGCCGAGATGCGGATCGACCTCGCGGGGGAGACGGTCGCCTTCAAGTTGAACGACGGGCAGACCGGTTTTTACCGGGTGAAATATGCCAGCTCGGACGAGCTGCAGCGCCTGGGCGAAATGGTGCGGAAGAAAACCTTGCCGCCGGAAGACCGCTGGGGACTCCAAAACGATCTCTACGCGCTCGCTCTCGCCGGCGACGTCGGCCTCGACGACTATCTTGCGTTTCTGGAGCACTACCGTCCGGAAGACAGCTATCTGCCGCTTGCCAGCATCGCCGCCAACCTTTCCCATGCGCATTTGACGGCCGGCCGGGAGACGGCTGTGCGGATCGCGGCGTTGGCCGGGCCCTGGCTGGGCGAGGTGCTCGACCGCACGGGCTGCGCTCCCCGAACGGCAGAGGATCAGACAACGGCCATCCTGCGCGACCAGATTTTATTCGACGCGGTTCAATACGGCTGCCGGGAGGCTGAGGCCTTCGCGGTCGAACGATTCGAGGAGCTCCGGAAGGGCGGGACCGTGCACCCGGACATCCTGCGCAGCGTCCTGCAGACCGGAGCCTGGCACGGTGACGGCCGCGACTTCAGCTGGTTCGACCGGCGTTTCCAGAAGTGCGAAAGCGAGCACGAACGCATGACCGTTCTGGCCGCACTGGGATGCTTTCGCGGACGTCGGGAGATCGAAAAGGTGCTCGACTACGTGCTGACCGCGGTGCCGCCTCGGAACAAGTTCATTCCGGTGGTGGCGCTGGCCGCCAACCCTGCGGCAGCGGCCATTTTGTGGGACTGGTATGTCAGCCGCCTGCCGCAGATCGAACAGTTTCATCCGATGCTCTACGAACGGGTGATTGCGGCGATCGTGCCGGCCGCCGGCATGGAGCGCCCTGAAGAGGTCCGCGGGTTCTTTGCGGAATACGTGAAGAAGACCGGGAAGGCCCGGGACGTGATCCGGCTTTCTCTGGAGCGCATGGAGATCAACTGCAGCATGCGGCGGCGCTGCAACCCTTGACACCGTCGGAACGTTTCCGCTATAGAGCCACTATGTGGTGTTCCACACCTGGCTTGCCCGAACGCGTCCGATGGATCGTGCTTCACCCCCTGTTCTCCCGGCCCCTGTGAACCACGGTTGGAGCTTGTTACGCATATGAACCGTCGCACGTTCCTCAAATTGGCCGGCTTGGGCAGCGTTTCCTTCGCTGCCGGCTGCAGCCCCGAGTCCCCCAAACATCTTTACAGCCTGGTTCAGGCGCCGGAAAACATGGTGACCGGCAAGGCCACCTGGTACGCGTCCACCTGCCGGGAGTGCCCGGCCGGCTGTGGCGTCATCGCAAAAAACCGCGAAGGACGGGTGGTCAAACTGGAGGGCAACCCCCTGCACCCGCTCAACCGGGGCAAGCTCTGCATGCGCGGCCAAGCTGCGTTGCAGGCGGTTTACAATCCGGACCGACTGCAATCACCCCTTCTGAGGGAGACGGACGGATTCACCCCGATCGGTTTCGAACAGGCCGGTACCATTCTGAAAAAAAAGACCTGGGAGGCGGCCCGCAAAGGCTCCAATCGGGTGCGGCTGCTGACCGAAACCGTTGGCGAAAGCCAGATGGAGCTTTTCCGGACCGCGCTCCGGAACTGGGATTCCCAGGATCCGGTCGTGTTCGAGCCCTATGCCTATGAAGCGCTGAAGACCGCCAACCGCGACGTGTTCGGTGTGGATGGGTTGGTATCCTACCGCATGGATCAAGCGGATGTGCTGCTGTCCTTTGGTGCCGAGTTCCTGGAGACTTGGTTGTCTCCGGTGGAGTATGCCTGGAAGTTCAAAGCGATGCACGCCACGCGTGGCGCGGAGAAAGGTGTTTTTTTTCTGGTCAGTCCGTTGCAGACGCTGACGGGAGCCAATGCGGACCACTGGCTCAGCTGTGCTCCCGGCAGCGAAGCGGTCGTCGCACTGGGTTTGGTGCGGCAAATGCTGGACATTCAGCGCGGCAGACGCCTGCCTCCAACCCTGCGTCAGGCCCTGCTGAAGGCCACCGACTTTTATTCGCAGGAGACCGTGCTCCGACTTTCGGGCATCCCCATGGAAGCCTACGAGCGGCTGGTCGTTCGGCTGGCGGAAGCCAAGCTTCCGCTGGTGCTGGGTTCCGGCAGCGGGCTTTCCGACGAGAACGGCCTGCGCACCAACCTGGCCGCCAACCTGCTGAACCTCATCCTGGACCCCAACCTGAAGCTTATCGACGCCGGCCATCGCCATCGCGTTGAAACCGCCGGGCGCCGGGCGGAGGTGCTTGATTTTTTCAAGGCCCTGTCCGCGGGCGGGGCGGACCTGCTGATCCTCAACAACGTCAACCCCGCGTTCAGCCTGCCTCCCGAAAGCGGCGTCGCGGCCGCGCTGAAAGCGTCGGGTCTCTTTGTCGTGAGCTTCTCCAATTTCCTCGACGAAACCTCCCGGCTGTCCGATCTGATCCTGCCGGTCAAGCTTCCGCTGGAGACTTGGGACGATTACAGCGGCTGGTCGACCGTCGTTTCCACCCTCCAACCGACAATGGGAGCGCTTTCCGGCTCGCCCCACCTGGGAGATCTCTTTCTGGAGGCCGGTTTTGAAAGCCAGCCCCCGGCGCCGAATTTCAAAACCTACGTGGCGCGCCGGCTGCAGACGGAAAGGCGCATCGCCAACGAACTCGAATGGCTGCGGGCATTGCAGCAGGGCGGCGTTTTTCCGGCCGCGGGGCAGGCGCCCGCCGCCATGTCGATGGCCGTTCCGGAGCAGTTGCCCGCCGCGCTCGCCGACCCTTACTCACCGGCACCGGCGGCCGGACTGGCGTTTGCCGCCGTGCCCTCGCTGCGCCTGTTCGACGGCCGCGGGGCGAACAAACCGTGGCTGTGCGAAATCCCGGACGCCATCTGCCGCATCGCCTGGCAGTCGCCGGTCCGGATGCATCCCGACACGGCCCGCGCGCGAGGCCTTAAGTCAGCCGACATCGTCCAGATCCGATCGCGCGAAGGCCGCATCGAAGCTCCGGTCTATGTCACCGAGACGATCCATCCGAGCCTTCTCGCGATGGAAACCGGCCAGGGTCACAGCGCCTACGGCCGCTATGCCGAAAAGGCCGGCGCCAACCCCTTCGCCCTTCTGCCCGCGGCGACTGACCCGGCATGCGGGGGAGCATCCACCTACCTGGCCGCGGTTGCGATGGAAGCCACCGGCCGCCGCATCCAGCTGGCGAACACCGATGGGAGCCGTACCCAGCACGGGCGGGCCTTTATTCTGACCGCTACGATAGACGAACTGCTCAAGGGCGGCCGGCCGGCTCGAACCGGCTTGACCATGGACACCTTTCCGCTCACCCTGCCGCTGCCGGAAGGCTATGACCCCAAGCGCGACTTTTACCCGCCCCACGATCACGACCACTACCGTTGGGCCATGGTCGTGGACCTGGACCGCTGCATCGGCTGCGGCGCCTGTGCGGCGGCCTGCTACGCCGAGAACAACGTCGGCATCGTCGGCGAGTCGCGCATCGTTCAAGGCCGCGAAATGGCCTGGCTGGAGATCGTTCGCTATCACGATGAACGCCGCATGCAGCGCGTGATGTTCATGCCCATGCTCTGCCAGCACTGCGACAACGCGCCCTGCGAGTCGGTCTGCCCGGTCTACGCGCCGCATCATTCCGCCGAGGGATTGAACAACCAGATTTACAACCGCTGCATCGGCACGCGCTTCTGCTCCCAGAACTGCCCGTACAAGGTGCGGCGCTTCAACTGGTTCGATTGGGAATGGCCGGAGCCGATGAACCAGCAGCTGAACCCCGACGTGACCGTGCGCAGCAAGGGCGTCATGGAAAAGTGCTCGTTCTGCGTCCAGCGCATCAAGGAGGCGCGCACCCGGGCCAAGAACGAGAACCGGCCCATCCGCGAAGGCGAGGTTACGCCGGCGTGCGTCCAGACCTGCCCGACCGACGCGCTGGTATTCGGGAACCTGATGGACAAGGATAGCCGCGTGCGCCGGCTCTGCGAAGACCCCCGGGCCTACCAGGCCATGGGATATCTGAACACAAAGCCGGCGGTGATATACCTGAAAAAAGTTTTGCACGAAGTTTAGAGGGCAATAGCAGATACTGGATACCGGATTCTTGATGCTCGATAGAAGCATGGCTATTTTTTCATCCGGCATCGAGGGTCGAGTATCGAGCATCGATTGGCAGCAACTGTTTAGCAGCGACGGAGCCCATGCCCGACCTCACCTATGCTCAGATCGACCAGACCGTTCTGAACACCCTGCAGCGGCCCCGGCCGCGCTACTGGGTCTTCGTCGCGCTCCTGTTGGGCGGCGTGCTTCTGGGAGCCGGCGCCTGGATCTACCAGATTTTCATCGGCATCGGCGTCGGCGGCCAGAATATTCCGGTGGCCTGGGGCACCTACCTCATCAATTTCGTGTTCTGGGTCGGTATTGCCCACTCCGGAACGCTTATTTCAGCTATCCTGCACCTGTTTCGTGCCGGCTGGCGCAACCCAATCGCCCGGGCGGCCGAAACCATGACCGTGTTTGCGGTCTGCTGCGCCGGGCTTTTCCCCTTTATTCACCTGGGGCGGGTCTGGCAGGTCTACTACATGCTGCCGCTTCCCAATCAGCGTCTGCTGTGGCCCAATTTCCTGTCGCCCCTGATGTTCGACGTCGTGGCGATCAGCACCTACCTCACGGTCAGCTCTCTGTTCTGGTACACGGGGCTGCTGCCGGATCTGGCCGTCGTGCGCGACCGTTCCAGCGGCGTGCGGCACCGGATCTTCCGCATCCTCTCGCTGGGCTGGACCGGTGCCCACCACCAGTGGCTGAATTTCGGCCGCGGCTATCTCTTCTTCGCGGCGCTGGCGACTCCGCTGGTGATTTCGGTGCACAGCGTCGTGTCCTGGGATTTTGCGCTCGGCATCGTGCCGGGATGGCACACCACCATCTTCGCTCCCTACTTCGTGGCCGGCGCCATCCACTCCGGGCTTGCCATGGTGCTGACCCTGATGATCCCGCTGCGCCGGATTTTCCGCTACGAGGCCATCATCACCCTGAATGTCCTGGAAAACGTGGCCAAGACCATGATCCTGACCGGCCTTATCGTCGGCCTGGCCTACGGCACGGAGTATTTCATCGCCTGGTACAGCCACAACGCGGTGGAGTGGGAGTCCTTCCGTTGGCGGGCGATGGGCGAGTACGCCTACGGCCTTTATTTCATGCTCATCTGCAACGTCCTGCTGCCGTCGCTGTTCCTGTTCCGGGCGGTGCGCCGCAGCATCCCTTGGCTGTTCGCTCTTTCGCTGGTGGTGAACTTCGGCATGTGGTGGGAGCGCTTCGTCATCATCGTCGGCGGGGTCGCCCACGACTTCGCCCCCCACTCCTGGGGCCTCTATGCGCCCCGGCTCGTAGAGTACTGCATCATGGTCGGCAGCTTCAGCCTGTTTTTCTTCCTGTTCCTGCTCTTCTGCAAACACCTGCCGTCCGTGTCCATGACCGAGATAAAGGAGACCGCAAACCATGCCGGCTGAAACCTGCATCATGGGCCTGTTCAAGGACGAGGGCAAAGCCGCCAAGGCCATCCTGGAACTGCCCGCCGCGGGGTTCCGTTTGCGCCGCGCACACAGTCCGGTTCCCAGCCATAGAATCCTGGAGGCCTTGAAGCTGAAGAAAAGCCGCGTCGGCTGGTTCACGCTGGCAGGGGGCATCCTCGGATTTTTCACCGGGTTTGCCCTGGCCATCTTCACCTCGGTTCAATGGAATTTGATCGCCAGCGGCAAGCCGATCGTTTCACTGATCCCCTTTTTCATCGTCGGTTTCGAGTTCACGATCCTGTTTTCGGTCTTCGGCAACGTGATCGGCCTACTGGTCTGTGCACGCCTGCCGGACTACCGGGGGCTCACGGCCTATGATCCGCGCTGCTCGGGCGAACACTTCGGGTTGTTAGCCGCCTGTGAGGCCGGCCGCGAGGGCGAGTTGATGGAATTTTTCCAGAAGAAGGGCGGGGAGGCCAAGGTATTCGCATGAACGCGCCCATGCTATCGGATCAGCCCAACCCGGCCGCCGCGCCGCCGCGCTCGCTCTTCATGTTCGCAGCGGTACTGGCCCTTGCCGGGCTGGCGGCCTTCATCGCCGGGCTCTCCGGGTCGCAGCCGCAGAGGGCCTGGCAGGCCTTTTTCATCAATTTTCTCCTTTGGTCGGCCATGGCCCAGGGCGCGGTGCTTTTTGCAGCTGTTACGCATACCGTCAAAGCGCGCTGGGCCGGTCCTCTCAGCGGGCTGTCGCAGGCCTTTGTCGGTTTTTTCCCGTTGTCGCTGGTCTGCTTTCCGATCCTGCTGATCGGCAGGAACCACCTGTTTCCATGGCTGCACGAGGATCTGCACGGCAAGGAGATCTGGCTGAACATCCCATTTTTGTTCAGCCGGGACGGGGCCGGTTTTCTGGCCCTCTACGGTATCGGCCTGGCTTTCCTGTCTCAAGATCTCAAACTGCGAATCCGCGCAACCGGATCGCCCGCCGGCCTGCGACGGATGCTGGCCGGGCGGCTTCCGCAAAACGACGCCGAGATCCAGCGCGTCCGTAGCCGCAAAACCCTGTGGGGCGGCCTTTACTGCTTTGCCTTTGCCCTGGTGCTCAGCCTGATCGGCTTCGACCTCATCATGAGCATGGACCCGCACTGGATCTCGACCCTGTTCGGCGCCTACCATTTTGTGAAGGCGTTTTATGTCGGGCTGGGGGCGCTGATCATTCTGGCTGCGATCGTTCACCTGCGCCAGGGCGGCCATGCTGGAATTGCCGCCGCCCATTTTCATGACATCGGCAAATTGTTCTTCGCTTTCTGTCTCTTGTGGGCGGATTTTTTCTACGTCCAGCTGACGGTCATCTGGTACGGAAACATCCCCGAGGAGACGAGTTACGTGATCCTGCGCACGGTGACGCCGCCCTGGAACGCACTGGCCTGGTTCGTTTTCATCGTCTGCTTCGTCATCCCGTTTGTGGTTCTGATCAACCGGCGCGTCAAGACCATGCCCGGCGCCATGATCGCCCTGTGCGCCACGGTGATTCTGGGGATCTGGCTGGAGCATCTCCTGCTGCTCGGCCCGGCCCTGAACCACGCCGCCGCGGAACTGCCCTTGGGGGTTACCGACGGCCTGGTGTTCATCGGTTTTCTGGGGTTGATGGTCTTGGCCGTGGCCCACACCCTAAAAACGTTTCCGGAGCTTTTACCTCCGGCAACCGAAAGGTTGCGCTGAACCGTGCCGATCGGAAAAGGTTGACATGTCGAAAGGAAACCACGCCGCGCTATTGATCACATTGGGCAGCGTCCTGTTCGCCGCCGCCTTTTTGTATTTTTTTTACGCCTGGCCGGAAAAGATCGGTCCAGAACAGCCGATCCCCTTCAGCCACAACGTGCACAGCGGCATCAAGGAAATTCAGTGCCAGTACTGCCACCCGTATGTGGCCTACTCGAATTTTCCCGGCATTCCGCCGGTGGAAAAATGCCTGCACTGCCACAATTACATTATCGCGAACTTCCCCTGGATCCGGAAGGAGCACGCCTATTTCAACGACAACCGACCCACGCCCTGGATCAAGGTGAACGTCATCGCGGAACACGCGTTCTTCAACCACCAGCGGCATATCAACAGTCGGGTGGCCTGCGAGGAGTGCCACGGCGAGGTCAAACACCTGCAGCGGCTGCCGGAGAAAATATGGCGCATGGGCCAGTGTCTGGAGTGCCACCACAAGAAGAAGGCGAGTGTCGATTGTTGGCTGACGTGCCACAACTGAGGCGGGTTGCACCGAAAGCCCAATCTCGGAGTTGCGCTTCATCCCGCACTCACTGCGGCGTACGGAACGTACGCCTCATTCGGCGGAAATCGCGCGCCTTGACCTTGGGCATTGGGCGCAACCCGCCGCTCGCTGAGATGATTTTATGAGACACCTTCCGAGCGTATCAGTATAGGAGAAAGACTTGAGCACCGCTGAAGATAGCATTTCTCACGGCAACCAGACGGCCAAGGCGTTCACGCTGACCTCGGCCCTGTGGTTTGCCTTCGCCACCACCTTCGGTATGATCGCCGCAGGCTACTTGGTTGCGCCCGATTTCATGGCCAACATCGAATACATCCAGTTCGGGCGGATGCGGCCGATGCACGTCAACGCCGTGCTCTTCGGTTTCGTGACGCCCGGTCTTCTGGCCGCCGCCTTCTACTATCTCCCGCGGCTGATGAAAACCCGGCTGTACAGCGAAAAGCTCGGCGTCTTTTCGGCCGTCTTCTGGAACCTGACCGTCGCCGCCGGCATGGTGGGCGTTTCCATGGGATACAGCCAGGGCCGCGAATACGCCGAACTGCCCTGGGTCGTGGACATCCTGGTCGTGATCAGCTTCAGTCTGGTGATCGCGAACTTCCTGCTGACCATCCGCCGCCGCACCGAACCGATCCTCTACGTGTCCATTTGGTACGCGGCCGCCGCGGTGGTGCTCACCGCCTGCACCTACTGCCTCGGCAACGTGATCTGGAAGCCCGACACGGGTGCGCTCGCGGGCATTCCGGATGCTATCCTGCTGTGGTTCTACGGCCACAACGTCTTCGGATTGCTGCTCTCGCCCATGGCCCTCGGGGTGGCCTACTATGTGCTGCCCATCGCCACGCGCAGTCCGCTTTACAGCCACACCCTGTCGCTGCTCGGCTTCTGGTCGCTGATCGTCGTCTACACTCACATCGGCACCCATCACCTGCTGCAGGTGCCGGTGCCCACCTGGCTCAAGACCATCTCGATCGTCGACAGCGTCGCCATGGTGATCCCGGTCATGGTCTTCCTGATCAACATCTGGTACACGGTCAAGGGCAAACTCGGCGACGTGCACGCCGACATCGGCGCCAAGTTCGTCTTCACCGGCACGATCTACTATTTCTTCGTCAACATCCAGGGCTCGATGATGGCGCTGCCGGATGTGCAGCGCATCACGCACTACAACAACTGGGTCGTGGCCCACGCCCACATCGGCGTTCTGGGATTCGCCGGGGTGACGGCGCTGGGCGGGCTTTACTTCATCCTGCCGCGCATCACGGGCAAGCCGCTCCACAGCACCTTCCTGGCGGATTTGCAGTACTGGCTGGTGCTGATCGGCATCACCGGATTCGGCATCGTCCTCACCATTGTCGGGTTGATCCAGGGCCAGGCCTGGTACAACGGCGAAACCCTCTACCGCACCTTGCCGGAAATCCAGCCTTATTATATCACGCGGCTTTCCCTGGGTATCTTGATCATGACCGGCGCCTATATCGGCCTCTACAACGTCATCCGGTCGCTGTATTTCAACCGCGGAGCGACTTCATGAGAATGACCCCTGCCGTCATCCTGTTCGGAGTCCTGGCGCTGCTGGGCTCCATCGCGCTGGTCATGGTCTATTGGCCCTATGCGCAACAGGACACCACGCCCTCGGAGATCTTCCGCGCCCGCAACGCCGAGGAAGCCGCCGGCCGCCACATCTACCTCCAGAACGGGTGCGTCTACTGCCACAGCCAGGCGATTCGGCCCTTCGACTGGGATCTCGGCTCCGAGCGCATCGCCCAGGCCGGGGACTATGTGGCGGACGAACCGATCCAGCTCGGCTCCCAGCGCACCGGCGTCGACCTTTCCCAGGAAGGCGGCGAACACCCGGACGACTGGCATCATGCCCATTTCATCAACCCGCGCTACACCCGGCCCAGCTCCGTGATGCCGCCGTTCGAGTGGTTGGGGACGGAGCGCATCCGCGCACTGACCCGTTATGTGCAGAGCCTGGGGTTCCTGCAGGCCGACCGCCGCATGGAGCGCCAGGATTATTGGAAGCAGGAATCCATCACGGCCTACGAGGCCGGACCGGATGCCAATGTCCGCTGGCTGGTTGAGCACGTCCCCGAAGGCTGGCACCGGGTGCCCAACCCTTACCCGACCACCGCCGCCGGCCTGCAGCGCGGGCAGCGCATCTACCAGTATTTCTGCATCGGCTGCCACGGCCCGGTCGGCGACGGCATGGGGCCGGCGCAGCCCTGGATCTATCCGCCGCCGCTCAATTTCACCATCCTGAAGGGCCGGGCGATCTCGGGCGGCATCCTCTACCACCAGATCATGAACGGTATCACCGGTACGGCCATGCCCTATTTCAAGCGCGACCTGGAATCACAGAAAATCTGGGAAGTGGGGGATTACGTCGCCTATTACTTCATCAACCAAAGCGATGCCAACCAGGAACCGAAAGGCATCGACGCGGCGTGGGAGCCCTAAGACGTTTGAGCTGAAATTCCAAACTTAGGATTCATGCGATGTACTTCCCTTACTTCATCACATACATGGCCGTCGGTTTTGCGATCAGCCTGGCGGTTTTTCTATGGGCGCTGGATCGCGGCCAGTTCCGCGACCAGCGCCGGGCGCGGTTTCTGCCCCTGGAAGGCACTCCGGCGCCGCCGCCGGCCAAACTGAGCCGCAAAGGGCGCATCGAAGCCGGGGGTCTGTTCGCGCTGGCCTGCTGCGGGCTGGCCGCCAGCGCCAGCGTGATCGTTTTCGCCCTGACCCACGGCCGATAGGTGACCAATGCGCATTTTTGATATTCTCAACATCCAGCATGTCGTCATGTACTTTTTTCCGACCCTGGCGTTCGTTCTGATCTTTGCCGCCGGCCTGGGGTATGTGCATATCCGACGCGGGGCATCGGAGGAACGTCGGGGCCGCATCATTGAAGAATACCCCGGCGGCATTGAAGGCCGCAACGCGCCGTTTCCACTGGTGGTGACCCTGATCATCGCCGGCACGCTGGTTTGGTGCCTGCTTTATATCGTCCTGACCGGACTTTTGAAGGTGAAAATATGAGCCCGCACCCGGAGCATGCTATCTCGCGGACCAGAACGTTGCTGCTGGTAGCGGCCATGCTGGGCATCGTCTTTTTCCAGGGATGGCTGGCCTACACGGTCATCGGCGATCTCGGCCAGCCGGATTGGGACTACCGGCCGGTGCCGGACGTCTACGGCGAGTCGCCCTATGCCATGTATGCGCCGGTCCCTTATCCGCAGCATGTCCGCGGTCCGCAGGGGCAGGAAGCTTACCCGCTCAAGGTCCTGACGATTCAGGGGGTCAAATGAAGAAGGTGCTGGCATTGGCCGTGATCCTGATCGGGGCGCTGGGGGCCTACCACGCGCTGATGTTCTATGACAACGACTTCCGCTACGGCCGCATGCGCGAAACGCCGGCCGTAAAGCCGCACGAAGAGCCGCTGATCCGTATGGAGGCCGGAGTCGTGCCCGTCAGCGGCGGCGAGGCGCTCCTGCGCGCCACTCCCGGATCGGCGCTCAAGCCAGCCGTGACGATGGGAGCAGCGGAGGTCATTGCCCGGGGGAAGGCCGTGTACTTTACCTTCTGCGCGCAGTGCCATGGTCCGGGCTACGACGGCAACGGCACCGTCGGGCAGAGCTTCGCACCGCTGCCGACCGATATCCGCTCCTCCGCCGTGCAGTCCAAGCCGGCCGGAGCGCTGTTCCAGAGCGTGAGCTATGGCATCCCCGGCGGACGCCAGCCGCCGCTGGAGACCACCATCACGATCGACGATCGCTGGAGCGTGGTCGCCTTCGTCAAGTCTATGGGAGTGCGCAACTGAGCTAGCCGTTTCTCATGCCGAAAGCCAAGCCGACTGCCGAAAACCGTGCGGCCGCCCTCGCGGCCTGCGACCTTTGCGGGCTGGCTCTGCGCGGCGAGCGAATCGAGGCCGACTTTGCCGGACGGGCCTATCGGTTCTGCTGCACCGGCTGCCGCCAGGTCTTCAGCATCCTGCTGCAGGCCTCGGGCTCAGCCGATCCAGCCGCTTTCCGCCGCAGCGAGCTTTACCGCCAATGCCAGCAGAGCGGCATCATCCCGCGCTCCGCGGACGCCTCCCCCTCGACCCCCGCCGCTCCGGCTGCCGCCGCCACCGCCGAAACGTCGGCGCCCGCGGCCGAAGGCCTCAGCCTGGCGCTGCGCGTTGAAAACATGTGGTGTCCGGCCTGCGCCTGGCTGATTGAAACCGCTCTGTCCCGGACTCCCGGAATCCTGTCCGCGGCCTGCAGCTTCATCACCGACCAGCTGCGGGTGCAATACGACCCGGTCGTCATCGACCCCGGCCGGATCCGATCCGTCGTCGAGCGTTTCGGCTACTCGGTGGCCCTGTCGGACGATCGCCGCGACCAGGGCCTGCGGCGTCGGGAGTGGACCCGCTTCGGAATCGCGACGTTCCTCACCATGAACGTTATGATGCTTTCCTTTGCGCTTTACTTCGGGTTCTTCACGGATCTGCCCGCCGAATCCGTGGCCAGCATCTCCTGGCCCATGGCGGTGATGGCCGCCGGGGTGATGAGTTACGGCGGGGCGCCCTTTTTCCGCCGGGCCTGGCAGGGCTTCCGGCAGGCCGCCTTCAGCATGGACGCCCTGATCACGGTGGGCGCTCTGAGCGCTTTCGGTTTCAGCACCGTTAACCTGTTGACCGGGAGCATCCACCTCTATTACGACACGGCCTGCATGCTGGTCACCCTGGTTCTCCTGGGAAAAATCCTTGAGCGGCGCGCCAAGGACCAGGTTCTGGAAGGTTTGGAGGGCCTGCTGTCGCTGATGCCGACCAAAGTCCGCATCGTCGATGAGGCTTTCCCCGAGGGCCGTTTCGTCGCCGCCGAGCGGCTGGTTGCGGGCGACCTCTTCCGCGTCGTGGAAAACGAAATCGTCGCCGCCGACGGGGTGGTCGTCGCCGGCGGCGGGGCGAGCGACGAATCCTCCATCACGGGCGAGCCGCGGCCGGTTGTGAAAAAACCCGGCGACCCCATCCGCAGCGGCAGCCGCCTGCATTACGGCAGCGTCACGATCTGCGCGAACCAAGTCGGCGCCGAATCGACCCTGGGGCAGATGATCGCGGTCGTTCAAAACACTTTGACCCTGAAAGCCCCCGGTGGGGGCCGGACCGAAAAAATCCTGCAGGGGTTCGTTCCGGTTATTCTGGTCCTGGCCGCAGTCACTGGAATCGCGATCTGGCTGCGCGGGCAGGGCGCCGACGCGGCCATGCTCAGGGCCGTCACCGT
Source organism: Desulfobacterales bacterium (assembly GCA_030834695.1). Classification (GTDB taxonomy): domain Bacteria; phylum Desulfobacterota; class Desulfobacteria; order Desulfobacterales; family SpSt-501; genus SpSt-501. The sequence continues at coordinate 26,498 of JAUQXK010000132.1, forward strand.
CGCCGTGATCGCCTGCCCCTGCGCCCTGGGCATCGCCATTCCGCTCGCCCGTGTGGCCGGCGTGGCGCTGGCAGCCCGCAGGGGCGTGCTCATCCGCAGTTTTTCGGCGTTCGAACGGGTGGAAAAACTCGATATCCTCGTCCTCGATAAAACCGGAACCGTGACCCGCGGCGACTGGAAACTCAAGCGCGTCATCCCGTTCGGCAGCTTCACCCGCGAAAAGATCCTTGGTCTGGCCTCCGGCCTCGAGCAGGGGGCCTCGCACCCGATTGCTCTCGAGTTGCTGCGCGAAGCCCGCGAACATCACATTCGGCCGGAGCGCGTTGCGGTGGTGCAGGACGAGGGCAACGGGATGAGCGGCCTGTGGGAAGGGCTTGAGGTAAAAATCGGCGCCGCCGGGTTTCTCGCGGAGGAATTTGCAGGTCGGGACCTGCTGCTCGAACCGGTCCCTACGCCATCGGCCGGCAGCTCTTTCGTCTACCTATCGGCCGGCAGCCGGCCGGCGGCCGTGTTGATCTTCGGCGATGAGCTGCGCGCGGGTATTGAACCGGTGGTGGCCGAGCTGCAGCGCCGGGGATTGCGCTTGATCCTGGTGTCCGGCGACGGAATGGAAACCACCCGGGCCATTGGCCGTAAGCTTGGCATCGCGGAAGCCTTGGGGGACCGGCTGCCTGCGGAGAAGGCCGCATTCGTATCCGATTTGCAGAAACGGGGAAAAAAGGTGCTCATGGTCGGCGATGGGATCAACGACGCACCGGCCCTGGCCCAGGCCGATCTGTCGATCGCCGTCTTCGCCGGCGGCAGTCTGGGGAAGGAAGTGGCCGACGTCACCCTGATGCGGGCCGAGCCCGCCCAGATCGCCGAATTCCTCGATTTCGCCCGCGCCGTCAACCGCAAGATTCGTCAGAATCTCATCCTGACCTTCCTTTACAACGCCGTCAGCATCCCCGTCGCCATGAGCGGCCTGCTCTCGCCCCTGGTCGCCGTCTGCGCCATGCTCCTGAGCAGTCTGAGCGTCATCGGCAACACCTACCTCTTGGTCCGAAAGCATACATAGCGCATACCGTTTACTTTGATTAACCAAGACTTACTGGACGATACTTTTCAAGGCTGTCACCAGTTCTTTGGCTGTCTTTGGCGGGGCAGGAAAACCCGGCTTGTTTTCCATTGCAATTGCGCCCTCCGGGCACCCCGTAGCACATACGCCGCATCCGAAGCATCGATCGGTATTGACCACGGGCACATTTGCCTCACTCATCGTCAGAGCTTCGGGCGGGCACCTATTGATGCAGGTTTCGCATGCCGAACAACGCTCCGCATCAAAGGCGGGCTTGAACCCCGAATTGAAAATAAGGCCGGGCCTGGGTTGCTTCAGCACCTGGCCGACCACCTCACAGTGCCAACGGTCGCAGTTGCACATGAAATCGATTTCATCGGTCGTGTTGCGGCTCATGTGGATCAAACCGAGTGCTTCGCAGCGCTCCACTATTTCCCGAGCTTCTTCCTTGGCAACCTGCCTTCCCCCCAACCGCCCGGTAATGTTTTCGGCAACCTCACCGAACCACATACAGACTCCAACGGGCATTCCATGGAGCTCCTCGCCGCGCAATTTGGCGGCTTGGCGGCAGTAGCAGGCCCCCACGCCAATAACGTCGTACTGGTCGATGTAAGTCATTACCTGGTCGTACGTGTGAATGGTATTGCCGGCCCTGATCGTCCGGGCAACGGGAATGACCCGTGTGAGGGGGTAGGAAATCTGTGCAACGCCCTTGGCCTCCGAGTACGCTTTCTTGTAAGTGTGGATCAAACGGGCGGCAGTCTTTTCCCGCTCGGATTCACCGCCGCCGATGAAAATGAACTCAAAGATGCCCGGCATGAAAGGCAATCCCCGGTAGAGTTCGCCATCGGAGATCTTGGAAACCCCGCACAATCCTTTGCCAGCCATGCGTTCAAGTATCCCTGAAACCTCCTCGGGGCTTCGGCCGGTCTTGGCGGCGATCTCATCAATCGAAGCTGGTCTTCGCGGCAGAACATTGTTGATTTCAGCCTCTTCCGGATCAAAAAGCTCTTCCACCAGCGCGAAGAACTCGGGGATGTCCAAACCGGCGTATGGGCCTCCCCGGCTCTTCATCACTTCAAGCAGCTCGCGATATGCATTTTCAGCCATTGTGAATCATCCTTTCATTGAATTTCCCGCTTATCCTCGCCTCGTTCATATCTCAAGCCTTGCAAGAAGTCATGTCCCAACTCCTGTCAATACTTCTCTCTTGACGACCGCACAACGTATGCGGTTTATTACGGACTGCTTCACCGGTTCACATAGGGGGTCTGCTGCAGATTCGCGGCCCTTCAACGAACGACTGAAAATGAAAAATGGTTGCTGAAACGGATCGTTACGCCCAGCACCATACGGCGGCCGAGCCTATCGCATGAGCATCTCACTTGAAAAAGAAGACCAAAACGATTCGCCTCCCCCGCGATTCTCCTATGCATATCTCATCACGGCCATCTGTTTCAGTATCCAAGCTCTGGGGGTGGGAATCTACATTTCCTTCGGCGTTTTCTTCAACCCGTTGATGGAAGAGTTCGGCTGGTCGAGAGCCGCTATCGCCGGAGTTGCATCAACGGCCTTTTTCAGCATGGGAATTTTCGGTGTGATAATCGGTCGGCTGAACGACGTCTTCGGGCCGCGCCTCCTCATGTCGGCCGCAGCGCTGCTGTTGGGCCTGGGCTGCGTTTTGATGGGCCGGCTGACCACCCTCTGGGAACTCTATCTCTATTTCGGCATCATCTTTGGCATGGGATTTAGCGCCATCGATGTCATCGCCTTAACCACAATTGCACGCTGGTTCTCCCACCGACGAGGCTTCATGACGGGCATCGTAAAGGTGGGTACCGGCGCCGGCCAATTCGCCATGCCGCTTGCTGCCAGCGGGCTGATCCTGCTTTACGGATGGCGGTCGACGATTGCGATCATCGGTTCGGTCGTTGCCGTCATTCTCCTGCTCATGGCCCAATTGCTGCACCGCGACCCGAGCGCGTTAGGCTTGAGCAACTTGCCGGAAACCGGCAAAAGCAATTTGCCCCTACCGGCAACGGCCCCCAGCCTCCCTTTGCCGCGGGTCTTCAGGACGGTTCAGTTTTGGACCATCTGCCTGCTCAACCTTTTCCTCGTATTTTGCCTGATGGTCATCATGCTGCATATTGTCCCCCACGTCCGCGATTCAGGCGTCCCCCCGATTCAGGCGGCCGGCGTCCTCTCTACCATCGGTGCGGTGAGTATGCTGGGGCGTTTCGTCAGCGGGCTTGTCATCGATAAGCGAGGCAGCAAAACGGTGATGAAAGTCTGTTTTCTCTTGCTGCTGGGAGATCTGGTGTGGTTGCAGTTGGCCGATCGGCTTTGGATGCTCTATCTCTTTGGCGTTGTTTACGGTCTGGCCCATGGAGGTTTCTTTACCGCCATCTCTCCGCTTGTTGCCGAATGGTTCGGCATCCATTCCCATGGCACCCTCATCGGTATCGTGCTTTTTTTCGGGACCGCTGGCGGGGCCGCGGGCCCTCTGCTCGCCGGCCATCTGTTCGACCTCAGCGGCAGCTACCGGTCAACTTTCCTGATTTTAACCGCCTTTGCCCTTGTAGCCTGGGGCCTGCTGCTCTCCTTGCGGCCGGCGAAAAGCCGTTAAGACGAGATGCCATAGTTTTGGCAGTGTAAGCACGTCTTGCCGGGAATAGACGGGTTTCCACCTCAAGTTTTTAGAAGCCGAAAGGTTGCCTGTTTCTGTCATTAACATCTGGATGACGGCAATCCACTTTTTGTTGGATCTTTCCAACGGCACACTCGATCAAGGCTTTCTCCACTCAAGGTAATATCCACACTTTTATGAAGTACGCTTTGTTTGAGATTATCTGACCAACACCATCGGAGTTTCGTATTAATCGTCTCGAAATAGTACTGTCATGCTGGACGTGATCCGGCATCCAGAGCAGGTTGAATTCACTGGATTCCGGCTAAAAGCATGCCGGAATGACGACGTAAAGACAATTATGAGACCCTTAATAAATCCTCGAAGATTCAAAGTCGTTGTCGATACACGTGCTGCGGATGGGTTGTCGTTTTATGTGGATATCACCCGCGGTAGGACCGGAAATACGGCCGAGACGTTTACTGCCATAACACCAAGACAAGCTTCTCAGTTTTTCTGTGATACATTCAAGAGCACAACTCATTAATTGGTCGGCATCTTATTAATAAGTGGAAATACGAAGGACCAACCAAATTGCTTTTGTGTAAACCAATTTTGCAGTTGAATGAGGTAGAATGTGCGGTTTTCTATGGCGTTATCTCAACAATCGTTCCATTTGGGGCCAACTTGTAGATTTCCTCCATTTCCTCATCTGTAACGGCAATGCACCCTTTCGTCCAGTCAACATCTGCATGAGAACTCCCAACCCACGTGAGACCATTTTTGATGCCATGGATCATTATATCTCCGCCCGGAGAAACACCCAGCTTTTTTGCTCGCATTTTGTCTTTCTCGTTTGGATAGGAAATATGAAGAGACAGGTGATAACCGCTGTCCCTGTTTCTGGAATCGATGATGTAGGTTCCCTCCGGGGTTTTGTTATCGCCCTGCCTTTCTTTCGGCCCAACCGGGTCCCCTCCTAAAGCGATTTTGTAGGTTTTTATCACCTCGCCCTTTGAGAGCAATGTCAATCGTCGATCCTTTTTTTCTATCAGAACTTTATCTGCTGGTTCCGTCCGGAGTGCAAAGATCTTTTGCTCGAGCGTTTCAATTTTTTTTTGCAAGGCAATAACCTCAATCTCCTTGTCTTTAACCGCTTGCTGGAAAGTCTCAATCTGTGTTTGCTGGGTAGTAATTGTTTTATCCTTGATGATGACATTATGGATTTGATGGATCATCATCTGACTGTCCAGCCGGTAGGCGCTATCCGGGTAATCCCGCACGAGTTTCTGAAAACATTCTAAAGATTTATGATAGTCTTTCTGTTCGTTCCTGGGATAGGCATAAATAATACCCATCTCGAAAAGAACCCTGTCGGTTACCGCGGGATGTTTCTCAATAATTTGCTGGTATTGGCTCAGGGAAGCCTCGTATTTCCCCTGGTTGAAAAAATCATTTGCCGCCTGGGAGATGGATCTGACCTGAAGTCCCTCGTCAAGGCAACTGCATCCGCATAAAAAAATTGAAGTTGTCAAGATGCAGGCGAAGAAAAGGCGAAAATACCTGCCTATCCCTCTCCGGCTTTTATCCGCATACGTCCTTGTGCTTGTTAATAATGCGCTTGATGATCGCAAAACCAACCCTCTTCCAGCCATATCCGCAATGCATGCCGTCCTAAACGGTAAAAAATATAAGGAAGTGGCGGGTTTCAAAACCCTGCCACTTCCTTATCAGATTTACTTCTTCATTGATTTTTGGAAGATGCTATCGGCTTGTTTTGCTTTTTCATCTGCGATTCTCTCTCTTTCCTCCGCCCTCCTTACAGCCTCCTCAGCGCGGGCCGCAGCTTCATTTGCCTTTAACGTGGCCGCATCGGCTGCTGCTTTGGCAGCCTGCGCATCCTGGGCCGCTTGATCCGCTTTCGCGCCAATCATCTTTTCCTGGGCCTGCACCTGCTCAAGGTCACCTTTTGTTGCGCAACCCCCTACGCCAATAGCGAGAGCAACCATCATTGAGATCACCAAAAGACTCTTCTTCATAATGTAGTAACCTCCTTTTTGTTAAGTTTACCTATTGCCACAATGGCGACTGCAAAATTCTCCATTATTTAACAAGAAACATACACGTTGTGTTATTGACCTGTTGCAAAAAACATGTACATCTTTTGCAGGTAAAGCACGACCTTTTCTTGATTTCTCAATACCGGGCCGCCTCTGGCGCTGTAAGGCGATAATTCATAAAGTTATGCGGCTTAAAGTGGCGGAACAGACGCAATTGGCAATATCTTCCTTTATGGTTCAACCAATATGCCGTCTATTTCCAAATCAATTTTCAAGCGTTTTGCCACGTCTTTGGCCTCGCTCGAGTTATTGAAAGGGCCGGCGAGGACACGGTGGCGATCGTTCTTTGACAACACCCTTGCGGAAATTTGTGGGCCCTGATGGTTGATAATTGCAGCAAGTCTCAGAGCGTCAACCTGGTCATGCAAAATGGCAGCCAGAACATACCACGCGTCTGTCTTGAGTTCCGGTATTTCCGGTTTGCCATATAGCTTGTCGGGGTGCTTGAGCTCAATGGTTTTCGCAACATCCTTTTCGCTTCCAGGACGGATCTCGGATACGGGGACAGGAATCCCTCGGGCCTCCGCCACTGCTTCCTTAACCCTTTTCCAGTCAAGCGCGTGTCCTGACTTTTTTTCGATATTTTTCAATTTTGCATATGCCTTTTCCAACTCGGTCGTGCCCGATTCTTCAAAAGGCGTATGAACTTCTATGTAAACGGTTCCATCACGTTGGCCTACGAGATATGGCTGGTTGACAATGGTTACAGGTGTTTTCACCGAGGTGGTTTCGAAAAGTCTCTTGATGTCTTCCGGATAGAGCCTTATGCAGCCATTGGTTGCTCTGAGGCCGATACTGGTCGGTTTATTGGTGCCATGGACCAAATAACCCGATTTACTTAAATAGAGAGCGTGTTCTCCCAATGGATTTAGAGGCCCCGGTGGTACTTTAGCCGGCAGAGGATCTCCCTTTTTCCTATGATCTTCAGCAATTGAGGCGGGCACATGCCAGGTCGGCCGGAACATCTTGAGCACGATATGCATTTGGCCCATGGGAGTGGGTCGCTCGGTGGTACCGATTCCGATCGGGTAGGTGGACACCGCTAATTGTTTACCATCTTCTCTAAAATAAAAGAGCCTCATAGCGGCTAAGTTGATCACAATACCTTTTCTTACGGTGTCTGGCAGGATAAAGCTCAGAGGCAACAGGATGCGATCTCCGTCCTCCGGCACCCATATATCTATCCCCGGATTCGCTGCACTGACAGTATTGATTCCCAAACTGAAATGTCTTGCAATATCCGGCAGCGTATCCTCCTCTTCAAGTCTGATGACCGCCAACCGGCCAATGACGTCATCTTCTTTTGCAACAGAAAAGTCATTGCGTTCGATTTTTTCCTCCAGGTGGCTTGGAGGCGGCAGAGACTTCACCAGAGTTTCTCTCACTGCAGCACAGCCATAAAAAGATAAGATGAACATCAATAGAATTGCGAGATGAAGCCTATTGGATGAGGGTGACCGGTCAACTATTCGGCACAGGGTTGTATAAACGACCGTGTTTAATAAAGAAAAATTGAAAATCATCTTTCACCAAGTCTGGATCGAATTGATGCACAGGGCTCAAATACATAACAAGATCAATAACGCACGCTGCTCGATAATATATACCAAGTCTCGCCCATATTTTCAATTTAATGAATCCTTCAGCGCATGAGGAGCCTGATTGCATAATCCCTCAGACAGTGCCTTCAGAAGGATTACCTTCGCTGTCATAAAACACACCTTTCTTTGAGTCCATTATGTGTTGATGTTCTCAACCACGATCCGTATAACCGGCTGCCGAGAAGCGGGGTGGCGCGGAAACCCGACAGCGATGCCGATGGGCGGTCCCGTTGACGCGGGAGTTATGCGGCATTTGATGGAACGAGTATTTAATTGGGTGCTTTAGTCTCAAACCGGTCGGCTACCCAGGCTCGAGCATTGAGGATAAGTCGGCAATACAGAGCTATCGGCTTTGACTATCGTGCGGTGGCACATCCGTGCTATCAGTAGACGGGACAGGCGTTGAAGTTGACGAACTGACCATGTCCCCGTGCAACCTCACGCGTCCAAGCCGCCGGAATCCAGCCATTACCACCCACGGCGTCGCTAGAACAAGCGGCCACAACGCGACGACCCACCACTTCGAGCCAAGGGACAGAAAAACCGCCACCAAGGCCGCGATCACGAGACTCAGAAGACCCCAAATCGAACCCAGAACGGGGTGTCGTTCGACCGCCCGACCGAGGCGCGACTTTCGCGCAATTTCCGCCTCACCTTGGCATGAAAAGCAGAGGCCGCTGCCGCTCGCAGCGGGCCCCGTTCCTTGATAGATCGTCTCCTGGCAGTTTTTACACGAGACGGGCATCCATCGTCCGCTCTTGGTGCCCGTGTTAAACCAGTCCACCGCCGGATTTATGTACTCGTCGGGGCTGCTGGCTTCGGTCGTTAGGAGCAAGCTCTTTCCGTTCTGATCGAAGGCGGTCACCGCACCAGGCCCGGGACACACAGGATCGCAATCATATCCCGCTCGACGCATCGTTTCGCATGACGATGCCCAGCTTGCGGCCAAGGCGTCTTTTCGGGCGGCCTCCGAACGCAGCGCCCTGCTTAGCGAGCCAAGCTCGCGGTCCACAGGACGAGGTGATGTGAACAGACAGAGCTTTTGGGACAGTCCCTGTTCTCGAATCTGCCGCAACTCCCATTGGAGATTGTCTGACTCCCCGAGGGCGATCACAATGCACTTGGCGTTTTGAGCAAGTGCCAGGAAACGTTCTTTCCAATTGGCATCTGGAGCATACTCGCGTGTCGCACCATCTGGAGGAAGGCTGTCTGCTGGGTTCCCGAGGCCCACAAATGGTCCGATTTTCGAGGTGATCGCTTCCTCCAAGTAATCTTCGAGGGTGAGGTGAATGGTCCTGTTTCGCTTCCCTCGCGCGAGAGGAACGTGTGCTTTCAGCTGGTTCGTATAGCGGCGCAGGACAGAGCGGTCTCCGGACACAAAGGGCTGCCGTTCGGCATCGAATGCACGCAAGTACAAGACCGAACCTTCAGACTCCGCAAGAACAGCAGGCGCCGCTTTGACTCGCCGGTCTATACCAAAGCAGTATCCGGCGAGAAGCAAGGTTAAACACGTCGTAACCAAAATGGCATTGATGCCTTCATTGCGAGGGACAATGGTCGGGTCGAATAACTGCCATAGGAAGAAGAGCGACGTCGCACCGCCCACCACAACGATTAACCAGGCGAGGAGCCTCGGCACTGGTGAGCGTCGCGGACCAGAGATCCGACGCGATTTGCGTGCAGGTAGCCCGTATGCAAGGCCGGCGGCCAGCAGGCTCCATATCAAAGGAATGCCGAAGAGCAGCCATAGGGCCTCGCTCTTCCCCATCGAGCCAGGGCTACCACTCTCTGACGTCCCCAACAGTATGGAGTTGGCCAAGTAACACGCCAGAATTGAAGCGACAAAGCAGATGGCAATTAGAGCCCGGCCGTAACCCTTGGTCCGCAAGCGAAACCAGGCAAAGACGGTTGGTACTATCGGGACGGCGAGCAGAATGGCTAAGATGAGCGTGTCCATGAACTACCTCCTTGCAGCCATCACGGGCCGAATGCTATCTGGACTCGTTCAATGCCGCCCAACTCCCCGCTTAACCGGCGCCCCGCGAGCAAGCGAAGCGCCGCTTGCAGGGCGTCAGGGTTGAAACGGATGTTTGTCTGTTCTGTGTCCGCCTTCTGAAAACTGACGTCAGCGAGATCAAGGTGGCTGAAGGACAAGGCGCTGGTGAGGTCGGCACCCGAAAGGTCAACTTCGACCATCGACATGTAGCCATAAATCACGTGTATCCGATGCATTGAGGCCCGCCAGGTGTTCCATGCTGCGCTGCCCCCGCTCTTAAGCACCTGCTTGATGAACTCGAGGTGTCGTCGGTTTGCCATTATCAAGCCCCCGGTTCCTGCAACTACAACGGATCGGTGACTGCGCGAGGGAGAAGTGCTTAACAATAATTTGCTGCTAATCATTGTGAGGTATGCGCGTAAATACGGTCGATCATGTATCTTGCGTAGAGAAGCGGTGCAGGCGAGTGTCCCAAGAAATCATAGATAAAAGACTCAGGCGGATCACGATCCGCGGCCTGAGTCATACCTACACTACCTCAGTACTTCCGGTAGATGTTCTAAGCGGCGGGCAAGGAGGAAATTTCTGGGGGAAGCGTCCCTGAAGCTTGAGTATTGTAGCGGTAATGCAGCTGGGGCCTATCACAGAATGCTCGGATTGGTGATACCGGTCAGATGGTATCCACTGCATTCAGCCATATGAATTTAGTGCGGATTACGAACGCATATCCTACCGTTCCTATATTGGCCTTTTCGCGTCGTATCCAAACCAAAGAAAGTAGGCCGCCGCGTTAATAATAGAAGCGGGCGGCCTACCTCTCATTGTTCGGTGGTGGATATGTGCACGGTCCCCAAGCAAGCGCCTATAAATCAAAAAACTTTTGCAGAGCCTGAGCGTCCTTAACTCCGGCCTGAAGGGCAAGCATAAGCAGTATTCGAGCTTTTTGAGGGGGCAGGTCATCTGCAAAGATTGCTCCGGCATCTTTTAGCGTTTTGCCTCCGCCGGCGAACCCGTAGACCGGCAACACCCTGCCGGAAGGAACCCGCGTCGAGATGACAACCGGAACGCCCTTGCCGATGGCATACTTGATCGCCTCGAACATGGGAATATTCACGTTGCCCCAGCCGAGGGCCTGAATAACAATACCCTTGGCGCCTTGATCCGCTGCCGCTTTCACCAGCGAACCGGTGGCACCGCCATACATTGCGATGATTTCAACATACGGCAAAGAATCCGTCGCAAGGGCTATGTGCTGGCGCCTCAGCGGGTATCGGTAAAATATGACCCGGTCACTGTCCGCATAGCCGATGAAACCGAAATCGCCGGAGTTGAAGGTTTCGACGCTTGATGTGTGCATCTTGGTGACGTTCCGGGAGGCGTTGATCTGGTTGTTGAGGCAGATCATCGCCCCCATGTTCTTCGCCTCCGGGGAGACGCAGATCCGGACGGCGTTCAACAGGTTGCGCGGTCCATCGAAATCGTGTTCCGATGCATTCCGCTGGGCGCCGATCAGGACGATCGGCTTTTCACTTCTGACGGTCAGATCAAGAAAATAGGCCGTCTCCTCCAGCGTATCGGTGCCGTGCGAAACGACCACGCCGGAAACCTCAGGTCTGGCGAGCGCGGTCTTCACCGCCTTTTGAAGCCCTACCCATCGTTCGGCATCCATGTAATCGGACGGGACATTCGACAAGTTCTCAACTTCCACGGTGGCATACTTTGATATGTCGGGAACTGTCGCCAAAAGATCCTCGCCGGAAATAGCCGGAACCGGCGCTTTTTTCACCGGGTCGATCTTCATTGCGATCGTACCTCCGGTGGCGATCAACCTTACGACCGGTTGAGCAGCAGCGAAACTAACCCATAAGAAAACAGCCACAACCAAACAGACGGCCATCCAAACAGGTTTGCGCATAATCCTCCCCCTTTTCTTGTGTCGGTTGAGAAGCCTTGCGTTCCAATCGGCCAGCAAGAACGAAAAAAGCCTCCGAAGGCGGAATGAAACCTTCAGAGGCTAGCCATTGATACCCCCGGGATGAACCTTTTCATGGTGGGGTTCCCAGAAGGTTAGGTGTCATTTTGGGTTGGGTCGGCTGACGGTGCTCATCCAATAGCCAACGCTGGATCATTTGTCAATTCAAGGGCGCACTGCCAAGTGGATATCTATAGATGATGTGGTAGCCGTCCCTGACGGACCCGGTAACGTTCTTGCCTCGAAAGCTTTTCGTATCAGCGAGCACGTGGTTGTATTGCCGGCATACGGAGCCGTTTCAGAATTGCAAAATCCCATGATCATGCGTTTAGTGAGATATATTGCAGCAAGAAAAAAAGGCTCGTTCACTCGTTCAGGTAGATGATATAAATCAGCGGCCCGATCATCATTTAGCCTTGAAAATAATATTTAGCTCCAACACCGTATTGATTATTGCGCTTGTCACACCATTTTACTTCCGCAACTGCATTCGATCGCACAGATCCGGCGGTATCGCCCTGAGACCCGATAGCAGACCTATCAAGACGGATAGAGACCGTTGAACCAGTTGTAATATGTTGGGGCGTTTCAAAATAACACCCCCCCCGGCTGCAATTAAGGACCCTGGCAGAGACCAAGAGGTCCTTGTTGAAATAGGCCCAAACGATTTTGTAGTCGCAGGTCTGACGTTGCTCGGCCCGTCGCTCTCCAGGATGGCTTAAGGTCTTTTGGGATACATAACGGATCCCAACTAAGACGCTCGAAATTGCATGCAATATTTCTTGACTGCTTGCGTCTTTAAAGCAGTATCCATCCGCCCCTGCCTCGAAGGCCGCCCTAATGTTGTGATCCGATTCAAGAATGCTAAGAACCAATATTTTTGCAACCGTGCTTTTTGATAATTCGGGAAGGATATCATAGCCGCTTTTCTCTGGAAGCCGAAGGTCTAAAAGAACCAAATCCGCAGGAAATTGCTTGATAATCTTCAATGCTTCTTCGCCACTATCCGTCTCTGCCACTACCTCCAAAGTTTCCTGAGCGCTTATCAAGTCCTGCAGGGCTGCGCGGTAAAGATCATTGTCTTCGACAATTATGATTTTTTTCTTGGGTTCCATGTCATTACCGACTTTCGTTATGGTCGCCGACTTGTTTTATTCTATCAAAAACTACATCGTATTATCTTCGCTGATTTCGAACCCTATACGAATACACGTACCTGTTCCAGGCAAGGAGTACAAGGAAAATGAACCGCCGATTATTTCAACCCGTTCCCGCATGCTCTTTAACCCATAACCCATCATATTGTCGCCACGATTGGCAACCTCGTTGAAATCAAAGCCACATCCGTTGTCCTCAACCTCCGCCTCGAGATAATTGCCGGTTTTTTTCAACCGGATATAAATCGCATCACCCTTGCTGTGCATGGCCGCATTGTTCAATGCTTCCTGGATCACGCGGTAAATAACAATTTTTAGCAACTCGGGGACATCCTTTTCCTCCGCATCTATTTGCTGTACAATTTGTATGTGGCTGTAATATTGCTTGAACTGGCGGGTGTGCCAATCGATTGTGGGCAGAAGCCCCCTGTCGTCAATAATCTCCGGCCGCAGATTGGCGGAGATTTGCTTGCACTCTTTGATGGTTTCCGCCAGATGTAAAATGGTTCTTTCAAGAGAAATCGTCGCCTCGTCTGGGCTTTCAAATATCTTTTTGGCGATTGATTCCAGGGCCACCTTTATAGCAGCGAGATTCCCTCCGATGCTGTCGTGCAATTCACGCGATACCGTTCTGCGATCGGCTTCTAGCGCCTCAATGCTCTTTCGCGAAAACTCCTTCAGGCGACGTTGGGAATCCCGCAATTCGGACTCCAATTTTTTTAGAGTGGTAGCATCTTTGGTAATCGTTGCCACGAATTCAATTCTGTCGTTTTGGTCCATCAAGGGAAATGCCGTCACCAGGGTGGGGAACACCCGGCCGTATCTATCCACTCGAAACCCTTCCCAGTTACGGACCTCATGGCCGTCCAAGCACTGTTTCCGCAACTGCCAGGCGTAGTCGTATCGATCGGGCAGAAGGAGGGTCTTGACCGACTTGCCGATCAACTCTTCCCGGCTCCAGCCGTAGCACTGTTCAGCCTCCCGGTTCATCTCGACGATGGTCCCGGACAAATCCTCGATGAGAATCGAATCAGCTGCATTTCGAAAGACACGTGACAGTACATGAAGCTCGGTTTGGATGTTCTTGCAGTCGGCAATTTCCTTCTTCAATCGGGCCACCGCGTTTTGAAGTTGGAGGGTGCGTTCGTTCACCCTTTTTTCCAGCTGGATGGAAAAATCGTCCATAACCTCTCCTGCCTTCTTGGGCTCACTATCATTAATGATAGTTGATCCCACGCTATGGCCGCCCCTTTGTTATGGGGAAACCTTCGAAACACCGAAGGTTTCTGCCCAGGTTTCGATCAAACGTTTGTTGCGGTTATCCAAACGCTTGGAGATGATGTCAACGAGGCGTTTCATCAACATGTAGCCCAGCGTATGATCCTTTTCGCACATGGCTTTTAGATTTTGCGCCGGAATGGCAGCAACTTTCGTCGGCAGGCTGCATGTTGCCGTGACCGTGCGCCAGGGCCTTCCGGCCAGCGCCGACCAGCCGAAAACATTACCCGGCCGGGCTGTGTCCACTGAAATCTGGGAAGCCTTTTCTATGACCCGGAGGTGTACGGCTTCCTCGAACTCCACCTGCGCATCGAGATTCTTCTCAAGAGTCTCCAAGCTTAGCTCGACCTCACCTTCGATGACACCGTAAAGGGTGTCGGCCTCATCCCCCGCGCGGAAAATTACCTTTGAAGGTTCAAAACTCAACAACCGGGAAGCTGCTGCCAAATCTGAAATCACGCCGGCTGGCAGATCCCCTAAAAACCCAAATCGAGACAGTGTGTTTTGGTCGATCATGAGTACCTCCTTGGAGGGTGGAAGTGGTTGTTGACCCTATGGCATCCGAAGATGACCGAATATCCACATCGACACATAGAGTGATGGAGGGCTAATGCTTGAATTTGCCCTATGCCATGATCTGCCTCCTGTGGCAGTAGGTTTGGCAAATCCAGGGTCAGGCAGGTGGCTATAGAAAAAACCGCGTAAGATCAGAACCTTTTAACGAACCATTGTCCGCTTCAGGCTCTGCGAAGTGGGAAAGATACCAACGCCGATACGTAATGTACCCTGTCAGCGGGCAATAAATCAAACGAAAATTGGCCGGAGGGATGGAAGGATATCGCTGATTTGGCGTTTCGGTGATACGTTGGATGGAATATTCAAGACGCTAAACAACTTAAAATCATATCATTTATTTTCTGTCTGCCTCACGGTTTCAAGAGGGGGAGGGCAAAATCAACCTATTCTCTATCCGCAGTTCCGCTTTGCCAACTGACTTGAATCTTTTTCTTCCATAGCTATCAAATCCAATGAAGCTGATTCCCATCAGCATCAAATAACCGGCCGGGAACCAAGCAAAGACATGGATTTCTTCGGTTGACCTGCGCTCAGTCAGGCAACTTATGATCGATCAATCGTTCATGGCATCGCAGCCAGCTTTTTGAAGTCAATTCCCTGAGCAAAGGAGATCAAATCCTGTCGGGTGACATCGTTTCCCTGGACGGTAATGAGAAAACGGTTGGCAATCACCATGTTGATATCTCCATCCTTGGTATCGTTGCTGTACTTAACGATCGCCTTTTCGCCATTGATTTTTTCCAGCTTCCCGCCGTCCGATGTCGCCATCATGGGATTGGAAAACATCATCATCATTGCCTGCATCATCGGGGAATCCGTAAGGATCTTGACATCGACACGACTGTCTCCTTTGACATAGGAACGTTCTGCCGCAACACCGCCGCCGAACATCGCAGATCCCATGGCCTGCGATTTAGCTCCTTCGGCCTTCCACCCGGAAATGGGGTTCGGCAAATATGCCTCAAGCTGTCCGCCTTTCTTTTGTCGAATGAGCTGAGCCGCATAATCGAGACTCTGAACGGCGTCAGCGAAGTCTCCCTTGCTGTACTGTTTCAAGGCTTCATTAATGGAATCCGTTACGTCGTCGGCCAAGACCGGATTCGAGGCAAGGAACATGGAAAGGAAAGCTGCGGAAATGATAATTGCGGAAATGAACAAGCGATGCATATTCCCTCCTTAAATTGTGGAAAGCAGGACCCCCCGCCGGGTGGATCAGAAATTGAAGTAAAATAAACTTGAGTCAGGGGATAAAAAATCAAACCAAATGAAATTGGCCCGTGAGCAGATATTATATCACATCGACACCGGACGGTTCGCCTGGTGCTAATGGACTGCGACCTTGCTCGTACGACCCCTGCGTCCAAAGCGGGCACCCGTTTCGAGAGATTCTCAAAATCGAGAAGGAGGAAGATGTTTCCGGCGTGGTGATGGTATCACAGGACTGGAGCGGACTGCGGGGCTTTTTTCCAGGCTCGGTAGCCGCGGCTGTGGTCCACCAATCGAAACGGCCGGTCCTGGTCGTCAAGCACAGAGAAAAATCGCATCGAAGGCCATCCCGGCGCCCAAGCGGGATGGCCGTACACTCAGGATCAGCTCATGGGCGGATCGTCCTATCGGCCCAGAGCCACCTGACACCGTGTGTCGCGGCATTCAGGAGTATCGAGGCTCGATAACTTGAGGCGATCGAAGATAGGGTATTCCCCGCGACCCTGGCATTCGGAGCAGGACAACTCCCTGCCATTTTCGATAACATAACCCTTCCCATTGCAAACAGCACAAACCATTTTACGCCCCCTCCAGCGAAATCCCATGAAAGCGAAAACCAGGCAATTGCCCTTCGGCGGTCCTTAAAGCAGCAGTTCCCGTAAAAATCAAGACCCTTGGTATCGGCCGCCACTAACTTGCATTCAGCAAATTTTATTCCAGGTTTTAAAATAAGATATATCAGTAGTAAAAACAATTTGTTGAAAGATAACCGCCCGAATCGTCCAACGCCCATTTGGGGTGAGCGCTGGGTAAAATTGAAACGAAAAATTCATACCCTCCCTTGGCGCTGGCGCGGGGGGCGGGGGCGAAGATTCAAAAGCGGCTTGTCATTGGGGCAATTATGTGTATCTTTGCCCTCATACACCCCCGCGGGTGAGCCAAATGAGGCCGTCAATGAAAAGAGCAGCACTCTACAGCAGCTCCGGCCGACCGCGAACGGGATTCACGCCAAACCCAACCGAATCCCCGCGTCCGGCCAAGAGCCGCGAGGGGCGCCAGAACGCCTCTCCGGTCGCCAGCGTCCGGCACTCCCGCCTGCGTCAATTCTTCATCCGCCGGAAGGTGCTCATGTGGGCGGCGGCCGGCGGTCTCTTGGGGCTGCTGCTGGCTGCGCTGCATGCGGCAATGGTCGCTCCGCCCCGTCCCATCACCCAACACGACATCGACGCAGCCGTGCTTCACACCCTGAAGACCAAGCGCCTGCCGTCACCCGCCGCCATGGCGTACGACGTCATTCGACCATCGGTGGTCCGCGTGCGCGGGCTGGAGCTTGACCCGGATGGAGACGAAGAAACCGAAAGAAGCGTCGGCACGGGGGTTGTCATCGTCGATGGGGGCGTCATTCTCACCAATCTTCACGTCGTCGCCGGCGCCCAGCTGGTGAAGGTGGTCTTCGCCGACGGACTGCAATCCGATGCCGCCCTCGTATCCGTGCAGCCGGAGAACGATCTGGCCGTGCTTCGAGCCAGGACCGTCCCGGACGATCTGGCGCCGGCTACGCTGAGATCGACGGCAGACCTGTCGCTGGGCGACCCGGTGGTGGCCGTGGGGTTCCCCTTCGGCATCGGTCCATCGGTTTCGGCAGGAGTTGTCTCCGGCTTGGGGCGCGAATACATCTCACCGCAGGGAAAAAGGCTGCTGACCAACCTGATTCAGTTCGATGCAGCGGCCAACCCCGGCAACTCCGGAGGTCCGCTGGTGAACGCCGACGGGGAGGTGGTGGGGATCGTAACGGCCATCCTGAATCCGAGCGAGCAGCGCGTATTCATCGGCATCGGGTTCGCGGTGACCATGGAGAGCGCGGCGGCGGCCATCGGACTGCCGCCGTTTTAGGGTCGGGCGAATATCATGAACACGAAGGAAACGAACCGCAGCGACGTTTCAGCATTGATGGAGCGCATCCTGTACGAGATCAAGAAGGTCGTGGTCGGCCAGGATCATTTTCTGGAACGAGTGCTGGTGGCCATTCTGGCCCAGGGGCATCTGCTGGTGGAAGGCGTCCCGGGGCTGGCCAAAACCCTGACGGTCAAGACCCTCGCCCGAACCATCAGCGGCAGCTTCAAGCGCATTCAGTTCACCCCGGACCTCGTCCCGGCGGATCTGGTCGGAACCCGCATCTACAACCAGAAGACCGGCGAGTTCACCACGGCGCTCGGGCCGGTGTTCGCTCACCTGCTCCTGGCCGATGAAATCAACCGGGCCCCGGCCAAGGTGCAGAGCGCCCTGCTCGAAGTGATGCAGGAGTATCAGGTCACCATTGCCGGGGAGACCCATCCGGTGCCCCGACCGTTTCTGGTCATGGCCACCCAGAACCCCATCGAGACCGAGGGGACCTACCCGCTGCCCGAGGCGCAAGTGGACCGCTTCATGATGAAGGTGTTGGTCGGCTACCCCAGCGAGGAGGAGGAGTTTGTCATCGTCGACCGGGTCACCGGCATCGTCCGAGAAGCCGCGACCGTGGCCACGACCGAACAGCTGAGCGCGCTCCAGCGCGAGTGCCGGTCCGGATACGTGGACCCGGCGCTCATCCAATATGCGGTGCGGCTGGCTTCCGCGACGCGCGACCCGACGCGTCATGGGGTGGACGATCTGGTGCCATATCTGTCATACGGCGCCAGCCCGCGTGCCTGCATTCATCTGATCGAGGCCGCCCGGGCCCTGGCCTATCTGCGCGGCCGCACATACGCACTTCCGGAGGATGTGATCGACCTGGTTCCCGACGTGTTCCGCCACCGGCTGGTGCTTTCCTACCAGGCCCTGGCCGAGGGGATGACGGCGGATCAGCTGATCCGCCGGATCATGAACGCCCTGCCGGTCCCGGAGCGGCCTCTGGAGACCCATGTCAGCCTCGGCGCACGATCCTGAGAGAATCCTGCTACGGCTGGAGTGGACCGTCATCCGCCGCCTGGACGGTCTGCTTCAGGGCGACTACCGCACGTTGTTCCGCGGCTTCGGCCTGGATTTGGCCGATCTGCGCGAATATCAGTACCACGACGACATCCGCCACATCGACTGGAACGTCACCGCCCGGCTGCAGACCCCCTACGTCCGGGTGTACAACGAGGACCGCGACGTCACGGCCTGGTTTCTGCTGGACCTGAGCCCATCCGTGGATTTCGGTTCCCGAGAGGTGAAGAAGAGTGCCGTATCAATCGAATTCGTTACCGTTCTGGCCCGGCTCCTGACCCGCCACGGCAATCGCGTTGGAGCCCTGCTGTACGGCGATCACGTGGACACGGTGATTCCGGCGGGCAGCGGCCGGCGCCACGTGCTCCGCCTTCTCAATCGGATGATGGCGCGGCCCGCGCCCGCGCGCGCGACCGCAACCAACCTGAGCGATCTTTTTCAGGCTGCTTTTCGGGTGGTGCAACGACGATCGCTGGTTTTCGTCGTCTCCGATTTCATCAGCGCACCGGGATGGGAGGGGCCGCTGGCGCTTCTGGCCCAGCGCCATGAAGTGCTGGCGGTGAGGCTCTTCGATCCGCTGGAGGTGGAATGGCCCGACTTGGGCCTGCTGCTCATTCAGGATGCCGAGACCGGCGAACAGGTCTGGGTCGACACCCACGACCGCAGCTTTCGCAAGCGCTTCACGGCCGCCGCCGAGCGGCGGGAAGGGGAACTCCGTTCGGCGTTTCAGAGGGCCGGCGTGGACGCCCTGGAGCTGTCGACGTCGGATGACATTGTCGATGCGATTCGGCGGTTTGCCGACCTGCGCCGGCAACGATGCCGGGGATCGGCGGCCGGCAACCTGCCCAAGCACCTGAGGGGGCGCCATGGCGTTTCTATGGCCTGACCTGCTGTGGCTCCTGCTCTGCATTCCGGCGCTGGTCGGCGCCTATCTGCTCCTTCTGCGCCGGAAGAAGCGCGCGGCGCTGGCCTATGCCAGCCTGAGCATGGTAAGGGCAGCGATGGGCGCCCGGCAGAATCTCCGGCGCCACCTGCCGCCGCTTCTGTTTCTGCTGGGGCTGGTGCTGATGATCGCTGCGACGGCCCGTCCCGTAGCCGTCATCACCCTGCCATCCCAGCATGAAACGGTCATCCTGGCCATGGACATCTCCGGCAGCATGCGTGCCAACGACATCGAACCCAGCCGGATCGCCGCGGCCCAGGCAGCCGCGCGGGCCTTTGTCTCCGAGCAGCCGCGGCGCACCCGCATCGGCGTGGTGACGTTTGCCGGGACGGCGGCGGTCGCGCAGGCGCCCACCCAGAATCGCGAGGATCTTCTGGCCGCCATCGACCGGTTCCAACTGCAACGCGCAACCGCCATCGGCAGCGGCATCCTCGTATCGCTGAAAGCCATATTTCCGGACGCCGACTTCGACCTGCGCGCGGCGAACCCCCGGCGCGACCCTGCGCAGGATTCCCTGCGTGCGCTGCCGCTG
>JAUQXK010000133.1 GCA_030834695.1 Desulfobacterales bacterium
GCTCGCCGTAGGTCGCCCCGTAACTGTTCTCGTTGTCATAGGGCTTCTCGTAGCCCGCCTTCGTGTAAAGACTCTTGTTGTCCCGCTTCTGTAGCTTGACCGCATCCGCCCCGCACTCCTTGGCCACTTTGAACATCTCCAGACACGTCTTCAGCTTGCCCTGATGATTGTGCCCAATCTCCGCTATGCTGTAACAATCCGTCGTGTCATCGATCGCTTGACCGTTGATCACTAATTTGCGCATCGGTGGTCCCTCCCCCTTCTTGAAAAGTTGTGATAAGCTAACGTTTATCGAACGGCCCGCATGGTCTCTTGATAGACGCCGATTGTTTCCAGGGCGGTTTTTTTCCAGCTGAATTTTTTGGCCTGCTCGACGCCCTTGACAGACAGGTCTCGGCGCAAAGAAGGATCTTCCAATATGGCCTTTAATGCGTCGAACAGTTCCCCCTCGTTAAGGGGGTCCACCAATAAGGCCGCATCGCCGGCGACTTCAGGCATGGAGGATACATTGCTGGTAATGGTCGGCACCCCCAAGGATAGGGCCTCCAACACCGGTATGCCGAACCCTTCATACAGCGATGGATATACAAACACGGCCGCTTTTTGAAGCAGCATGATTTTTTCACGATCTTCTATAAATCCAGTGAAAATGACTTTCTCCTCAATCCCCAGGCGGGAAACCAACCGGAAGATTTCTTCGTATCCCCAGCCCTTGGCGCCAACGACCACCAGCGGGCCTGTCGGTTTCGTCTGATTCAGGCGGTGGTAGGCCAAGATCAAAGATTTCAAATTCTTTCTTGGCTCCAACGTTCCAATGAACAAAATATATTCCTGGTCCAGATCAAACGGCGAATGCTGGCCTGCCCGAATCCTATCCTTCTGTCGTCCAGTCGCCCAATCCGGTTTTCCGAGCGGAATTTTTACAACTTTGCTTTCTGCACCAGGAAACCGCTTGAGAAAATCCCTTCGGGTGCTTTCGGAAACGACGATGATCCGGTTAGTCAAACAAGCCGCCAGTAGAATGAACGCCCTGAAATAATGCCGTTTGACAAACGTGTGATTCGTCGGCATCAGAAAAAAAGTCATGTCCGCCAGCGTGACGGCTATTTTTGTTCTAAAGCGGATCAAGGGAAACGAGTAATGCAGAGAGTGGGAGACGTGGATGCGGCGGGAGATTAAAAGGTAAGGAAGAAAAAACTGCTCCAGCAAGAGACGGAAAAAGAGGTTTCGAAAAACCCGGCTGTTCACATGGATTCGATTAAAGTTTTTATTCTTGATATCGTCGAAGGCGTTTTCATCGCTTTGCACGAGCAAAAAATAGGCGTTAACCCTATCGTGCCGGGCGATTTCACGGACGAGGTTGACGGCATAGTTGCCGACCCCGCTTTTGTTCAGCGGAATCTGGCTGCAATCGATCAGAATTCTCATGCCGAGGCGGGCGGCTCTTTCGCAATTAAGTCGTCGTAAATAAAATCGGAGCCCTTCAAAATTCCATCGCAGATCAAATCCAGGCCTCGGCTTGCTCCCGGTTTCAGTTCGTCCATGCTATTGAGTTTGATGCGAAATGGAGGATTTCCGCCGGTCGGCTCAAAAAAATCGAGCGGGATCATGCGCCGGAAGAAGAAATGATAGGCATATTTCTTGGCTCGACGGCCGGCGGACTCGCACATTCGTCGAGACAGCGGCAGTCGGTCCAGGATTCGAATGTATTCCTCCAGGCTGGACACATCCATTGAAAGCCCCTTGTTTCGGATCCAGGCTTCGCCTGCCACGATAACGGGTATGCCCATTGCCGCAAGCTCGATGCCGGTCTTGGTGTTGTAAATCACTGCCGCATTGCAGTGTTCCATCAGCGAATAGGTGCTGAGGTTGCTTTCAGGAGGGATGACAAAGACATTACCCGGTACTCCTTCCGGGTACCGTTTGCAAATCTCCTCGCTCACCTTCTGCCGCGAGGGCAGGCCGCCCTGGATTTCGGCGGGGTGAATCCGGATGATCAACTGAAGGTGCGTACGGGTTTTGAAATAATCGATGGTCGCAAATATCCAGTCGAGCATGTTGCTGAAAGCGTTCGAAGCATAATGCAGAACCGCATCCCACATGACGCTGGTGAGCAGGCCGATACAGGGCCGCGAGGGGTCGACCCCCAGTAAGACCAGCGATGGATCGATTCGAGGCAATGGTTTTTCATGAAACCAGATCCAATCGTTTGCCCCGCTGCGACGGCTGTTCAGATACTCAATTAAGCTCTGCTCGCGGTGTTCATTCCAGGCCATGTTTTCCCATTTCTCGATCGGCTCCGAGATCATGGTGTGGTGATAGGTGTCGTGGTGGCTGAAGATGAAGCATTTTTTTCGATAGGCCGCATTCCAATTGACAACTCGGACGCCATGCTTTCGGCAAATCTCCCCGATGATCCCCTGTGGTACATATATGCCGTGGTTGAAGACTGCGCACTCGTAGCGTTGCGATTCGAGCAATCGAGTGAAAGCCCTGGCGGTGATAAGCGAAGCCGTCAGGTATTGCCGCAGCACCGCTTCGGAAGCAGGCGATGACTCCAAGTTGCCGCGAGCAAAGAACCTCAGCGCACCGGCATAAGCCTGTTCGCCGACCCGGATACCATCTGTACTGCATGAACGGATATCCTCCATGGGGATCGCTGCGGCAGCTCGATTGCATTGATCGATGTCCTCACCGGTCAACCCTTCGCGCAACCGGCGAACCCGCAAACCCAATGTCTTGTAAGCACTGGCCGCGGGTTTAAAACAAGTTTTGCAAAACAGCCGGGAAAGCTGTTGATCGTCGATTCGTTTCTCATTGCCCAAAAATCCTATTTCACAAGCCATGCAGGCCGGCAGCGCTTCGTCGCACAGCAGAAAGTCAACCGATACCCCGCGCAACGTCAAGGCGGCAGCCAGAGCAGCTTCCAAGTGGGTGCTGCCGATTTGTGACCCCACGCAGGTTGGAACCAAAATCCGGGTGTCCGATCGGCAACCATCCTGCAGCAGGTTTTGCCACCCGCCGGCTTTTTCAAGCAGTGGGCGGTAGTCGAAGTATCGCCATTTCGAAAAATGCCATCTGGCTAAACGTCGGATGATGAAGATGCGCTTGGTAGCTTTTTTGAACCAAGCTTCGATGACAGATTCCGGCGCCACTGCCGTTTTATTTGACCCCCAACGCTCTCTCGATCCAACGCATCAACCGGTAACCGCCCTTCCACTTCTTGGCCAGCCGCTTGAATTGGTTGTACCGGAGCTGAAGGTGTGGCGACAAAACAGCTCCCCAACCATGGCTGAACAACTCGCTGATTCTGCCTACTTCGAGTGCGATGTTGAACAGCACAGCCACATAGTCCGCACCGAACAAACCTTTCTGACGGATTTCTCTTCCTGCGAGCAGCAATTGTCGTGGAATGAACTTGAAAGCGCGATCTAATCCACTGGCTGGATTCTTTTTCTTGACTCGGGTACTGGTTCGGCCGACTTGGTAGAACCGCTCCGTCATGTACCGCATTGTCATTTTATAAGCTGGGACATAGTGTTCGATGTGGGCTTCCAGGCAATAGTAGACCTTCTGCGCCGCTTCGGGCGTAGCCTTCCGATAAAGTTCCAGCAGCGCTCTTTCTTCTCCCAGCCCGATCTGGTCCCCCTTCATGCCCAGGTTCACGTCAAACTTG
>JAUQXK010000015.1 GCA_030834695.1 Desulfobacterales bacterium
CTTGACATCTACGCACATTTGATGGAAGAAAATAATCCCGCTGCCGCTGACCGGCTGGAAAATGCGATTTTGGCGGGCTGGTAATACCGAAGTTTAAAACTATGGTAGCAAAATGGTAGCAAACTGGACTAAAATCGGAAATATTAAAACGATAACTTATTGAAATTAAATAAAAAGCCCCTGTAGCTCAGTGGATAGAGCAATGGATTCCTAATCCATTGGCCGCAAGTTCGATTCTTGCCAGGGGCACCATATTTCAATGGGTTTCGGCAATTGTGTATCAAACCAACCAAAAATTTCTGCTTTCCGGGTGAAAGTGGCCCGGGTCTTGCCTACCCTGTTTACCCGGATAATTACACCCGCCGATAATGGCGAGACAAAAAAGGCAGGAGGCTACCTTTGGCCGTTTGGCCGTGCGGTCGCACTTGCCCATTTAATCAGCAAGATTATATTTTAAGGAAACAATCAGGTGAGGTAAAACTATGCCACTCTTTGAATATGCCTGCGAAAAATGCACATACCAGTTCGATCAGCTGGTGCTTCACGCTGATACCGAGGTCAAATGCCCCATATGCCAGAAACCTGCAAAAAAACTCTTTTCAAAATCTGCTGTCGGGCACTCCCAGCCATCAGGGTTTAATCCAGCGGCTGAGTTTGAGCCTAAGATATGCAAAAATTGCTGATCAATTCTTTATTCATGGTCAAGTGATCAGGTTGCAGGGATAAAAAAGGCGATGGATGATGCCGAGCTGGGATTCGGACCACCCATCGCCGTTTGGAACGGGCAAGGCGCAATTACAAAAAACTAAGCCCCACGGATCTGGTTCCTTCCCCCCACGCTGCTTCTTGCTGCAGCGTGTTGGCCGTGGTGAAAGAACCCTCCGCGGGGCCAATCATATAGATCCAGCGGAACGGCAAAGGTTACTCAGTAATTTTGCCAGCCTCGCTTTTTTTATTGAGAATCCGACCGACCGTCAATAGACTCCGAACGGCCTGACAACGCTTTGCTTCTGCTCGCGGCGGGTGTACTCATCTGCCTGGGCTTGAGCGGCCTGGCGGCTCGGGTGGTCTCCGATTCTCACGGTGTACCATATACGCCCCCCGGCATCCGTGATTTTCATAATCCGGGCCGGATATCCCTTGGCATTGAGCTGAGCCGTCACTTGCTGGGCGTTTTCGGGGTATAAATAAGCTCCGACTTGGACCGAATGCGTCATGGCAGGCTTCTTCACCTCAGCGGTAAGGTCGGGCTTAGGCTCCGTCGGTGCAACTGCAGAAGTGATTGCCACCGGCGGTGCCGATTCGGCGGTAGGTGCGTCGGGCGGGCGGTGCGCCGATGGCGCTGGGTCTTCGGCCGCCGACGCGGCCGGTGCCTGAAATTCGGATGGGACCGGCTCGGGCGGCGGGCGTTGCGGAGCGGGCTGAAACGCAAAGAACGCTATCCCACTTAGAAGCAGAAGGCAGCCGACCGCTGTGGCCGGAGTCCGCCAGCGCGCCAGGATTGGCGTGACGGCGCCCCTCCCTTCCAGGATCCTCAAATCCCGTATAACGTCTTGCGCCAGTTCGCCGGTCATCTCCTTTTGCCGGACCTTGAAGGCAGCCGCCAGCATCGCGGAGCAGGCGATGTTGATCCGGCGGGGGTTCCCGCGCGTATGCCGGAAGATTCTCCGAACCGCGTCACGTCTAAAGCGCACCGGCGCCCCTGTCGATGCAACGCTCAGGCGGTGCTGGATGTAAGCCGCGGTCTCATCCAACGTCAGCGGGCCGATTTCATAGCGTACGGATACGCGCTGACCCATTTGACGCAACTGATGCGAGTTCAGCAACTGCACCAGTTCGGGCTCGCCGACCAGCACGATCTGAATTAACTTATCCCGAGTCGTCTCGAGATTGGAGATCAAACGGATTTGTTCCAGCACCGCCGGCGACAGAATCTGGGCATCATCAACGAACGCCAGCACTTTTCGCCCGGCGACCCGTTCTCGCATCAGAAAGCGGTTCAGTGCATCGGTCAACTCGTGGGCGGTTTGCGCGCCGGCATCTATTCCGAAGCTGCGGTTCATCCGCTGCAGGAGGTCGGTCGGGCCGGCAATGGGGCTTGATAAAAAGGCAACCGCAGCGCCGCTCTTAATCGACTCGACAAAGAATCGGCAGACCGTGGACTTGCCCATTCCGTTCAGGCCGGTGATGACCGTAAATCCTTCGCCTTCGGCTACCGCGTAACGCAGATGGGCCAATGCCTCCTCATGGTGCTGGCCCAGGAAAAGACTGTTCACATCGAAGGTGAGCTTGAATGGGTTGTCCTTCAAACCGAAAAACTGCAAAAACATTGAACAATCCCTAATTGGAAGCGGCTGCCCTGGATGGACGCCTTTTGATTCGAAAATGCCCCAGCACGCTGGAGATGTCAATGCTGGGCGGTCGGCTTCAAGTCCTGAACGATTTACCGGAAAGCAGTATCAAAGCATCCGCATTTGCGCTAAGATCGCTGAAACGCCATTGCCATCAAAAAAAGGGCTTAACCCGGTGTTCGCGTATCAACACGATCAGACGTTTTTCGCCCAGATCGCCGAAGGGCTTGAGGAACTCGGCGCCGAGGAGATCCGGGGTCTGGGAGCGGCCGAGATCAGGCCGTCCTTCTGCGGGCTGCATTTCAAAGCCGACCCAGCTTCGCTGTATCGCATCAACTATCAGTCACGGCTGGTATCGCGGGTGCTGGCGCCGCTCGCCCGATTCGTCTGTTACGACACGGACCGCCTCTACCGCATGGCCCGGCAGTTGCCCTGGAAAGCGGTCATGGGGGTGGACCAGACTCTGGCGGTGTTCGCCAATTTGTCCAACAGCAAGATCCGCCACTCGCAGTATGCCGCCCTCTGCCTCAAGGACGCCATTGTAGACTATTTTCGGGAAGATTGCGGTCGGCGCCCGGATGTCCGGCGCGTCGACCCTGATGTTTGGTTCAGCCTTTTTATCGAGAACAACCGCGCGGTCATCAGTCTGGACACCTCCGGTGGTTCGCTGCATCGCCGCGGCTACCGGCAAGAAGGGACGGAGGCCCCGATGCAGGAGACCGTCGCTGCCGCCATCATCCTGTGGACCGGGTGGGATGGATCGCTGCCGCTGGTCGATCCCATGTGCGGCTCGGGCACTCTGCTCGCGGAAGCCTTAATGCACCACTGCCGCATTCCGGCCGCCTTCCTGCGCCGTCAGTTCGGTTTCGAGCGCATGCCTGATTTCGACCGCAGGCTGTGGTCGTCAGTGAAAACCACGGCCGATCGTGCGATCCGGCCGCCGCCCGCCGATCGCATCAGCGGCGGCGACATCGCTGCCGCTGCCGTGCAAACCGCGCGGGCCAACCTGCGCCGGCTGCCGCACGGAGCATCGATTCGCATCGATATATCCGACTTCAAACAGCGCAACGAGTTGTCCGGACGAGTCATCGTGTGCAACCCGCCCTACGGCATCCGCCTCAGGCCGACGAGCGGCACAGAGCCGTTCTACCGGGACATCGGCGATTTCCTGAAGCAACGCTGTGCCGGTTCGACGGCGTTCATTTACTTCGGAGATCGTGAGATGCTGAAGCACATCGGGCTGAAGCCCTCATGGAAGCGACCGCTTAAGAGCGGTGGATTGGATGGGAGGTTGGCAAAATTCGAGATGTACGCCGGGCGCGAGGCTTCGCCCCGGCGACCCCCGACTCCACCGGATGCCCGACCGGATGCACGACGACGTCAGCGCGAAACCAGATAAAAGGCCACTCCTGCCGTCGCCAGGGCCGCCGCCAGATAAAGCCAGGAACGCACTGCCCATAAGGGCGAATCCGTCGCTGCCGCAGGGGGAGTGGCGGCCGGGGCTTCAACCGTCGGTGCCGCGGGAAGGCCGTTCGGGGCTTCGTCCAGGTCCAGCGCCACGCTCAAATCACGACTGCAGTCCCGAATCAGGCCACGGTCGATCA
This sequence comes from Desulfobacterales bacterium, assembly GCA_030834695.1. GTDB lineage: Bacteria > Desulfobacterota > Desulfobacteria > Desulfobacterales > SpSt-501 > SpSt-501. Next base: position 3,956 of record JAUQXK010000015.1, read on the forward strand.
TTTCAAGATTGGCGCTGTAGCCGTAGAGCAGTGCATGATCACAGATGATGTTGATCAGTCGCGGAAACCCTTTGGACAGCGCGTGGATTTCGTTCATGGCGTCCGGGCTGAACAAGGCTTTCTCTCTTCCGGCCACCTTCAGGCGATGGGCGATATAGCTTTGCGTATCCTCTTCAGACAGCGGCTCCAAACGGCAGCGTGCCGCAAGGCCAGCCGGAACACCGCCCTTCGTCCCCAAGGCCGCATCGGCATTGAACTCAAGCGGCCCCACCAGAAGGATTTTCAACAGTCTTTTTCCATTCGCCTGCAGGTCGACCAGAACGGCGAGATCCTTCAGCGCTTCCCGGGTGAGTCGCTGGGCTTCGTCGATGACGACGATCACTTTTTGGCCAGCACGTGCTGCCTGCGGCAGCACGTTGGTAAAACCGGCAATAAACTCCTCCCGACTCTCGAACCGGCGGTTCATATGGAACTCTTCGGCCAAGAGGCGGTAGAAGTCCAATCCGGTCAGCTCGGGGCCGCTGACCGTGACAAAAATCGGAGCCATGTCCTCCTGGGAGACCATCCGCTTGACAAGGATGGTCTTGCCGGTACCGATGTCTCCGGTAAGCACCAGACATCCATCCCGATCGAAAACGCCTTCTCTCAGGGTTTCCAATACGTGGGCCTGCTGGCGGCCCAGCCATATGAATTCCGGATCAGGGACGATCCCGAACGGTTCTTTTTTCAGATGGAAATGGGCAAGATACATCGAAAATCGCAACCCCTTTCTGGCTAATTCAGCTCTGCTTCGTCATTTCTCGGCGTCTTGGCGCGGTCCTGCCTGCATCTGTGGGGATAGCGCGAACGCCCGCGCCGACGATGGCGGCGCCAAATTTTGACCTGTGCTCCATTTTATACTAAGCTTAAGAAAAATGCACCTTAAACCCTTTCCTTATCTTGGAAACATGTGATGACACTCAAACGCAGCAGCGTCGCGGACGAGACGGCGCGCGAACGGCGCTCCGGCATGAATCGACGCTGGATCAAGACACCGTATCATGGCGTGGAACGCCGCAGCGGCAAGGACCGGCGCGACGAATCTGCGCCCTTTGATGACTTAAAACCCAACGAATCCGTTGGCGAGCGGACGGAATCCCTCGAAAAACTGCTCCTTTCCACGACCGTGCGTCTGGAGGCTCTGGCGCGGCTGCTCGTGGAAAAGGGACTGCTGAGCAACCAGGAACTGTCTGAGATGCTGCAAACGATGCAGGCCGAGTATCACCATCAGCAGATCAAGGAAGACGGATAGGAGCCATTTCATCGCATGAAGGTATTTGTCACGGGCGGAGAGGGTCAACTCGGGTCAGAGTTGATTTCCCAGGCAGCGCCCCACGGTATCGACATCCTGGCGCCGCCGTTGGCGCAAATGGACCTGACGCGCCCCGAACAGGTCGACCGCGTCTGGGATGAGTTCCATCCCGCGGCGGTTATCAATGCCGCAGCGTATACCGCTGTCGACCGTGCCGAATCGGAATCCGAACTGGCTTTCGCTGTCAATGCGGAAGCGCCTGCGCATATCGCCCGGCGCTGTGCGCAGGAGCATATTCCGCTCATCCATATATCGACCGACTACGTCTTCGATGGTCTGAAAGGATCCCCTTATCGGGAGAATGATCCCGTGGCGCCTCTCGGCGTGTACGGTCGCAGCAAGGCCGAAGGCGAGGCCGGCGTGCGCAGCCGCCTGAAGCAGCACCTCATCGTGCGTACCGCCTGGCTCTACAGCGCTCATGGCGCTAATTTCGTCAAGACCGTGATGCGCCTGGTCGGCGAGCGTGACGAGCTGCGAATCGTCGACGACCAAATCGGCTGCCCGACCTGCGCCGCCGACTTGGCCGACGCCCTGCTGCGGATGGTCGGACAGCTGACTCCGGGCGCAGAAGCACCCTGGGGAACCTACCATTACTGCGGCAGCGGCGTCACCTCATGGTATGGGATGGCTCTGCACATACTCAATACGCTGATGGCGCGCGGCCGTATCACTTCCTTTCGCCTCCTGCCCATCACGACCTCCGAATACCCCACACCGGCCCGCCGGCCGCCTTATTCCGTTTTGGACTGCGCCCGGATCGAAGCCGCATTCGGCCTAAGCCGCCCGCCGTGGCGGCAGAGCGTCGCAAAAACCGTCGATCGCCTCCTATCCAACGCCGACAGCATTCGGTGAGGCAGAAAAGGGCCGCTCCGCGCCGCTGCAACCATTCTTATAAAAATCAGTAACTATTTGT
>JAUQXK010000134.1 GCA_030834695.1 Desulfobacterales bacterium
TCGCAGGAGATCGCGCGGGACATCGCCTCGGTGAACACGGCCTCCGGTGAGATGACCACGGCCAGCCAGCAGGTGCAGGCGAGTGCGATGGATCTGTCGCAGCTGGCCGAGCAGCTCAAGGCCATGGTCGGACGGTTCAAGTTGGACGGCGGGGCTGCGAGTGAAGTGGGCGCCGGCCGCACGTTCAAATCCGAACAGGGTCGGCCGTTTTTCGAATGGAATGACAGCCTGTCGGTGAACGTCTCGGCCATGGACGACCAGCATAAGCGGTTCTTCGTGCTGATCAACGAACTGCATCAAGGCATGAAGCAGGGCAAGGGGACCGATGTCATCGGCGGCATTCTGAACGAGCTGGCACGCTACACGGAGTACCACTTCTTGGCCGAGGAGGCGCTCTTGGAACAGAACGGCTACCCCGAGCTGCCTCAACAGAAAGAGGCGCATCGGCGGTTCGTGGACAAGGTGCAGGAGTATCAGCGCCGCTTCAACGCAGGCGACCGTTCGGTGCCGGTGGAGGCCATGAACGCAGTGCGCGACTGGCTGGTCAGCCACATCCAGAAGATGGACAAGAAATACGGAAGCCATGTGAATAAGCCAGGCTCGGGCGCCTACGCAGCCAAGGCGTCAGCCGGCCGCTCCTGGAAAGCTGGAACAGGCAGCCCGACGGCGTGAACCCAACCGCATCATTCAGGCGTTGACACTCTCTGTCATTCCGGCACGCTTTTAGCCGGAATCCAGAGTTTTTCTGGATGCCGGATCAAGTCCGGCATGACGGCCTTTTGCCGTCAGGAGGGCAGTTGGATGACGGATGACGTTTGCCATGCAGCGATCCGGTTTTTAAACACGGGTATCGCTATTCCGGCATGAGGTATAGGCCGTCATTCCGGCAATCCCCGGATTACTAACTTCCGGGGCAGGCTCTTAGCCGGAATCCAGGGTTTGGGAGCATAAGAGCAATTTGGTGGAAGGATTCACTAAAAAATACGGCGTCCATCAATTGGTATGGTACGAAATGCACGAGAACATGGACTCTGCAATTCAGCGGGAGAAGCGATTGAAAGGTTGGAAACGAAAGTGGAAGGTGCAATTGATCGAAAGCACCAACCCTAATTGGGCAGATTTGTACCAAAGGATCATTTATTAATCGTCTCGAAATAGTACTGTCATGCCGGACGTGATCCAGCATCCAGAGCTGGTTGAATTCACTGGATTCCGGCTAAAAGCATGCCGGAATGACGAGGAAGAAATTTTGAGTTCATCAATTTACTGGCTTCATAAAAAGTCGGCACTCCGTCGCAAGCCGGAGTCCAGGGAATTGGCAACTGCATGTAAAAGCTCGTTCCGGCGCCGGCCTTTGACCTGTAACAGGGGCACGTCGGAATAGCGAAAAAATATTTTTGGCGATTTTTTACGAATTCATCAAGTTTAAGCAATTTTAACAGTGAGGTGACAGTCAGATGAAACTGAAGATCGCGCATCGAATTGTTCTGGTGGGGTTGGTTCCGCTGCTTGCGTTGTTGGGATTGGTCGCAGTCGATCTGAACAGCCAATACGGGGAGTACGCCATCATCCAGGAGATGGGTGAGAACATCGGCCTGTTCGAAGCTTCGACAGCGCTGGTTGGACATCTGCAGCGCGAGCGGGGCAAGACGGCCCTCTTTCTCACCGGAGGGTGCACCCAGGAGGATGTCCGCCCCTTGCGCGAGAAGACCGACGGAGCAATGCAGCTCTTCACACAAGCATTGGGGAAGGCCGTGGTCCCGCAGGAGAAAAAATCCAGCGGCGCTGAAACGTCCAACCGCCTGAAGCAGATGCGTGATCGCTACAGTCGTCCGGATGCATCGCTGCGTGAGCAGGAAATCCTTGATTTCAACGGTCTGATCAATACTCTTCTGGATCTCGAGGGTGCAGTGGCGAATGCACGAACAACAAAAGGCTTCGGCAAAATTTTGAGCAGCCTGATGATCCTGGAGGTGGCCAAAGAAAGTGCGGGGCAGCTGCGCGCCAACGGTTCGAGCCTATTGGCGATGAACAAACCCCTGCCCGGCGACCAGTTCACACTGGTGCTGAGGCTCAAATCCGAGGTGGACGCCAACCTGACGTCGCCGGCCCTGGTGCTGGGGAAAGAATCGAAGGAGAAACTAACAGCATTCCCGAAACAGGAAAGCTGGCGCCGGACCGAGGAAATTCTCAGAACCCTGATCCTCAAAGCCGGCGAAGGCAACTACGGCGTAGCGGGTGATGTCTTTTTCGGGGTGATCTCACAGAAGATAGACGACCTGGCCGGACTCATCGACGGAGAGACAGCCTCCATGACAAACCGGCTCAAAACCGAAACCGCAAACTTCAAACAAACCTTTTTCTTAACGATTGCGGTGCTGGCAGTGCTGGTTGCAATCGCACTCAGCCTGGCACTGGTCCTTGCGCGCAACATCACCGGCGGCATCCGGCAGGTGGTTTCCTCCTTGAGGGACATCGCCGAAGGGCAGGGCGATCTTACCATCCGCCTTCCGGAAAGCCGGAAGGACGAACTGGGCGAGCTGGCGCGCTACTTCAACGGCTTCAGCGGTCGGCTGCAAAGCATGCTGAAGGAAGTTCGCGGGAATGCCGCGTCCTTGTCCTCTTCCTCGACGGAGATGTCAGCGATTGCGGGGCAGATGTCGAGCGGGGCGCAGGAGACGAGTTCGAAGTCGGCGACGGTGGCGACGGCGGCCGAGGAGATGAGTGCCAACACGGCCTCGGTGGCGGCCGGGATGGAGCAGGCGACGACGAATCTTTCATCGGTAGCGACGGCGACCGAGGAGATGAGTGCGACGATCGGCGAGATCGCCTCGAACTCGGAGAAGGCGCGTGCGATCAGCGCCGAGGCGGGCAGCC
>JAUQXK010000135.1 GCA_030834695.1 Desulfobacterales bacterium
AGTCAGGGGTTAAAACGACGGAGTTCTGGCTGAGCAGCCTGGGGCCTTACGGGGTCGTTCTGGCGCTGCTGTACGGCGTGATGGACCAGGATACCATCGAGCTGATCAAAGCGGCCTGCCAGGAGCTCCCTGGTTGGGCACAGGCGTTAGCCGCGCTGGTCGTCAAGGTGATTACCGTTATCGGCGCGATTGTGGTCGGCGGGAAATCGGTGGACGCAACCAAGATGTACACGCAGTGGCGCTCGCAGATCAAATACAAGTCGATTGTGACGCCGGTCGGCAAGCCTGCGGGGGATTGAAGTTAAGCCTCGCTTTGGCGATACAAATTATTACCAGCGCAACGTCTTGAAATGGCGTGGTTGAGCCATAAAAAATAACCCTGTTAGGGGGGGTGGCCTAACAGGGTTGGTCGGAGGTGGGAATGAAGGAAAGGAGGAAACTTCATTCCGCATGATGAATAGGAGTAAGCAATATAGATGCCAATATTTTTTTAAAAATCGACAGATAGGCGCCAAACGACTTATTTTAAGCAAATTTGTTTAATTCAAGCGAGTTAGGAGCTGACTGGCGCTGCTTTCAAAGACCATAGCAGCGGCTGGCAGGATTTCCGCCTGTCGGCCAATTAGAAAATCCCGTCAAATTTCCGACAACGCTTGTTGTTACCGTCAACCCGCCGAGCGCTGTTTTGGCAGCGGGCGGAGAAACGGCGTTTTCTCTCGAAAATTCGAGCGACGAAATAAGATCCTCAAGAGGAAGTGCAGATGCTGTTCGCATTCAGAAAAAATGAACCACATACCCAGAAGCCCGTTGATTGGGCCTCCGAGTACGAATGCAGTGAAAAACGGCGAGAATTCCTACTTTCTGCGACAAGAACTCTGTTACAGTGCATCCGACAGTTTGCGCTGGACATCCGGGAGCTGAACAGCTTCGAATTCCAGACGGGTCTCGCCGAGTTGGCCGAAAGCATGGGATCCGAAGAAAAGCTCAGCCGCATTCACGCCCGCTTCCAGGGGCATGCTCAGGGTATCGGCGAATTCGCCGAAAAGCAGAAAAATTATCTTCGCGAACGTGAAACGGAGTTCAAGGCGATCATCGACATCCTGACCAAAGCCATGGTGGCTCAGGATTGCGAGAACCGTGAGTTCAACCGCGGCATCCTCGAGCAGAGCCAGCGGCTGGAAGAAATGACCCGCCTGGATGACATCAAGCGGCTCAAACAAACCCTGTTGTTGGAAGTGGAACAATTGCAGGCAGCCGTACGCGAGAAGGAAACGCGCGATAGCGAAACGATCGAGACGCTATCGCGGCAGGTGACCACGCTGAACAGCGAACTTAAAAGCGTCCGGAACGAATCCGAGCGCGACGGGCTCACGGGAGTTCTCAACCGGCGCGCATTCGATCGCTATATCAACGATCTGGTTGCGCGAAATACAATGAAACATCAAGACGTCGCGCTTCTGATGATGGACATCGACGATTTCAAGCGGATTAACGACACATACGGTCATCAAGCCGGGGACAGGGTTCTGGTTTCCATGGCGAACAAATTTCGTCAGGCCGTTCGCAGCGACGATCTGATCGCTCGATACGGCGGTGAGGAATTCGCCATCATCCTGCCCGGCGCTTCGCTTCGGAACGGTATCAAGAAGGGCAAGCAGATTTGCGACCTCGTCGCCTCCGCGCGCTATCTGCTGGAGGGCATGCCGCCCGCAGATGCGCTCTCGCTGACGATGAGCATCGGCGTCAGCGCGTGCCAAAAGGGCGACAGCGCAACCGCTCTGATCTGCCGGGCGGACAAGGCCCTATACCTCGCTAAATGCTCCGGCAAGAACCGGGTCCGGTCGGAGAAGGATTGCACTTGAATGCGACAACGGTTCCCCGGCAAAAATTGCCGGTTCTTCCGACGGTGCGGGTCTCGACATGGCCATGCCGAAACCGCGAAACCGGGATGGGCCGGCTTTCCGGGCGTCGGGAGTAACTTGAATCAACAGCACGGAATTTGCATAGAATTTCATTCCAGATGGATGCGATAACGAGACAACGGAAGCCCTGCAAGCTGCGGCTTGCCGTGGAAAGGACACGCGTCGGATGAAAATAATCGGAAACGGGGATCTGCCAGGGCGCGTTCAAGCTGAAAAGACGGCCTTGTCCATGCCGAACGCCGTCAACGGGTTCGGGGAAATTTTAAAAAAGACCATCGATCGGGCTTCCGCGGCCGACCCGACGCCGGCGCCGGCAGCCGCCGTCAGCCTTCAACCCGTGGCACCGACGGCGGACCCTTCGGTGTTCGGTCGCATAGAGGGGTATCTCGACCTCCTCGAAAGCTACTGTCAGAAGTTGTCGAATCCTCAAGTCAGTCTGAAAGGGCTGGAGCCCAGCGTCCGGCAACTGGAAGAGGGGCGCCATACGCTCTCTCGGGTGCTCGGGTCGCTGCCGGAAAGCGACGGGCTTAAGGATGTCCTGAATCAAACCCTGGTCACGGCGGAAGTTGAGATTATGCGGTTCCGTCGTGGGGATTACCTGTCGGCGTGATGGCCGCACCGGACACGGTGGCACCTGCGTCCCTCGGAAAGGTCCGAGCGCATATCCTACGAATGGCCGGACTGTCCACCACCGCGATCAAGGTGCTTCGGACCTGCAACGAACCCAATGCGTGCGCCAATGATTTGAATCGGGTCATTTCTCTGGATCCCGTGCTGACGGGCCGGGTTCTGCAGTTGATCAATTCCGCTTATTACTCCCTGCCGAGCAAGGTCAATTCCCTGACCCGGGCGATCATTCTGCTGGGGATCAACACGGTTAAAAACGTGGTGCTGAGTTTCGCCATTTTTCAGAGTTTCTCGCAACGCGATGCATTCCGAGCCTTTACCGCCGACCAGTTTTGGACGCATTCGCTGTGCACCGCCGCGGCAGCCAAGCTCCTGGCCGCCGGTCGCGGCGTGCCGCTATCGGAGCGCGAAGAGTTTTTTGTCGCCGGCTTGATGCATGATATCGGCAAAATACCTCTTAACCACTTGTTTCCTGAAGCCTACCGCGAAGCGGTGTTAAATTCTCAAAATTCGGGACAAGGCATGCGCTGCGAGGAAAACGCATCGATCGGAGTCGATCATTGCCGGGTCGGCCATATGATCGCCCGCAAATGGCAGCTGAGCCCGGCGCTGACCGCGGCATTGTCGGAGCATCACACGCCTAGCGAGACCGCGGCCGAGCCATTCAGCTTGGTGGATGCCGTCAGTTTGGCGGATACCTTGGCGCACCACATGGGGGCGGGGACCCCCGGCGGCCTCAGCCTGGATGAAGGTGGACATGGCCGGATGCAGACGCATGAGGGCTCTGCCGGCCGCCACCTCACGGAGCTCTCCGCAGCGGTGGTTGAGGAGATTGAGAAAGCGAAGGTTTTTCTTGAAATCGCCGGCCGAAACTGATCAGCTGCAGGTCATCTTTTGGGGGGTGCGCGGGTCGATCCCGACCCCGGGCTATGAGACGTCGCGCTACGGTGGCAACACCTTGTGCGTGGAACTGAGGTTTTCCGGCTGCGGACGCACCCTCATCATCGATGCCGGGTCAGGTATCCGCCGGCTGGGGGATGATCTATTGGCGCGCTCCGGGCCGGCGGCCGGGTTGGCGCTGGATCTCCTGTTGAGTCACACTCATCTTGACCACATCCTCGGGCTGCCCTTTTTCGGCCCACTCTACCGACGCGACACCCGGCTCACGCTTTACGGGCCGACCATTTCACCAGAGGATCGCCTGGAACAAGTGATCGGCGGCCAGCTGTGCTACCGCTATTTCCCGGTGCGTCAGGTTGAGCTTGCCGCCTTCATTACGTACGTCGATCTGCGCGAAGGGGTTTACGACCTGGGGGATGGGATTACGCTGACGGCCACATATCTCAACCACCCGCTGCTGTGCATGGGCTACCGTTTCGACTGGCGCGGCCGGTCGGTATGCACGGCCTTCGATACCGAGCCATTCCGCAACCTGTTCATCAGCGATCCCGAGGATCCCGGCTACGACGCGATCATGGCGTTGGAAGGAGAGCAGGCGGCGCGGGAAGCCGGCCTGAGAATGCAGTCGTTTTTCCGAGGCGCCGATCTGCTCATCCATGACGGCCAGTACACGGACCAGGAATATCAGGCCGGTCGCACCGGGTGGGGGCATTCATCGATCGAACAGGCCGTTCGAGCGGCCGAGGCGGCCGGCTGTCGCCGACTGGCCTTGATTCATCACGATCCCATGCGGTCCGACTCGGAGCTCGATAGATTATCTGATCGCTACAGCGGGGTGCGTCCGGGGTCCGGCCTGGACGTGTGCTTTGCGCGCGAGGGGGCCTCCATCATGCTTTAGCCCCCGCCAAACATAGGCTCAAGTTGCACGTGCCGGAGGAATAAATCCCGTTGGCATCGCCAGCGGTCACAGACGGGCGATGTTTTGGGCGAGTGAGGGGTCTCTTAGCAGTTTTTTTGCAAAATCCAGGTACTTTGCCGTAATGGCGCGTACCGCCAACTGAAGCGCATACGGTTTTAGCGGTTTTTCAAGCAAATAGGTTACGTTTGAGGCCAGGCACATGTCCACGACATCTTCGCTGGCCTTGCCGCTGATGATGATGGCATCCTGGTGGGCGGATGGAAATTTCGGTTCGATCGAGTCCAGAAAAAAGAAACCGCTCATGCCATTCAAAAAGACATCCACGACGAATATGCCGAGCCCCACATCGCGCTTCAGGCACCAGCCGA
>JAUQXK010000136.1 GCA_030834695.1 Desulfobacterales bacterium
TCGACCTCGGAACCGCGTTCAAATCAGCAGGGACGGTCAATCCCGTGGAAGTGAAAGCATCCCACGCCGCATCCCCTTGCCTGTCGATGTTAAAATCTCCAAGGGTTATGAGGTTTTTTTCGGTTGCTTATCCTTCGCTTCTTTGACCTTCTGCTCATGTTTCTTAGAAATTTGTTTCTTGCTCTTATCCTTATCTTTCTTGCCGCCCTTGTCTCCCATTGCCCGTTCCTTTCATATTGTCAGTCTTTACCCGCCGTATGTGGCGTCGTCACGTTGTGAGTTTGCGTTTTGTTTATCCTCGAAATCAAAATATCACCGATTCAGCGTTTTGGCGGCATGTCGGATGGAATTGCAGTTACTCAACAATCTAAAATCATTACAGATTAGCTCCCTATATCTTATCCTTAGCCTCATAGGGCATCCATGTCAAATTCAAACTGAAGGCGACCCGACATCCCGCAACCCCTTTCCTCTATAAACGCATTGTTCGTGGGTTCCGACTTTACGAAGATATTCTCAGCGGAAAACCCGGCCGCAACGATCGTAGTCATTATCCCGGTTTACAGTACACCGCGGCATTACAGATAAATCTGAGGTTCTTTTCGCTGACGACAGTTTTCGTTTAACCACTTCCTTACTTGGTCTATCCAAGCGTTTTCCCATTTTCTGGCCCCGGTCGGGCATTTCTTGATACAGCCACAGCAGCGAATGCACTCGTTCTCGGCGGTCGCAACCGAGTCTGCCACGGTAATTGCCGCGGTCGGACAAGCGGCGACACATTCCGCGCATAGGGTGCATAGCGATTCGACAGTGACCGGGGCCATTGCATCTCGTTCCACCCACTTCTTGTAAGGGAAATTTCCAGGCACATGCAAGGCAGGAATGTCATCAAGGGTGCTAACCTCGCTCATCTTCCCCTTGATCGCCTCACCAAATCGCTTGGCTGCTTCCATATCCTGATCGTCCGGTCTCCCGACAGCAATCTGGGCAGTCTCGTTGCTATATGAGTGCTCTCCGATGAAAGCGCCGCCGGCGATCGGACGGAATCCTAGTTCGGTGGCAATGTCTCTGAGTTCCAAGAGGGCATCTTCGAAGTCTCGGTTCCCGTACACGACGACTACTACCGCCGGGGTGTTATTGCCTTTGATCCTTCGTAAGCGGCGTACTGCTTCCGGGGAAACACGCCCGGCATATACCGGAGTTCCGATAATGGTCAATTCGTCGTTCAATTGGCCAAAGTCTTGACTTCTGGCACCAGGCGGAGTCAGGTTGATCCCGGTGATAATATCCGGGTTAATTCCCTGGGCGATCTTGATCACGATTTTCGCCGTGGTTTCTGTGGGTGAAAAAAATACCGGCTTTATCGATCTGATATCCATGAACACGGTCCTTCTTTACCTGATAACCAGCGGCGATCGTTGAAGAACAAAGTCCGGAGGTTGATGGTTAGGATGGCTGGGGGTCTTCGTATCCTTCTATAATGACGACATCGCCGGTCGACACGGCTTGCCTCAGCTTAATCGCTTCCTGGTATTCGGACGACTTGTAGCAGTCTAATGCAGCCTGATAGGAAGGAAACTCGATCACCACGTTGCGAGAACGAGCTAAGCCCTCGGGATTCTCGAATCGGCCGGACCTGACCAGAAAACGGGCTCCATATTTCTTAAGGGGCTGGGCGTTGGCTGCAATGTAGGCCTTGTATCTCTCCGGATCAGCTACATCGACTCGCGCTATCCAATATCCCTTGGGCATTTCGATCTCCTTTCGAGGACCAAGCAGGCACTCAATCTACGACCAATCATAAATTATTTTTGCACTCAATTGCCAGATCGTGTCCAATCTAAATTGGACGATCTTGGACCGCAGTAGCCGGTGATACGAGCCGTCAACCTCACGTTTTCAGAAATCTGATATGATGCACCTCGCTGTCACTATCGTGACTTTTGTAGAGGTCGAATTTACGGTGATATTTTGAACGGCAAAGCGCACCTGCTGGCAATGAGTGCCGACGAATTGCCAGGGAGGCGCAGCGCCTTGTTAGACATCAGTATATAAAGATCCGGGCCAGTGATCGCCTCCAACAGAAACCGAGCACAATCGACAGAGAGGCAAAAAAAGCTGCCCCGAGTCCACAGGCAACGCGTGCACCTTTGGCCAGCATCAAAAGTTCTCTCCCTCGGCGCAGTTCCAGTTCGCCTGCATCAATTTGCCTTTCCCCAAGGTTAACCTCGCCCTCTCCTTTGGCAATCTGCTTGTCTCCTTCGACGATCCGCTCTTTAGCTTCTTTGAAGCCCTTTCCGCCTTTTAGCAACTTGTCCACTAACACCAAGAACTGGTTGTCTTTGGCTTGCTTGTAGTCCTTTTTGCTCTCTGACATCTCTCGCTTGCCGGCCTCCAACTTAACTTTGCCCTCCTCGAGCGCAGGCTGTCCTTTTTCAAACTGTCTTTGACCATCGGCTATTTGCCTTTCCACGGCAGTAATCTGCTCGGTGAGAAACAGATAGCCGGCCACCGACGCAAGAGCCAATACAATTATGAGCAGCAGCGCGAGCACCTTGCCCATGCTGGTTCCCTCTATATTTTATTGACCTAACAATGATTGGGCCGATCCGCAAATAATGCAGCATTTTGTTGTTTTGTCCGTTTAAAATGCCTTTATAGCAGCGTTGACAGAAGCGAGATATTTCACAGAATCAGCCCGTTGCGCCTCCTGGGATTTCTTAGGCGGCGTCTTATGCGTATAAGCATGAACACCCACTCGTCCGGTTTCAAAACTCGCCGCCGAGGGTTTGCACCAATACTAAGAACACAATCCTTTTGATTCAAGTGACATGCCGGATGGAAATCACCGGCATGCCGGTAATCTGTGAATATATTATTCGACCGGTTGATATCTGTAATTTTTGCCTCTTTCCATTTTTGCAAGCTTGGGCTGT
>JAUQXK010000137.1 GCA_030834695.1 Desulfobacterales bacterium
GCCGCCACCGCCGCCCCCGCCGCCACCGCCCGAGGAACCCCCGCCCCCGCTTCCGGATCCGGATCCCGGGGCGGTCGAGGAAGACGATATGGCGCTGCTCAGGGAACTTCCCACCGACCCGGCAAAACCGCTCATGTGCGAGCTGTCCCAGGTCGCGCCCGAGTACCATCGTGGATGATATCCGGCTGCGCCGTCCGGTTGAGAGGCCGCGGAAAGCACGTCGGTGAACTGCTCCGTCCACTGCTGCTCCACGCCCAGGGCGAGCGCGTAGGGCAGATACGTCTCATAGATCTCCGGTGTGCGATCGGCGGAATGCATGCGCTGGAGCCGGTCCTTCTCCGTAGCGCTCAAAAATATTTTGAATCCCTCGATCCGGTCGAGCATGCGGCGGCCCATCAGGGTGGGGGCCTTGAGCAGGTGATAGAAGAGGATGTTGACGGCAGCCACCATGAGCGGAAGCCCCGCCAGGGCCGGGGAGCTCTGCGCCAGCGTGAAGAGGGCGAAGATCTCCGCTCCGAAAAAAGGCAGGGCAAAAAGCGTCATGAAAATCGCTGCACCAATGCTTCCGACTCTGGTTCCCAGATGGCGCGCTCCGGAAAACACCTGCCGCCACAGCTTCGTCACCAAGGTTGCCAGAAAGACCACGCCGATGCTCCACCCGGTCAGCCAAATTCCGAGAAACACCACCTCGCCCTGGTCGAGGGCTGAAACGAACGCAGCGGCCGCCACCGCGGTCGAGATGATCACGCCGGTCACGAAGGCCCGGCGGTTGTTGACGAAATGCGACTTTTCGAATGCAAAGGTCAATGATGTCTTCAGAGCATTCTTGGCGGCGGCGATGATCGCGTGGTTCCTGCGCTCCAGTACGGTTGACGTGCCGGATCGAAAGAGCTGGGATGCGATCCGCTGCTCATCCGGGCTGAGCTTCGCCGCGGCGCCGTTTCTTTTCGCCAGCGTGTATTTGCCATCTGCTTCGGAAATGGCGAGGTGGCCCTTCACCGCCATGTCGATGACGGCCGCTGCAAACACTTTGTCGTCGTAGCCCATCTCCGCCATAAACCGGATCGCCGCCGGCGACAGGTTGTCGGGCGGCGTGTAGATCGGCATGATGGTCCCCTTTGCGGGGTCTTTCCCGACGGCACCCCACACCAGCAGGTAGTAGGCCAACAAGACCACCAGGCCGATGGCGGCGGCCAGCAGGGTGCGGTTGTCTCTAAAAAATGACACCGTTTTCTCGGTTGCTGACGGCTCGCGGACGAATCCCTTGGGCCAGCCGACGACAATCGTCAGGCCCTCGGAAGGCGCCAGGGTTTGAGTGGTTCTGAAAACCGCCGTCTCCGCGGACGGCGTTGCCGCGCTGTAGTTCGTGCCCTTGGCGCCCGCCGGACCGGTGTAGGCCTCCAGTCGACTCGCGCCGGGAGCACCGGGGGGCAGCGCGACCGTGGCCGAGGCCGTGTCGATGGCAAAGGCCCAGCCGTTGCCTGTGACGTTCCAGTAGAGCTCGTCGTGGTCCGCGAAGAAGCCTATCTGCCGGTCCGTCGCGTAGGTCAGGGTGTAGGTGTGCTCGCCCGGGGGCAGCAGGTGGTCCTTACGGCCCATGAAGATGCGGATGCCGTTGGCGAGGCGTTCGGTGTGCCAGTCCTCGGGCCGGCCGTCGCGCAGGATCGTCTGCAGCGTGAACCCCACCGTATAGCGATTGCCGGCGCGGTCCCGGTAGGTCGTCGGAAAGTCACGAAAGATGCCCCGTCGGATCTGCTCTCCGGTACTCCGGACCCGGATGGTCTCGGTGACGAGCATGCTGGCGTCAGCGTTCACTGCGATGCGGCTGTCGAAGGAGAGGATGCGTTCAGGCGGACGAACCGCCGCGGCCGCCGCAAAACCGCCCAATACCATCAGCACGGCCGCGGCCGCCGTTCCCGCCGCTTGAAACGCTTTGAAGAACAGCCTGGAATGCCATGGGGCTTTCCGCATGGGAACGGTTCCCTTCTCTCAGAAACTGACCTTAACGGGCTTGCGCTCAGACTCGGGTGTTTCGAGTTCGAAGAAATCCTTTTGGGCGAATTTGAAGCGTGAAGCAATCAGGTTGGAAGGGAACTGCTCGACGGCGGTGTTGAAATCCCGCACCACCGCATTGTGGTAGCGGCGCGCCGACTCGATGCCGTCCTCAAGATCTTTCAGCTGGGCCTGCAGCTGCAGGAAGTTTTGGTTGGCCTTGAGATCCGGATAGGCTTCGGCTACCGCAAAGAGGCTTTTAAGGGTGTCGCGAAACATGTTTTCAGCTTGGGCCGTCTGGGCGGGGCCGGCAGCCTTCATTCCGGCCCCGCGCGCTTCGGTCAATTTTTCAAGCAGGGCGCGCTCGTGCCCGGCGTAGCCTTTCACGGTTTCCACCAGGTTGGGCACGAGATCGTAGCGTTTCTTCAACTGGACATCGATATCGGACCAGGCGGATTGCGAGGTGTTCCGAAGCCGGACCAGTCGGTTGTAGATGGAGATCGCATAACCAATGAGAATTGCCGCCAAAGCCGCCAATATGCCGAGAACCATTTTGCGCTGCCCTCCCGCGGGGTGCCTGGGTTAAGGCCGGTCGAGTCGTTTGAAGGAAATCGGCACCATTATAAAGCGCCTTAAGCCGGCTGACAATCTTCCGTTGCGAGAAATCCGGAAGCTGTTGGAATAAACGCAGAAACTTATCCGCCGGATCCATCTAAAGGATTCGCGGCATCCGGCCGATACCGTGAAAAGACATAGTCTCAGTTTCAACCGGATGTTTCGAGGGCTTCGGGGCGCAGTCATAATTCCGCGAACCATGATATCCAGAACCAGAAAAGGAAAAACCCATGCGACTCTCCCTTTCCAAACGCATCATCGGCACCGTGATCATCTCAGTGGTCATCGGCAGCAGCGCGGCGCTTATCTCCTCGTACCTGCTCCTGCGCGATTTCAACCATCGCGCCCAGCAGGACATGGAACGCTATTCGACCGCAGTTCAGGCGCAGCTTGACGCGCTCAAGGAAACGTGTCGAGGGGCCGCCTATCAGTTCGCCGTCCGTCCGGACGTCATCGAAGCCGTGGCCAAGGGGGATACGGCTTACCTCCAAAAGGCCGGGAAAGAATTTTTGCGGGCGGGTGCCGTCAACGTGCTGACGATCGCCAATAAGGACGGCAAGGTGATCGGCCGCGGGCATTCGGACAAGGCCGGCGACAGCGTCCTGGGCCAGGTGAACGTCAAGAAAGCCCTGGCCGGGGAAGCGTCTTCCGGCGTGGAAGAAGGCACGGTTATCAAGTTCTCCATGCGCGCCGGGCAGCCGATCCAGCAGGGCGGCCAGATTATTGGCTCCATAACGTCGGGGATCGACCTGTCCTCCGACACCAAATTCGTCGATCGGGTCAAGGAGTCGCTGGGCATCGACTGCACCATTTTCCACGGCGACACCCGCGTGTCCACGACGATCGTAAAGGACGGCCAGCGCGCCACCGGCACCAAGATGGACAATCCCGGCGTTCTTGAAGCCGTGCTGCAGCAGGGCAAAACGTTTCATAACATCAACCGGATCCTGGGCCGGGAATACAACGCGGCCTACTGGCCGCTGCGCAACTTGGAAGGCAAGGCCGCCGGCATGCTGTTCATCGGCAAGGACCGCGAGTCGGCCCTGAAGGCTCGGAACGAGATGTACGCCGTCGTCGGCACCGTGGTCATGGGCATTGTGGCGCTGATGGCGGTCGCCGCGTTTTTCATCGCGCGCTCCATCGCCGGGCCCATCCAACGACTCAGCCGTGGACTGGTCGGGAGCACCGGCCGGGTCGCGAGCGTGGCGGCGCAGGTGTCCGGATCGAGCCAAATGCTGGCGAACGGGGCCTCGGAGCAGGCGGCGGCCATCGAGGAGACCTCCGCCTCGCTCGAGGAAATGGCCTCCATGACCAAACAAAATGCGCACAGTGCCGGGCAGGCCGACGGATTGATGAAGCAGGTCGGCCAATTTGTCGGCCAGGCCAACGATTCCATGGACAAACTCGGCGGTTCGATGGACGCGATCCGGAAGGCCAGCGAGGAGTCGCAAAAGATCGTCAAAACCATCGATGAAATTGCGTTCCAGACCAATCTCCTCGCTTTGAATGCGGCGGTCGAGGCTGCGCGTGCCGGAGAAGCGGGCGCCGGTTTTGCCGTGGTGGCCGAGGAGGTGCGCAATCTGGCCATGCGGGCGGCGGAGTCGGCGCACAACACCGCAGCACTCATGGATGGAACCGTGAAAAAAGTCAAAGATGGGACCGGCCTGATGTCTGGCACACGCGAGGCTTTCGGCAAAGTGGCTGAAAGTGCGGGCAAAGTGGCTGAGTTGCTGGCCGAGATCGCGGCCGCATCCCGGGAGCAATCCCAGGGCATCGATCAAGTCAACAAAGCCGTCGGCGACGTTGACAAGGTGACCCAGCAGAATGCAGCCAACGCGGAGGAGTCATCGGCGGCCGCCGTGGAACTCTCCTCGCAGGCCGGGCAGATGAAAGCCATGGTCGAAGAGTTGCTGGGTTTGATCGGCGGAAAGACAGGGGAATCCGCGCGCAGTTCGGCGGTAATCCGAGAGAAAGAGAAAACGAAGCGTCCGTCGGCGCCCCGGTCGCCGCGCGCCGGTGGCTGCATGCCGCCGACCGCAACGCCCAGACAACCGTCTTCCGCCGCGGTCATCTCTGCCGAGCGAGCAGACTTTAAAGATTTTTAGCCTGCGCCGTTCCGTCCGGCCCGAGCGGCCGCCCGTCGGCAGCGTTCTGCTCGGGTCGATAGACCGGCGAGCTGCGGGTGAAAATCAGCGGACACCGTTCGGCGGATCAATGCCCAGGATCGCGATCGCCGGTGCGGTAGATGGCGACCCCTTCGTAATGCGCACAGGCCAGCCCGGCCACCGAGACCGGCACGACGCCGACGATATGGACGATGACGGCATACGACAGCGCCTCTGAGGCCGAGACGCCGAAGAGGACCAGCGCGACCTGACAAAGGTAGTGAAAAGTGCCCACGTAACCGGGGGTCGAGGGGATGACGACGCTGATGGTCGTGAACACGAGGACCACCAGCCCGACATACCATGCCAGGTGATAGGCGGCCACCAGCTTGAACGCCGCCAGGCAGATGTAGTAGACAGCCGCATAGCAGAGCCAGATGGCGATTGAGAGAACGCTCGCGGCCGCGTAGTGCGAAGGCGATTTCAACGGAACGATGCCGCCGAGGAAATTGACGGCCAGCGCTTCCAGCCGCCGGCCGATGCCTTCGGGAAGGGGTTTGATCAGGGCGCGCATGAAAGCGATGGCGCGCACTTCGTAGCGCTTGCAGGCGATCAGCATGGCACCGAGCAGCAGCGCTCCGACCAACATGATGGCGCCGCCGGTGGTCACCCAATCCGGAAAGGGATGCACGATGAGGACCAAGGCCATGACCGTGATCAGGGAAACCACATCCACGATGCGTTCGACCACGATCGAGCCGAGGGCCGCGCTGGCTGAAATGCCATGCTTCTTGCCGATGACCAACGCGCGCAGGAACTCTCCCAGGTGAGCCGGTACGAAGCTGTTGGCGGCGTAGCCGATCAGCAGCGCGGAAAAAAGGCTGCGTGTGCCCAGCATTTTGACCGGCGCCAGCAAGAACCGCCAGCGCATGGCGCGCAGGAGATGAGCCGCCATCATGACGACGGCGGACAACCCGACCAACCCATAGTCGGTCTGGGCGAAAGCGGCCAGGGCCTGCTCGATATCGATGCCGCGCACGGCCAGGTAGAAAAACCCGGCGCCGATGGCGAGGCCGATGGCCAGTTTCAGAAGATGACGCTTGGATGTCATGCCGATGTCCTGTCCGGAACGAATCCCATCGGCCGGTGTTAGACGCCCCGCTCCTTTACCAGCATGGTGGTGGGGTCCAGAACCAGATGGGCGTGCGCGGCGGTCAGCGTCAACCCCTTCAACGGTTTGACGTGGATTTCCTCTCCCACCGGCACCAGTTGGATGGCCACTTCGAAGAGGTCTTCAACATCCGCAAGCTGTCTGGCCCAACCGCCCGGACCCGGATCCTCGTGGCGGTGGGTGCGGATCGTGAACCAAACCCGGATGGCATGAAGCCGCGCGTAGTGCTTCAATTCGGAAAGCGAATCGCGGACCGGCTCGTCGAAAGACAGGCCGTCGACGATCAGAAGCTGCGGCACGAAAATGCGCTGCTCCACGAGATCCGTCAGGCGTTCTTCCATTTTCGGGACGCTGAAGCCCTCGGCCCGGAAGGTCATAATGAAGCGATGCGGCAGCAGCGATTCCCACAGCGCTTCGGGCTGTGCCACGCTCGCCTGCCGGGCCACGTGCCCGAACACTTCACGGTACCAGAGGTTGGTCTTGTTGACCGGCTGGTTGAGGCTGACGTGCATGACATTGCGTTCGTGCAGCATGGAATTCAAAGCGATCTGCACCATGAGCGCGGTCTTGCCGACCCCTGCGCGCGCCAGGACACCGCCGAACTGGCCGTCGGCTAAAATATCCGTCGATTGGCCGCTCAGGTACTGCATCGGGTTGCGCATGATGAGTTCGTTTTTCAACATGACCATACCCCTTTCCTTCATTAAGATCAGCGCCGCCGGGCTTCTTCGGGCATCGGCTGCGAATGTTCGCGCTACGGACAACATGGGCCAACCGTTCCAAAACTCTCGCGGCACGATCAGGCCACTTTTTTCTTCTGCTCCGCGGCCTTCTTTTCCAACTCATCGGCAATCGATTGCGGCACGGTCTTGTAAGCCAGAAACTCCATCGTGAATTGGGCCTGACCCTGGGTCAGGGAGCGCAGAACCGTCGAATAGCCGAACATCTCGGCCAACGGCACCTGCGATTCAATGACGCACAGCGACCCCTCATCCTGGGCGCCGACGATCATGCCGCGCCGCTGGTTGAGCGATCCCATGACGGGGCCCTGGAACGCGGTCGGGGTCTCGACCACGACCTTCATAATGGGTTCCTGAACGACCGGCTTGGCTTTGAAATAGCCCTGTTGGAAAGCGCCGCGCGCAGCCGCCTGAAATGCCATGTCCGATGAGTCGACGGAGTGGCTGGCGCCGTCGTTGATGACGACCTTCACGCCGGTCACCGGGAACTCCATCTTCGGCCCCTTGGCCAGGCAGTTGCGGAAGCCTTTCTCGCAGGCCGGGATGAACTGGGTGGGTATGGAGCCTCCCACCACCTGATTGTCGAATTCGAAATCCTTGTCGAGCAGGGGTTCGAGCCAACCGCCGATTCGGCCGTATTGACCGGAGCCGCCGGTTTGTTTTTTATGGATGTAGTCGAACTCAGCCCGCTGGGTGATGGTCTCGCGATAGGCGACGCGCGGTGCGCCGGCGGTGACCTCGGCGGCGTACTCGCGCTGCATGCGCTCGATGTAGACGTCCAGGTGCAGCTCACCCATGCCCGAAATAATGGTTTCGCCCGTTTCCGGATTGACGTGGGTCTTGAACGTGGGATCCTCTTTCGTAAAGCGATTGAGCGCCTTGGACAGGTTGATCTCCGATTTGTGATCCTTGGGATGGATCATCAACGAAATGACCGGGTTGGGCACGTACATGGACGTCATGGTCAGGCTTAAGCCGGGGGTGACGAAAGTGTCGCCCGAGGCGCAGTCGATCCCGAAAAGGGCGCCGATATAGCCGGCCGGGATGGCCTCGATCTCCTCCATCTGATTTGAATGCATGCGCACCACCCGCCCGACCTTGATCTTTTTACCGGTGCGCACGTTGATGATGGTGTCGCCCTTGGACAGCGCCCCCTGGTAGACCCGGATGTACGTCAATTGTCCGTACGTCCGGTCCTCCAGTTTGAAAGCGAGCGCCACAAGCGGTGCCTCCGGATCGGTGACGAGCCGGACCGGGGCTTCGTCTTGGTCCATGTCGAGCGCGTTGTTTTCGACGTCGTCCGGGCAGGGCAGAAGGTCGTTGACGGCGTTGAGCAGCACCTGCACGCCCTTGTTCTTGTAGGCCGAACCCATCAATACCGGAGTGATCTGCCGTGCCAGGGCTCCCCGGCGCAGCGCGCCCAGTATGAGATCGCTGGAAATTTCCTTTTCTTCTAATATGGCTTCCATCAGTTCGTCGGAGAACATGGAGGCCGCATCCAGCATCTCCTCTCGTTTCGCCTGAGCCAGCTCGATCAGCGGATCGGGAATCTCCTCGAGGCGCAGGATCTCGCCCTTGTCGCCGTCGAAATAGACGGCCTTCATGCGGAGCAGATCCACGACGCCTGTGAAATCGGCTTCCAGCCCGATCGGAATCTGAAGTGCCACGGCGTTGTGGCCGAGCTTGGCCTTGAGCTGATCGATGACTCGGAACGGATTGGCGCCGGACCGGTCGCACTTGTTGATGAAGGCGATGCAGGGCACCTTGTAGCGCCGCATCTGTTGGTCCACGGTGATCGACTGGGACTGGACGCCGCCCACGGAACACAGTACGAGGATGGCACCGTCCAGCACGCGCAACGAACGTTCCACCTCGATCGTGAAGTCGACATGGCCGGGGGTGTCGATGATGTTGATTTCATGGCCGTCCCACTCGCAGAAGGTGGCGGCGGAGGCGATGGTGATGCCGCGCTCGCGCTCCAGCTCCATGCTGTCCATGAACGCACCGACGCCATCTTTGCCTTTGACGTCGTGCATGGCGTGAATTCGCTGGGTGTAGAAGAGAATTCTCTCCGTTAGCGTCGTCTTGCCCGAATCGATGTGCGCACTAATTCCGATGTTTCTGACATGGCGGATGTCTTTTTTCATTTTTGACTACCTTCGGTAACATGGCATTGCGTTTGACGAAAGCACGCGAAAAAAGATCCCGCCTCGGTCATCCCGAAACGGGACCATACAGTCCGATCATCATCATGGTGTGTAAAAAACGACTTATAAACCTGAATTAATAATATAACATTTTTATCTTGTCAACGAATTTTTAATTATGCAGCGGGCGCGCGAGGATGGGACCGTCGGCGCAAACGCTTGGAAGCCGGCTTGCGACGCAGCAGCACATAGCTGGCCCCGCTGCCTCCGTCGCATAACCGAGCGCTGGCATAGGCGATCACCCACTTGCGCCAGTATCCGGTGCTCAGCCATTCGGCCACCCGGGTCTTCAGAACCGGTTGGGCTGGCGAGGAGAGGCCGCGGCCATGAATGATGAGCACGGCTCGCTTTCCCGTGGCCACCGCCTCTTTCAAGAACGCATCAAACACCTCCTGCGCCGCGGCGGCGCTGAATCCGTGCAAATCCAGATGCGCCTGAACCGCGAAATCGCCGCGATGCAGCCGGCGAGTGATCTCCGGAGGGGTGGGACCACCGACGCCTTCCATGTACTCCGGCGTATCCGCCACACTGAACCCCTGGCCGCTGTCCACCAAGCGCTTTAGCGGCTCGATCTCGCTTTCCTCCGGCGGAGACCATTTTGCGGGCGCGGCGGGCCTCGGCTCCGGGGCCTCCATGCCGTCCCAAGGCGCCCGCAGCACCCCGGTCATCGCTTCGGAAAAAAGAGTCTCTTCGTCGACGGTCGCTGCCGCCGGCGGAGCCGGCGCCGGGGAACTCGGCGCGGAGCGTGGCCGCTGCCGCACCTGGGTTCGCAACAGATCCTTGAGCGCTTCGAAGGGCCGGTTGAGGCTGTCGGATTTCGGCGGTTTCATCGCGGGCAAGACCTTCGGTGGTAGATCCAATCTATCAATCTCTCGGGCGGTGGTCAATCCCGCCTCGGGTCGTCGGTTGGTGTGCCCGGCGACACTATTTGCTCGATCTCCAGTTGAACATTTGGTATATTAAAAAATTTAAGATTTTCCCCAAAAGAGCCTGGAGGATTCCACTCATGGAATGGCAGAGTTTATACAAAAGCAAAGTGGTCAGCGCCCAAGAAGCGGTGTCCAAGATCAAACGCGGCAACCGGGTTTTCATCGGCACCGGGTGCGGAGAGCCGCAGCATCTGATCAAAGCGATGGTGACCGACCAGAACCTTCAGGACATCATGCTGTACCAAATGCTTTCCTACACGCTATCCCAGTTCATCGACAACGAATCCTTCAGCAAGCGCTTCTCGCTCAAACTTTTCTTCATCAGCCGGTCCATGCGCAAGGCCGCATTCGAAGGCAAAATCGACTATGTCCCGGCCTATCTGTCACGCATCGCCAGTCTTTTTTCCAGCCAGCGAATCGGATTGGATGCCGCGCTGGTGCAGGTCAGCCCGCCGGACCCGTTCGGCTACTGCAGCCTGGGCGTATCGGTGGACATTACCCGGGCGGGACTTGAACACGCGCGGATGGTTATCGCCCAGGTCAACCCGCGCATGCCGCGTACCTGGGGCGACAGTTTCATCCATGTGGATGAAATCGATTATCTGGTTCCCTATGAGGAACCCCTGGTGCAGTTCTTTCCGACCTTGCAGGACAACGAAGTATCTCGTCGGATCGGCCACTATATCTCCCAGCTCGTAGACGACGGTGCGACCCTGCAGGTCGGATTCGGCAATCTGCCGTATCATATCCTCAAATTTCTCGACGGCAAAAAGGATCTCGGGCTGCATACCCATGTGATTACCGACGGCTTCCTGCCGTTGTTTGAAAAAAAGGTGATCACCAACAAGAAAAAATCCCTGCTGCCGGACCGGACCGTGAGCTCCTTCTGCATGGGATCCCAGAAGCTCTATCAATTCGTCGACAACAACCCGGCTTTCTATTTTCGGTCATCGGATTTCGTGAACGACCCGCTGGTCATTGCTCGCAACGACAACCTCATCACCATCAGCGCGGCCCTGGAAGTCGATCTCACGGGGCAGGTTTGCACGGACTCGTTGGGGGACCGGTTTTACAGCGGCATCGGCGATCAGGTGGATTTTCTGCGCGGCAGCTCCATGTCCAAGGGAGGGTTTTCCATCATCGCGCTGCCCTCGACGGCCGGCAACGGCCGCGTGTCGCGCATCGTGCCCAGCTTGAGCGAGGGCGCCGGAGTTGCCACGACCCGGGGCGATGTCAACTTCGTGATCACGGAATACGGCATTGCCGAGTTGTCCGGCAAAAGCATCTATCAGCGCGTTATGGAATTGGCCCAGATCGCACACCCCAAGTTTCGAGAAGAACTGATTGAGGTCGCGCGCAAACGACACTACATTTTCAAGGACCAACTGCCCCCCTCCACCGACGACCTCATTTTCATCGAGGGCTACAAGAGTTCCTATACTCTGAAGAGCGGCAAGACGGTCGAATTCAGACCGCTGTTGCCCTCCGATGAGTTTGCCTACCGCAATTTTTTTTATTCGCTTCAGGAAAAAACCATTTATTTCCGGTTTTTTTACAAAATGCGTAATTTTACCCATGAGGTGGTGCAGAAGCAGTGGGCGAGTTTGGATTATCGACAGAACCTCTCCGTTATCGGCCAGGCGCAGAAAGGCGGGCACAAAGAGATCATCGCCATCGGCTCCTATGCCAAGGAGGACGACAACCGGGCCGAAGTGGCCTTTGTGGTGCGCGAAGACTTCCAGGGAAAGGGACTCGGATCCTTTCTGCTTGAGCTCTTGGAGGGAATCGCCAAGCAAAACGGCTTCTCGGCCTTCACCGCCACCGTTCTGCGGGAAAACTCCAACATGCTAAAGGTTTTCAAGAAACGTTACGCCAACGCAAAGATGACATTCAGCTCCGGCAATGAGGTGCAAGTCCACATGAACTTCGCAGATGCCCGGACGGATGCCCAACCGGTTTGAACCGCGGCCGCGCTGCTCAGCTTCAATGCTCTCTGGGGCTGCCGTGGCTGGATCGCGGGGTGCCGTCCTGAATCATGCCTCGACGCACAAGGCCCAGCCACCGGCAACATCCAGCGAAAGAAAACCACACGGCAAATGCCGTCTGCCGGCCGATGGGGCGGCCGCCTGCCCAATCGGCCGATGCGCTGGACGATATAAACTGGACGATATAAATATTGCTAAAAAGAGAATTTTATTGTAATTTAAGAGCGATACACCCATGGATCGCTGATGCGGCGAGCGCAACCACTGCCGCGGCGGCTCCTGCAAGAGACCGTCAGTCGAATCGTTGGGTTCAAGTAATCGGGCAAAACGCCGAAAATATAGTTTTAGATTAGCCACTTAACAAACTGTATGGAGGGGCGGGCACGTGTCATACACGCTTGATCAGAAACAGCTCGACAGGATCGAAGATATTCTTAAATCGGAGCTGATCGACAACGGCGTCCGGTGTGTCTTCCTGATCGACATGGCCGGGAACATTGTCACCAATCTGGACAATGGCGAAAAACAACATGACATTTACTCGCTGGCGGCACTGGCCGCGGGAAATTTCGGCGCCGTGAGCGCCATGGCCAAAATCATCGGGGAGAATGAGTTCTCCCTGCTGTTTCATAAAGGCAAGAAGGAAAACATCCACTTCAACAAGATATCGTCGGAGTTCCTTCTGATTACCATTTTTGGAAACGACATTTCATTGGGCTTTCTCAGGATGAAAGTCGCTGAGTCGGTTGAACACCTCAAGGGATTGCTTGAACCGCTGAGCAGGGAACATCTCTAAGGGGGATAACTCCCAAAGCCAGTCCGCTGCGCGCTGGCGATTACGGAATGCGAGTGAAATGGCGTTCGTCAATCTCAAGCACAAGTTGATCCAGGTCAAAATCGTCTACTATGGCCCGGGCCGAGGCGGGAAGACGACCAACCTGGAATACATCAACCGGAAATTCCAGCACCGGATCAACTCCGAGATGGTGACGGTTAAGACCCATGGGGACCGGACGCTATTTTTCGATTTCCTGCCGTTCGACGTCGGTCTTGTCAACGGCTATCAGATCAAAATCCAGCTCTACACGGTGCCGGGACAGGTCAAATACGACGCGACGCGCCGTCTGGTGCTGCGGGGGGTAGACGGGATTGTTTTTGTAGCCGACGGAATGCTCGTGCGTCGGGAAACCAACATCCAATCCCTGCGGAATTTGCAGGAGAATCTGGCCAGCTACAAAAAAAACTTGCGCACGCTGCCATGGGTTTTGCAGTACAACAAAATGGACCTCAAAGAACAGGGCATTCCGATGATGCCCATTGAGAAGCTTGATCAAGACCTCAACCATGAATTCCGCCGCCCTTATTTTCCAGCCAGTGCGCTGGAGGGCACCAATGTGGTAGCGACGCTCAAAAAAATCATTACCTTGACCATTGCATCCATTCGGAAAGAATTGCTTTAGGAGGGCACCGCTGTGGCCAAATCGTCCAAGTTAGACACCCTCACCTCCGAGCTGGAAAGCCGGCTTGACGAACTCTTCCGGGAAGACGGGCAGCCTGTTGAAACCCTGCCACCCAGGGACACCCGCAGCCAACCTCTTGCGGAATTGAAAAAGATCGTTCTTTCTATCGACTGGGAGATTACCCCCGAGGCGGTGGAGAGTTTTCTGGCCCAAATTCGATTGCTAAAAGAAGCCTACCAGGCCGACAAGATCGTTACCATGTTCCTGCAGATTCTCGGATCTCTCGGCCAGTATATCAAGTCCAACCGAAGCAAAGCGCACCCCTCCACGTTTAGCTTGCTCAATTCCGTCTTCGCCCGGCTGGAAGCAATCATGAACTTTCCGAAAACGTCCGAGCTGGAGAAACGCAAATCGCTGCAGACGGAGCTGGCGGCCTATCAGCAGCTTCGCGAAAAGATATCGCAGCGCCGGGCGGCGGACGAGGCCAAGCCTGCTCCGCCGGCGCCTGCGGCAGCCATACCGCCCGCTTCTCCGGGCGCTTCAGCGGTAACCGCTCAGATGCTGGCGCAGGCGGTGGCGGAATTGAAGGAATTCATCCGATCGGAGATGGCCGCTCTGCGGCGACAGATGAAAAGCGACACGCCGCGGTAAGCGCACCCCCCTCCAATGCTCCGCTGAGATTGGCGCATGATTAGAAACGTGCTGATAGTAGACGACGATCGTGAGATGTTGCTCGACCTGCAGGAAGGGCTGTGCCAGCGGGACCCTTCCTTTGCGGTGCTCATGGCCGGCAACGGGGTCGAAGCGCTTGAATCCCTTCGATCCCACGATGTCTCTCTGGTCGTGACGGACTTAAAGATGCCGTTGATGGACGGCCAGGGGCTGCTCTCGGCCATCATGCAACACTATGCCGATATTCCCGTAATCGTCATGACCGGGTTCGGCACGCCGGACAGGGAACGCCAGTTGCGCGCCAGCGGCGCCGCGGAGATCATCGCCAAACCTTTTTCCGTTGACCGGCTGGCTCGTCAAATGGCCTTGCTCCTGAACCAGCAGAACGAAGGCGGCACCCTGCACCATGTGTCGTCTGCCACGTTTTTACAGCTGATCGAAATGGAGCAGAAGACCTGCACCGTCCGTCTGGAGCACACGCGCTCGGGGCGCAGGGGCATTCTGTCCTTTGTGCAGGGGGAACTGTTCGACGCCCGGGTCGGCGAGGTCCAGGGATTAAACGCCGCGTATCAGATTTTCGGGTGGGAGTCGGTCAGTCTGACGCTTCAAAATAGCTGTCCGATCCGTCAGAACCGGATTCGCAAGAATCTCTGCCCATTGATTCTTGAGGCGGCTCGACGCAGGGACGAAAAGACTCCCTCGCCGCCGGATGAGAGTCCTCCGCGCGGATCAGTGGCTGCGGCGGCGGGCCCGGGCGAGTTGTTGGCGCACGTTCGCGCCTGGATCGAAAAGGAGATGGGCGACGACTGCAGCGTGGAAGACGCCTTCGAAGATCCATCCTGGAATGATCGCATCGAACGGCTGTCCCGACACGGCGAACAATTGAATCTGGGCCGGCTGGTGCTGGCCTGGGTGACGTGGGGCGAACCCCGCGACTATATCGTCCGTCCGGGCGATCCTCACATAATTGTTGCCGTTAACCCGAAATGCCCTCGTGAAAAGCTCATACAGCATTTGGGCGGATAAGGGGGGGCGGGTCGATGCGGGGCCTGTTCGAGGATCTTCTGAGAATCGACGGGGTGAAAGCGGTGATGTTCTTCACCCTGTCGGGCCAGCCGGTGTTCGAGGAGTTCACGATGGGTCGCAAGGACGCCGCTGCCGCCAGCGACTGGTTTGCTCTTGCGGCGTGTCTGGGGAAAGCCAGAGAAACCGAACTGGTTTTCGAAAAGGGGCGGATTTATGTCCGCCGGAGCGCAAAGGGGATCCTGCTCGTGACGATGGGATTGATTGCGCCCACGGGGATGGTACGCTTGACCAGTGACATTCTTTTCTCTCGATTGAGGGAGCAAAAACCGGTTCGGGGAATCAAACGTTTTTTCAAGCGTTGATGGTTGGTGCCGGAGCCCCTTGCTGGGGGTCCGGTCGGCCTGGAGCTCGTCCGCGATGGAGAAAGGCTAGTTTGAAACAATGAGAAGCGACATCGATTCCAGGATCAACGAAGCCGAGGTCTGTCGATCGATGGGGCTTTTTGCGGAGTCGTTGGCGATTTATGAGAAGGTGCTGCCGGCCCTGCCGGGTGAAACCCCGGAGATAAAGGAGACCATTCTCAGCCGGATCGATCTGCTGAAGCAGGAAATCGCCAAGGAGAATGCCGCCCCCGCGAAGGAACCTGCAACCACAGACCTGACCTGGATCCGGGGAACGATCGCGAGCGCGGGAGATCATTCCGCCATTTTCGACAGTGCTGCGGCCTTTCAGGAAATGGGCCTGCACGGTGAGGCCGCCAGCGAATACGCCAAACTATTCGCCGGGGACTACCCGGTGGAAAAACTCATTCCCCACCTGACCGAGAGTCTGCTGGCGCTGCATGGAGCCGATCAGGCCGCCAAAGAACTCGCAGCGTTGATCGAAGGGGTGAATGTGGACAAGCCCAAAGCCGCCCGCATCGCCAGCCTGGTCGGGGTGGAATTGGAAAAGCGCAACCACCGGGAGCCGGCTCAGGCGCTCTATCGGCTCGCTTCCGAATTAAACCCGGAGGACGCCGAAGCCGCCAAACGCCTGGATTCGGCGGCAGTTAATCTGGCCTCAGGGTCTCGATTCGACTGCCTCCTGCGCGAGAATATTGTCACCCCCCAACAACTGCAACGGGCCTTCGGGCTATCCAAGAAATTAAACAAGAGCGTCGAATATGTCCTGATCGAAACCTACAAGATCCGCAAGGAGCTCATCGGCAAGACGTTTGCACGGTTCTACGGCTGCAAATTCCGGTCCTTCGATCCGAACATCCCGGCTCCCGTGGAACTGTTGGCCAACCTGAAGAAGACCTTCTTGCTGAACGAGGTGTGGATCCCGCTCAGCTGGAGCAAGGACGGCATTGAAGTATTGGTCGACGATCCGCGCAACCTGAACAAGACCGACAACATCAAGTCGTTGATGAAGACCGCCAAGATCCATTTTTCGGTCGCCATCCGGGAGGACATCCAGGCCTTCATCGGCAGTTTCTTCAACAAAGACCGTCAAACCGAGGCGATGTCCGCCGAGGACATGACCGACGATATCGACATCCCCGACATTACCTTCGAGGAAGAGCGCGAGGAGGTGACCGCCGAGGAGGCCGATGAGAGCTCCAGCCAAGTGGTGAAGCTGGTGGATCAGGTCATCATCGCAGCGTATCGCAAAAACGCTTCCGACATTCACATCGAGCCCTCGGCGGTGACCAAAGCGACCAGTATCCGCTTTCGTTTGGACGGCGTCTGCCAGGAATACATGAAGATCCCGAACGCCATGGTGCGCGGGGTGGTCTCGCGGATCAAGATCATGTCCAATCTCGACATCGCCGAGCGGCGGTTGCCCCAGGATGGCAAGATTAAATTTCGGCGGAAGGGGGTGCCGGCTTTTGAAATGCGTGTGGCGACCCTGCCGACGGCCGGAGGATTCGAGGATGTGGTGCTGCGGATTCTGGCTTCCTCCGGGGCCATTAAAATCGACGAGATGGGTCTCGTTGCGCGCAACTTGAACGTCATCAAGGCCATCGTCACCAAACCCTACGGCCTGATTCTGGCGGTCGGTCCGACCGGATCCGGTAAGACCACGACGTTGCACGCGCTGCTCGGACATATCAACAAGCCTGGTGTCAAGATCTGGACGGCCGAGGATCCCATCGAGATCACTCAACAGGGACTGCGCCAGGTGGAGGTCAAACCCAAAATCGGGCTTGATTTTGCCAGGATCATGCGGGCGTTCCTGCGGGCCGATCCGGATGTGATCATGATCGGGGAAATGCGCGACGCGGAAACCGCCTCGATCGGCATCGAAGCATCGCTCACCGGGCATCTGGTTTTTTCGACCCTGCACACGAACAGCGCCCCTGAGACCGTGACCCGGCTGCTGGACATGGGGCTGAACGCGCTCAACTTTTCCGATGCCTTCCTTGGCGTTCTCGCCCAACGGCTGACCCGGCGGTTGTGCACGAACTGCCGCAGGGAAGTCCCGCTTCGCCGTGAGGAATTCGATGAATTGAGAATGGACTACGGAGAGCCTTGGTTCGAGCGCACCGGTATCGCGTATGCTGAAAACCTTCGACAGTTTCAGCCGGCCGGATGCGAAGCCTGCTCCAACACCGGCTACCGCGGACGGATGGGAATTCACGAATTGATGGAAGGCACGGCCGAGATCAAGCTGATGATCAAGAAGCAGGCCAACACGGAGGATATTTTGCGGACGGC
The DNA here is from genome assembly GCA_030834695.1 of Desulfobacterales bacterium. Lineage (GTDB taxonomy): Bacteria > Desulfobacterota > Desulfobacteria > Desulfobacterales > SpSt-501 > SpSt-501. The sequence continues at coordinate 17,602 of JAUQXK010000137.1, forward strand.
GCTGCAGCAGGGAATGATGACCCTGAAACAGGACGGCATCCTTAAGGTGATGCAGGGGGTCACCGATATTTCTGAAGTGCGCCGGGTGTGCATCAACTGAATGGAGCTGGCTGCTTCCGCACATGGATATCGGCTCTCCGGAGTGGGAACATCTGCTCATCGACGGCGCCGTGGCCCTGGGGGTTGAACTGCGGCCGGATCACACGCGCCTGTTCGCGCGTCATGCCACCGAACTTTTAAAGTGGAACGCGGTGACCAACCTCACCGCCATCATCCAACCCGAGAGCATCGCCCGCAATCACTTTTTGGACGCGCTCGCGCCGGCGCCCTTTATCGCCCCGGGGTCCGACCTGCTGGACGTGGGTTCGGGAGGCGGATTCCCCGGATTGCCGCTGCACATTGCCATCGAAGGGCTGCGAACGACCCTCATCGACGCCGTGCGGAAAAAAGTCAGCTTTCTGCGTTATCTCCTGCGGGAAATGGCGCTTTCGGGCATCGAGGCCAGGCATCTGCGGGTGGAGGAACTCGGCGAGGTTAGCGCGGGACGCGGCCGATCCTACGATGTCATCACCAGCCGGGCTTTTTCCGCGGTGGCGCCCTTTGTGCGAACGGTTTGGCCGCTGGTGCGTCCCGGAGGACGGGTGATTGCATTAAAGGGCCAAATCTGCGCGGCCGAGATGGATGCGCTGGAGGAGGTCTGCGCGAGCGGTGCACTCGGCGGCGGCATCACCCTGGAGCGAGTCGGCTACTCGATCCCGGGCCTGAAAAGTGAGCGTACGCTGGTGATTGTGAAGCGCGGAAGCTGAACCCGCCGGTTTCGGAAAGATGTCCGGCAGGGCGTCACCCCCGCAGGCGGACGAGATCGGCCGAGGCGTGAGTTTTCGACACCCGCAGCAACGCCACGCTGGCCGGTTCGCCGTTACGGGGTGCTCCGGCACTGCCGGGGTTGACGAAAAGGATGCCTTGTTTGGTTTCCACTCTCGGACGGTGCGTGTGGCCGTTGATGACCGCCAGACAGGCGCCCTGAAGCGTGCCCATGTGCAGACGCCCCACATCGTGAATCAGGTGAATCCGTCGGTCGCCGGCCTGGATGGATGCTTGTTCCGCGAACCGTTCGACCCACGAACCAGTATCCATATTGCCCCGCACCGCCACCACCGGGGCGACGGTCTCAAGGGTGATCAATATCGTTGCCGAGCCGATGTCTCCGGCATGCAGGATCATGTCGACGTGGCGGAAAACCGTCAACGCGTCTTCCGGCAGATAACCGTGAGTGTCGGAAATAATTCCGAACTGATAGCTGTGCTTGTTGGGCAGCATCATCGCTACAACCATCCGCTGGTTGGGGGCTGGACTTCTTTCATCGAGCCTGCCTGGGCATTGTCGGGTGGTAAGATGGAGGCCAAGATTAATCGACCTCCACCGCGTGTGTCAAGGGAGTTGGGCTGCCGGCGGTTGCCCTGCGCGCAACCGCCGACCGCACCGTGGCGGCCATTGCCGTGCGCCGCCGCGTTCGTTCCACGTGGAAACACATCTAATTGAGATTTAACCTCAAACGAGCCGCTACGGGTAGGTTGGCGGCGCCGGGCGGCATAGGCCTGGCGACCAGTCCAATTTGACAGGGCACCGGTTTTTAGTTAAAAAAATGGAACACCACTCATGAGGGGAGAATAAAGACGCGATGAAAATTTTGGTTGGCTACGACGGAAGCACATCGGCAAAGGAAGCCCTCAAGCTGGCCCGCAAACACGCGCGGGCATTTAGTGCCTCGGTGGATATCGTGACCTCGATGGAAAAGGGCACCGAACAGCAGCAACCGGCCATCGAGGAAGCCGAACGTGGACTGGAATGGGCCAAGACCATGTTCGCCGACAAAGGGCTGGACTGCCGGACCCATCTCCTGATCCGCGGACTGGCTCCGGGTGAGGATCTCCTTGAGTTCGCCAAGGAGAACAGCGTGGACGAAATCATCGTCGGCGTCAAGCGCCGCTCCAAGGTCGGCAAGCTCCTGATGGGATCAACGGCTCAGTATATCATCCTGCAGGCGCCGTGTCCCGTGGTGACGGTGAAGTAGCCCGTCCGGCTGAAAAGAAGGGCGCGGGGCTGCCGGACACGTGTCAGGCTCTGCCGCGGCGCCAGGCGTTTTCCAGCCGTCCGAAAGCCAGTGAGCAGCCGAACGTCAGGGTAAAGTACAGCCCGGTGATGGTGATCCAGGTTTCGAAGGTCAAGTAGGTGGCCGACATCAATTCCATGCCGCGGAAGGTCAGTTCTTGAATTGAGATCACCGAGACGATGGCCGAGTCTTTGATGGTGGAAATGAACTGACCGCCCAGCGGCGGCAGAATCCGCTGGATGGCTTGCGGCAAAATGATGTAACGCATGCATTGCCAGCGCGTCAAACCCAGAGCCGCCGCCGCTTCGCGTTGCCCCTTCTCGATGGACTGGACGCCCGCCCGCACGATTTCGGTGATGTAAGCCCCTTCGAAAATAGACACGGTGACCACCGCGGAGACAAAAGCGGTGAGTCTGCCCGGGGGGGCCAGCAGGGCGCTGAGCAGTGCCTGCGTTTCCGAAGACTGCCGCCGAATCAACGCTTCCAGCCCGACGGTCGGCATGAGCTGCTCACCGATGAAGAAGTAAAACAGAAATACGAGCACCAGGGGAGGGGTGTTGCGGGTCAGCTCGACATAAGCGGAGCCCACCCACCGCCGGAAGCGACTGGTGCTCATCCGCAGAAGACCCATCGCGGTTCCGATCAGGCTGGCGAACAGGGTCGCCCAGATGCTCAAGCGGATGGTGGTGAAAAACCCCTGCAGCAAGACGTTGGGCATCCATGTTCCGTTTGCCGGGTCGCGGCGGAGGAGGTACTGCGGGATGGCCTCCCACTCCCAACGGTAGTGCAGGCCGTCCCGGATGCGGTGGAAAATAAAAATCGCGCCGGCTGCCAATATCAACAGGATCAAAACATCCAGAATCGTAAATCTGGGTCGGCGATGCGTCACTTCAGCAGGCTTTCCCACTCCTGAGTCTCAAACCAGTAGGCCTTGCGTTCGGCCAGCCAACCTTCCGCCTCAACGACGCGGATCCAGTTGTCGAAAAAATTCAACGTATCGAAATCGCCCTTGCGCACGGCAAACCCGATGGGCTCCTTGGTGACCGTACCCTTTAACGGCTGAAAGAGCTTGTCCGGGTACTTCAGTGCCTGGTAAGCCGGAAGCGGGGTGCCTGCCAGAAGGGCGTGGACCTTGCCGTTCACCAGTTCCTGAATCACCTGGGACTCGTCGTCGAAGAAACGTTTCTGAGCCTTGGGCAGAAGTTTGTTGGCCGCCGCTGCCGATGTGGAGCCCAGCCGGGCGGTCACGATGACGTCCGGTCGATTGAAATCGTCCAGGCGACTGAAGCCCGCCGCCAGCTGCTTGTGAGCGACGATCGCCACGCCGGAGTGGTCATAGGGAATGCTGAAGTTGACTTTGAGGTTGCGCTGGGCGGTAATGCCCATGCCGCCGATAATGACATCGAACTTGCCGGTGAGCAGGGCCGGAATGATTCCGGCCCACTTGGTCTCTGCGAATTCCACTTTCACGCCCATGTCCTGGGCCAGCCGCGTGGCGACATCGATTTCAAACCCGATTAGTTTGCCGGCCTTGTCGGTCATGGCCCAAGGGACAAAGGTCGACATGCCGACCCGCAGCACCCCGCGTTTGATGGCCTGCTCGACCGTGCTCTCCTCGATCAATTTCTTGTGCAACTCCCCGCCGACGGCGGGTTGCGCCGAAACCATGATCCATGCGGCGATGCAAAGCACGGTGCTCCAGAATCCTCCGATCATAGTGCCTCCTTTCTGTCGGTCGGCCTGGTGATGGTACACAAAGCCGGCCAGCGGCCATCAGGGGTAGACCCTGAGCCTTTTTTCCATGCAAGCCACCGCAACTGAAAGCAACAGGTTGATCACGAGGTAAACGGCAGCGACGGTGAACCAGATTTCAAAAACGAGATACGTTTCCGAGATGATGGCCTGGGCCTGCATGGTCAAGTCGTAAATCGCAATGGTGCTCACCAGGGCCGAGTCCTTGACCAGGGAGATCGCTTGGCCGGTGAGCGGCGGCAAGATATGGCGGATGGCTTGCGGGAGGATGACGAGTCGATAGGTCCGCCAGGTTCCGAGTCCGAGGCTGAACGCAGCCTCCCATTGATTGCGATGAATAGACAGAATCCCGGCCCGGAAGATTTCAGAGGTATAGGCGCCTTCGAAGAGGCTCAGCGCTAAAACGGCCGAGACGAAGGCGCTGATTTCAAAAACGGGGGAGAGCACAAAGTAGATGAAAAATATCTGCACGAGCAGCGGCGTGTTGCGGATGAGTTCGATATACGCCCGTGCGGCCCAACGCGCACCGAGCGAACTCGACAGCCGCATGAGCGCGCTGATCAGCCCGAAGGCCGGCGCCAAAACCAGGCTGACGGCTGCTATTTGAAACGTGACGGCCAAGCCCTGGAGTAACGGTCCCGGCAATATCCCGCCTTCCGAAATCGAGAAGAAATAGCGTGGAATCCGGTACCACTGCCAGTGGTAGCCGAGCCCTTCGGCCGAGCGGATGGTCAAACCGATGAGCACGGCCAGAAGAAGCCCGAACTTCAAGCCGTCCGCCATCAGGCGCCGCCGTGAAGGGGTTGATGGAAGGCCAGGGGGCATGCTCACCACGCAATCAATTTTTAAGGCTGTGAATGGGGGCCGGAATCAGCCCGCCGCGGCGGATGAAGCGGTTGTCTCCGCAGGCGTTGTTGACGGGCATAATGACGGATTCGCCCATCAGTCCGCCGAAAACCGCATGGTCCCCGGGCTTTTTGCCGGGAACCGGGATCAGCCGTGCGGCCGTTGTCTTGCTGTTGATGACGCCGATCGCCATTTCGTCGGCGATGACGGCGGAGATCGTGTCGGCCGATGTGTCCCCGGGGATGGCCACCATGTCCAGGCCCACGGAGCAGACGCTGGTGATCGCCTCCAGTTTCTCGATGCAGAGATGGCCTTGGCGAGCCGCTTCGGAGATGTTGAGGTCTTCGCTGACCGGGATGAAGGCGCCGCTCAAGCCCCCGACCCGTGAGCTGGCAAAAGCGCCGCCCTTCTTGACGGCGTCGTTCAGCAGGGCCAGGGCGGCGGTGGTGCCCGGAACCCCGATGGCCAACAGTCCCAGGCTCTGGAAAATTTCGCCGACGCTGTCGCCGACATGCGGGGTGGGCGCCAGCGAGAGGTCCACGACGCCGAAGGGGATGCCGAGATGTTCGGCGACCTCGCGGCCGATCAGCTCGCCGATGCGGGTGACCCGGTAGGCCGTTTTTTTGATCAGCTCCGACAGACCGCCCAGGTCGAGGCCGGGCTGGGAGGCGAGTGCTCGGTCGATGGCTTTCTTCACCACCCCCGGTCCGCTCACGCCCACATTGATGACGGCGTCCGCTTCGCCGATGCCCAGGTAGGCGCCGGCCATGAACGGAATGTCCTCCGGGATGTTTGCGAAGACGCACAGTTTGGTGCAGGCCGCGCCGTCGCGGTCGGCGGACAGCTCAGCCGCCCGCTTGATGGTCGTGCCCATCATGAGAACCGCATCCATGTTGATGCCGGCGCGCGTGGAAGCGACGTTGACCGATGCGCAGACCCGTTCCGTGGCTGCCAGCGCCTCGGGGATGGCCGCGATCAGGGCGCGGTCGCCGCGGGCCATGCCCTTCTCCACCAAAGCCGAAAACCCGCCGATGAAGTCCACATTGACCTCACGGGCCGCCGCATCCAGCGTGCGGGCCAGTTCCACCAGTTCGGGCGGCGCCAGCGCCGCGCCGACCGCGGCAATGGGGCTCACGGCGATGCGCTTGTTGACGACCGGGATGCCGTACTTCTGACCGACGCGGTCGCACACCGGGACCAGTTGGCCGGCCAGCCGCATCAGGCGCTCGGCCACCCGGCGCCGGACCTGGCCGAGCTCCGACCCGGCGCAGTCCAGCAGATTGATCCCCAGGGTCACCGTGCGCACGTCCAGATTTTCGTTTCGGAGCATCTCCAGCGTGGAGATGATTTCGCGTTGCGTCAGCATGAAGGTCTCTTTCGTTAAATTCGGTGAAGCACCTCGAAGATTTGGCGATGCTGGATGCTGATGTCCAGCTGAAGGTCGGTGGCTTTGTCGCGCAGGTCTTGAGCCAGCGTCTGCAGATCAACGGCCTGGGGAACATCCACTTCGTAGATCATGATGTTGTCGCCGGGATCATCGCCGCCTTTGAACATCGCCTGCAGGTTGGTGATGTTGACGCCGTGGCGGGCAATGACGCCGGAAATGTGGGCGACCAGACCCTTGCGGTCGGGCCCGCGGGTGGTAATGACGAAGGGCTCGCAGGTCGCCGCCGCGCAGGCATCCACGCCGTGATCGCAGGGCTTGGTGAGCACCGTGAGGCCGATCGGCGAAAGGCGTGCGTGCAATTCCCGGTGCAGGTCTTCCGAAGCCATGCCGTTCGGAAGGGAGACGATGAAGATCCCGGCGAACTCGGTCTGCAGCATGGTCTGGCTGACATTTTCGACGTTGCAGTTTTGATCGAAAAGCACCCGGGATACGGCGGCGACGATGCCCGGCCGGTCGCGCCCCAGAATGGACAAAATGGCTTTATTCATTTCGAAAGCCTCCAACATCGCGATAGATGCCAGTATGATCAAACCTCGGAATTCTGTCAACCGTCGGTTGGGTTTCTTTCGGCTGGGTTTTTATTAACCGTTGCCGCCGGGTCTCATGGCGCTTGTGCGGGCCGCCGCGGATGTGTTAATCTATTTCGAATGCAACTCGTTACCACGCATAAGAATACGGATTTTGACGGGTTCGCCTCCGTCGTTGCCGCCAACCTGCTTTTCCCGGAAGCGCATGCCGTCCTTCCCAAAACGTTGAACCCCAACGTCAAGGCCTTCCTTTCCATTCACAAGGATTTATTTGAAACGCACGCGTGCGGCGAGATCGATCTTAAACGCGTCCAGCGGTTGATCGTGGTCGATACCAGCAGTTGGAATCGGCTCGACCGCCTGGATGGGCTTAAGGGCCGGAAGGATCTGGACATCCGGGTTTGGGATCATCACATCGAAAAGGGAACTATCCGTGCCGGTCAATGCTGCATTGAACCGGTCGGCGCCACCACGACGCTCCTGGTGCGGGAGTTGAAGCAGCAGCACAAGATTCTCACGCCCATGCAGGCCACGCTCCTGCTGGCCGGCATATACGAGGACACCGGCAACCTCACCTTTCCCTCGGCGACCGCTGAAGACGCCTATGCCGCCGGCTGGCTGTTGGAGCGCAAAGCGGACCTGAACATCCTGAACACTTTCCTGAGACCGGCCTACAGCGAAACGCACAAAGCCATTCTTTTTAAAATGCTGCAGCATGCCAAGCGTACGAAAATCAAGGGCCACCGCATCAGCATCAACCAGGTGACGATCGATGGCCACGTCGACAGCCTGGCCGTGGTCGTGCGCATGTACCTGGAGATTTTGAACGTCGATGCCGCCTTCGGCGTCTTCGTCGAAAGTCAGAAAAACCGGTGCATGGTGATCGGCCGCAGCCAGATCGAGAGCATCAACGTCGGCTCGATCATGCGCAGCATGGGAGGCGGGGGGCACCCGCGCGCCGGATCGGCCCAGATCAAAGGGGCCAGTCCGGAGGCAGCCGAGCAGTGGATCCTGGAATTGATCCGGGGCAACCAGCAGGCCTCGGTCCAGATCAGCGATCTGATGTCGTTTCCCGTGCATACGGTGACGGCCGAGACCAGCATGGAAGAAGTCGCCCTGATCCTGCGCACCCGGGGGGTCACCGGCATTCCGGTGGTGGATGGGGAGCGCGTCGTAGGCATGATCTCGCGCCGGGATTTCCGGAAGATGCGCAAGGAATCTCAAATCCGATCGCCCGTCCGGGCCTTCATGACGGCCGATGTGTTGACCATCGAACCGGGCAAGAGCCCGACTCAGGCGGCCCAACTGATGGTCAAGCATGACATCGGCCGGCTGCCGGTGGTAAAAAACGACCAGGTCATCGGCATCATCACGCGCTCGGACGTCATGCGCTACTTCTACGACCTGCTACCGGATTGATTCAGGAAAACTGATTGAGTCCAGATGCAACCAGACAAGTTGGCTCTTGGAATTTTGAGTTGCTGTCTGTAGCATTTTTAAATAAAATCGGCTGGGTACAGGCTGTCACAAACGCAGTTTTCTTGTAACTCGAGTTCACGGTGATATTCCCAACACTGCGGTTCTACTGAAGCTTGACCAACAGGCGATCAGATGGAAGGTTTGCCGCTGGCTGGTGTCCTGGTTCTTCCCCGCCATTTCCAGGTCCTTGCGGGGCCCGACGAAAACGGCGTGGTTTTTAGCTTTGGGCAGACTCGTGTAAATGAGGTTCCAGAATAGCATCTTAAAACGCGACTTAAAAACGGCGATAGTGACTACCCCGAACGGCGCTTGCCCTGCGCAGGCAGTCGCCTTGCAGGTGAATGCCATAGCCGTAGTAGCCGGGGATTGGGATGGGGACGGGGATGGGGAACTGGCCGTGGCCAATTTTGGAGCCAATACGGTGGCTGTTCTCGAGAACGACGGTACAGGAAGCTTCGCGACGCTATGCACGCATCCCCAAAGGGCACAGGTACCACCGACGACCTTTTTTCAGTAATCGCAACCTTCCTTTTTGCCGCCGCAAGAGCCACAGCCTGGACGGCGTCGCCTTTAACGAGTAATTATTAAGTCATACTCTTTGATTCTCACGTAGCACCTCTTCTCCAGCCTTGCATGGTTCATCGGGCCTCGCCAAGTCCGTACGTTGACAATCTATGGCAAATCATGAATTCGTTGGATGCGGTCGTCGGTGCCGGGATGGTTTTCGAGAAACCCTCCGCTCGGGCCCCCTGTCTGAAGCAGCCAGGTAAGGGCATTTCCCATAACCTGTTTGCCGTTGTAGCCCGCCCGTTGGAGAATTTGAGCCCCGTGTGCGTCGGCCTCGTATTCCTCTTGGCGGCTGAAAGGGCGCATCACCCCCAGGTCGGCTACCAGAGGCGTGATGTAGCCCGACCCCGGGATAATCTGATCGAGGATAAAAATGCCGATGTCCATGCCGGTCCCGAGAGTCTGGATTTTCGCGACGTGGCCGAGATCAGCGTGTGCCACTTCGTGGGCCATGACACCGCGTAGTTGGTCGTCGCCGGCCTTCTCCAGGAGCCCGGTCGTGACAAAAAACTCTCCCCCGCCTGCATTAGCGGCATTTATCTGTGGATCCTCCAGGAGGGTCACGCGCACCTTATTCGGTTGCAATGGATGGTTCATGTTCTTAATAAGGGGCAACATCATCCGCTGGAGCCGTTCGGCCTGACGTGCGTCAAGTTGGCGCGTGCTGGGTGCCGGTTGCGGCTTTGCCGTCGGCTCCCCCGGTCCTGTACGCTGTGACGAACCGCTGGAACAGCCCACCAGCAAAAATATCAGGGTCATCGCCGCCACTATCGGCATCCTCCATGAACGCCGTGTGGGCCCCTTTGACCTAAGTCTGTTTTGTGCTCCAGGCATTGTATCTGCCTCCTTTCGGGTTTTGCTCCTGATGCAGGATTTAGCGGCAGACCTAGTAGGGGACGCTGACTTTAATGTGGCCGTCATTAGCTATCATTCTACAGGGCAAAAACTTAGTTGATCAGCATGGCAGGTGGGTAGCGCCTATGGACGTTCAACCTTTAAACTTGGCGGCGGCCTTTCGAATAGCAGTACTCAATGCACCCCATGCACTCTCCACACCGTCCTTAAGGTCCTCCCAAGCGTCATCGCTAGCTTCGCCCAGTTCCTTCAGCTTGGTTTTTGTGGCATCGAACTTCTGTTCAACCTTTTGAATCTGTTCGGTATAATTGATACGAGCCCCGGCTGATGAACTTTTCGCCTGGGCCTTCAACTTGCCTAATTTGGCCTGCGCCAGTTCCAGTTCGGCCTCTATCTTCTGTTTGTAAGCTTCTTTCTTGCTCATAACGCATTTCCTTTGTTAATGGATTTGGGGCTATTTAGGCCTTCTTGACAAGCCTGACCAAATACAGCAACACCACAGCTCCCACCGTCGCGGTCACTATCGAGCCGATTAAACCGCCAGCGGCAATGGCCAACAGCCTGAACAAAAAACCGCCTACGACCCCTCCGACAATGCCAATAATAATATTACCTAGGAGACCAAAGCCCCCACCTTTCATAATTGTTCCGGCCAGCCAACCCGCCACTGCGCCGATGATTAGAAAAATTAACAAGCCCGTGATGTCCATTCGTTTCTCCTTAAGTCTATCTTCGACAGAAAATAACTTGGTTCCCTCAGTTGAAAATTCCTTCCCTCGTGCACTAACGGTCGATACTTATTAAGGGTCTCATAATTGTCTTTACGTCGTCATTCCGGCAGTCTTTAAGCCGGAATCCGGTGAATTCAACGCCAGAATAAAATTAGGCCCATCACGCACCGGCTTTGCTCGACCGGAACATCTCTCGCGCTCCGCAGGGTTCTGATGGTTTAGCGCGATTCTGCTTCATGGCCGAGGAAATGGGGCACTTTTCGATTGACTCCAGCAAATTGGCATGGAGAACCCCCCGCTGGGCATACAATATTCCTGTTTCACAGGTGGCCACCTTTGAAAGACAGCTATTGAAGCCCCCCTATTTCTTTTCAACCTTGCTAAATTTGGCTCCCTTGAGCGAGATGTCGGCCATCAATCCCTTGACATCGAACACAAAGCCTAAAATTGGATCGTTGAGTTTGGTGAAATCGACACGTTCGCCGCCACCGATGTTAACAAGGGCGACGTTTCCATCGACCCCTACCTCCCAGCCCTGGCTGGCCTGGAATTTTTTTAGCACAACATCTGTCATGAACATGATGATGATGTCCTTGGCCTCTCCGCCGATTTGGAATCCAACCGATCCGGCAGCAAGATTGTAGTAGGAAACCGTCTTCCCTGCCACGCGCAGGCTACCCTCTCCGTATTCTCCGCCCACAATCAGTCCGGCCTTGATTACCCCAGGCAACACAAGGACTCCTTTGGCTTTTCCGGCGATTTCCTTCCCGTCCTTGACCTGTTGGTAGAAGCGATCCAGGCAGGCGTTGACGCTGGCGTCAACTTCTTTGGCAGTTTTGGCAAACGCCATGTTGGCATCAGCGATCACCATCATCAGTACTGCGGCTATTAGCGCGATGCTCTTTCCATTGATCAACGAACAGCAATGTCTTTTGCTATTCATGGTGAACCTCCATTTTCATCTTCGGCAATAAAGCGCCAGATGCAAGCTATTACTTCGGCAATTAAATATGCCAAGATTTGTCATTCCGACGAAAACCGGAATCCAGAGCGGGAATGGATGCCGGATCAAGTCCGGCATGACGGTATTTGCGCATTTCGCTGCCGGTCTAATAATATTAAAAACGTACTGCGATTATTATTCACCGGTATAGGGGAACAAACATGGATTTAGAATATAGACTCCCGTATTCGGACAGATGAGGACGAAGCGAGCATAACAACAGAAAGGCAAGCGGCTGCATCCCGATGTCAGGAAAGGTATGATTGGCCTAATGATCAAGAAATGGGGTGAATCATGTATTTTTGATCGCGCATCGAGCATCCGGCCGATCGGTAGGACGAAATGGAAAATTTTTATGGCACAATTGAGATGAGGAGATCCCGAACCCCGCGTCACCTCGCTTTCCGTCGATAAATGCAGCTTATTGCAACTTGCAAGTTTGCTTGAAATGCCCGAATTCATCCATATCATCATTTGCATGATAAACGTAAGAACGTGAGAATTGAACGAGGTGTGTTTTGAACAGTATGAAATATGCGGGGGACAATACCTCATCAGAAGATGAACCTAAGGCGAGTTTATCTTCTGTTCGAAACCTGCCAAAACGCTACACAATACAGAATCGTGATAACAAGAGAATCCTGATTTGCCTTGAAGCCCCAAATATCGAGGTTCAAATTGAGGCGGGTTTAACCGTCGCATCCTCAGCCGTGCGCAAATCGCCTCCCTGCACGATATATCTCGACGGTGTGGCACAGTCCGAGCCCTTTATGGACCTCGAAAAACAAATCTATAATTTCGACCACCACGAAAATTGCATGCGGCCGTTCACGCTCTCGACCTGCGAACAGGCCTTAGTGATGACCTTAAAGGGCATGAACCTGCGCGGCCGTGATTGGAGAGTATTTGCAAACGAACCTGATTTGGACACAGTTCTGGCAATTTGGCTAATTTTGAATCACGTAAGGATCCAGCAGAAGGAATTTAGTGGGCTGAATCGTTTATCTGCATTGGTCCGACTGGAAGGCATCATCGATTCACACGGACTGGAGATGACTGCTTTAAGCGGTTTCCCACCCAAACTCCTTGTGAATATAAAAAAAATGGTTGATTACTTAAGAGCGGATGAAGTTGATTTAAAGAGCAAAGGAATCTGGAAGGAAACTGATTTTCTGGAACATACCTCTCTGATATTGCATAAGGTGGACCGAATTATTTACAAGTCGGAGGAGTTGGATGACGTAAAAGATGTGAAGGAGTTGGCTCGTGTTGAGATCGGTAATAACAGAATTGCTGTGGTAGTTGAAACCCAGTTAGGTATCTACGAGTTGGAACCCTATCTGAACAGAATGTATGGTGAAAGTCTGGGGCTGGTAATACTTAAGAAGGAAGAAAAAACTTATACATTACGCAGATGGGACCCCTTTATGCCAGGGGACCTGAATACTGTGTATAATATTCTAAATTTTGTCGACCCGGCGGTGAGAGGTCGTGTTAATGGAAATCAGTGGGGCGGTTCGACAGACATCGGCGGCTCTCCTCGCGAAAGCGGCACCAAATTAACACCGCAAAATATTGCGAAGGCCTGTCGTGATGCTTTTAGGAAACCCGACCCTGGCAGCCATGTCATCCGTTTCGTCCGTAGTTTGATCACGACAAGTGCCATAATTGGAATTTCATCACTGTGCACATCCTACTTCTTTTCTCAATCCTGGTTCAGCAGGACAACCACAATGGCCCTTTTCACAAAGAGCGATTTCATTTTTTTCGCGTTATTAATTTTTTTCACGATATTGTGCCTGACGTTTTTAGCCCATAAAAGACCCTGGCAATTCGGAATTTCAGCTCCTAGTGGTAGGAGATGGTGGTTCATATTTCCGTTTGTATTTTTTTCCGTGATCGGACTCGGAGTTTACTTTCCGTATAAAGGGAAGGGGTTGCTTAGCACTTTTGAAACTGCAATTTATTTTATTGTCACTATTCCCTTATCCTCGGAACTCTTGTTCCGCTGTTTAGCTCACGGAATTATGGTGAACGCACATAATTTTGAAAGTAAGAGTCGCTGGCATTTATCCTTTCCATCCATTGCCGCTGCCTTATTATATTCAGGATTTATCTTTTATATTTTGGTTTATCCAGACTATCTCCAGAATGGTTTCCAAGGCAAAGGCACAGCAGGATTCCTCCTTGCTGCATTTGTGCTCGGGTTGTCCACAGGTTTTGTCAGAGATAAATCACGAAGTGTTTTTCCTCCTATACTTTTTCACGCCCTTGGAATGATTGTTTTTATCAATTAGTTGATCCATGTGTCGGAATTCTATTATGTAGCTCGGAATAGTGTTCGTAGAGGCAATTTGCGTACTGTATTTTTTATTCTGAATAATTTCAAGCCTTCGCAAGCTTTGACTCCGTCCCTCAGTCTAAACCTTGCATCTGGCAAAACGGGATTGGGATTGCCTGATCAAAAATATCGATTAAAGGAATTGCAGACTTGTTGCCATTTCTGGGAACTCAGGGGGCTTTAAGCTCATGAGATTGGTTGAAAGTATCTCAGAAATGGCCGTTTGAGGATATATCGGATGGAATCAACCGAATGACCCAACCTGCAAATAGATCCTTAACTCAGTCGATATCTGTAAACTTTACCGTTCTCGATTTCTACCCGCTTGGCTGTCGTAGCACCAGGATAACGGTAACCGATTTTCGTTGGATAACTTCCCGAGACACAATCTATCCAAGTTTCTCCCTGCCGAGATCATATCTACACATTTCTAAAAAGCACTGTGTTGCGGATTAGCTGACCAAAACCAGCAAATTTTCAAAACTCCTCAGAGATTCTATTAATCGCCGGAGGTCGAATCTTTTGGCCTTTGATGGTTTGCATCTGCCAATATTAATTTCGATTCCAGCTTTGGTGCTCCTCCTCGGACTCATACAGCCAGCAAATGTGATCCTTACCTCCTTACCCTTGAGCCTCGGTAGCAGCTCCCCCAGCTCGCTGTCGGTTGCCCCCCCGAGTCATGTCTCTGATTATCCCCGGTGGAAAATTCGAAATATTATGGTTTTTTTGGGTATGGAATGACCAACACGGGACAGGGCGCGTTGTTGATGACATGCTCCGTGATGGTACCGGTGACGAAGTCCTTGATGCTGTCCCTGCCGTCCGTGGCCATGACGATTAAGTCCACACTAAGCTTTTGAGCCACTTCCACAATTCTTTTGGCAGGTTTTCCCTCGCGCAACAAGTAGTCCACCTGGATATCCTCGGCGTTCAGGTTGTGGATGGTCGTCCGCATCTGCTCGCGCGACTCGATGGCGACCTGAGCGTATGTATCTTTCAGTGATTCGAAACTGACCCTCAGCATCTCTCGCTCCTGTTTGTCCATGAACTCGTCGTGCACATTCAGCATCGTTATTTTGGAATTGAACTGGTGGGCAATCTGAACGGCCTTTTTCAGCGCGAGCAGGGCACGTTCCTTGAGATCGGTTGGGCACAGGATGTGGGTGAACATGATAATCCTCCTTTTGTTCAACGAGTTGGGATGGCACTCTGTTCCTGAAATCCTTCTTCAATATGAAAATATAGGGCGTGCTGCCATAGACCCCACGCGCAATCATTCAACTCCGGCGTACAGCCCAAGCGTAAAAATCAGTCTTGGCCTTGTAGCCAACCCCGATCGCGCCGTCGAGGGAGTAGAGAACCCAGGCATAGCTCGGTTCGTATACGCTCGTCGTGGACGACCAGTATCCGTCTGCAATCCGCGCGAAGGGGTGGTTAGGCGGCATCGCCGGGGAGTGCGAGTTTATATCGACCAGGCTCTCCAGTTCCCGGATGTTGGGAAGTCGCCAGTCTGTATGCATACCGGCACTCTTTCGGTTCATTGCCTTAACGCTATCCAGGGCTAACCGCCAAGTAACTGGCTGCCGGACGGCATTTGCCGGTTGACTCCACGTTAAACCGGTACGTCGGTCCAAAATTCCTTGCTCATCTACCTCCCAGCGCCATTGCTCTTCCGCATATGGAAGCTCACCGGCGGCAGAGATCACCGGCCACACCAAGTAACATCCGTGCTTCATTCCTCGATAGATCCGCCCGCCACCCAAGTGAATGTACCATGCCTGGTCAGGTAGCCGATGACAGGACGTGCAGGTCCAATAATACCCCGGAAAAACGTTTTGAAAAGGATGATCTTCAGGCAGAGCGGGATTAAAAACCCCATGGCTAATAAGCGTAAATAGTTCTCTGCGCGAAGGCAAACGCCAGTCGCGGCGTCCGAAAGCACCCCCCTTATTCATCTCATTGACAAAGTCGTGGGCCGCCTTCCAATCAAGGGGATACTCAGCAACATTGGCGTTCTGGCACCATGTGAGTCCCGTCAACGTATCAAAGACCGTATCGGTCATCACATGAAACCGTTCCTTCGGGAGCCGGTGGTCCGTATTGAACTCAGCATCCTGTCCGCTGCCGACACAGGGAATCTCCCTGCCCGATTCGCCGTAGCATCGTGTTTGATCGGTGTATAATAGTGTAGGGATCATCGGGCACGCATGGGTAAATTTAGGGGAGTGAGTCGGGTTCCGTAATTTCATAACACACATTCATTATAATATGCACCCCGATATTGAGGCGATGCGCTGGATTGAAAACCTGTATGGATGAAACAGAAATGGGGTAGTGAGCTTGTGCCCTGCCCCAGTTCATCTCCATTTGGTGGATTAGTTCAGGAAAGGTGAAAAATTTCAAAACCGGATTAGTTCAGGTTCATCGCCGGATGGTATCACTTATGGAGTTTTCACATTCGTTCAGTTAATCTTTATTCAGCTCTCTATAATGCCTTCGGCTTAAATGAGAGACCTGCTTACGCTGCACTCGGCTTTAACCCAGCATTTAGTCTGTGAGGATCACTCTGCAGCAAAGTGGCGGAAAAACCACTGTTTCATCCCTTCCACTGCAAACAGGTAGGCTATCAGCATGAGGATCAAGATGAAAAAAAATAAAGCCGGCGGCGCCACAAACCCGAGGTAAACTCCCGCAGGGGTGAACGGCAGAAGAACGGCCACCGCTACTACCGTCAGCGAGCAGGCGATCAGCCAGGGGTTGGGACGGCTTTTAAATGGGTTTTTGCGGGTGCGGATGATGAAGATGACTAATACCTGCGTGGCCAGGGACTCGATGAACCAGCCGGTATGGAATAGCGCCTCTCCCGCATGAAAAACCGCCAGCATGATGTAGAAAAGGAGGAAGTCGAAAACTGAGCTGACCGGCCCTACAAGTAGCATGAAGTTGCGGATAAACTTCATGTCCCAGTGCCGGGGGCGGCTCAAGTAGTCATTATCCACGCGGTCCAGCGGAATGGGTAGTTCCGATACGTCGTAGAGGAGGTTGTTGAGCAGAATCTGCACGGGCAGCATGGGAAGGAAGGGGAGAAAGAGCGAGGCCCCGGCCATGCTGAACATGTTGCCGAAATTGGAGCTCGTACCCATCGCGATGTATTTCATGATGTTGCCAAAGGTCCGCCGTCCTTCGATAACGCCGGCATGGAGGACCCCCAGGTCACGTTCCAGAAGAATCATGTCCGCCGCTGCTTTCGCCACGTCCACCGCACTGTCCACGGAAATACTGACATCGGCCGAATGAAGCGATGGTGCGTCATTGATGCCGTCGCCGAGATAGCCCACCACGTGGCCGCGCCGTTTCAGGGCGAGGATGACCCGGTTTTTCTGGGCAGGCGTGACACGGCAGAAGAGATTCACCTGTTCCACCCGCGCCGAGAGTGCCTGGTCACCTATCTGTTGGATCTCGGCGCCGGTGAGTACCCCCGTTACTGGGAGGTCGAGTTGAGCGCAGATGTGTTGGGTCACCAGTTCATTGTCGCCGGTTATGACCTTGACCGCCACCCGATCGGCGGCAAGTGCGGCCAAGGCTTTTTTGGCGCTCTCCTTGGGCGGATCGAGGAATGCGGCGAAGCCCGCAAAGACCAGTTCTGTTTCATCGCTCACCACGGCATGGGAATGGTCCATTCCCACCTGCCGTGAGGCGATCCCCAGCACCCGGAAGCCTTCTTTACTCAGTCCCTCAAATTGCGCTTTGACGCTGCCAAGCGCCGCTTCATCCAGGGAACGCAGGTCTGCCTCTCCACCCGCCTCATAGCTGACCGAAAGACGCAGGATATCTTCGGGCGCCCCTTTGACGACGAGCAGCCTGGTCGTGCCGTTTTCAAGGAGCACCGAAACCCGGCGGCGTTCGAAGTCGAACGGCACTTCATCGATCTTGCGCCAGCCCGTTACATCGATTTCCTGGTGCTCAAGGATGGCGTCATCCAGGGGGCTTTTCAATCCTGTTTCAAAAAAACTGTTGAAATAGGCCAGCTTCAGGACGCGCTCGCTTTCCCGTCCAAGGGGGTCCATGTGGCGTTCCAGATGGATGCGGGCCTCGGTCAAGGTGCCGGTCTTGTCGGTGCAGAATACATCCATGCTGCCCAGGTTGTGTATCGAGGCCAGCCGCTTGACGATCACCTTGTTGGCCGCCATACGCAGTGCGCCCCGCGAGAGGGTCACGGAGACCACCATGGGGAGAAGCTCAGGCGTCAGCCCCACCGCCAAGGCCACGGCAAACAGGAACGATTCCAGCCACGGGCGGTGAAAGAAGGCGTTGACCAGGAGAACAAACAAGACGAGGAGCACCGTCATGCGCATGATGAGAAACCCGAAACGTTGAGTCCCCTGCTCAAAAGCAGTGGGTGGGGCCATGGCAAGAAGGGTGTCGGCAATTTCACCGAGCTCCGTATTTTGTCCGGTGCGGCACATCAGCACTTTTGCCGTGCCGCTGATCACCGATGTCCCCAAAAGCACGGTGTTGCCGGCCGATAGGATATCGGGCTCTCCAGGCAATTCACCGGGAGTCTTTTCTACGGGAAACGGTTCGCCGGTCAGCAGGGCCTGGTTGACAAAAAAATCCTTTGCCTCCAGCACCCGGCCGTCGCAAGGAACCAGGTTGCCGGCGGCAAGGAGAGCTACATCGCCGGGCACCATTTCCGCGAGAGGTATCTCAAGGGCTTTGCCTTCCCGCAATACCTGTCCGCGCACCGCAACTGACTGGCGCAGACGTTCCGCCGCCTGTCCGGCCCGGTGTTCCTGGACGAAATCGAGGGTCACGCTGGCAAGGACTATGGCGCTGATGATGAAGAAGCTGATCGCGTCTCCCGTGAAGGCCGAGAGAGCGCTGGCAGTGAGGAGAATGATGACCAGGGGATTGCGAAACTTGGATAGAAACTGAAGGAATATTGCCCGTTTTCGCTCGGCATGGATCAGGTTGGGACCGAAATGGATCAAACGAGCAGCGGCCTCCACACTGCTCAGTCCATCAGGGCTGGAATTCAGGCGTTCCATGAGCGCCGCGACAGAAAATTGCCAGAATGGGGGCTCAGTTTTGACAGAGGGTGCGGGCATGAAAGGTTCCTCCAAAGATTTGCATTCCGAACTTTAACTTTAATCTCTGGGAGCAACTCTATTGATTATGCGAAGCGCAGCTCAGCAATCGATGCAGGGACGCATTCCCCGTTTAAGAATGAGGTAAAACCTACCGCGGGAGGGATGGTCATGGCCTTAGCCATTTTAATGCTTTCAATGGAATGTTGCTCTTTCCCAGATTTTCAATAACGAGGCAAGATAGCTTCTCAATATTCCCTCTGTGGAACAAACACAATGACATTTGTGGTTGCGGTTTTCGGAAACCAGTGGAATTGATTTTCATTTTCATTCTTTCGGCTATGCCCGTTGCGTTGTTCGCATTTGTTTATTTATGGGGTTCATCTTTCCGTGTCCCCCGCTCCTCTTGTCCCCAGTCCTGAACTGCTCGACCCTCCTGACGGCTTTGCTACTCGTGCAGTTCATTGGCACGCTTGGAGGTCTGCGGGGAAACATCGACCGGTTTCCTGGCCACGGCGTTAAGAACGCGCCATTTGATCATCACGACCTTCACGGCGTCGTTCACGACCAGGCAGGAGACCATCGCATAGACGAAAATTGCGAGCGTCTGCCACCAAGGCAATGGCATGAGTCCCGGTAGACCGACAAACGTCAGGACGGTGCCCGTGAGCACATCTGCCGCGAGGGCCCCTACGAGGGTCTTGCTGGGCATCGTCGCCCAGAACCATCGCCGCTCTCTCGCCGATATGACGGAGAAGGCGGCAAAGTAGAGCAGCGTCAAAAAGCTGAAGGTGTAGAGGGTACTGTCGTTAGACGCTATACCGAAGTTTGTCCAGCCGATGTACAAGAGGAGGAGAGCCTCCACGACCATCGCCACGCCCAGTACCACGGACACGGTGACAAAGGCTCCGATGTTCCACGTTTCCGGTTTTTTGGACGGTCGGACGTGGTCGGTGGCGAGGGCGATCTTCGCAAAGTCAGTCATGAAGGCCAGCAGCAGCATCGCAAAAGCGGAAACGACGAACTTGCCAGTCACCACAAAGGCGATGGCCACGAAGGCCGCCTTTAGGATTGTCCTGCTGATTTTGTTAATAATCCACGTCAGGATGCGCTGGTAGATCGTCCGCCCCTGCTCGACCAACGCCACGATGTTTGTCAGCCCCGGTTCGGTCAGGACGACGCTCGCGGCACCCTTGGCAACGTCGGTCGCGGTGCTGACGGCGATGCCCACCTCGGCCTGGCGCAACGCGGGCGCATCGTTGACGCCGTCGCCCGTCATGCCGGTCACGTGCCCCGCCGCCTGCAAATGCTGCACCACGATGTATTTGTCCTCAGGATACACCTCAGCGAAACCATCCGCACCTGCCAACAAGTCCACCGCCTCGTTACCAGCCTGAGCACCCGCGGCTTTCAGATCCGCGACTCGCCGGATGTTGGGCAACCCGACGCCGCGCGCAATTTCACTCGCTACCGCCAGCGCGTCGCCAGTGAGCATCTTCACCGGAACGCCAAGCTCGTAGAGTGTGGCGATGAGTTGCTTTGCGTCCGGTCGAGGCGGATCATACAATGTCACCAATCCGAGCAATGCGGGGGTGCCCGTCTCGGGGCCGCGCGCCACCGCCAGCGTCCGATATCCCTTCAGGGCCGATTCGCTGATCCGCGCCTCCAACGCCTCGATCGCCGGGGGCTTGAGTCCGCAGGCCTGGGCGACGGTTCGTACAGCGCCTTTCATCACCCGCAGCTGCTGCCCGTTCTGTTCGACCACCGCTTCCGTCCGCCTGCTTTTCGCATCAAACGGCGCGAACGAGACGGGTGTGACTGCCGCAACGCCGTCAAATACGCGATGCGCTATCGCTGCGGCGAGGAATGCCAGGTCAATCGGATCCTGGTTGGCCTCTTGGGACGCGAGTGCGCCGGCGAACAACACATCGGCTTTTGTCGCGTGCTCCAGCGGGATAACGCCGGTGACAGCGAGTTGGTTCATCGTGATGGTGCCCGTCTTGTCCACGCAGAGCACATCCATCGTCGCGGCATCCTCCGCGGCGCTGAGGCGCGTGACCAGTACTCCGCGCTTCGCCAGTTCCTTTGAACCGACAGCCATGCTGACCGTGAACATGACAGGGAGAGCGACCGGCACCGCGCTCATCAACAGAACGAGCATGAGCGGAACCATCTCCAAAAGCGGCGCGCCACGGATCAGAGACAGCACGACCACCACACCCAGCAGCGCGCCGACGATGACGAAGAGCCAGCGGACGACCTTGGCCACTACCGCTTCGATGTGGAGTTTCGGGCGCGCTTGCTGCACCAGCTCGGTGGTGCGGCCAAAATAAGTCTTCGCCCCGGTCAGCATCACCACGCCGTTGCCCTCGCCCCGCCGGACGACAGACCCCGACGAGAGCACGCCGCCGGGCGCCTTGTCAGCGTCCTTTGACTCGCCGGTGAGAGCCGACTGGTCAACGCTCAGCGCTCCGGTCAGGAGCTTTACGTCCGCTGGAATGATGTCGCCTGGGCGCACGCGGACGATGTCTCCCGGGACCAGATCCCGGGCGGGAATGACCTGCCAACTCGCCTCGCGGCGGACGCGTGAACTAACCTGCAACCGTCGCCGCAGCGTCTCTACGACGCCAGCGGCCCGATGCTCCTGCATAAAACTCAAAACGGCATTGACGACCAGTAGTGCGCCCACCACTGCGAGGTCGGAGAATTTCCCGAGCACCGCCGACAGCACCATGATCAGCTCGAGCATCCACGCTGATACACCCCAAAACTTGCCGAGAAACATGAGGACCGGATGCTCTTTTTTTTCGGCCACTTCGTTGTAGCCGTGTTCCTTCCGGCGGATGTCCACCTCCGCGTTCGTGAGCCCGGCGTCTGGGTTGACATGGAGCTCCGCAAGTGTTTCGGGAACCGACGCGGAGGCAATGTCAGGGGGCCTGGTGTTTGCCGGCTTCGTGGGCGAAGGCTCGGCTTCGGATTTATTTGGGGTCGTTCGCATAGTGAACATCCTCTCTGGCGTCTGCCCGGGTTACGCCAGCTTGCCTGCGTCGGTCGCGCTCCACTTCCAATTCCGAATCTCCAGCAGGTCCTCGCCGTATTTGTCGATGTAGTGCTCGTGCTCGATCAGCTTGTCCTTGAGCTGCTGCTTTAAATAGATCCCCTTGTCGCCGGTCTGCGGCAGGCGGTCGATGGTGTCCATCACGAGATGGAAGCGGTCCAGGTCGTTTAGCACCGTCATGTCGAAGGGCGTGGTAATGGTACCCTCTTCCTTGTAGCCGCGGACGTGAATGTTGTGGTGGTTGGTGCGGCGGTAGGTCAGCCGGTGGATCAACCACGGGTAGGCATGGAAGGCGAAAATGACCGGCTTGTCCTTGGTGAAGAGCTCGTCGAAATCCATGTCGCTCAACCCGTGCGGATGCTCGGTTTGCGGCTGCAGCTTCATGAGGTCGACGACGTTGACCACCCGGATTTTCAGATCGGGCAGATGCTCGCGCATAATGGAGACGGCGGCGAGCGTCTCCAGCGTGGGCACGTCGCCACAGCAGGCCATGACCACGTCGGGTGCAGCGCCCTGATCGTTGCTGACCCACGGCCAGATGCCGATTCCCTCGGTGCAGTGTTTGACGGCGGCATCCATCGTCAGCCACTGTGGCGCCGGGTGTTTGCCCGCGATCACGACGTTGACGTAGTGACGGCTGCGCAGGCAGTGGTCCATGACCGACAACAGGCAGTTTGCATCCGGCGGAAGGTAAACACGGACGACCTCGGCCTTCTTGTTCACGACGTTGTCGATAAAACCGGGGTCCTGGTGCGTGAAGCCGTTGTGATCCTGGCGCCAGACATGTGAGGCCAGCAGGTAGTTTAACGAGGCGATCTTCCGCCGCCACGGCAGGCGCGACGTGACCTTCAGCCACTTGGCGTGCTGGTTGAACATCGAATCGACGATGTGGATGAACGCCTCGTAGCAGTTGAAGAGTCCGTGCCGCCCGGTGAGCAGATAGCCCTCGAGCCAGCCCTCGCATTGGTGCTCGCTGAGCATTTCCATAACTCGCCCTGTTGGCGCGAGAAATTCGTCGTTCGCCACGGTCGCGGCGTCCCATTGGCGCTGGGTCACCTCAAAGAGGGCTCCCAGGCCATTGGAGAGTGTCTCGTCAGGGCCAAAGATACGGAAATTCCGCTGCTCACTGTTCAGTTTCACCACATCGCGCAGAAAGCGCCCAAGTACATGCGTGTCGCCGATTCCACGCACCCCCGGCGAAGGCACGTCGACCGCATAGTCGCGAAAATCCGGCATCCGCAGATCGCGAAGCAGAATTCCGCCGTTGGCGTGGGGGTTCGCACCCATCCGTCGTTCACCCTTGGGGGCAAGTTCGGCCAGTTCCGGTTTCAGGCGGCCCTGCTCATCGAAGAGCTCATCCGGGCGGTAGCTTCTCAGCCAGTCTTCCAACAGCTTTAGGTGTTCGGGATGGGTGGCCGGGTCGGAGAGTGGCACCTGGTGCGCCCGGAAGGTTCCCTCGACCTGCAGGCCATCGACCATCTTCGGCCCCGTCCAGCCCTTGGGTGAATTGAGGACGATCATCGGCCAGCGCGGACGTGTGAGGTCGCCGTGGACGCGGGCGTTTTCCTGGATTTTTTGGATC
>JAUQXK010000016.1 GCA_030834695.1 Desulfobacterales bacterium
TGGACCGCGGCCTGCTGGACGGGGCGGAGTTTAACAACGCCACTTCCGACCGACTGCTCGGCTTCGCCGATGTGTCGAAGGTGTGCATGCTGCAGAGCTACCACCAGAACGCCGAGTCGTTCGAGATCCTGTTTAACAAGACCAAGTACAACGCCCTGCCGGACAAGATGAAGGCCATCATCGAGAACGCCGTGGAGGCCGCCTCGGCCGACCTCTCCTGGAAAGCGGTCGACCGCTACTCGAAGGACTACGTCGAACTGCAGACCAAGGACAAGGTCAAGTTCTACAAGACCCCCGACCCGATCCTGCAAAAGCAGCTAGATGTCTTCGACCAGGTTGCGGCCAAGAAGTCGGCCGAGAACCCCCTGTTCAAGGAGATCGTGGAGTCCCAGAAAGCGTTTGCCGAGCGCGCGGTCCCCTGGGACCAGGATACCAACGTCAGCCGGCGCATGGCGTACAATCATTATTTCGCCAAGAAAGCCCCGGCGAAGAAAAGCTAAGTGGTTTTTAACCACCATTCGGTCAGCCATCCGGGTGCCGTCCGCCCCCGGATGGCTGATTTATCGTTGACTTTCAGGCAGGATCGAACATGCAGAAATTGCTGCTTACCGTCGACAAGATCAGCACGTTTGTGGGCCAGACGTTTTCCTGGCTCATCGTGGGGCTTACCTTTCTCATCACTTACGAAATTTTCTCGCGTTACGCGCTCGACGCCCCGCATGCCTATGCCTTCGATATGATGCTTCAGATGTACGGGACCCTGTTCATGATGTCGGGCGCCTACACGCTGTCGAAAAACAGCCACGTGCGCGGGGACGTGCTCTACGGCTTCTTCCCGCCGCGGCTGCAGGCCGGCCTAGACCTGACGCTGTACGTCGTTTTCTTCCTGCCGGGGGTGTGCGCCCTGTGCTGGGCTGGTTACACGTATGCCGCCGAGTCCTGGGCCATCCGGGAGTACTCAAGTATCACCTCTGAGGGACCGCCGATTTACCCGTTCAAGACCGTCATCCCGGTCGCCGGGGCGTTCCTGCTGGTGCAGGGGATCGTCGAGATGATACGCTGCGTGATCTGCCTGAAGCGGGGTCAATGGCCCTCGCGCGTGCAGGACGTGGAGGAGGTCGACGTCGACAAGCTGAAGGAAATGGTGCACGTCAAGGACGAGGACATCGCCAAGCTCGATGAGTTCGTGACGGCCAAGAAAGGGAGCGACTCGTGAAAAAGGAAGTTTGGTTCGGACTTTCCATCATGGCCGTGGTGGTGATGATCGTGTTCGCTGTGATGCCCGCCCCGTCGCAAATGACCAACGGCCACCTGGGCCTGCTGATGCTGGCGATGATCGTGATAGCGATCATGCTCGGCTTTCCCACGGCGTTCACACTGATGGGCATGGGCACGATGTTCACCTTCATGTTCTACATGAGTGCGAACCCTTCCACGGCATTGGCCCGTACGCTCGACCTGATGGTGCAGCGCGCCTATGCGGTCATGAACAACGACGTGCTGATCTCGGTGCCTCTGTTCGTCTTCATGGGCTACCTGGTCGAGCGCGCCAACCTGATCGAAAAGCTGTTCAAGAGCCTGCATCTGGCAACCTCGCGCATCCCTGGATCGTTGGCCGTCGCGACGGTCGTGACCTGTGCGGTCTTCGCCACCGCCACCGGGATCATCGGCGCCGTGGTGACCCTGATGGGTCTGCTCGCGTTTCCGGCGATGCTCAAGGCCGGCTACAACATCCGGCTGGCTGCCGGCGCCGTGACCGCGGGCGGCACTCTCGGCATCCTGATCCCGCCCTCGGTGCTCCTGATCCTCTACGGCGCCACCGCCGGCGTGTCGGTGGTGCAGCTTTACGCCGGCGCTTTTTTCCCGGGCATCATGTTGGCGTCGCTCTACGTCTGCTGGATCATCATCAACGCGAAGCTCAGACCCGGCATCGCGCCGCCGCTGTCTGAAAAAGACCAGCGCGTGGATCTCCCCAGATTCGCGGAAATCATCTCCAGGATCAGCAGCAACGCTATGGCAGGGCTGATCACTGCGCTCAAGGGCAAGCGCAACGCCGACGTCCCCCTGCGCACCCTGGTCAACCACCTGGTCATCGTTCTGCTGCCGGCGCTGGCGGCCGCTCTGTTCATGGGTTCGATCTATCTCACCCTGACTGCGCCAGACTACGTGGTGCCGAGTGAGTTGCAGGAGATGGGCTTCGCAGCACAGGAAGAGAAGACCGAGGGTCTGGAGGAGCCGGAAGAGGAAGCCAGTGGGCTGCAGGAGCCCCCGGTCGAGGGCGGGCAGGAGACTCCGGCTGCGGCCGGAGCCGTTACCGAAATCCCGAAGGCGTCCGCTGCGGCGGAGGCGGACCAGCCAAACGCAGCGGAGGTTGCGGAAGGGGAGCGCAAGCCCGTTCCCACCGCTTACTGGGTCACGCTCGGCATCGTCGCGGCGGGCCTCGCCGTCTTCTATGCGATTTTCACTTTCGTTCGGCTCGAGATCTTCAAGATGCTGCTGACGTCGTTTTTTCCGCTGGCGCTTCTGATTCTCGGGGTCCTCGGCTCCATCGTCGTCGGCCTGGCGACGCCGACCGAGGCGGCGGCGATGGGATCGTTCGGGGGGTTTGTGCTGGCGGCCGCCTACCGGCAGCTCACCTTCGGCCGGATCAAGGAATCGGTGTTTCTCTGTGCCAAAACCAGCGCCATGGTGTGCTGGCTGTTTGTCGGCTCGAGCATTTTCGCAGCGGCTTTCGCGCTGCTTGGCGGGCAGGAGATCATCAACGCATGGGTCAAGTCGCTCGACATGACGCCGGTGCAGTTCATGCTCCTGGCCCAGGTCATCATCTTCCTGCTCGGCTGGCCCCTGGAGTGGACCGAGATCATTGTCATCTTCATGCCGATCTTCATCCCGTTGCTGTCGTACTTCAACATCGATCCGTTGTTTTTCGGCCTGCTGGTGGCGCTCAACCTGCAGACGGCCTTCCTGTCGCCACCGGTGGCCATGGCCGCCTTCTACCTGAAAGGGGTGGCGCCGCCGCATGTTTCACTGAACCAGATCTTCATGGGGATGATGCCGTACATGGCGATTCAGGTGCTCGCGCTGTTCCTGCTGTACATGTTCCCGCAGATCGGGTTGTGGCTGCCGTCTTTGGTGTATCAAGGATAAAAATCCGATGCCCCGCGGGGGCATCGGATTTTTATAAGAACACCCGGAAAAATTATAGGATGAAGAAACGATGAAACCTAAAATATTGGTGACGCGCGAGATTTTTGACGACGTGCTGGATTATCTGCGCCAGCACTTCGATGTGGCCGACAACCAGGCGGACACGCCCATGGATGCCGGGACGCTGGCCAAAAACCTGGCCGACAAGACCGGGGCCATGACCACGCTGGTGGACCGGGTCGACGCGCAACTTCTCTCCGGCTGCCCCAAGCTCAAAGCGGTGTGCAACATCGCCGTCGGCTTCAACAACATCGACCTGGGAGCCTGTTCGAAGGCCGGGGTCATGGCCACCAACACGCCCGGCGTCCTGGACGACAGCACCGCGGACTTCACCTGGGCGCTGATCCTGTCCACGGCCCGACGAGTCGTGGAGTCCGACGCGCACGTGCGGGCACGGCAGTGGAAGGGCTGGTACCTCAAGCAGTTCCTGGGTGCGGACGTGCACCACGCCACCCTGGGCATCCTGGGCTTCGGACGCATCGGAAGACGGGTGGCGCGCCGGGCGATGGGCTTCGACATGACGGTCCTGTATCACGATACCCAGCCGGCCGACGCGGCGACGGAGCGTTCCTGCAACGCCGCCTACGTGAGCATGGACGAACTCCTGGCCCGCGCCGACATCCTGACCATTCATGTGCCCTACGCCCCGTCGACCCACCACGTGGTGGGGGCGCCGGAGCTGGCCAAGATGAAACCCGGGGCCATTCTCATCCACGCCTCGCGCGGCGGCGTGGTGGACGACGCGGCCCTGGTGGCGGCCCTGAAAAGCGGCCGGCTGGCCGGCGCCGGCCTGGACGTCTACGAGAACGAACCCGCTCTGAACCCGGAGTTCCTGGCCATGAAGAACGTGGTCCTGACGCCCCACATCGCCAGCTCATCGGAAGCCACCCGCCATGCCATGGCGATGCTGGCCGCCCAGAACCTGGTGGCGGCACTGACTACCGGAAGGCCGCCCAATCTGCTCAACCCATAGCAAAACGGCGCTGCGGGCCGTGATCCGGCGTTGCACGGTCTCTTGTAAATGCTCACATATCTTGCGATATGCTGCGCTTTCCAAGAGGCCGTGCGCCTTGGCTGACGGCCCGGGGCGCCGTTTTACAAAACCCGGCCGCTTTTTACGTCAGAGGCTTCGGTGAATCTGATCTGTTTTCTGTGGGAGCGGCTTTCCAGCCGCGATCGGACCGGCAAATACCCCCGAACCTAGGATCGTGGCTGGAAAGCCACTCCCACGAAGAGAACCTTCGGTAGGAGAATTCTCATGAACTCGATACCGCTCCATTGCATGGGGCTTCGTGAGGCCGCGCAGGCCATCCGCCGGGGCGAGCTCAGCAGCGATGAGCTGACCCGCGCGCTGCTCGCCCGCATCGAACGGCACGAAAGCACCGTGCGGGCTTTTCAATGGATGGATCCCCAGCGAGCGCTGGACCTCGCGCGCCGGGCCGACCGCCAATTGAAATCCGGCGATCAGCTGGGTCCCCTGCACGGCATCCCCCTCGGCATCAAGGACATCATCGCCACCCAGGACATCCCGACCACCATGGGCTCGCCGATCTATGCCGGCCACTTGCCGGCCCAATCGGCGGCGCTGGTCCAGCGGGCCGAAGCTGCCGGCGCCTTCGTGTTGGGAAAGACCGTCACCACCGAGTTCGCCTATTTCACCCCCGGGAAAACGCGCAACCCCTGGAACCCGGCCCACACGCCCGGCGGATCCTCGAGCGGATCGGCGGCGGCGGTCGCCATGGGGTTTCTGCCGGGAGCGGTCGGCACCCAGACGAACGGCTCGATGATCCGACCCGCGGCCTTCTGCGGCGTCGTGGGATACAAACCGACGGCGGGCTTCATCGCCCTCGCCGGCGTGCACCCCTTCAGCCCCAGCCTGGATCAGCCGGGCGTATTCACCCGCAGCGTGTCCGACGCCGCCCTTTTGGCGGCGGCGCTCATGGAAAGAGAGGACACGGATGCGGTCAGCGGCGAGGGGATACCGGACGATATCGCGCCGCGGGTGCACCCCCCGCGGCTGGCGGCCGTGCGCTCTCCGGTCTGGCATCTGGCGGATCCGCAGGCCCAGGAGCATTTCTTGAAAATGGTGGCGCACCTGCGCTCGGCCGGAGCACCGGTCGAGGAGCTGGAGTTGCCGCCGTCGTTCAAGGACGCCCATGCCGTGCATCGAACCGTCATGGTTGGCGAGGGGGCGCGGATATTCGCGGATCTGCAGGGCCGCGACCGCGCCCGGCTCAGCCCGCGGTTGAACGCCCTCATCGACGAGGGCCGAAGCATTTCGGATGCCGACCTGTCCCGGGGGTTGGAGAAACAGAGGGAGTTCGCCGGGGAACTGGATGCTTTTCTGAAGGACTTTGACGGGGTCGTCACCCCATCCGCCCTCGGAGAGGCGCCCGCGGATCTGACGCAGACCGGAGATCCGGCTTTCTGCACCATCTGGTCGCTCGGCGGTGTGCCCGCTGTCACGATCCCTGCGGGGCGCGGTGTGACCGGCCTGCCCCTCGGCCTGCAAATCGTAGGCCCGCGGCGCGCGGACGGGCAGGTCCTCTCGGCGGCTCTCTGGTGCGACGAACGGATCGGCTGGGGCCAGCGGATCGTCGATTAGCCGAAGTCCGGATTCTCGGTCAGCCGCGTGCCGTCGCGCCCGAAGGCGGTCAGATACGCATCGATGCGCTGGTTCGCGCGCCCGAGGTCGTGGTTGTTCAGGTTGAGGTTGAGCAGGTCGATGTACCACGGCGCCTTGAACGGGCTCTTGACATAGCGCTCCACGATCGCGCGGGCGATCGGCAGGGTGGTTGCCTTCGAATCGTCGTGGACGTCCCGGTTTCCCGCCCTTTGCAGTTTCTCGTATTCCTCTTCCATCAGCCGCTCGAAAAATGCGGGAGTAAATGCGTCGCCCGCCCTCACGCCGCTTGACGGATCGTCTGCCGTAAAGCGCGCCTGCTTGTGCAGCCACTCCCACAGAATGCTGAGGCGGATCTCGCCGGTCGCCATGTCCTCCATCAGGTAGAGCTCGTCGTCGTTGCCGAAGTAGTCGGCCGGCTTGATCGCCGCGGCCTGAAACCCCCGGCCGAAGGCGTTGCCGTACTGCAGGGCGATCGAAAGCAGATCGCGGGCGCCGCGCACCGTGCGCGGCGCCGGCTCGAGCAGGATCAGGTCGTCGGCGTCCTTTGGTTCGTAGGTGAGCGGCGGAAAGGCGCGGCCCAGCTGGTTGTCGGCACCGGCCTTCTCCCAGACCGGCCGGACGATGTGGACCATCTTCCAGTGCGCCACCCATTTGCCGCTGGCGCCTCCCCGCTGCTCGCTCTCGCCGCCGGCGACCGCGCGCTTCATTCCGACCGCGATGCCTTTTTCCGAGCCGACCGGGATGTTGGGCTGCATGCCGCCCTGCCAGAGCGCGCAGCGGCCGTTGCGGTCGGGTGTGTTCACCGCGCGCCGCACCCGGTCTTCATAGACCCGCATGTAGCCGTATTTCATGGTGATGGCATCGATGTTGGGGTTGTGGAAGCCCGGGTCCCAGGCGAGCGCGTCGGCGACGCTGTTGATGTAGTCCCAGCGGCCGGTGTTGAAGCCGACGAAGCGCGGGCCGAGCGCGGCGCGGATCTCCATCAGCTGGTAGCACGCCTCGATCTGCTCGACCAGGACATAGGCCTTCACCGTGCCGACCGCCAAACCGAGGTGCTGCTCGAGAGCGCTGAGGATGTCGTGCCACAGCGCGGCTTCCTCGGCGGTTTGGATCTTGGGCAGGTAGAGGACGATCGAGCGACCCTCGCCGGTCAAGGTCCGGTGGTTGTTGACGACGTAGAGGGCGGCGTCGACGATCGCGGCCGAAAAGCCGGAGCCGTTCCGGTCGCGCACGTGGCGGTCGTCGAGGTGCAGGCCCCGGGGTCGATAGATGCGGGTGGTGAAATCGAGCTGTTTCTTCCAGTCGGAAATGATCTCCCGGCCGAAGAAGCCGCTGGACCAGGCGTTCATCTCCGCGGCGACGGCCGCGGCGACCCGCAGAAACGCCTCCTGACGCGCGAAGGCGACCATGAGGTTGCGCTGGTTGTCGAGCGACATGGCATCCACCTGGCCGAGGGCGTCCTCGCCGTCGAACATCCAGCCGTCGGCGCCGGAAAGCAGGGCATAGGCCACGTTGCGGATGCCGGCTTCCACCGTCGCGCGCGGCCGGGTGGCCGGGCCGGTGCCCTGGACCCACTGGCGCTGCAAATCGTGGGGGATTTCGGAGCCGTCGAACCGGCCTTCGCGCGCCTGCTGCACGGTGAGCGTGGTGCGCGGGATCGGGGCGGCCGGGTCGAGGAAACCGATCCGCCGGTTCTCCCGGAAGCGCACCGCCCGGCGCTCGATGCGTTCACGCATGATCCGCTGGCGTTCGACGTTGAACCCGGCCAGGGCCTCCAGCGCGTCGAGCGCCGCCCGGGTCAGCACGTCCGGGTAGTGATCCAGAATGCCCTTGCGAAACCGCAAGCGGCCGGAGCTTCCCGCTGTCATGGTTTTTGAGCTCACACGATCCTCCCCAAGCATGGGTCAGGGTTTTAGGCCGAAGGCGGAAGGATTTTTTACCTGATATTAATCGTTTCGAAATAGTCCGTCATGCCGGACGTGATCCGGCATCCAATAAGGGTTGAATTCACTGGATGCCGGCTAAAAACATGCCGGAATGACGACGTAAAGACAATTATGAGACCCTTAATAACCTTCCATCTTCAGCCGATCTACGCCGGTATCGGACAATAAACCGTAGGACAGCAGCTGCCAGTGTCAAGCATGCCATGGCGCGGGGCGCCACATTATCGGCAAGAACTTTTTTTTTGGTGGGAGAGGCTTTCAGCCTCGATCGGCGCGGCTGGAAAGCCGCTCCCACAGAAAATGACCCAACTTACTTGGAAGAAAAGCCGGGCTTCACCCGCGCCCGACGAACGGCATTTTCGTCGCCATGATGGTCATGAACTGCACGTTGGTGTCGAGCGGCAGGCCGGCCATGTAAAGCACCGCGCTCGCCACGTGCTCGAGGTCCATCATCGGTTCGACGGCGATCTGGCCGTTGGCCTGCGGAACCCCCTTGGCCATGGGTGCGGCCAGTTCGGTGCGGGCGTTGCCGATGTCGATCTGGCTGCAGGCGATGTCGTAGCGGCGGCCGTCGAGCGCGATCGACTTGGTCAGGCCGGTGATGGCGTGCTTGGTCGTCGTGTAGGCCGTTGAATACGGCCGCGGGGCATGGGCCGAGATCGAACCGTTGTTGATGATGCGTCCGCCGCGCGGGTCCTGGGCTTTCATCATGCGGAAGGCCTCGCGCGCGCACAGGAAGGAGCCGGTCAGGTTGATGTCCACCACCGCCTGCCACTGTTCGACGGACAGCGCGTCGATCTCGATGCCGGGGACGAAAATGCCGGCGTTGTTGAAGAGCAGATCCAGCCGACCGAAGCGCGCCCCCACCGCCGCAAAGAGCGCCTGCACCGACCCGGCGTCGCTGACGTCCGTCGGGACGATCAGCGTTCGAGCCGCGCCGCCGGACTCCGCCGCCGTCTGCTCGAGCGGCTCCCGCCTCCGCCCGGCGAGCGCCACGCAGTATCCGTTGCGCAGCAGCGCCAGCGTAGCCGCTTTGCCGATGCCGGTGCCCGCGCCGGTGACGATTGCAATGCGATGATGGTCTGCCATGGTTCAGCCTCCTTCGGTTCAGTTGGTCACTTGTGATTTTGGCGAATGTCGGCCGCCGCGGCGGCCAGAACGATGAAGATGCCGCCCAGTTCGAGGACCCAATTCATCCGCAGATGGAGGATCCGCACATCCAATAGTTGATCGACGTGGTGAAAGCTGGCCGCGCGGATGATGATGAAGCTGAGGAGAAAAAACAGCCCGATGAACGCCAGCATGAATCGTCGGAACCCGCTCCGCATGAAAAAGACAAACGCTAAAAAACCAGCGGAAGCCAGCATGCCGAAACAGACAATGAACCAGAACTGCACGGAGCGGCGCTGTTCCATCCAGCCCTGATGCCGCGCCACCTGCCGGCCGATTTCGGTGAACAGCGTCTGGAGATCCAGCTGCTTGTTGATCGCCAGCAGGACCATGAACAACCCCACGCAGCCCCAGAAAAAAACCGATCGGCGGTCATTCTCGGGGTGATGCCGGGCGGCCCAAAAAGCCAGAATGGCGCCGGCAAAATAGGCGCCGACGGTGAACCACCCCATGAGGGAAGGGTCTCCGATCGTGGGGTGCCACTGGCCCATCAAGTATTCCAGCGACCACAGCGGAGAGGGGTTCATCGGCATTTTCGATGGATGGATCCGTTCATCCGCCCAACCGCGTCCGGATCTGCACTTCGGACGTGAGCGTGCGGTGCACCGGGCAGCGGTCGGCGATCTGCAACAGGCGCTGTTTCTGATCGGCATCCAGCGGACCCTCGATCTCGATTTCGCGTTCGATTCGGTCCAGCATGCCTTCGTGGGTTTCACAGGTCTCGCATTCGGCGGCGTGGATCTTGTCATGCGTCAGGCGGACGGTGGCGGCCTCCAGGGGCCAGCCCTTGCGGTCGGCGTACATGCGCAGCGTCATGGCGGTGCACGCGCCGAGCGCTGCGACCAGCAGATCGAAGGGGCTCGGGCCTTGGTCGGTCCCGCCGACCTGGACCGGCTCGTCCGCCACCAGGCTGTGGCGGTTTATCAGAACCTCGGTCAGAAATCCGCCCGGCCCCGTGCGGGCGGTGATGCGTTGATCCGTGCCGGGGCTCTTAAAGGTGGCCGGACGCACCGGTGCAAGGTAGCGCCGGGCCCAGGTCGCGATTACGGCGCCGGCATAGCGGGAGTCAGCCAGGTTCGACAGCAGGTGGTCGGCTTGGTCGAGCGAGACGAAGCTCTTGGGATGGCGCGCCGCCTGGAAGATGCGGCCGGCGTTTTCGATTCCGACCACATCGTCGAGCGGCGAATGCATGACCAACAGCGCCCGGTTCAGGTCGCGAATGGCGGCCTCCGGGTCGATCCCCGCGAGGTCGTCCAAAAATTTTTTTCGCAGGGTGAAGGGCCGGCCGGCGATGGTCACTTCGGCTTCGCCCTTGGAGACGATCGTGTCGGCGGCCGAGCCCAGCGTTTTAAAGACATGTCGGGGGTCTGCCGGGGCGGCGATGGTCACCACCGCCCGGCAGGAAGGAATCGCGGCCGCCGCCTGCAATACGGCGGCCCCTCCGAAGGAATGCCCGATCAACAGCCGAGGGCTTTCGAATCGCGCGGTCAGAAACTCGGCCGCGGCGATCAGGTCCGCCACATTGGACCGCAGGCTGGTGTCCGCGAAGTCGCCGCCGCTTTCGCCCAGGCCGGTGAAGTCGAAGCGCAGCACGCCAATCCGCTCGCGCGTGAGCGTGCGCGAGATGTGATAGGCCGCCTTCAGGTCCTTGGAGCAGGTAAAGCAATGGGCGAAAACGGCGTAGGCGATGGGGGCGCCGTCGACCGGCAGATCCAGGATGGCCGACAGGCGCTGCCCCCCGGGGGCGGGGATCTCGAATTTTTGAAGCGGCATCTATTCGCCTCCGTCCAGGTGTGGGGTCTCCTGAAATGCGGGCCGGATCATGGCGGCGATCTCCTCCGGAAAGCCGACGCAGATGCTTTCGTTGTAAAGCGTCCGCAGCGCAGTCGTATCCGGTGTAGCCAAGATCGGATTATAGTAGATCCGCGGCGAAAAAACCATGTGAAGCCGGGCGAACCGGTCCGATTCGGTTCCGGGGAAGAAGCACACGTTGAAGCTGTAGATGCCCATCCGATCGTAGGCCGCCATGGCGGACGCGAGGCCCTGGGCGATTCCGGCCACATCCGCCTCGGTCAGATCCAGCATCACGCGGCAGTCATCGACCACGGCCACCACGTCGCCGGCGACGCTGAAGGGCGCGAAGTTCGCCAGCCAGGAAATCCGGCCCCGGCGGCCGAGAAAACGCTTAACTTCGGCGCGCTCCACCTGGACCAGGTCGTCCCAGTACGTGCGGCCGTTCGCCCGGAAATAGGCCGCGGCCGCCGTCAGCTCTTCGCGCAGCTGATTGGGGGCGGTCGAACTGGCAAAAACCTGCAGGTGCGGGTGGATGAGGGAGCTGCCGGCGGCCGGCATGTAATTCCAGCTGAGCAGGTGGTAAACCGACTCCGGGTGGCCGATGGCGTGCACGCGGCGGTAGAAGTCCATGGCGAGCCGGATGCCTCCGGCGATGCGCGCCGGCTCGATCTCCGCCATGGGGGTGTAGTGGCGGCTGCCGAGGGTGGCGACCGCTCCCAGGCCGTCATAGGGCGCGAGGTTGGGGAACAGCACGTGGTCACCGCGGAAGAAGCGGCCCTCCGGCGCGATGTCCGCCGGAAAGCAGGGGGTGGCCTTCAGCACCCGATCCGGGCAGAAGGGGCAGTTGCTGTCGGTTCCGGCCACGAGCCGGTCGAGGTCGGGCTTTTTCCACTGCAGCCGCATGAAATGACAGATGCGCGCGGTTCTTCCGGTGAGCGGGTCGGTCCGGACCTCGACCGGGATGGCCCTGGGCTGCATGGCGTTGGCGGGGTCCAGGATGACGGCCTCTTTCTTCGTCACTTCGAATTGCATCCGTATCCTCCTGCGGTTTCAGTAGAAGATCTCGGTGTAGACGAGCGATCCCTGAAATCGCTCGTCGACCAGAAGGGTCACGTCGCGGATCATGTCCTGGCGTCCGCAGAGATAAAAATCGTAGGGCCGCGGCGGCAGCTGGTCCCGGAGGTAGTCGGTCACCCATCCGGAAACGTGCGCGGCGTCGGCCGGCCGGCTCGCGGACAGGCAGGCGATGTAGGCGGCCGCACGGGTCTGGATGAAATCCCGGTAGTAGAGGTCGGCGGGCGTTTCGACGCCGTGGAGCAGCGTGAACCCGGATACCCCGGAGCCGGCCATGGCGCAGAAGGGGGCGATGCCGGTGCCGGTGGCGACGAACACGGCCGGATGGGCGGAGGCTTTGAACGTAAAATAGCCGTGCGGACCGGTGAACGCCACGGCCGTTCCGACGGCGGCCAGGGCCAGCTGCTCCGATAGCCGGCCGTGCTCCACCCGGCGGATGCACAGGCGGAGGCCGTCCTCGGCCGGGGCGGATGCGATCGAGTAGTCGCGCTGCGCCGCGGCATAGTCCAACTGCAGCCGCTGGCCGGCCAGGAAGCTGAAGTGCGGCGGTTTGGCCAGGGTCAGCTCGAACGCATTCGCTGACAGCCGGCGGTTCGCCGTGATGTGGGTGGCGAAGCACCCGGCGGTTTTCAAACCGGCGGCCGGCGGCCTCACCGTTTCCATAAGCGGTCCTCGATGCCCTGGACGCGATTGATGTGGCGGGCCAGCACGAAGAAATAGTCGGACAGGCGGTTGAGATAGACGATCGCGCGTTTCATCTGTTCGGCGGCCGCGGCGTCCGTTACGCCGGCGGCGAGCCGTACGACGCGGCGCTCGGTCCGGCGGCAGACGGTGCGGGCGATGTGCGCCCAGGCGGCGCCGGGATGCCCGCCGGGCAGGATGAACCCTGCCAGCGGCGGAAGGCCGGCGTCGAACCGGTCGATGCCGCGTTCAAGGCCCGCCGCGCCGTCCGGATCGAGCGGCAGCAGGGCCGCGGCGGCCGGGGCCCCGGGGGCGGTGGCGAGCCAGGCGCCGATGGCAAACAGCTCGGACTGGATTTCGTGAAGCTCCGGCCGGAGGTCGTCGCAACCCTGGGGCAGGCTGGCGATCAGGGCCCCGATCCCCGCGTTGAGCTCATCCAGGTCGCCGTAGGTTTCGATGCGTTCGTTGTCTTTCGGCACCCGCTCGCCGCTGAAAAGGCTGGTCTTCCCGCGATCCCCGCTGCCCGTGTAAATTTTCATGCGACCCTCCGGTGCCGTCATTCGCCGGCCAGAATCTCCCGCATGGTGGGGCCGTCGATGTTGCCGCCGCTCAGGACGACGCCCACCCGTCCGCGGGCCTGGGTCTTGCCGCTCAGCAGCGCCGCCAGCCCCAGGGCGCCGGAAGGCTCCACCACGAGCTTCAGGCGGTAGAACAGGAAGCGAACCGCGTCCCGGATGGCATCCTCGGACACGGTTTGCATGGCATCCACGAACCGCCGCACCAGGGGAAACGTAATCTTCCCCAGGCTGGGCGTGCGCGTGCCGTCGGCGATGGTCGGCGGGTTTTTGACGGTCTGCAGGCTGCCGCTGTAAAACGAGCGGGTGGCGTCGTCGGCCACTTCCGGCTCGACGCCGCAGACCCGGCACGGTGCGCTCACCCCTTTGGCGGCGATGGCGCAGCCGCTCAGCAGCCCGCCTCCGCCGCAGGGCACCAGCAGCAGGTCGAGCCCGCCGGCCTGTTCGCAGAGCTCCAGCGCCGCGGTGCCCTGGCCGGCCACGACGTCGATGTGGTCGAAGGGCGGGACCATGGTGTAGCCGTGCTGCTGCTGAAGCTCCCGGGCGATTTCCTCGCGGCTTCTCGCCTCGGGATCGTAGCGGATCACGCGGGCGCCGTAGCCTTCGGTCGCCTGGCGCTTGATGGCCGGCGCGTCCTCGGGCATGACCACGCAGGTGTCGATGCCGAGCAGCCGGCCCACGAGCGCGACGGCCTGGGCGTGATTGCCCGAGGAAAAAGTGACGACGCCGCGGCGGCGTTCCTCGGCCGAAAGCCGCGACATGGCGTTGTAGGCGCCGCGAAACTTGAAGGCGCCGATGCGCTGAAAGTTTTCGCATTTCAGAAACACATCGGCCCCGAGGCGTTCGTTCAGGTGGCGCGAGGTCATGACCGGGGTGCAGTGAGCCACCCCGCGCAGGCGCGCGCCGGCGTCCTTCACCATGGCAAAGAGTTCGTCCAGGGGTTGATCCATCTCATCCGTTCTCCTTTTTCCGGCCGGCGCCGGTCCTGCCCATTCGATGGCCTGCAAACGTCGTCCCTTATGATGGCTTCGTAAAAGGGCCAAGGTCAAGGCGCGCAAGTCTCGCGGCGCGAGGCGTACTTTCCGTACGCCGCAGCGACCGCGAGATGAAGCGCAACGCCGAAATTGGCCCTTTTACGAAGCCATCACCATTGATCCGGCGGCAGCGGCACCCACGGGTAGTCGTCCTCGCGGACGGCGGCCCAGTAAAGATCGCCCGAGTTCCGCCAGGGATCGAGCACGAGCCCGCTCTCGAACGGCTGGTTCCAGGCGGTGATGACCACACTGTTATGCTCGTACAGGTCGCTGCCCTTGTGGGCCACCCCCCAGTGCAGCCGGTAGGTTCGCAGGCTCAGTGCCTGCAGGCGCTTCATCAGGTCCTCGGTCCAGTGGAAGCAAAGACCGCGCTCGCGGAACCCCATTTGAATGAGCAGATTGTGCCAGCGCGCCGGCGTTGCCACGCGATAGTCGTCGGCCAGCCGATAGGAATCGGTCACCGCCGCGTGCGCCACGCGGCGGGCTTCGTCCGGGTCGGTGGCCGTCCCGAGCCCTTTCAGACGGCCTTGAAGGGAGGCGATCTTGGATTCGATCCGGGCCGCCTCCAGGGGAGCTGCGGCGCGCGGACCGGCACAGCCTGACAGCCAGGCCGCCGCGCATACGGCCCAAACCGCTTTCCATGCCCAGGTGTGCAGCCATCGATCCATACGAGTCAAAACCGGATGCCCAATGCAGCCAGCTCCTGGTTGGCCAGGGACTCCCAGCCGCGATTGGCCTTCGGGTTGGCCGGGCTCGGGTGGGTGATCCCTCCGATCTTCGGCGGCAGACCCTCCAGCGCGATGTGCGCGCGCTGAGCCGCAAACCGTCCGATGCCGACCACGTGTGCGGGCTTCAGGTGGGCGATCGTTCGGCGCAGGGCGCGGTCGCAGGCCGCAAACAGCGGGCGGGCCTCGGCC
Organism: Desulfobacterales bacterium; assembly: GCA_030834695.1. Classification (GTDB taxonomy): domain Bacteria; phylum Desulfobacterota; class Desulfobacteria; order Desulfobacterales; family SpSt-501; genus SpSt-501. Next base: position 15,025 of record JAUQXK010000016.1, read on the forward strand.
GTCTTGAGCTTGTCGGGCGTCAGGTTGGCCCCGCTTTCCGCCATGAACATCAGGGGGCAATAATTGGCGACGAAAAACCTCCTGAAAAACACTTCGGCGGCGCCGAAGTTCTTCCGGGCCCAGCCCCAAAGCCGCTGCCCGCTGACTTCCCGGCGGGTGCAGTCGAAGCCGAGGACCGGCCGCCGGGGGTGCAGCCGGCGGGGCTGGCCCACCGGTGCGTGGATTCCCATCCAGTCGCGGACGGCGCCGACTTCACCGAAGGGGATACCGGTCTGGGCCATGCCCCAGGGGCCCGGGTTCATCCCCACCAGCACAATATCCTTGGGCCGCTTCCCGTAGCGCTGCAGGTATTGGCGATGGGGCGCTCGGGCGTATTCGAGCGGGTTGTAGACCTGCGCGACGGGAGGACCGAAGCGCAGCTCCTGCAGCTCGTTCGTCAGTTCAAGGGCAATGCGGTCGAGCGTCATCGCGGCGCAGCCTCGTCTCATCCCCGGGAAAGCCCCACGCAAAAAAAGATCACGCCCCATACCTGGATCAGGTGAAAGACGCCGTTGTGATCGAACGCCCAGATCAACTTGACCTGCAGGTTGCGGGCGGCCTGGGCGGCCGCGGCGGCCAGGCTGGCCGCCGCTCCGGCCGCCATCCAGCCGGCGCCCGCGGATCCGGCCTGTACGGCCGACCCGGCATAGACGCCCAGCGCCAGGACCAGCACCAGGGCCTGGTAAACGATAAAGACGATAAAGAGCCCCGCGAACGCACGGCTCACGGCGTAGATCAGCAATCCGGATAGGAGCAGGGCCGGCAGCACGCGGCCGGCCGCCTCTGCGCCGAACGCGTCGAAGACCACGGCGACCCCGAGCAGCGATATGGCCATGCTCAGGCAGGCCGTCAAGATCCGCCACAGCCAGATGCGCGGCCGTTCGGCGAGAACCAGGCCGTGATAGGCCGCGCCGAGCGCCGCGGCCAGCGCGATGAGCGCAAAGATCCAGGACCACAGATGAAGTTTCCAGGCAACGGCGGGCGCGAGCGACTGCAGCCGAACGATTCCCGCGGCCGCCGCCAGGCAGAGCAGGACATCGGTCGCGGCCGTGGTGCGTTCGGTCGGTCTATCGTTGAGTCTCATCGGTCGGCGCCGGGCGGGCCTTGGAACGTTTCGGCTCGGCCAGGCAATACGTCGGTTCGCTGTCGGGCCCGCAGAGAAAGGAGGCGTCCATGCGTTCCAAAACCCCCTCGGCCACCCGCCGCTCGAGCTCCTCGCGGGTCCCCAGGTGATGCCCGGGATAATAGACGCCGCGCTTCATCTTGGCCAGGATCGGATCGGGTACGGGTGTTTGCTGCGAGTCGGCGGGCATGGGGTCACTCCCGCCGGGCCGATGTCCGCGCTGCCAGCGCGGACTGGGCCAAATAGTTCAGGTCGGTGCCCATGCCGATCAACGTGTACCCCTGCCGCAGGTAGTCCCGGGCCGATTCGGGGTCCGAACAGTAGATGCCGAGCTTCAGTCCGGCCGTGAGCGTGGCGTCGCGCACCTTGCGGATGGCGGCCTGGACCTCGGGGTCCTGGACCTGGCCGGGCTTGCCCATGCTGGCCGAAAGATCATAGGGCCCCACGAAAATCGCGTCGATTCCGGGTACGGCGGCAATCGCGTCGATGTGGTTGACGGCCTCGATGTGTTCGGCTTGGACGATGGCCGCGATCTGGCGGTTGGCGCCGGCCACGTAGTCCTGGAATCCGACCCCGTAGCGCTGGGCGCGCGCGAGGCCCATGCCGCGGGTCCCCTCCGGTGCATAGCGGCAGGCGCGCTGGACGCGGGCGGCGACCTCGGGCGAATTGACCAGCGGCACCAGCACGCCGGCCGCTCCGATGTCGAGCGCCTTCTTGATCCAGACTTCCTCGTTGGACGGCACGCGCACGACGCAGGGGCAGCGCCGGCCGACCGCCTGGAGCATCCGCTGGGCCGTCAAGACGTCATAGGGTCCGTGTTCGGTGTCGAGGATGAGCCAGTCGTAGCCCACCTCCGCAAACAGCTCGGCCGATTCGGGGCACGGCAGGCAGATAAAGGCGCCGACGAACGCGTCGCCGCGGGTCAAGCGCGTCTTGAAATCGGTCAACATGGCAGCCCTCGCCGGTCTAATGTTTCAGCAACGCCTGCATTTCCTCGGCCCGGTCGGCCGTCAGGGAGCCCTTGTCCTGCCCGATGGGAATCGTGAACCCCCCGAGTTCCTTGTAAAGCGGCAGCAGCTCGGGTGCGTATTTTTCGAGCGCGGCCAGATGCCGGCGGATGGTGGCGACATCACCGCGGGCGATCGGGCCGGTGAGGCACTTGGGGAAGCCGACCGTTTCGATGTTGGCCAGGGTTCCGCGCAGCAGGGGCATGTACGCCTTGATGGCGTCGGCCGGCGTCTTGCCGAAGTTGCGCCAGAGGTCGGTCGCCAGCTTGATGATGGTGGTGAAATAGTTGCAGGCGATGGCGGCGGCCGCGTGGTAGAGCACCTTGTCTTCGGAGGTCAGATAAACGATGTCGCCCTTGAGGGCCCGCGCCATTTCGGTCAGGGTGGTTTTGAGCGGCTCCTCGGCCTCGATGGCGAAGGTCGAGCCGGGCAGGTTGGCGATGGCCTGCTCGATCCCGGCGAAGGTCTGGCACGGGTGGATTGAGCCCACCCGGGCGCCCTGTTGCCGGGCGGCCTCCAGCGACTGCACCGTGCTCGCTCCGCTGCAGTGCACCGCCATCTGATGCGGCCGCCATTTCAGCTCGGAACTCACGCGGGGGATGAAGTCATCCGCGGTGGTGATGAACACCACATCGACCGTATCGGCCAGATCCTGGGCGGTCTTGAAAACCCGGCATCCGGGCACCAGGCGTGCGAACCGCTCCGCCGCCGCCGGGCTGATGTCCGCCACGGCGGCCACCGCATAGCCCTGCTCGGACAACCGGACGCCAAAGGTGGTGCCGACCGGTCCGGCCCCGATGAAACCCAATTTCAGCATGTGTCTGCCTCCTCAAGCATCATCGGGCATCCCCGGCTCGGGACGCCCGATGTCGAACGGCCTGCGCCGCATTTATTTGAACATCTTGCCGACGGCCTGGCCGTAGTCCTGGCAGGCGCGCTGGCCGTCCGGCGCGCTGACGACCGGCTCCTTCAAGTTGAGGGCGCCGAGGTTCACCATGTCCATTTTAAAGACGTGCTGCATGGTGTCGTAGATCATCTGCGCCGATTCGCCGCTGTGCGTGGAGGAACCGAAGGCCCCACCCATTTTGCCGACCAGATTGGCTTTTTCGGCGATGAACAGGAAGGTCTTCATGCCGGCGGTGATGTCCTTGTGATACGTCGGACAGCCGAAGACATAGCCGTCATAGCCGGCTAGCCCTTTCTCGTCCCGGATGTCGGCGACCTTCTTCACGTCGGCGGCGTGGCCCGCGAAACGGATTCCCTCGGCAACGTACTCCGCCATTTTCTCCGTGCTGCCCGCCCGGCTTACATATGCGACCAATACCTTCTTCATACAGCGCCCTCCTTTGGCCTAAATGGCACGATCGGGCTGGAATCTCAAGCCCGGCCCAAACCGATCGATTACTTTTTCCCGACCAGTTGATCGAAGATCTCCACCTCGATGGCCGGACAGGTGGTGAAGGCAATTCCCGTCAGCCTTGCGAGGGCCACGGAAGCCTTGACGGCATCCTCGATGCTCGGGAGCTGGACGCAGATCATGAGGTCGTATTCGCCCAACAGCACGTGCATGGCGTTGACCTCACCGCCCATTTTCTTGATTTCGGCGACCGCCGCCTGAGTTCGCTCCGCACTGATTTTCTGGATGGATTCGGGGGTGTATCTGCCGAACATGAAATAGGTTGCCATGCGCCCCTCCTTTGGGTCGTCGGGTTAAGAGTTGCTTGACCAGCCGTTCAATGCCATCGCTGGGATGAGTCCTGGACCCTGTCGAGCGGCCGGATCCTGAGGCTGTCCGGCTCCTCTCCCTATCAGAAACCGACGGCCTGCCCGTCCTTGCGCCGGTCCGAAGCGGCTGCGTAGCCGTCGGCCAGCCGCCAGATCAGCTGCCCGCCGCCGAAGAGCGATTCGGGTGCGTCGGTGGTCACCGAATGGCCGCGCCGGCGCAGACCCTCCGCCACCGCCGGCGCAAAACCGGCTTCGAGCTGCACGCTGCCGTCGGCGGAAACGTGCCAGCGCGGAGCGTCGCAGGCGGTCTGGGGGTTCTGGCCGTAGTCGAAAATCCGGGTCATCATCTGCACGTGCCCCTGGGGCTGCATGTGGGCTCCCATGACGCCGAAGCTCATGAGCGCCCGGCCGTCCCGGGTGACGAAGCCCGGAATGATGGTGTGGAACGGGCGCTTGCCGCCGGCCACGCAGTTGGGATGGCCGTTCTCCAAAACGAATCCCAGGCCGCGATTCTGCAGGGCGATGCCGGTGCCGGGCACCACCACGCCGGAGCCGAACCCCATGTAGTTGGATTGGATGAAGGAGACCATCATACCGGATTCGTCGGCGGCGGTCAGGAAGACCGTGCCGCCGCCGGACGGCGATGGGCCGGGCGGCGCGGCGGTCCGGTCCATGCGGATCGCCGCCGCCCGGGTCGCCAGCGCGTCGGCGCGCAGCAGGTCGCCGGGCGGCATGGGCATGTGATCGATGTCGGCAACCTGGCGGAACACGTCGGCGAAGGCGCTTTTCATGGCCTCGATCTGCAGGTGGATGCTGTCGACGGAATCGACCGGAAACCGCTCCAGGTCGAAATGGCGCAGGACCCCCAGGGCGATGAGCGCCGCAATCCCCTGGCCGTTCGGCGGGATCTCGTGCAAGGTGACCCCCCGGTACTCGACGGCCAGCGGTTCGACCCAATCGGCGGCATGCCGGGCCAGGTCGTCCAACGTCAGGGCGCCGCCCTCGGCCGCCGCGCAGGCCGCCATCCGGCGAGCGATCGGCCCGCGGTAGAACGATTCGCCGCGGCTGGCCGCGATTTCGGCGAGGGTGTCGGCCTGGGCCGGGCAGCGGAACAGTTCGCCGGGCTGCGGGGCCCGGCCACCCGGGAAAAAGGTGCGGTTGATCTCGGCAAAGTGCGGGTAAAGCGCTTGGGCCTGCTGCCAGCGCCGGGCCGTGATCGGCGATACCGGGAAGCCGCCGCGCGCATAGGCGATGGCCGGCTGGAACAGCTCCGCAAACGGACGCTTTCCGAAGCGGTCGGATAGGGCCGCCCAGGCGGCCACGGCACCGGGCACCGTAACGGTGTCCCAGCCCAGCGCCGGCATCGCGGGCCTGCCGGCAAAATGCTGCGGCGACCATGCCTGCGGCGACCGGCCGGAGCTGTTCAGGCCGTGAAGGGCGTTTCCGTCCCAGAGGATGGCAAAAGCGTCGCTGCCGATGCCGTTGCTGGTCGGCTCGACCACGGTGAGCGCAATGGCGGCCGCGAGGGCCGCGTCCACGGCGTTGCCGCCGGCGAGCAGCATGCGCAGCCCGGCCTGCGCGGCCAGGGGCTGAGAGGTGGCCACCGCGTTGCGCGCCAAGACCGGCATTCGACGAGAAGGATAGGGGAAGTCCCAGGAAAACGTCATGGTGTCTGCCTCTCTGGAAGAAGATGCTTACAGACAATCGTCGCAAAGGTCAATTTGAAAGAGGCCCCGGATGTCTGCGGGTGCCGGGAGGACGCGTGGGGAGTTCAATCGATGAACTCGGCGATCACGCTGTGCTTGCGCTTGATCTCGTCGATCATGCGGTCCTCGCGCCGCAGTTTGACGATGGCGCGGACGATCAGGTAGGCGCCCAGGGCCAGCAGCAGGGCGTTGATCACCATCACGACGATGAACAAGTGCAGGACGTCGAGAATCTCATAGTAGCGCGATGTGGCCACCAGCACGCCTAAGATCGACAGCGGGATGGCAAAAACCGCGATGCCGGTTCGCAGGCTGGCGAGCGAGGTTCTTTTTTCCGCCAGGATCAACTGGACCTCGTTGATGATGATCCCCGGCGGGCAGGAATCCGCACGCGGTTCATCCGCCGCGGCATCGCGACCGTCGGCTGGAGGGTCGGCTGCCATGTTACTTCTGCGGGCCGACCAGGCGGAAGCGCACCTGCACCCCGGCGCTGACCTGGACCTGGCCGGGTTGGATCGGAGTGCCGGCGGCGGACGGTGCGGCCAGCCGCCGCTCCGCGGGATAGGACACCGGACCGCTTTCTTCGCGGACCTCGATCACCTCGCCCACCTGCAGGTTGAGCGCGGCGGCCAAGGCTTCGGCCTTGCTGCGGGCCTCCTGGGCCCCCAGCTGCAGGGCCTTTTGACGGTACTTGAGATCGTCGCGGAGGTCGAACGTCAGGCCGTTGAGCTGGTTGGCACCCGCGGCAATGCCGGCATCGATCACTCCGCCGACGCGCTCCAGGTCGTCGATGTGCACCCGCACCGTATTGGCGGCGCGGTAGCCGACGATGCGCGGGGCTTCCGGGTCCTGGCCGGTCCGGGGGGCGGGGTGGGAATAGACCGGTTGGAGGGAGAGCCCGGCGGTGCGGATCTTCTCATCCGGGATGCCCTGCGCCTTGATGTCTTTGATGACCCGCTGCATGATCTGCCCAATCTGTTTCTGGGCGTCCTGGGCCTGCTTGCTCTCGACCACGGCGCCGAGGCTCACCGTGGCACGGTCGGGCGTTGCCGCCACCTCCGCGTTTCCGCTGACGGCGATGACCGGAACGCCCGGCCCTGCGACCGGACCGCTCTGGGCCATGGCCGCCGCGGCGAGCATCCAGGCGACCAGCGCAGCGGCCGCGGCCACGCCTATCGAAAGCGATCGTTGGGGGGACATGCTTTTCAACGGTTTCATGACGGGTTCCTCTCCGCTGGGGGTGTACCGATCGGCAGCGCCAAAGTAAGCATGAAATCCGCCGACGCCAGCCCATGATCGTGCGTTCACTGCCGCATACCCCGCCCGGTCGGACCGAGGCGTGTCAGGCGGCGGGACGGCCGGTCAGGCGGTTCGCCAGCATTTCCACATCGCGCCAGACATAGCGCAGCGACGCGATATCCACCCCGCCGGGCATGCGCTTGATTTGGCGCGCCACCACGTCTCCCTTGAACCGGTCGTAAAAGCCTCGGGCCGCCTGGTTGGCTTCAAAGACCCAGAGGTGGAGCGGCCACCCCGGTTCCATCGACCTCAGCCAGCGCGCGGCTTCGGCGAAAAGCCGTCGGCCCAGCCCTCGTCCGTGGATATCGGGGCGCACATGCAGATTGTCCAGGCAGGCCCCCCATTCGGGTTCCTCATCAAGCAGGAGGCATACGAATCCGGCGAGGCCCCGAGACGCCTCGGCCAGGAGGATGAGGCGGCGATTCCTGCCGGACGGCGACAGGCGTTTTTTCCACAGCTCCAGCCGCTCGGCGGCGATCGCACCATCCAGATACGAGTCGGGCAAGATGCCGCGGTAGGCGTGGCGCCAGCTGGCGGTGTGAAGGGCGGCAATGCCTGTGCCGTCAGACGCATCGGCCGATCGAAAGGCGATGGAATCATCCGGGAGGTCGATCATGGCAGAGTTCGCTGTCCAATGGAATTCGGTCGCGGTCCCCGCTGAGGGCCGCCTCGACGGAAATGCGGCAGACCTGCTCGGGTTCGCCGGGGTCGGCGGTTTTGAGGTAAAGCTGCGGGCTGCCGGCGGCCGGCACGGATACCAGCCAGGTGGCCAGGGTGCGTTTATGGGCAGGGCTGGCTCCGGTGCGCCAGATGCTGTTGTCGGGCCCGGCGACGGCGTCTGCGCTGAAACGGATGAAATCGTCGACGGTAAACGGCGCCGGAGGGTCTTTCAGCAGCTCGCTCATGCGGGCATAGCGCTGCGTGCTGCTGGCACCGGGTTTCCGTTTGAGATCCGGCGGATCGAGGATGCAGTAGTGGTTCGTGTGGAGCAGCGTGCCGGCATCCTGGCGGCGGACCGAACGCCTGCCTTCGGCCGCAACCTCGATCCAGGCGATCTCCTTGCGGTCGCCGGCCAGATAAAACACCGGGCGGCGCAGCAGCTTGATCTGGTTCAGCAACTCGTCGACGCTCGCACACGTGGTCAGAAAAAAGCTCATCAACTCTTTTTTCTGGCGGGCTGCTTTTCGCTGGGTGCCGGGCACCTGGCTGGCCGTGGCGCTGACGATGACGAGGCCCTTTTCGTTCACCCCGGCCTTGACGCCGGGCTCGGCTCCGCCGACCGCTTTCAGGAGGAGCGCCCGGTATCCCTGCGCCGGTCTCAGGACGGACAGCTCCTGGCGGTGATCCGGGGTCCAGTCGCGGTTCTTGGCGACCAGCGTGCCTCCGCCCTCGACCGCCGTTCCGGCGGCGCCCCACAGGGTGCAGGCTGCCGCCGGCTGCGAACCGAGCAGCCACAGGAAGACCCCCATCCACGCCCATCGGCTCCGGCCCGGTTTCGGCATGCTGTTTCCCTTCGGCCCGCCGGTTCAGGCGGCTTGGCCCAGAAAAATATCCAGGGATTTGGAGTGCGGATCCATGGCGGCATGGGCATGGTCCGCCCCCGCCACCAGAATCGCGACCACCACCTTGATGCCGCAGACGGTGCCCTCCGTCAGGTGGCCGCCCAGGGTGACCACGGTCTCGTTGTGGACCGTGGAGGCGGCGAAGTGGGCATGGATCTCCGTGCCCCCGTCGGCGCGGGGGGCGATCCATCCCGTCAAGGACACGAGTTCCATGGGCGCCGCGATTTCCAGGTAGAGGCGGTCCTCCGGGTTTACCGGGAATTTTTCCGGAAACACCCTCAAGTTTCGAAAAACCGCCTTTCGAAGGGCCCCCAGCCCTGAAACGAAAACCCCGGCTTGCACCCCCTCCGCCTGCACCCCCTCCGCGATGGCCTGCAACAGGTCCGATCCGGGCTTGATCCTGAATTGCAGGACGCGCTGGATCGGCGCTGAACCGATACATTCAATCGACGTCACTAAACACCTCCCCATCCGGACAAACCGGGATCACATTCGAAATCCGAAGCACGAAATTCGAAACAAATTCCAATGGTCAAAACGAAAATCCTCTCCGCTTGCGGTAGATCCCTTCCAGTCGGGCCAACTGCTGGCCCATGTTGTCCAGGTGTCGTCGCATGGCTTGGGCGGCGGCAGGACCGTCATGATCCAGAATGGCGCGCAGGATCTCGGCATGTTCCTTCGGCCGGTGGATCACTTTCTTGACCGGCTTGACCTCCAGGATCACTTCGCCCGTCAGCCGAAAAAGCGCGCTGGCGGTGGCCTGCAGCAGTCGGTTCCCGCTCAGTTCGGCCAGGAGGTAATGAAACATCAAGCGGTTGGAAACCACCTCCGCATGCGAATCGCTGTCTTCCTGTTCGGCGTCGAGGGCCTCCTGCAAACGCCGGGCGCCCTGGTCTTCGATGCGCACGGCGGCGATTCGAGCGATTTCGCACTCGATTAAAAGGCGGGCCTGGACCAGCTCCGCCACCGACACCCGGTTGTAGAGGAAGAGATCCAGGAAGGCGCTGTTGAGGTGGTCCAGGGACAGATCGGTCACATAGGCGCCGCCGGTGGGGCCCTGCAGAATTTTGACCAGACCCTTGATTTCAAGCTCCCGGACCGCTTCGCGCACCACCACCCGGCTGACCTGGAACTGCTCGGTCAGCTCCCGTTCGGTGGGCAGGCGTTCGCCGGGCTTGAATCGGCCGGAGAGGATCGCCGCCTTGAGCTGGCTGACGATTTCGACCGCGATGCGGTTCTGCTTGACGGGCATGAAGACCATTGCGGTAACATTCGCATTACGAATGACGAAATTGGAAACTACGGAATCGGGTGCCGGCCTGCAAATGAGCTTGACACGGTTGAGGTTATCTGTATAACGTTAGTCCAAATGAGTCAAGAACACTTACTCAAAGGAGGTTTCGCCATGCGTAGATGCTGCGTGGGGGTGCTGGTGGCAATGATGGTCGTCCTTTGCGCGGCGGGTATGCCCGCCGCTCAGGAAATCAAAGGCCCCATCAAGATCGTCGTGCCGTACCCGGCGGGCGGCGGCTCGGACGTGGTGGCCCGGCTCATCGCGGACAAACTGAAGGATTCCCTCGGCCAGACGGTGATCGTGGAAAACAAGCCCGGCGCCGGCGGCCGCATCGGTACGGAATACGCCAAGGGCCAGCCGGCGGACGGCGCCACGATGCTGCTGGTGAACCCGGCCCTGTTCGTCGTGGCGCCGGTGGTTTTCTCCAAGCTGGCCTATGATCCGGACGCCGACTTCGCACCGGTGTCTCTCATCCAGATCTACCAGTTCTGCGCCTCGGTGCCGCCCGTTTCGCCGATCAAGGACGTGAAGGGCCTGATCGAATGGATCAAGAAAAATCCGAACCAGGCCAACTACGGATCCCCGGCCGCCGGCAGCCTGCCGCATTTTTTCGGCCTCATGATCGGCAAGGCGGCGGGAGTTGAAATGGTGCATTCCTCCTACAACGGGTCGGGCCCGCTGGTGACCGCATTGATCGGCAACCAGATCCCCATCGGCGTCGATGCCTATGATGCCCAGTCGGCCTACCACCCGGACAAGATCCGCATTCTGGCCACGGCCGGGACCTCCCGGAAGCAGCCGGACATTCCCACCTTCAAAGAGGCCGGGTTCCCGGAGATTGAAGGGGTGGGCTGGAACGCCCTCGTCGTGCCGGCCAAGACCCCCAAACCCGTCATCGACAAGCTGAGCGCGGCCGTCGTCAAGGCGGTGCGGTCGCCGGATGTCGTCGAGAAAATCAAGGGCATGGGCAGCGATCCGGCCGGCACCACGCCGGAGGAATGCAGCGCCGTTTTCAAGAAAGACCGTGAGCGCTGGGTGCCGATCATCAAGGCGTCCGGGTTCAAAGCCGAATAAGCGGCAGGGTGTGGCCTTCATCGCTCCGGCGATAAAATACGCCCGATTCGGCTATATCACGCATCGCCGTACCTCGGTTGACGCTGTGCCCGTTATGGCCCAAGCAACCGGGAACCCAAGGGGTTTTTCATGCGCATCCGGCATCCGAAGGATTTTCTGACCGGTGTGATGTTCGTTTTTTTCGGTGCGGCGGCCATGGCCTTGTCATCCGGCCTGACGATCGGCGGCGCTGCGAAGATGGGACCGGGGTATTTCCCGCTCGTGCTCGGCGGGTTCATGGTCGTGCTCGGTAGCGTCATTCTGCTGAGAGGGATCGCGGGGGCCCAGGGATCCCCCGGGTGGCCGATCCTGCAGCTCAAGCCCGTGGCGATCATCCTCGTTGCGGTGGTTCTTTTCAGCCAGATCCTGAAGCCCCTGGGCCTGCTGCTGTCGACCGCCGTCCTCGTCGTTCTCGCCAGCCGGGCCAGCCATGAGTTTCGTTGGAAGGAAGCGCTCCTGAATGCCGCCGCGCTGACCGCCATCGTGCTGGTGGTGTTCGTCTACTTTCTCGATTTTCAAATGCCGGTGTGGCCGTCTTTCCTTTCCGGCCGCCTCTAACAGGGTGATGAAAAACGGCGCATCGGGCCGTGATCCTGCGTTGCGTGACTCTCGTAAACGCCCACCTATCAGCCGATAGGCTGCGCGTTCCAAATCGTCACGCGCCTCGGCTGACAGCCCGCTGCTTGCTTTTCATCGCCCTGAAAAACGACCGCGGGTGGTATTTTCATGGAACTGCTGTCCAATCTGGCTCTCGGATTCCAGACCGCCGTTACCCCCATGAACCTTCTTTACTGCCTGGTCGGAGCCCTGATCGGCACCCTCATCGGGGTTCTGCCGGGCATCGGTCCGGTTCAGACCATCGCCATTCTTTTGCCCACCACTTTCGCCCTGCCGCCGGTCTCGGCGCTGATCATGCTGGCGGGCATCTATTACGGCGCCCAGTACGGCGGGTCGACGACGTCCATCCTGGTGAACGTGCCAGGCGAGGCCTCCTCCGTGGTGACCTGCCTCGATGGGCACCAGATGGCGCGCCAGGGGCGGGCCGGTGCGGCGCTGACCATCTCGGCCCTGGGCTCGTTCGCGGCCGGCTCGTTCGCCACCCTGGTCCTGGCCGTTCTGGCGGTGCCGCTGTCCGAACTGGCGTTCCAGTTCGGACCGGCGGAGTACTTCTCGCTCATGGTCTTCGGCCTGATCGGGTCGGTCGTGCTGGCCTCCGGGTCCATGCTCAAGGCGGTCGGCATGATCGTGCTGGGGCTGCTCCTGGGGATGATCGGCACCGATGTCACCAGCGGCGCGCACCGCTTCACCTTCGGCATTCCCGAGCTGGCCGACGGCGTCGGGTTCGTATCCCTGGCCATGGGGCTGTTCGGTATCTGCGACATCATCAACAGTCTCGAAAAGCGCGAGACGCGCGACATCCTGAAAAGCAAGCTTACCGGGCTGTGGTTGAAAAAGGAGGACCTTCGCATGGCGGCGCCGGCCGTGCTGCGCGGAACCCTGTGCGGTTCGCTTTTGGGGATTCTGCCGGGCGGCGGGGCCATCATTTCCTCGTTTACGGCCTACATGATCGAGAAGAAGTGCGCGCGCGACCCGGAACGCTTCGGCCAGGGCGATATTCGCGGGGTGGCGGCCCCCGAATCGGCCAACAACGCCGCGGCCCAGACATCGTTCGTGCCGCTGCTCACGCTCGGCATCCCGCCCAACGTCATCCTGGCGATGATGGCCGGCGCCATGATGATCCACGGCATCCAGCCGGGCCCGCGGGTCATCACGAGCAACCCGGCGCTTTTCTGGGGCGTCATCGTTTCCATGTGGCTCGGCAACGTCATCCTCGTGGTGCTGAACCTGCCGCTGGTGGGGATCTGGGTGCGGCTGCTCTCGGTCCCCTACCGCCTGCTGTATCCCGCGATCCTGGTGTTCTGCTGCATCGGGCTCTACAGCGTAAACAACAACACGTTCGACATCGGGCTGACGGCCCTGTGCGGATTGCTCGGGTACGTGTTCCACAAGCTCGAATGCGAACCGGCCCCGCTCATTCTGGGCTTTGTCCTGGGCCCCATGCTGGAGGAAAACCTGCGGCGGGGCATGCTGCTTTCGCGCGGAGATCCGTCCGTGTTTTTTACGCGTCCCCTGTCGCTGGTCTTTCTCGTCCTGGCGGCGGGCATGCTGATCGCGGTGGCTCTGCCGGCCATTCGCCGCGGCCGGGAAAGGGCCTTCAAAGAAGACTATACTAACGTTTAGGAGGCATGACCCAATGACTTATCCCAGTATCTTTCCCACCGGAGCAACCCTCTACGACCCCAGCCGGTGCTGGAACGGCTATACCGTGTTTCAGGCCAAGGAGGTGGGGGCGCTGCTGATCGACATGAACGGCGGCGAGGTCCAGCTGTGGAAGGAGCTGCACGGGATGCCCAACCGGCTCCTGCCGGGCGGTCATCTGATCGGCAGCACCGGTGAGCGCAGCACGGCCTTCGGCAGCCAGGACGGGATCGACCTGGTCCAGGTGGACTGGGACGGCAACGTGGTCTGGCGCTTCAACCAGTATGAATTCATCGAGGACCCGGGCGAAGCGCCGCAGTGGATGGCCCGCCAGCATCACGACTACCAGCGGGAAGGCAATCCGGTGGGCTACTACGCCCCGGGCCTGGAACCGCTGGCGGACCGGGGCAACACCATGATCCTCGCGCACAAGAACGTCAGGAATCCCGCCATCTGCGACAAGCCGCTCCTGGACGACAGCATCATCGAAGTCAACTGGGAGGGTGAAGTCATCTGGGAATGGGTGTGCAGCGATCATTTCGACGAGCTGGGCTTGCGCGAGGACGCCAGGAACCTCCTGTTCCGCAATCCCAACTGGCTGAAATCGGGGGGCGGCGTCGGCGACTGGATGCACATCAACTCCATGTCGCTGCTGGGACCCAACCGCTGGTTCGACGCCGGGGACAACCGCTTCCACCCGGACAACATCATCTGGTGCGCGCGGGAGTCCAACATAACGGCCATCGTCGACAAGCAGACCGGCCGGATCGTCTGGCGCCTCGGACCCAACTACGACGAGACCCCCGAGCTGCGGCGGCTGGGTTGGATCATCGGCCAGCACCACGCCCACATGATCCCCCGCGGGCTCCCCGGCGAGGGCCACATCCTGGTTTTCGACAACGGCGGCTGGGCCGGCTACGGGTCGCCCAATCCCGGGTCGCCCACGGGCTTCCGCAACGCGCTGCGCGATTATTCGCGGGTGCTCGAAATCGATCCGGTCTCGTTGCAGGTCGTCTGGCAGTACACGCCGGTCGAGGCCGGGCTGGCGTTCCCCGTGGATGCGAACCGCTTCTACAGCCCGTTCATCAGCTCCGCCCAACGCCTGCCGAACGGCAACACGCTGATCACCGAGGGCTCGGGCGGCCGCATCATCGAGGTCACCGCCGGCCATGAGACGGTCTGGGAGTACATCAGCCCCTATTGGGGCCGGATGTTGAAGATCAACATGATCTATCGCGCCTACCGGGTGCCCTACGAATGGGTGCCGCAAATCGAAAAGCCGGCCGAGCAGGCGATCGAACGCATCGACGTGACGCGCTTTCGGTTGCCGGGAGCCTCGCCGCGGGGGGCGCGGCGTACGGTGGACGTCGCCGGTGTATTGCCGTACCGGCCGGATGCGGCTCTTTGCGTGCGCACCGACGTGGCCGAAAGCCCTTGAGGAAATGCCGAATGAGCCTGATTCTCTTTACGGCGACCGGCTGCGCGCGATGCCAGATCGCCAAGAAGTTCATGCGCGAGAAGGACCTGGGCTTCGCCGAGCACGATGCGGTCGGGGAGGGGAAAGAGCTTTTCGGGAAATTCTACCGGGCGCACCGCGCGGCCATCGTTCGAGGAGCCGAAGGCATCGAATTTCCGGTCCTGGCGGACGGTCCCGAAGTCCGGCAGGGTGTCGCCGCGGTCATCGCCTGGCTGCAGGCCGGGGCTCGGCTCGACGGGTTCATCGGCCGCAGCGACGTTTCCAGGGGCTGGGTCGGGGGCCTGCATGTTTCGAAAGGGGATCCTGCCGCGATGGAGGACCTGGTCGGCGTCCTCGGCTTTTTGAAGCGAAACGGTTTGAAGCTGCAGTTGGACACCGACGGCCGGAACGCGGCGGTTCTGGAGCACCTCCTGGCGCAAGGCCTGGGAGACCGGGTGGTCATGGAACTGAAAGGCCCCAGAGCGCTATACGCGGCGATGACGGGAGGGTCGATCGAACCGGAAGAGGTCCATCGCAGCATGGTGCGGGTGGCTGGATTTCCCGAGCACCGGTTTGAGACCACGGTTGCGCCGGTTGCGCGGACGGCAGAGGACTCGGAGGGCATCCGTTACCTGACCCCGGATGAGGTCGCCGAAACCGCGTTGTGGCTGAAAACGGCCACGGGCAGCCATCGCCAGCCCTACGTCCTGCATGTTTTTGACCCTCAGGCCGACCCCGACGACCGCTTCCGTTCGGTTGAAATGCTCACGCCGGCCGTTCTGTTACGCCACCGCAGCGCCGCCCGCAGGCACCAGGTCCTGACCGAGATCGAATGACGCCGTCGATTCGGCGCCGGGATGGTGGAGGCCCGGAAACGCCTTCATGCAACCGTCTCTCTTCTAATTCGGCCCGCCGCTGCCCATTTTGAGCATTATGTTTCAATTTCCGCCGATTGGAGCGCTTCTTGATTGAGAACCGAAATTTTTTGCCGATAAGATCGACAGGAGTGCACCACCATGGAAACCGAAGGCAAGCAGACTGAAACGGCGTTGCGCGAGAGCGAGGAAAGGTTTCGTCACATCGTAGAATCCTTGCCCGATGCCATTCTGGTCCGCCGCGCTGGAGTCATTGTTTACGCCAATTCGGCGGCGCTCAAGCTCTTCCGGGCGAGCGATGCAGATGAGCTGGTCGGGAAGAATTATTTGGACCTGGTTCATCCCGATGACCGGCCTGAATCGATCGAGCGGATCCGCAAGGGGCTCAGCGAAAATTGGATTGCCCCGCTGCGCCAACACCGCGTGTCGACGCTGGACGGCCAGGTGGTGCAGGTGGAGTCCTGGGGCGTGCCCGTCCAGTATCAGGGTCAGACCCAACTCTTCGGAATCCTCCGCGACATTACAGATCGCAAGCGGACCGAACAGTTGCTGATGCGTTCCGAACACGAAAAGGAAATGATCCTGAACTCCATTTTCGAAAATTTCGTCTACTTTGATCCGGAACTTCGAATCCAGTGGGCGAATCAAGCGGCTGCGCAGTCCGCCGGCAAGACGCCGGCGGATTTGCTCGGCCGTCATTGCTACGAAATCTGGCATCAGAGCAACGAGCCCTGCCAGAATTGCCCGGTCGTCAAAGCCCGAGAAACCGGATTGCCGCAGCAGTTGGAAACGACGACCCCGGACGGGCGTCACTGGATCGGACGGGGCTATCCGGTTTTCGACGATCATGGAAAACTGGTCGGCATGACGGAGCTGGCCCAGGACATCACCCAGCGAAAGAAGGCTGAGGACGCACTCCGGATCAGCGAGGAGAAATACCGCTTGCTGATCGAAAACCAGGCGGACATGGTGGTCAAGCTCGATCTTCAGGGCAACTTCCTTTTCGTGAGTCCCAGCTATTGCGAGGCCTTCGGTGAATCCGAGCAAGCGCTGCTCGGCAGGCCCTTTTTGCCGATGGTCTACGAGGAGGATCGGGAAGCGACGGCCGAGGCCATGAAAGCGCTCTACCATCACCCCCATGCCTGCTATCTCGAGCAACGGCTCATGACGCGGTCCGGACTGCGGTGGATCGGTTGGGCCGATAAGGCGCTGTTGGACGAAGATGGGCAATTGGCGGCCATCATCGGCGTGGGACGCGATATCACCGAGCGGAAGCAGGCGGCCGAGGCGTTGAGGGAAAGCGAGGCGCGCTTCCGCACCGCATTTGAAAACACCGCAGTGGGGATGGCACTGATCGCTTTGGACGGAGCGGCCATCGAAGTCAACACGGCCGTGGCGCACATGCTGGGTTACACGAAGCAGGAGCTTTTTGGCGGAACGATACGGGACGTCATGCACCCGGATGATTTTGAAGCCCACCGGCTTCTTTTCAAGAGGCTTTTGGAGGGGGAGCTGCCGTACGGAGACAGTGATCGTCGTTTGATTTGCAAGAACGGGGTCATCATCAATACCCAGATCTGGTCGACCATTCAACGGGACGAGCACGGGAAGCCGCTCTATATGGTCGCGATGGTGCGCGACGTGAGCGCACAGGTCCGTGCCCAAAAAGAAAAAGATCAGCTGCAATCCCAGCTGCTGCAAGCCCAGAAAATGGAGGCGATTGGAGCCCTGGCGGGAGGAATTGCCCACGATTTCAACAATATTTTATCTGCGATTATCGGTTTTACGGAGCTGTCCACGTTAAGCGAAGGCGCACCGGTTGAATATCTACAGGAGGCATTGAGGGCGGCCCATCGCGCCCGGGATCTGGTGAAGCAGATTCTTTCCTTCAGCCGGCAGGCGGATGAAGAGCGAACTCCGGTTGATGTCGGCATGATCGTACGGGAGGTTGTCAAATTTCTGCGGGCCAGCATCCCCGCCACCATCGACCTCAACTACCGAATCGACGATCCGGCGGGGGCTGTTTTCGGGAATTCGGTTGAGCTGCACCAAATCCTGATGAACCTGGCAACCAACGCCGTTCACGCCATCGGCGAGAATCCGGGGAGCATCGACATCGAGGTGCAGGGCGCGACCCTGACGGATGAAGACAAGGACGGCTGTTTCGACCTGGATACGGGCTCGTATGTGCGTCTTGCGGTCAGGGACACCGGACGAGGAATTCCGCTGGAAATGCAGGAGCGGATTTTTGATCCCTATTTCACGACGAAAGAAAAGGGGGTCGGCACCGGCCTCGGCCTGGCGGTGGTCAGCGGAATTGTAAAGAAATGCAACGGAGCCGTCCGGGTCGAAAGCGCGCCCGGGAAAGGGGCTGTCTTCAAAGTTTGGCTGCCGAAGGTCAAATTGACATCCGGTCGGCCGGAAAAGGAAAAAGTGCCGCCCTGCGGCGGTTCCGAGAGCATTCTGTTCGTCGACGATGAAAGGATGCTGGTTGACATCGGGGAGAAGATTCTGACGCGGCTGGGGTACGATGTCGTTACGAGAACCAGCCCGATTGAAGCGCTCGAGCTGTTCAAGGCCAACCCGAAGAGGTTTGACATCGTCATCACGGATCAAACCATGCCGGGAATGAGGGGCGACGTATTGGCGGTCGAGTTGATGAGAATCAATCCGGAGATTCCCGTCATCCTTTGCACGGGCTACAGTCAGCAGCTTGACCAAGTCAAAGCCCAAAAAAAAGGGATCAAAGCGCTGGTCATGAAACCGCTCCTAATCGACGAGATCGATCGCGCGATCCGCAGCGTGCTAAAATCCAAAAAAGAGAATTGACAACCCGCCTCCCGTCTGGTTAATTAATTTCGAATTCCGAAAGAATTTTGATTTATATTCCGGTATTCGGAATTTTGACCGCCCCTTCAGCCGGTTGAAATTTCAGCTCTAGCTTCCATTCCAGGTTGCCGGAGGATGCCCGTGAAAGATCGGGACCATGTCCAATCGATTGCCAAGTGCTTCACTCTCCTCGGCCATCTGGCCGCGCCGGATTCGCCTTTCACGCTCGATGACCTCACCCGGAAAACCCGTTACCACAAGACCACCTGCTTCCGGTTTCTGAAGACCATGCGTCAGCTCGGGCTGGTCGAGCAGAACATGGACAAGAAGACCTATCACCTGGGTCCCGCGATGGCGGCACTCGGCCTGAAGGCGCTCAAGGGCTTGAACCTGCGCCGGGCGGCGTTGCCGGTGATGCAGGCGCTGCGGGATGAGACGGAGGAGACGGTCAATCTTTCCCTGCTCAGCGGAACCGAGATCATCTTCGTCGAGCGGGTTATGTCGGACTATCTCGTCAACGCGAACATCAACGTGGGCGACCGGTTGCCGGTATACTGCGCCAGCATGGGTAAAGTCATCCTGGCCTTCATGCCCGAACCGCACGCTGATGCCATTCTCGGCCAACTGGATTTTAAATCCAGGACCGAGCGCACGATTGTCTCGGCCGCCGCGTTCAAGAAGGAACTCGCGGAAATCAAAAACCGGGGGTATGCGCTCAATAACGAAGAGCTGGAAAGAGGCCTGCGGGCGGTCGCAGCCCCGATCATCGGTTATACGGGGGAGGCATTTGCCGCCATCAATATCGCCTGGACGACGGCCCGGCGCCCCTCCCGGCGGACGTTCACCGAATTCGCCGCCAAAGTGGTCCGGGCGGCCGAACAGATTTCACTGGCCATGGGGTACATTCGGCAGTCGTAAACTGGGACGGGCCCCCAAAAGATCCCATGGACATGTCATTCCAAACGGTTCGCTGAGGGTTGCATGCACGCAAACTTGAAAAAAGGCGCTTTGGACGGGATTCGGGTCATCGACATGACCCGCGTATTGGCAGGGCCCTATTGCACGCTGCTGTTGGGCGACATGGGGGCGGAAATCATCAAAATCGAAGTGCCGGGCCATGGGGACGACACGCGCAAATACCCTCCGTTCATCGGGTCCGAAAGCGCTTATTTCATGAACCTCAACCGAAACAAGAAGAGCCTGACGCTGAACCTGAAGGCCGCGGAGGGGAAAGCGGTTTTTCTGGATCTGGTCAAACGCTCCGATGTCCTCATCGAGAATTTCCGGCCCGGGACCATGGACGACCTGGGGATCGGCTATGCCGCGCTGAAAGCCGTCAACCCCAAGATCATTTACTCCTCGATATCCGGCTTCGGGCATACCGGACCGTACAAGGATCTGCCCGGATACGACATCATCGGCCAGGCCATGGGGGGCATCATGAGCGTGACCGGCTGGCCGGACAGCCCGCCAACTCGGACCGGCACCGCGATTGCCGATATCCTGGCGGGACTTTGCGCCGGCATCGGAATCCTGAGCAGTCTCATCGCCGTGCGCAACGGCGGCCCGGGCCAGAAGGTGGACATCGCGCTGGTCGATTCGGTGGTTTCAGCGATGGAGACGATCATCCAGATCTATCTGGTTGAAAAGCGAATCCCCCAGAGGACCGGCAACCGCTATGAATTCATCTATCCCTATGACACCTTCAAAGCCAGGGACGGCTGGGTGGTGATCGCCGTCGGCAACAACAAGTTATGGGAAATGTTTTGCGACGCCATCGGCATGCGCCGCCTTCTGGAAGACCCGACCTACAAAGACAACTACGACCGCGTCAAGGCCCATGCGGCGGTCAAGCGGATCGTGGAGGAGTGGACGGGAACCCGGACCGTCCGGGAGGTCGTCGATTTCCTTTTGTCCAAGGCCATCCCCTGCGCGCCGCTGTACACGGTCAAAGAGGTGGTCGAGGACCCGCATATCGCCGATGCCCGCCGCATGATCCGCGAGATCGATCATCCGCTGGCCGGTCGCACCAAAGTCATCGGCTCGCCGATCCATCTTTCGGAAACGCCGGCGGAGGTGCACGCTCCGGCGCCGCTCCTCGGAGAGCACAGCGTGGACATATTGAAGGGCATCCTGAATTATTCCGAGGAGCGGGTGGCGGCATTGCAAAAGAATCACATCATTTAACGATGTCCGACTGGAGTGCAGCATGCATAACTGGCCATTCAACCGTGTCGCATGAAAGGAGAAATGTCATGAAGCCTCTCAGGATCGTCGCCGCTGCTTTCGTCTTCGCATCGATCACGGCCGCCATCGGGCTGCTTCCCGTCGACGGCTGGGCCGCCTCCAAGAAACTGCTGGCCATGGGCTCGACGCAGTCCTCGTCCAGCCACTACGCGTACTTCGTGGCCGTCGCCAAGGTGATCAACGCCCGTGTGCCGGATGTCAACATCTCGGTGGTGGAAACCGGCGCCTCGGTGGACAACATCAACCGGATCAAGAAAGGGGATCTGGACCTGGGGATGACGACCATCCACCTCCAATACCAGGCCTACCACGGCCTGGAAGCCTGGAAGGACAAGCCCATCAAAGACCAGTACGTCATGTGGGTCTACCAGCCGGCGCCGCAGAATTTCGTCGTGCGCGAGGACAGCGGCGTCAAAACGGTTTACGATCTGGCGGGGAAGCCCTTCAACCCGGGGATCCGGGGGTCGGCCACCGAAAAGACGGTGGAGGCCATCCTGGACGCGCTCGCCGTAACGCCCAACTGGGTGAGGGGCGGGACCGAGGATGCGATCGCCTCCATCAAGGACAAGCGGGTCGTGGGCTACGTGAAATCCGGAGCCGGGGTCGACAGTCTGGACGCCTCCACGCTGGATCTCGCCACCTTCACGTCCATCCGCCTGCTGGGCTTCACCGAGGAGGACATCGCCAAGGTCAAGGCGAAGTATCCCTACCTCAGCCCGATCGCCATGCCCAAGGGGATCTACAAAGACTCTCCGGCCTACAAGACGTTCGCCATGCTCATCGGCACAGTGGTAAAAAAGGACTTGTCCGAGGACCTGGTCTACCGGATGGTCAAGGCCGCCTGCGAGGGGTTTGACGAGCAGGTCGCCGCCTATCCCTCCATTAAAGGCGTCAGTCTTCCGCAGCTGACCCTGGAAACCTGCAACGTTCCGCTGCACCCCGGCGCGATCAAGTATTACAAAGAAATCGGACACAAGATCCCGGAAAACCTGATCCCGAAATGAGGAAAGCGGATGCCATGCCTACAGGCGAAACCTCGGTCGATGTCAACGAGCTGATCCACATCGTTCCCGAAAAAGTGGATGTCAAAGACCCGGACCAGGCGGTGGCCAGAACCCTAAAAGGGCCGTTCTCGGTCCTGGCAGCGGGTCTGTCCGTTCTATTTGCGATCTTCCAACTATACACCGCCTTTGCCGGGGCCTTCCCGGACCTGATCCAGCGCAGCATCCACATGGGGTTTGCCATCGTTCTGGCCTTTCTCCTGTATTCCGCTTCCGGCCGATCCCCCAAAGACCGCCCGTCGATGGTGGACGCCCTGGCGATGGCTTCGGGAGCGGTTGTCTGCATGTATGCCGCCTTCAACTACGACCGCATCATGATGAATCCGGGCATATCCAGCGACTGGGATCTGGCGCTGGGAATCATCGCCGCCGTCATCGTCCTGGAGATGACCCGCCGGATCCTCAGCTGGATCATGCCGGCCATCGCCGTTCTGACGATCCTCTACGCGTACTTCGGCCAGGCTCTGCCCGATGTCATCGCCCACCGCGGATTCAGCGTCAGCTACATCCTGGAGACGCTGTACATGTCGACCTCCGGCCTCTGGGGCACCGTGACGGGGGTCTCGGCCACGGTCGTGGCGGGCTTCCTCATCTTCGGGTCGGTTCTTTACTACACCGGGGGCGGGGAAATTTTCGTCGATCTGGCCAAGGCCCTCGCCGGCCGATCCTACGGCGGACCGGCCAAGGTCAGCTGCATATCGAGCGCGCTCTTCGGAACCATTTCGGGCAGCGCCGTCGCCAACGTCGTGGTCGACGGGGTCTTCAACATCCCGTTGATGAAAAAGCTGGGCTACAAGCCGGAATTCGCGGCCGCCGTGGAGGCCACGGCCTCCACCGGCGGCCAGATCATGCCGCCGGTGATGGGGGCGGGAGCCTTCATCATGGCGGAACTGATCCACGTGGCCTACCTGAAGATCGCGCTGGCGGCGGTGGTTCCGGCGCTGCTGTATTATCTCGGGGTGGCGGCCTCGATCCATTTCGAAGCGCGGAAGTCCAACCTGATGCGAATCCCCAAAGCGTTGATCCCCTCCGTGAAAAAGACCCTGCCTAAAGGCGCCCCGCTCTTCATCCCGGTCACGCTGCTCATCTATCTCCTGCTCGACGGCCGGGACCCGACCAGCTCGGTGTTCTGGGCGACGATGGCCTCGGTGGGGCTGTATTTCGCGACCGTTCGAAGCCGGGCCGTATTGAAGGAAAGGGCCCGGAACATGGTCGGGGCCATGGAGGCGGGCGGCAAGTCCGTCGTCCTGGTGGCGAGCCTCTGCTGCTGCGCCCAGATCGTGATCGGCATGGTGAACCTCTCCGGGCTGGGGATCAAGATGTCGGAGCTGGTCATCGGGCTCAGCATGGGGGTTGAATTTTTAGGGCTTTTTTTCACCATGATCGTGTGCCTCATCCTCGGCATGGGCCTGCCCACGACGGCGGCCTATGTTTTGGCGGCATCCGTGGCCGGGCCCGCCCTCGTCAAGCTGGGCGTGGTTCCGATGGCCGCGCACCTGTTCGTGTTTTATTTCGCCATCATTTCCGCCATCACGCCGCCGGTCTGTGCGGCGGTCTATGCGGCCACGGCGATCGCCCGCTCGAACTGGCTCCAGACCGGCTGGCTGGCCGTCCGCATGGGGCTGGCCGGATTTGTCGCCCCCTTTCTGTTCGTCTACCGCCCGCAGATCCTGCTGATCGGGTCCCCCATGGACATCCTGTGGAACTGCCTGGTGGCGGGCTTGGGCGTTCTGGCGCTGGCGGGAGTGGCGATCGGCTATTTCGGAGACAAATGCCGGTGGTATGAGTGGGTGCTGCTGGCCGCCGGGGCGCTGCTGCTCCTCAAGCCCGGCCTGGTCTCGGACCTGGTCGGCATTGCGGTGGTCGGGATCATTTTCGGGCTGCAGAAGAAAAGGCATGCCGCCGCGGAAGCGGCGACCCAGCCGGCCACCGGATAGGCACCTCCCGTGGGAGGAGATCCAGTCCGGCCGCAAAGAGTTGCAGGCCTCCCGGGAAGAGCTCAAATCCACCGGCGAGGAGCTGACCACCTCCAAGGGGGAGTTGCAGTCGCTCAACGAGGAGCTGCAGACGGTCAACCAGATCTTCGGACATCACCAAGACCAATGCATTGGAGGCCCAACTGCGATAGCCGCCTGGCTGAGGCGGGCCAATTCGAGAATAAAGGGGCGCCATGAATAAAAACAAAACCGCAACCGGGGGGCTGTCCGAACTGCGCCGCCGGGCGGAGGCGCAGCTGCGAACGGCGAAGACGAAAGGATGCCCGGCGCGGACAGAGGCTGATGCGCAGCGGCTCGTGCACGAACTGCAGGTGCACCAGATCGAGCTGGAGATGCAAAATACGGAGCTCGTGCAGGCGCGAGCGGAGCTCGAAGCGGCCCTATGGGAGTATACTGACCTCTACGACTTTGCGCCGGTGGGCTATTTTTCCCTTGGTCGCGACGGGGCGATTCGTCGGGTGAATTTGACCGGAGCGCTCCTTCTGGGGGTGGAGCGCGCCCGGCTGACGGGCCGGTGGTTCGGGACTTTCGTGGGCATGCCGGACCGTTCGGTCTTTAGCGCCTTCCTGGAAGAAGTGTTTGCGGGCCAAGCGCCGGAAGTGTGCGAGGTGGCGATTCGGGGTGAAGGGAAGGGACCGCTTGCTGTGCATATCACGGCCACGGTTTCGCAAGGCGGGTCGGAATGCCGCCTCATGATGGCGGACGTCAGCAAGCTCCGACAGGCGGAGAAGGCCTTGCGGCAGAGCGAGTCTCTTCTGGCCAGGTCGCAAGAGATCGCGCATGTTGGAAGCTGGATGTTCGATGTCGTTGCCCACCGGCTTACCTGGTCGGACGAAGTCTACCGAATATTCGGCTTGAAGCCACAGGAGTTTAGCCCAACCTACGAAGCTTTTTTCGAATCCGTCCATCCGGACGATCGGGCGGCTGTTGATGCCGCTTACACCGGCTCGATTCGTGAAGGAAAAGGCACGCATGAGATTGATCACCGGATCGTTCACAAACACACGGGGGAAGTTCGTTGGGTTCGCGAAAAATGCATCCATGAGCGCAACGACTCAGGGCAGATCGTCCGCTCGATCGGCATGGTGCAGGACATCACCGACAGAAAACAGGCGGAGCTTGAGCGGGAAACAACGGTCAAGTTCCTGGAAAAGGTGAATTCCTGCCGGACCACCGGGCAATTGATCGAGACCGCCATCACCTTTTTTCAGCATCAGTCCGGCTGCGAGGCCGTCGGCATAAGACTCGCCCAGGGGGAGGATTTTCCCTATTACGAAGTCCGCGGGTTCCCGGCAGCGTTCGAAAAGGCTGAAAGCCGCCTGTGCTCTCGGGACCCGAACGGAGCGATTCTTAGGGATGATGTCGGAAACCCGGTTCTGGAGTGCATGTGCGGCAACGTGATCCAGGGTCGATTTGACGCCTCAAAGCCCTTTTTCAGCGAAAAGGGCAGCTTCTGGACCAACAGCACGACCGAGTTGCTCGCCAGCACCAGCGAAGCGGACCGGCAGGCACGCACCCGCAACCGTTGCCACGGCGAGGGGTATGAGTCGGTGGCCCTGGTGCCGCTGTGGCTGGGGGCGGAGAGGCTGGGGCTGCTGCAGCTCAATGACCGGCGCAGGGGGCTTTTCACGGCTGAATTGGTTGCGCTGTGGGAGAGGATGGCCGGATACCTGTCGGTGGCGCTGGCGAAGCTGCGCACGGAGGAGAAGCTGCGAACCAGCGAGCTGAATCTCAAGACCCTGTTCGATGCCATCGACCAAAGCGTCTTTCTCTTCGACCGCGACGGAACCGTGCTGGCTGCAAACAGGACCTTCGCCGCCCGGCTGGGCAAACGCGTCGAGGACTGCGTCGGCCGATCGGCTTTTGATCTGGTGCCGCCCGGCATCGCGGCCGGCCGCAGGGCCATCAGCCAGAAGGTGATCGATACCGGCCGGCCGCAGGTATTCGAAGACCAGCGCGATGGACGCTGGATGAATCACAACTTCTGGCCGGTCCTCGGCGCCGCGGGCGCGGTGGAGCGGCTGGTGGTTTTCGCCATGGACATCACCGAGCGCAAACTGGCGGAGGAGACGCTGGAGCATTCCCGGCAGATGCTGCAGGGATACGCGGCATACCTGCAGGAAACCATCGAAAACGAACGCCTCCGGATGGCCCGCGAGCTGCACGACGATATCGGGCAGAGGCTTTCGGCCCTGAAGATGGACCTCGGCTGGGTCAAACGCCGCCTGCCGCCGGACCGGTCGGATGCAGCCCGCAAGCTGGAGGAAATGAGCGAGCTCATCACCGAGGGGGTGCAGACGGTCAAGGCCATCTGCGCCGACCTGCGGCCGGGCCTGCTCGAAGAACTGGGCCTGCAGGCGGCACTGGAATGGGCCGTGGCGAGGTTCCAGGAGCGCAGCGGAATCACGACCTCGCTGAAGGTCGGCGGTTCGCAACTGAACGTTGACGCCGGCATGTCGATTGCGATCTACCGCATCGTGCAGGAGGCTTTGACGAACATCGTCCGCCATGCCGCCGCCGGCCGGGCCGAGGTCCGGCTCCGCCGGGAATTGAATTGGTTGATCCTCGAGGTGGAAGACGACGGCAGGGGCCTGCCGGGCCATCCTCAAGGCGCCCCCCAGTCCTTCGGAATCATCGGCATGCGCGAACGGGTGCGTTCGTTCGGCGGGGAGTTCAATCTATCCGCCGGCAAGGAGCGGGGGGCTGTCATTCGCGCGAGATTTCCCCTGCCTCCGTCCGAAACATCGGCTGAACTTCATTGAGAAAGGGTAGGCAGCATGATCCGGATCCTGATCGCCGACGACCACAAGCTGTTCCGGCGCGGGCTCAGGCAGACCATCGAGGACGCCGAAGGCCTGAAGGTGGAGGACGAGGCCTCGAACGGCGCCGAGGTATTGACCAAAATCGCCCAGAAATTTTATGACGTGGTCGTTCTGGACATCTCCATGCCCGGCTCGAACGGCCTCGAGATTCTTAAACAAATCAAGGATTCCAGCCCCAAGACCGCGGTATTGATGCTGAGCATGCACTCCGAGGAGCAATTCGCCGTCCGGGCCTTCAAAGCTGGGGCTTCGGGCTACCTCACCAAGGAAAGCGACGAAGAAGAAATCATCCGGGCGATCCGCAAGGCATCCCAGGGGGGTCGGTATGTGACTCCGGATTTGGCGGAGAAACTGGCCGAAGCCCTATCCACCGGCCCCGGGCGGACGCCGCACGAATCGCTTTCGGACCGCGAATTCCAGGTGTTCCGCCTGATCGCTCAGGGGAAAAGCCTGTCGGAAATCGCCCAGGAACTGCACCTCGGCTCCACCACCATCAGCACCTACCGCACGCGCATCCTCGAAAAGACCGGTTTGAAGAACAACTCCGAGCTCACCCGTTACGCCGTCGAACACCGCTTGATCGATTAGCCCGCCGTACCTTACCCGATTCACACCTCAATGCAGGCAGTCATTCGAATCGATAGCTTCGTAAGGAGGCCAAGATCAAGGCGCGCGAATCTCGTGCCGCGAGGCGTACTTGCCGTACGCCGCAGCGGCAACGAGATGACGCGCAACGCAGAGATTGGACTATTTACGAAGTCATCGACTCTTGTCGTAGAAATACGACAGGATGTCGCCGTTTGCCCTGCCTCGGCGGCGTTAAGCCGCTACAAATAAAACCTAATCGCAACGGTGCCGCTATGAGGCCAACCGCGATAACATGTCATTCGTTGAACTGATTTTTCCGGTTATCAGCCGACGAAGGCGAACATGAAGATTTTGATCGTGGACGATTCAGAACCCTTGCGCAGCAGCCTGAAAGGCCTGTTGAGGGATCTGCCCGGCGCCGAGCTCGTCGGCGAAGCTGCCGGCGTGCACCAAGCCGTTTCAAGAATTCTCGAAGCTCAACCCGACGTGGTCATTCTGGATATCCGGCTGCCGGACGGCTCCGGGCTGGAGGTTCTGAAAACGGTGCGCTCAAGGGCCCCGGCCACCCGCTTCATCGTCTTCACCGGCTGCCCGGCCGATCCGTACAAACCGCTCCTGCTGAACGAGGGAGCGGCCAATTTTTTCGAAAAATCGATCGATGAAGAAAAGCTGATGAGCTGCCTGCAGGCGCTGCTTGAGGGCGAGGCACTCCCTGCCCGGCGCCAACATCCAGAAACCGACCCCAGTTAACGCAAGGGAGGGGAGCATGAACAGCCGGTCCGGCATTGCAACTGAAGGACGATCGATGGCCGTCGGTGTCATCTCCGCGCCGGCGCCTCGAACGATCTTCCGGATCGTCAGCGTGATCGCGGCCGCCGCGGCAGCGACGGCGGGATTGTATGGGTTCAGCCGTCAGAACTACCTGCTGTTTCACAGCCTCGCCGAGTTGCTCTCCATCGCCGTGGCCTGGGGCGTTTTCATGCTGGTCTGGAACTCGCGGCGCTTTGTGCAGAACCAGGCCCTGCTATTCCTTGGGATCTCACTGGCGTTCATCGGATTTTTGGACCTGCTGCACACCCTGGCCTACAAGGGCATGGGGGTCTTTGGGGAGGGGGGTGCCAACCGGCCCACCCAACTTTGGATTGCGGCGCGGTATGTCCAGGCGTTGGCCCTGTTGGCCTTTCCGCTGCTGTTCGGCAGCCGCTTGCATCCGGCAGGGGTGTTCGCGACCTTGGCGCTGGTCACGGGTGCGCTGCTCCTCGCCATATTTGCCTGGAACGTATTTCCCGCGTGCTACGTCGACGGTCA
>JAUQXK010000138.1 GCA_030834695.1 Desulfobacterales bacterium
GCTCGCCGTAGGTCGCCCCGTAACTGTTCTCGTTGTCATAGGGCTTCTCGTAGCCCGCCTTCGTGTAAAGACTCTTGTTGTCCCGCTTCTGTAGCTTGACCGCATCCGCCCCGCACTCCTTGGCCACTTTGAACATCTCCAAACACGTCTTCAGCTTGCCCTGATGATTGTGCCCAATCTCCGCTATGCTGTAACAATCCGTCGTGTCATCGATCGCTTGACCGTTGATCACTAATTTGCGCATCGGTAGTCCCTCCCTCTTCATAAAAATAGCCAATTCGACCTTCAATCGGGCATAGATGCCCGCTGATTATAATCTTGCGGACGATCCTCCCAAATTTGGAAGATTTACCGGATCGGTTCGACCGCCTTGCCGGAAGCCGGCCGCGCGGCCGGTTCCTTTATCAATCGCACGGTTCCCTCCTGCACCCGATAAGCCAGGTCGGCGGTTTCCAACAGCGCCGATTGATGGGATATGGCCAGAATCGTAATCCCACCCTTTAAATCCGCGAGCGTCGCGCAGATTTCCTTTTCGGTTTTTGGGTCCAGGGCGGTGGTGGCCTCGTCGAGGATCAGCAGGTGCGGGTGTTTCACCAGCGCCCGAGCAATGGCGATCCGCTGTCGCTGCCCGCCCGACAGCATGCTTCCGCGCTCCCCCACGACGGTGTGAACTCCAGCCGGGGTGTCCTGTACGAATTTCCAGGCACCGGCCGCCCGCAGAGCCGCTTCAACGTCTTC
Organism: Desulfobacterales bacterium; assembly: GCA_030834695.1. Lineage (GTDB taxonomy): Bacteria > Desulfobacterota > Desulfobacteria > Desulfobacterales > SpSt-501 > SpSt-501. The sequence continues at coordinate 739 of JAUQXK010000138.1, forward strand.
CGCGCTGACGGTCGCCTCCCCCAGGGTGACATTTCTCAAGATCGTGTCGTGCATGAGCAGGTTTTCCTGCGGCACGTATCCGATCATGGCGCGCCAGCGGCGGATGTCGATCCGCGCCAAGGGGGTCTCATCGACCCAGATATCACCCTTCTGCGGCCGAAGCAACCCTATCAGCAAGTCGGCGACGGTGGTCTTTCCCGACCCGGACGGACCCAGCAGGGTAACGAACGATCCGGCCGGTATCGCCAGGGACACATCGTTCAGCACCTCGCGGGAATCGTAGGCGAAACTCACGGAATCCATTCGGATCGCCCGGGTGAAAGACGGCGGCACGTCTCCGGTCAAGACTTCACGGGCTTCAAGCGCCTTTTGGATTTTGCCCAGCAGCGACCAATAGGCGCTGTCGAACTCCACCAGGTTCGCGTATTCCTTCTGGATTTTCTCAATTTGCTTCAGGATTTTTCCGATGAAGAAAACCAGGGCCAACATCGTCGTCAACGACTGGTTCCAGTAAATCAGCGCCACATACAACACCAAAACCAGGAACACCGTCAGAATGGGTTCTTGAAACGAACCCAGAGCGGCTTTGCTGAGCACCTGCTTCTGAAGCGCCCGGTTCAGTTTGCGGGTGGTGTTCGTCAATACCGCGTCGGACTGCTGTTCGCGGGCCATCGCCTTCAGCGGCTTGATGGAGGTTAGAATGTCGGTCATCTGGGCGACCAACGCCTGCATGTGCACGGTCTGTTTGCCGCCGGCCCGGCGGCTTTTTTTAACCAGCCGCCGCAGGACAATCACCACAAAGGCCCCCGCCCCCAATGCCATCAGGGTGGCTTTCCAGGACACCATAAACGCCAGGGTCGAATAGATGGAGGCCTCGATGACCATTGAGGCCAGTTTGGCTCCGAAATTGAAAGCGGTAGAGGCCCGGTTCGCTTCCGTGGCGACGCCGTTGGTGAGACGGCCCATCGGTTGGCGGATGAAGTATTCCCAACTGGAGCTGAACAGCGCCTTGAGCAGCGTCAAGCGCATGTCCGTGGCGATCAGCACGACCGTGAAGCCGATCTGCCGGTTCGCCAAATAGACGAGAATGCATTTCAGGGTGATGCACCCGACGAATAGACCCAGCAGCACCGTCATGGTGGGCTGGAGACCCGCAACCGCCAATGTCTGCTGGAGGATCTGATCCAGCCGGGTGCTCCACTCGGGTGAATGGCCATCCGTGCCCGAAGCGATCGCATTGCGATTGAAGATGGTGGTGAGGATGGGCAGGAGCGCGGTAATGCCGAAACCTTCCGAGATGCCCGAGAACAGGATGGCGGTCAGGGTCAGGATCGTCTGCCAGGGGTATTTCCGGGCCAGTGTAAAGAAAAGTTTCATACCACGCAAGCGCCCCCGGCCGAGTCGCGGCCAGTGGGGTTGAATTTCTTCAGGCGGACGCGGCCCCGAACAAGCGCTTCAAGTCGGCAAACGCGTTGCCGATCGTCGCGATTTGATCGGGGGTGTGGCCCGCGCTGGCGCTGCAGCGCAAGAGCGAGCTGCCGTCCGGGGTTGCCGGAGGCACCACGAGGTTGACATACACGCCGCGCTCGATCAGGGCGGTCCACAGTGCATAGGCCTGCTCGCGCTGGGCGAAACGCACGGCGATGATCGGGCTCGGCTCGGGTCCCAGACGATATCCCAACTCCTGCAGGCGGGCATAGAGGCGGCGGGCGTTATCCCACAGCCGTTGTCTCAGTTCCGGGTGGGCGCTCAAGATCCCCAGCGCCCGACGGGTGGAGGCGATGATCGCGGGTGACGACGAGGCCGTGAACACGTAAGGCCGGTTCGCATAACGGATGAGATCAAGATCCGGGTGGTCGCTGGCGCAGTAGCCGCCGATGGCCCCCAGGCTTTTGCTGAACGTTCCGATGATGAAGTCCACGTCCGCTTCGACCCCTGCTTCTTCCGCCATCCCTCGACCGTGGCTGCCGAGCACCCCGAGCGAATGGGCCTCATCGACCACGAGAAAGGCGCCGGGGTAGCGGCGTTTGACCGCTACGATGTCGCCCAACGGTGCGCGGTCGCCCAGCATGCTGTAGATCCCCTCGACCACGATCAGCGTATTTTCAATGCGCGCGCCCAGGCGCCGCAGACGTTTTTCGAGGTCGCCGGGGTCGTTGTGACGAAACCGGATGATCTCGGCTCCGCTCAGCCGGCAACCGTCGTAAATGCTGGCGTGGCAGTCGGCGTCGATCACGAACACGTCTCCGGCTCCCGCCAGTGTGGACAGCATGCCGAGATTGGCTACGTATCCGGTGGAAAAGACGATCACGCTGCGTCGGCGGAAGTAATCGGCCAGTTCGGTTTCGAGCTGCACGTGAGTGGAATAGCTGCCGTTGGCGACGCGGGATCCGGTCGTCCCCGTTCCCAGCGTGCGCGTCGCGTCGCAGGCCGCTTCGATACACTCCGGGTGGAACGTAAGTCCCAGGTAGTTGTTGGTACCGGCCAGAATGAGCGACCGGCCATTCACGACCGCTTCGGTGGCGGAAACCACCCGATCCATAACCACGTTGATGGACTGGATGCCGCTTTCGGCCATCGCCCGGCGGGTGGCCGCCAACTGCTGGAATTTATCGAAGATCGCCATGTCTAATTGTCCCCAAGAATTGCTTGAAGCTGGACCGTGAAGTCTCGAACCGTTCGGATGTCCGGCAGAATGTTCAGCGGAACCGAGACGTCGAATCGATCTTCGACTTGCTCGATGAGGTTCATGACCTTGAGTGAATCAAATTCCAGGTCGGAGACCAAGTCCGTGTCCTCCCGGATGCTGCGGCCCGCAGCGGCCAGCGGTTTGATCAGTTCGGTCACAATCGCCAATATGTCTTCGTAAGTGGGCATGCGCTTTTCCTCGATTGTTAAGGGGCGAGGCCTATCGTTCAACCATCCAGCGGCCATTGCGAAGATGTTGAAGTGTTCGCCGCATCCCGGCTTCCAGCTGAAACCGCGGCTCCCAGCCGGTGGCCCGGCGCAGCGCGGCATCGTCGCACACCCAGTTGGGGTGAGTCAGTTCGCGGACTTTGCCGGGCGTCAGCATGGGGGCGTATCCAATTCCCCGCGACAGCAGAAGATTGCCGCGGGCCGCGGCCTGCATGAACCAGACGGGGATCCTGAATCGCCGGACCGGCCGGCCAATAATCCGTGCCACGGTCAGAATCAGTTCCTCCCAGGTGTAGCCTCCCGTGTGTCCATCGTGGATTTCGAAGGGGGCTTGGGACCACGGCGCCGACTCCAGCAGGCGACGCACCGCAACCGCCAAATCGTCGACGAACAGCAGAGAGAAGCGCGCACCCCTCGGCCCCAAAACCGGCGAAAACCCGCGCCGCATGCACCGTACCAGGGGCAGGGTCTCGCGGTCTCCCGGTCCATAAACCGCCGGCGGTCGCAGCGCCGTCCAGACCAGGCCCGCGGCGGCACGCCCCAGCGCGTCTTCGCCGGCGCGCTTGCTGGCCGCATAGTGGGACAGATGCGGCTCCCGGGCGGCCAACGACGATATCAACAGGACGCGCGGCCGGGGGTGGGTTTTCCGGGCGGCATCCGCCAGCCGCACGACGCCCCCGACATTCACCCTTCGGAATTCATCTGCGGTTGCCCCTCGAATGGCGCCGGCGCAGTGAACCACCGCCTCGGCCCCCCGCATCAGGCGGAGCAGGCTCTCCGCGTCTTCCAGACTTCCACGGATCCACTCGATCGCACCTTCGCCCGCATCGGGGCGGGATCGCGAGGCCGAATGGCGGTGCAGCGCGCGCACCTTCCAGCCGGCTCGGGTCAGCTTCCGCAGCAGGGCGGCGCCGATGAATCCGGTGGAGCCAGTGAGGGCCAGCGTCCGGGACATGGCACTCCCATAACACACCGGCGATCACCCCTGCAACAGTCGTTCGGGATGATCGCCGGCACATGGCATCTTATGTGGTTGGCACCGAAAGCCGGAGCTCCGTTCCAACTGAGAATGCGGAGCCCGCTTCGACCTTCAGCCCGTCTTGCGCCTCAGAAGGTAGAAGTCCTCGGCGGCGCCGGGCTGCTCGGTCTTGCCGTCCTCGACCCGCTGCAGGAAATCCTTCTTGGCGCCCGACCGCGAGAGTTTTCCGGAGGTGGTTCGCGGCAGGGTGTTGCGGGAAACCAGTTCGATAAAACAATCGATTCCCAGATCCTGGCGGATCAGAGCCTGAATGCGGGTCGCCAATTCCATGCGTTGCGCATGGCGGGATTCGCGGCATTCAATCACCAGAACCGCTTTGTCGTCGCCGTCGGCAGCCGTGACCGAGAATGCCGAGGCATCGCCGGTTCGAACCTCCGGCTGGCTTTCGGCGATGTATTCCAGATCCTGCGGCCATATGTTGCGGCCGTTGATGATGATCAGGTCCTTTTGCCGGCCGGTGATCACGACGCTGCCGTCGGCGACATACGCCAGATCGCCGGTGTTCAGCCAGCCGTCGCGGGACAGCACCTCGGCGGTCAGGGCTTCTTCACCGAAGTATCCGGACATGATGCTGGGGCCGCGGACATAAAGCGTGCCCACGTGCCGTTCCGGCATCGGCTGTCCCTCGGTGTTGCGAACTTCCACTTCAAAGCCCGGCAGCGGGAATCCACATTTGACGAAACTCTTTCCCTTGGTCGTCCGAATACGGAAATCGGAGGCCAGCGGTGCGGCCTTCTGCTCTTCGGCCAGAAGCTCGGGATCGACGACATCCAACTGGATTCCCAAGTCGAGCGGCGAGAAGCTGACCGCCAGCGAGCATTCAGCCATGCCGTAACACGCCGTAAACGCATTCGGATTGAACCCGCTCGGGGCGAGCATGTCGGCGAAACGCGACAAGGGCTCCGGTCGGATGGTTTCGGCACCGACGCCGGCCAAGCGCCAGGAGCGCAAGTCGAACTGGCCGGCGGTATCTTCCCGAAGTCGCTGGACGCAGAGTTCATAACCGAACGGAGGGCCGAAGGAAACGGTGGCATGATTCTGCGAGATGAGCGTCAACCACAAACGTGGCCGCATTCCGAAATCACGAGTTTTGAGATAGTCGACCGATACCTGGGAAGCCATCGGTGACAGGACCAGCCCGACCAGGCCCATGTCATGATAGAATGGCAGCCAGGACATGCTCCGGTCGCCCGATCGCACCCTTACCCCGTGACGAATGATGCTGGCTAAATTGCTCATCACGGTTTTTTGAGGAATCATGACGCCGCGCGGGAAACGCGTACTTCCGGATGTATATTGCAGATAGGCCAGTTCGTCGGGACCCGACGGGCGCAGCGGACCTTCCTGCCTGGGGAATTCCGAGAATTGCTCGGGGGTGCCGACGAATACCAGCCCCAGTCCTTCGGCCGCTTCGCGCAAAAACGACATGAACATTCCCGGAGCCACCGCGACCTGGGCGCGGCAGTTCAACAAGAGCCGGCGGAGTTGGGCGACGTACGCTTTATGGCCGCCCAGATGGATCGAAGCGGGCAAGGGTACCGGCACCATGCCGGCATACTGGCAGGCATAAAAAAAGCGCAGAAAATCAGGATAGGTTTCGGCGACTAGGGCCACCCGAGATCCGCGTTCCAGATCCAGTCCCATCAGCTGCCGGGCGATGTCTACGGCCTCATCCCGCAACACCGCATACGGCAACACCGCTTCGAGTTGTCCTTTTCCATTGTAGAAATTGGCGCCTGTCTCCCCTTGGGCCGCGTAATCCAATGCCTCTGCCAAAGTGGAGAAATCGCCATATCTCAGAGGTAACTTATTTTCGGTCGGTGTCGCCTCCATAACAATCCACTATCCTTTTGGGTTTCTCTTGCAGGTTCGAATTCCGTCCGGAGCATCTGGCCACGCCGCAAAACACCAACTATTCAACGCTGCCGTTGGACCCCAACGTCCTACCGCAGCCGAAACCGGCAAGATAAATTTCGATACCTGTATCGTGTTTATTATGCAATGTCAAATCCTGCAGCCGCCCACGCTCCTTATAAGAGATGGATTATATCCGCAGAACCTTAAAAAAGCTAATCAAAAAGGCGCAAAACTAATAATTCATGTTTCTTGGAAATGCAAGAGGTTCTTCTAATGAACCAACACCACCTTGAAAACCGGGACAATTTGTGAAACAGTGCAGTTCCAATTTTCATCAAACGGCCGAGTCTCTGGCACTCTCACGCGCCTGCGGCAGGCCCCGGCCCCCGACGGTCACCTGATCCGATGATATATGACGAACGTTTGCACGCAACGGTTTACGGCCATCGTTCTCGCGGCTGACCGTACCCCGAACGATCCGGTGGCGATCGCTGCCCAGGTGCCCTGCAAGGCGCTGGCGCCGGTGGGCGGTCGGCCCATGGTTCTTCGGGTGCTCGACGCCTTGGTCGCGTCTGGCCAGATCAAAACCTGCATTCTCTGCGGTCCGCCGAGAGCCATTGTCGAACGCGAGCCGTTGCTCCAGGAACGGCTGGCATCGTCCGCCCTGAGTTGGCTGGCGCCGGGCGCCACGCCCAGCACCAGCGTCGCCGGGGCGCTAGCGGCCATTCCTCGCGGAACGCCGGTGCTGGTGACCACGGCGGATCACGCCCTGTTGCAGCCGGAGATGGTTTCGCATTTCTGCCGCGAAGCATTCGCCTCCGGCAGCGATGTCGTGGCGGCCCTGGCCTCCTACCCGCAGATCATGAGCAAATACCCGGGGATGCGGCGGACGCGCACCCGTTTTCGGGACGGGGATTTCTGTGGCTGCAACCTTTTTGCCTTCTTAACCCCGGAAAGCCATGCGGCAGCGGATTTTTGGCGGCGCGTTGAGAACGAGCGCAAGCGACCGGTCAAGATGTTGGGCGAGTTGGGCTGGACCGTGGTCCTGCGCTATCTCTTGGGGCGGCTATCGTTGGATGATGCGTTGCAGCATATTTCCCGGAAGATGGGGCTTCGGGTGGGCGTCGTGATCATGCCATTTCCGGAAGCAGCCGTGGACGTCGACTCCGCCGGTGATTGGGACATGGTCCGGGACATCGCTTCCCGCGCAGAATGCCGGGCGTGATTGGCGAGGCAGGGCGAAGCGTTGATTCTGCAACGATACATCATCACGGAAATCCTCAAGCCCGCGGCGGCGATTCTCATCGTGCTGGTGATCATCCTGGCGAGTTATTCCGCGATCACCTACCTGGCTCAAGCCGTCGCCGGGTCGCTCCCGCCGAGCACCGTGGGGCTGCTTATCCTGCTCCGGATCGGCATGTCGCTGGAAGTTCTGCTGCCGACGACCTTCTACCTTTCCGTCGTCATCGCCCTGGGTCGGCTTTACAAAGACTCCGAGATGACGGCGTTGTCCGCATGCGGGGTGGGGATCCTGGGCGTGGTGCGACCGGTCTTTCTGTTGTCGCTTCCCGTCGCCATGCTGGCCGGCTGTGCCTCGCTTTATATTCGGCCAGAATCCTATGAGAAAATTTATCGCGTCATGGACCAGGCGCAGACGGAGTTCGACATTTCGCGGTTGGAAGCCGATAACTTTCTGGAGATCGGGAACGGCAAATATGTGTTCTTTGCCGAAGCGGTGGGAGACTCGCAGGGTGGCGCCCAGCGGGTTTTCATCCGTGTGGCCGAAGGCGATAAACGACAGGTGATCCAGGCGCAGCGAATGGTCCAGGGCGAGGCCGACGCCAAGGGTCAGCGGGTGCTGGTTTTCCGCGAGGGTGCATTTTATGAGTTTCCGGTGAAGGACCCCCAGGGAACCATCTCGCATTTCGATCTGGCGGAGTACCCGCTGCCGGCCGACGCGGAGAGCGGGTCGCGCTATCGCCGCAAGGCGGCGGATAGCTATGAGCTTTTTCAATCTACCCGGCTCGAAGACGTGGCCGAACTGCAGTGGCGCCTGTCCACCCCTCTGTCTACCCTGCTGCTGGCGCTGGTCGGAGTGCCGCTCAGCAAAAGCAATCCCCGTCGGGGAAAATACGCCAAGATCGGACTGGCCATCATCATTTTCGCCGTCTACTATCAGCTGTTCGTGATCGCCAAAACCTGGGTGGAAAAGGCGGTGATCCCCGCCGGGGTGGGGATATGGTGGGTGCCGTTTCTGATGGCATTGCTCGCTGTATTGCTGCTGTGGCGGACGGGGGAGGTCTTTTTTCGGCACCCGCGATGAACGAGTCCATCAAAATCATTGACCGCTACCTCGGCCGAAATACCCTGCAGGGGTTTTTCCTGGTGTTGTCCGTCCTGGTGGTGCTCTTAAGTTTCATGGAGCTTCTCATCCAGGTCAAAGACATCGGCAAAGGCAGCTTCCAAATGGCGGATGCGTTCAGTTTCGTCGCCTTGACGATTCCCAAACGCATGGTCGACCTCATGCCTGTGGCGGCATTGCTCGGAAGCATCGTCGCCCTGGGTCTGCTCGCCGATCATCAGGAACTCACGGCCATGCAGGCGGCCGGTATTTCGGTGCAGCGCATTGCTTTCTCCGTTTTGGGGACAAGCGTCGTGCTCATGCTGACCGCCATCCTCATGGCGGAATTCGTCGCGCCGCCCCTCGATCAGATGGCCCGGATCCAGCGGTCTCGGGCCATCTACGGCAAGTCGGTGACGATGTCCAAGGAGGGGTTCTGGGTTCGGCACGGCAACGCGTTCGTTCATGTCGGACGCGCGCTTTCCGCAGAAAAGGCCGCCGATATCGAAGTGTATGAACTGGACGAATCGGGCCGCCTCCGGCAATTCGTCGCGGCGGCGGAGGCGGTCATCGACCGTCGGCATGATTGGCTGCTCAAAGGAATCCACGCGAAAACATTCAGTGGGGATTCGGTCGAGACGCGGTCGATGGACGAATACCGCTTGAACGCTTTTCTGACCCCGGGTCAAGTGGCATTGCTTCAGCTTCCGCCCGACAGCCTCTCGCTTTCGGATTTGTTGAGCTATATCCGCAGCCTCGAAGAACGCGCCCAGAATTCAAAAGCGTATGCGCTGGCGTTCTGGCAAAAAGTCTGTCTGCCGGTTACCACCGGAATCATGGTGCTGCTGTCGCTCACCTTTATTTTCGGCTCGACGCGCACCCGCAATGCCAGCCAGCGGATTTTTCTGGGAATGCTCACCGGGGTGGTCTTTCATCTGGCCAATCAGATTTTCGGGCATTTGGGGCTGATTCTCAATATCCCGCCGATCCTGACGACGCTGCTGCCGGTCGGTTTGGTTCTCATCATTGCCCTCCGGCTTCTCCGGCGCGCTTTCTGAAGACGCGCCCACCGCGTCCGTTCCGCAGCCCGTTGCGCCGCCGTGGTTCCTGAAACGGCAGTCATTCTTCAAGGGAATGGGGTTGCGGGCGGTATCCCGGATAGAGATGCGGATAATAATCCTTCCAGCGCTTCTGCATCCATAAATATTGATCCGGATGTTTCCGGACGGCCTGCTCCACGATATCCGTGATCCGCTGGCTGTTGCACGCCAGGTCGTTTTTTAAGCGGCCCGAGCGCTGGACCGCCACGGGTGCAGAAACCTCGATCGTGAATGATCCATCCGGGTTCCGAAGCGTGAACGCGGCAATGATCGGTGCGGCGCAGCGAGCGGCGAGCATGGCGGCCGCCGGGCTGACCCGCGTGCGGTGACCGAAATAATTGACGGCCACACTCTGCTTGCGGGAACTTAAATCGACCATCAGTGCGACGATACCGTCTTCCCGGACGGCCTTCAACATCTTGGGAAACGCCTTTCTTTTGGAAATGAGATGGTTCCCGAAGCGGGTCCTGGCATGGTTCACCCAACGATCCAGCCAGCGGGGAACCAGGGGACGCACTACGATGTGGACCCGCTTCCCAAAATGGCAGGCGAGGTACTGAAGCCCGATTTCCCAGTTGCCCAGATGGGCGGACACGAGAATAATGCCTCGTTTATCCTCCAGGGCGCGACGAAAATGGTCTTCACCGCTCAGCCGGCAACGGGAAAGAATGGCGCTGGGCGACAGATGCGCACATTGGACCATCTCCGTTAGGGTCATTCCAAAGTTATGGAAAGCCCGCCGGGAGACCTCCACGATTTGACGGGTTTTCCATGAGGGAAATGCGAATTGCACGTTGTGCTGCGCGATAGCGCGATAGGGTCCGCCCAGGCGGAAGGCCATCTCGCCGAACATGTTGCCCCAGCGCATCAATCCGCTTGGCCGAATAGACCCGATCGTTCGCGCGATGAGGCCGCTGGGCTTGACGTCCTGGTTCGTTCGGCAGCAAGCATTCTGTTCCAGCAAAGGGCTATCCCCCATGAGGTGTTCATCTCCCGGTTAACGAATTGGTTGGCCGCCACCAATCGCGGCAGCTCCGGTCAAGGCAAGTAATACACTCCAGCCAATCCGTTTTCAAGTCTCGCGGCCTGCCGGAAAAGCAGGCGCTGCATCCCGCGTGGGTTGCCATGGGCATTCGCATTCCGCGCCTGACCTCCCGTCGAATACCCGCCGAAGCTTGGAGGCCATCTATCTTGACACTGGGGGCGCTATCCCGTTATGTTGAAATGAATTCGACCATTCATTGCTCGAAACACCGGGAGAAATGCTGAAGAGGGGGGGGCGGGTCATGGCAGAACAAGCTGCATCCGACCTGCAGGACATCCTGCAGAGTGCTACAGTGAAAAAGGCCGTGGACAATGTCAATCGCGAGCTGGCAGAGAGACGGGCCTTCCAGCCACCCATCTGCAGCGTGTTCTCGCATGCGTATCATGTGCTTGATGACACGGACGCCTACCGCTTCACGGTCGACCGGGAAGCCGAGCGCCAGTTGCCCCACATCATTGGCAACAAAGTGCAAATTGTTCGTGGCCGGAGCAAGGTCGACAAGGACGCAGCACGGCGCTACACCCGCCGCCGCAACATCGGCATTGTTTTTTCAGGCGGCCCGGCTCCGGGCGGACACAACGTGATCGCCGGATTGTTCGACGCCGCCAAGCGCGCCAACCCGGAAAACCGGCTGTTCGGTTTCCTGGTCGGGCCGGAAGGCGTCGTTGAGAACGAAGCCGTCGAGATCACCCAAGACCTGGTGGACGACTATCGCAATCTTGGCGGCTTCACCATGATTAAAACCGGCCGCGCCAAAATCGATTCGAAGCAAAAGATCGAGCTTTCACGCAAGACCTGCAAGGAGCTCGGCCTGGACGCTCTGGTCATTGTCGGAGGCGACGATTCGAACACCAACGCCGCTTTCCTGGCCCAGGAGATGTTCGCCGACGGGGTTCAGGTTATCGGAGTTCCCAAGACGATCGACGGCGACATTCAGGTGCGCGACGACCAGGGGCATGTGTTGTGTGCGGTGTCATTCGGCTTCCACACCGCCGCCCGTGCGTTTGCGAACTCGATCGCCGGCCTCTGCAACGATGCGAGCTCAGACATCAAGTACTATCACGTCTGCAAAGTGATGGGACGCGTGGCCAGCCATCTGGCATTGGAAGTCGCGTTGCAGGCGCACCCCAACATCACCATTATCGGAGAGGACTTGGTCGACTACGTGGATGAAGAGCGCTTGGAAAAGGCGCGGCGAGAGAAAACCACCGATTACACCGCATTCGGAATGACCCTGCGGCACCTCTCCCGCCTGATCTGCGACGGGATCGTCCAACGGGCGTCGGTCGGCAAAAACTACGGCGTGATCGTCATCCCGGAAGGTGTTCTGGAATTCATCAACGAGGTCGAGGTGTTCATCATGAAGTTGAACACCATCATTGCCGATTACAACCGCACCCATGACCGGGATTTCCACTCGGCCTTCCCGTTGCTGGAGAGCAAACTGGAATACCTCCATCGATTGGCTCAACGTTCGCGCGAGGACTCATCCTATAAACTCTGGAACACGCGGGACGAGGATCTGTTCAACGATCTGCCGGAGTTTTTTCAGGAGGGGCTGCTGACGGAACGCGACAGCCATGGCAACTTCCAGTTCTCTCAGATCCACACCGAGCGGGTTTTGATGGGACTGGTGCACGACTATTTAAACATCCTGAAGGAAAAGGGCGTCTATAAGCTGGGCGTCTCCGCGCACTATTTTCGCAAGACCCTGAAAGAGGCGGGGCTTGATCCGGACCGGTTCGGCCCCGCCATGTTCAGCAACTACGGCAGCGACGAATACTTTTTAACCAAGTCGTTGATCATCTCCGCCAAAACCCTCCGGCAGGAGCTGGAAAAGGCCGGTCTGCTTGAATCCCATGACAAGGTTCCGGACGCGATCGAAAAAATTTACAAAAAAACGGTCCCCAGCTTCAAAACGCAGGAACACTTTTACGGCTACGACGGCCGCGGCAACGACCCCACCCGTTTCGATTGCATTTACACCTACAACCTGGGGATGACCGTGTTCTGCCTGGTCGCCAACGGCGCCACCGGCCAGATGGCTGCAATTCGGAACCTGGAGCACGATTTCGCGACATGGGAGCCCATCGGCATTCCGATTGCACCGCTGATGCATTTGGAGGAGCGCAAGGGCAAGCTGGCGCTGGTGCTTGAAAAAGCGCTGGTGGACACCCGCTCGGTTGCCATGCAAGTGTTCAAGGCCCATAAGGAAAAATGGCTTGCGGCCACATCGGGCCAAGATCATTTTCGAAGACCCGGTCCGATCTGTTGTGACGTCCAATCCGAAGAGCAGCGCCCCCTCACACTGGAACTGAACGCCCTCGCGGCGTCCAAGCCCTGAAGCCGGCTCGCCTTCCGATGAGTGCACCTTCCGTAGCGGCGCGGTTTTTTTCGACTGCGCCGCTGTTTTTGGATAAAGAACGCCGGTCGTTCGAATGAGGCGTCTTGGACGGCGCGGACGGGCCGGCGGTCAGGTCGTTTGGTACCGGCACCCGGCGGCGGATGGATGCTTCTGGCCGAGCACCGGATCGGCGCTCAGCGGTAGAGGTTCTCCAGGCGGGTTTTCTCCGATTCCGACAGAAGGCCGAGCTGTACCAGCAGGTCTCCGATACCGTTCTCCCGCAGTTGCGCGATCTTCATAACGGCGTCGGGTTTTTTTTGGTGAAGGCTGTAAAACGTGTGATGCAGATTCAGCTTGGATTTCTTCAGCAGGTAGATGTTCTGGATGACGTTGGCTTCCTCGCCGTAAAAAATAACATGATGGCTTAACAGGAAATACACCGCCCCGCCGACGACCGCCAAGAAGAGATAGGTTTTAATTCGCGACCACATAACCCAGTTCCCTTAACGCACGGAATTTGATAGACTGTGAAGCAGCTTCTACCATTTAGTTTACCAAGGTTCGCCTCATAGGTCAATTTTCCGGACCGGGAGGATTTATGCATCTATTCAGCCGGCTTCGCTCGACCCGCGTGGACATGGCCGATTTCATGGTCCTAACCGCCATTTTTCTATCGGCGGCTTACTGGGGGCTGGAGGCCTTGATCAATTTATTTTCGCCGGAGGAAATCAGTTTCTACCGGGAACTTTTCGGACCGAAGGTCGGCGACATGGGCATGCGCATCATCGTGTTGTGCCTGTTCTTGATTTTCGGCTCGCATGTCCAGTTCACCATCAACAACCGCAAGCGGGCCGAACAAGCCCTGAGGGAAAGCGAAGAAAAATACCGAACCATTCTCGAAAGCATCGAAGAGGGATATTACGAGGTCGATCCGGAGGGACGGTTCACCTTCGCGAACGACTCCACCAGCCGGATCCTCGGCCAGCCCAAATCCGAGCTGCTCCAAATGTACATTCATCAGTTTCTCGCGGATCAAAGCGACCGCACCTTCACCGACACGTTTTCACAGTGCCGCCGGACCGGGCGGCCGGTGAAAGCCTTCGACTGCGAGCTGCAGCGCGACGATGGGGTGCTGCACATTGAGGGGTCGGCCTCACCGTTGCACAGTCGAACCAAAGAGTGGATCGGCTTCCGCGGCATGCTGCGGGATCGCACCGAGAAGAAACGCCTGGAGATGGAGCTGCTGGAATCTTCCCGCAAGCTGCAACAGGCGCGGGCGGCGACCATTTTAGGGCTGGCCAAGCTGGCCGAGTACCGCGACGAAGGCACCGGAACGCACCTGGAACGGATTCGGGAATATTCCCGGTTGCTGGCCGAGGAGATGGCCCAGATTCCACGCTACCGAGGCCAGATCGATCCAGGTTTCATCGAGGACATCTATCAGTCCGCTATTCTGCACGATATCGGCAAGGTGGGAATTCCCGACGCGGTGCTGCTCAAACCCGGGGAACTCACGGATGAGGAATTCGAGGTTATCAAATGCCACACCGTTTTCGGCGGGGATGCCATCACCTCCATCCAGGCCCAAATTGAGGGCCGCTCCTTCCTGAACATCGGGAGGGAAATCGCCTACAACCACCACGAGAAGTGGGACGGCTCCGGCTATCCCCGGGGGCTTCGTGGTGCGGATATCCCCCTGGCGGCCCGGATCGTGGCGGTGGCCGATGTCTACGACGCGCTGACCACCAAACGTTTTTACAAAGAGGCCTTTTCGCACGCCAAAGCCATGCAGATCATTCTAAGCTTGAAGGGAACCCATTTCGACCCGGAGGTGGTGGAGGCTTTTATGATTTTGGAGACCCAGCTGAACCGCATCCGCGAAGAAAAGCTAAAGCACGAGAAAAGGGTGATGCCGACGGCAGCCGCTTGCCAGAAGGGATTTCAGCCGGCAGCGGCTATATGAGGATGAGGGCGTGCATCCGCTAACCGGATGCATGGACGGACAGCCGGATCCAGTGGCTGTTTGCGATCAACTCGGCGGCCGGACCGACCTCTGCGGGCCGGCCGTCGATTTTTACGGATAGACAGCCTTCCCAGGCCCAGCGACCCTGGCGCTCCATGAAGTCCTTCAAGCGGACTCCGGGAACGAGGACTCCCCGCTTCAGAAATTCCGGCCCCAGTTCGCGGGCGACCATGTTGAACAGTTTGAGCGTTATATAGATTTCGCCGCCGCCGGCGTTCTGGGATTGCGCTTCGTGGGAGATCTGCCGGCGCATGGGAGCATAGATGCCGCCGCGCCGGAGGACGGCTCCGGCCAGGCCGGGCATGGCGGCTGAAAGTGCCAGGGTCGCTTCATCTGCAACTCGGGCCGTGCTGAAATCGTCCAGGGCTTTGCCGTTGAGGAAAACGGTCTGGACGCGCTCCTTTAAATAGGCTGGAGAGACGCCGGCGGTCTTGACCAGAAACGCTTCGACGGTTTCCCCGCCCGGGCCCTTGAGAAGGATGCCTTCTCCCAGGAGCGGAAGGAAGCGTGAAACGGCATTCCGCGACATCGTCAGCGCGATCTCCCGTGGGGCAGTGGTGGTTCGTTGAGTCGACGGCTTCATGACGGCCCTTCCGGTATGCGCAAATTCGCAGTGGGCTCGAAAACATCAGGGGAGGCGTTGCCTGCCTCCCCTGATGTTGGATGACGACGGCGCACTCAGGCTACCAGTTGAACACCTGATCCAAGTCCGAATCCTTTACCATAAACGTGACATCGTGGGGGGGCAGTTTTTCCTTTTTGAAGTAGTCCGGCAACCGATCCATCTCCTTGGTGAAGCCCGCCCTCCGGTTGAAATCGCGCTCCATTGTGAGGATGGACTTGCCCAGTCCGACCACATCGTCTCCGGTCAGCTTCTGGCCGTTGAAACTGCCGAGGAGATCCAACAGCGCCTGGAAGGTGTCGGGCTGGTCCAGAATGGCAAAGGCAATGAAAAGACACATGCCGGTCGAGTCGATGGCGGCGGTGGCAATCTGCAAGTTGCGCGAAAGCTCGATCTGCCCCTCGGGTTTCAGGGGATTCACACTCCCGCCGACCCCCAGGATGTTGGCGGTCACCGCATAGCCGGCGGTGTGATCGGCGCCCTGGGTGGTGGTGGCATAGGTGACGCCGATGCCCTGAACGCCTCGTGGATCGTACGCCGGCATGGATTGCCCCTTGACCACGGGCACGCGCTCCACGCCGAAGACTCTTCCGGTGACCGCCGCACCGTTGCCGAGGATCCGTCCGAGCGGAGAACCCTTGCCGACTTCTTTGACCAGGCTGATGGCCGCCTGGGCATCGCCGAACTTCGCGATCCCCGCCTCCATGGCCACGCCGATGGTGGCGCCCATTTCGATCGTGTCCAGCCCGTAATCGTCGTCGAGGCGGTCCAGCATGGCGATGGTGTCGAGGTCGTCGATGCCACAGTTACCGCCATGAGCCCAGACGGTTTCATATTCGGGCTGCTTGGTCAGGTAGTGGCCGTCCTTGTCGTAGTAGGTGCCGGAGCAGCGAATGACGCAGCCACGGTGGCAGCCATGCGTGGCGGAGCCTTCGCCGCCACGGGTGTTCTCGGTTTCAGCCTGGGTCTCACCGCTGATTTTGGAGCAGCCGTCGAACCGACCCCACATGAAATTTTTAGTGGGGTAGGCGCCGGCCTCGTTAATGACGTTGGTGAGTACGTTGGTGCCGTAAGTCGGCAACCCTTGGCCGGTGACGGCGTGTTTCCGCAGGCCGGCCACGAAGGCCTTGTTGGCTTCCTTGAATCGATCGGCGTCTTTGGGGCTGCGGACCGAGCAGCCGGCGTCATCGACCACAATCACCTTGACGCCCTTGGAGCCCATCACGGCGCCGACTCCGCCGCGGCCGGCATGGCGGGTGGGCCGGAACTCCATGTCGGTAAAGGCGACCGAGGCGGCCGCCATCTTCATCTCGCCGGCCGGCCCGATAGAGATGCAGCCGACCTTGTCCCCGTATTCTGCCTTCATCTTTTCGGCCACGGCATAGTTGCCGAGCATTTTCAAGCTTTTGTCCGCCTTGATTTCGACCTTGTCCTTATTGATGTAGATCCGGTAGAGCGTGTCGTCCTTGGGCTTGCCTTCCAGCACGATGGCGGCGTAGCCGAGGCGGCCGATCATCTGCGACGGCTGGCCTCCGGAATTGGCCTCCTTGATGCCACCGGTCAGCGGGCTCTTGCAGCCGACTGAGATCCGACCAGACATGGCGGCGGCGGAGCCGCTCAAAAGACCGGGCGCGATCACCAGCTTGTTGTCTTCGCTCAGCGGGTGGCAGGTGGGAGGAACTTCCTTGGAAACGATGGCCGACGTCAGGGCGCGGCCGCCCATGCCCGCATAGCTTCCGACCGGCTCGGCCTCGGCTTTGGGTCCGCCGTCGGCGCCCATGTTGATCCTCAGAATTTTGTCCATGGCTACCTCCTTGGGTTCAATGGGGTTTCAGCTGTCAACCGGATTCACCGCCACTATCGCCAGGATCAGGATAGGATTTTCGGCATGATTTCCTGGACTGTAATAATACGTTTGTCTCGGTAAAGTCAAGAAAATCAAGAAATGACAGCCAGGCGGCTCACCCATTTCGTTTCGCGAAGAAGCTCATGAACCCCACAAGGGCATCCGCGGCCTCCAGGCCGACGGCATTGTAAAGGGATGCCCGGCAACCGCCGACCGATCGGTGGCCTTTCAGGCCGCCCAGGCCATTTTTCAGCGCCTCCTCAAGGAATCGTTTTTCCAGGTCCTCATTGGCCAGGCGAAAGGTCACGTTCATTTGAGACCGGCTGGCCGGCTCGGCCGTCCCGCGGTAGAATCCGCCGCTGGCATCGATGCACCCGTAAAGGCGATCGGCCTTGGTGCGGTTGAGGGCCGCCATTTTTTCCAGGCCGCCCACAATTTCCTCGATCCACTTCAACACGAGGTGGACGGCGTAAATCGCGAAACAAGGCGGCGTGTTGTAGAGCGAGTTCTTTGAGCTGAAGGTGGTGTACTTGAGCATGACCGGCAAATTTTCGGGCACGAGCTTGAGCAGGTCGTCGCGAATGATGACCAGGGTCACACCGGCCGGTCCGATGTTTTTCTGCGCGCCGGCGTAAATGAAGCCGAAGGGGCGGGCGTCGAAGGGCCGGCTCATGAAGTCAGAGGACATATCGGCGATGATCGGCACGCCGGCCGTATCCGGGAAGGCAGGCCATTGGGTGCCGCGGATCGTGTTGTTGGAGGTGATGTGGGCGTAAACAGCGTCCGGGTTGAAAGCGATTCGCCCGGGGATGTAGGTGAACTGCTGGTCCTCGGAGGAGGCCACCACCTGGATCGGCTTGTTCAGGACCCGAGCTTCCTTGATGGCGTTGGCGGACCAGGTGCCGGTGTTCACGTAGTCGGCAGACCGGCCGTCGGCCAGGAAATTCATTGGGATCATGGCAAATTGCAGAGTGGCGCCACCCTGCAGAAATAGGACGTGGAAGCGGTCGTCCAGGTTGAGGAGGCGTTTGGTCCGCTGGACGGCATCACCCAGGATGGCCTCGAACTCCTTGGAGCGGTGGCTCATCTCGACGATGGACATGCCCGACCCCTTGAAGTTCAAAAACGATTCTTGAATTTCTTGCAAGACCGGCAGGGGCAGGGCGGCAGGCCCGGGGTTGAAATTGTGGATTCGATCGGTTTTCATGACATTTTCCTCCGTGGATGGTATGGTTATTACGGCCTTTCTACTCTACTGTGCCGAGAAGTCAAATTCTAATACCCGACCCTGGATCTATTACTCCGGCAATAAAAAATGTTCCCTGCGGCCATATCACTCATCGGCGGGGCGGCAGAAAACCCGCCCCGCCGGACCTCGGCTGAAGGTGGTCCGGTTCAATTGTCGGAGCAATAATTGACAACCACCCGGCATCCGCATAATACACGAGTCTCAAAGGAGATGGCCGTCATGCTCAAGATATTCGACTACCCTTCGCCGGCTGCTGAAAAGGCGCTGGCGCGTATCGCTTCGCGGGGGATTGCCTTCACGAATAAGGAGCACGCGGCGGTCCGCCGAATTCTCGACGACGTGAAAGCCCGCGGGGACGAGGCTCTGGTCGATTACACCCGGCATTTCGACGCGCCGACCTATTCCCTGAAAGATATGCCGGTCGGCCCACGCGAGTTTGCCGCGGCCAAATCGTCGGCCGACCGGACTTTTATGAGAGCCCTGAATCGGGCGGCCGCGCAGATCGAAAGCTTTCATCGCCGCCAGATCCGATCGGGCTTCGTCAGCCTCGACCGGCCGGGGACGATGCTGGGGCAGCTGGTCCGCCCCGTGGAGCGGGTGGGCGTTTACGTTCCGGGTGGCCAGGGCGGCCGGACGCCCCTGGTGTCCTCGGTGCTCATGGGTGCCATCCCGGCGCAGGTGGCGGGGGTCGAAAAGATTGTCATGGTCACCCCGCCGACCGCCGACGGGCGGGTGAACCCGCATCTGCTCGTTGCGGCGCGGCGGGCCGGGGTGGACGAAGTCTACAAGGTCGGCGGGGCCTGGGCCGTCGCCGCGCTGGCGTTCGGTACCGCCACCATCCCGAAGGTGGATGTCATCGTCGGGCCGGGCAACCTTTACGTCGCCTTGGCCAAGAAGATCGTGGCCGGCTCGGTGGGAATCGACATCATCGCCGGTCCGAGCGAGGTCCTGGTGATCGCGGACGACTCGGCCGACCCCGAGTTCATCGCCGCCGACCTCCTGGCCCAGGCCGAGCATGATGCCAGCGCCTCGGCCGTCCTGGTGACCACTTCCGCGGTGCTCGCCGCCGGCGTGCGGAGCGAGATGGAGCGGCAACTTGCGGAACTGGACCGGGCCGATATCGCCCGGGCATCGATCAAGCAATTCGGCGCGGCCTTCGTGACGCCGGATGTGGCCCGCGCCATCGATCTTTCCAACCGGATGGCGCCCGAACACCTGGAACTGCACCTGCGCGACCCCTTTGCGCGCCTCGGCCAAATCCGCAATGCCGGGGCGGTGTTCATCGGCGAGTACACCCCCGAGCCGGTGGGCGACTACATGGCAGGCCCCAACCACGTGCTGCCCACCGCCGGCACGGCCCGCTTTGCTTCGGCGCTGTCGGTCGACCACTTTCTCAAGCGCACCAGCGTCATCCATTATTCCGCCGAGGCGCTTCACCGCGAGGCCGCTGATATCATGCGCTTGGCCGAGGTCGAAGGCCTGGGCGCCCACGCGAGAGCTATCCGGCGACGTTTGATTCGCCGAAACACGTTAGATCGTCGATCTTCGCCACCCAACAGCCGTTCCTGCGGTGCCATATGAGGGGTGAACCGCAAGGGGGCGGAGCCGAATCCGCTGGAGCCAGTTGACGATATGGTTCGGGCAGGTCGCAGGGTGTTTCTTGATTGACTCAAGAGGAAAGCAGATGAAAAAAAGTAAATTAATGCTGCTGCTGATTTTTGCTAATTTAATATTCAGCCCTGAAATATTGGCTCTGATCGATGAGGTCAAGCGGCGATTGTACTCAACCGAAAAGTCGATTTGCCTGAGGCGTGACCTGGACGCGCGGTTTGATTCGCCCCAGGCAGCTGTTAAATTGAACATCACTCCGTTAAAAGAAAAGCATACTGAAAAGCTGTTCGATCTTGAATGGCAGAATCAAAATTTGCCGGCGTTAAAAGACGTGATCAATCGCTTAAACTTGTATCATGCCCATATCGGAACTTGTTACACCGCCGTCGATGAAACCGACGAGCCCTGCTATATGCAGTGGTTGATTGGACCCAGGGAAAATCATAAGCTCAGAGAAATTTATCAGGACGGCATTTTGCAGTTGAGAGCCGATGAGATGTTGTTGGAGGGGGCTTTCACAAGGGCCGCCTTCCGCGGGAAAGGTATCATGGCGGAAGCGATGTCTCACATTGCCCAAGACGGGAAGAACCTCGGCGCCCGCTGGGCGATTACCTTCGTTAAGGAAGATAATATTCCCTCCCTGAAAGGGTGTAGAAAAGCCGGGTTCGAGCCCTACATGTTAAAATATACCCAGTGGAAATTTTTCAAAAGCACTTCGCGATATGAGGTGCTGCCGGGAAGCCGAGTTTAAGTCAGCCGCACCCGACGGCCGGGGCGGGCGGTGAGGAGGCTCGGGAGGACCCTGGGCGGACGTCAGTGGGGTGTGCCGATCATGGTGGCCTGCAGGACGGCGACGAGCTTGCGTTCATCGTCGCGATGCGCCCACACCTCCCCTGAACACACCGTCACGGTGCGGCCCGGTTTGACCACTCTGCCGATGGCGGTGAACGTTTGGCCACTGGCCGGCGAGAGAAAGTTGATCTTGTACTCCACCGTCAGCACTTCCGAATCGGCGGGCATCAAGGTGTAGGCGGCATATCCGCAGGCGCTGTCGGCGATGATGCCGACGATGCCGGCATGGAGGTAGCCGTGCTGCTGGGTCAGGGTCGGGCTGAACGGAAGCTCGATACGGACCTCCCCCGGGCGGATGGCGCTCAGACGGGCGCCGATCGTGGGCATGACCGTCTGGCGGCCGAAGCTCGCTCGAATGCGGGATTCGAAATCCGGATCGGGCGATTCGAAATTCGGCATTGGTTGATCCTTTCAGGCGAGATTCATCAGCCAGTCCACCAGCAGCCGCACTCCGAAACCGGTGCCGCCGGGGCCGCAATAGGCGTCTTCCTTCTTATGGTAAGCCGGGCCGGCGATGTCGATGTGCGCCCAGCGGGTTTTGTCGACAAATTCCGATAGAAACAGGGCGGCGGATATCGCGCCGCCATATCGGGAACTGGGCATGTTGCCGATGTCGGCATACGAACTCTTCAGAAGCTCTTTGTAGTCCTCGGGAAGGGGCATGGGCCAGCAGCGTTCATGGGTGCGGCGTCCCGACGCCACGAGATCGTTCTGCAGGGCCTCGTCTTTGGCGAAAACCCCGGCGATTTTATCCCCCAGCGCGACCACGCAGGCACCCGTCAGGGTGGCAACGTCGACCATCACCTCGGGTTTGAAGCGCCACTCGGCGTAAGCCATGGCGTCGATCAGGATCAACCGGCCTTCCGCATCCGTATTGCCGATTTCAACCGTCTTGCCGGAGAACGTTCGGACGATGTCCCCCGGCCGGGTGGAGCTGCCGGAGACCATGTTTTCCACGAGCGGGATCACTCCGATCAGGCGGCGCTTGATTTTCAGTCCGGCGGCGGCGATCAGCGCGGCCGCCACCGCGGCCGCCCCGGCCATGTCGCCCTTCATGTCGGGCAGGGAGTCTCCAGTCTTGAGGTTGATGCCTCCGGAGTCGAAGGTGACGCCCTTGCCCACCAGGACCACCGGCGGGCGTCGGTCTCCGCCCTTGTGTTGGAGGACCACCATGGCCGGTGGGCTGGCGCTGCCCGCGGCCACGGCCAGCAGCGCCCCCATTTTCTTCTGCTGCAACTGTTTTTCCGTGAAAACCTCGACCCCCAGCCCTCGCGTTTTGGCTTCAGCGGCGATAATCCGCGCGAGCGCTTCAGGCGGTTTTTCGTTTGACGGCAGGTTGACCCATTCCCGCGCCATCAGGGTCGCTCCGCAAACCGTCTCGATTTCGGGCGGAAGGCGGCGCAAGCGGCCGACCGGCTTGGACGGCACGAGAATGTCGATGCGGCCCAGCGGCTTTTTCTCTTTCTTCTCTTTGTAGCGGTCGAAGAGGTGGTTGCCCAGAAAGGCGCCTTCCATCAGCGCCTTCAACCCATCGGCCTCGGCGATGCCGGCGGCCGTCGGATCCGGGGCCGCCAGCCCCATCCGCGTCATTCCCAACTGGATGCAGCGTTTGACGCTTCTTCCGGCCATCTGCCGCAACGTTTCGGCGTCGAGGGCTTCGGCTTTGCCCATTCCTCTGAAGACCACCCGTTCGGCCGTGCATCCCGGCGGTTGGTGCAGGGTGAGTTCCTGGTCCTTTTTCCCCTTGAACTCTTCAAAGGCCATGGCCCGGCCCACCAGGGCCGAGATCAACGGATCGGTGTGAATGGGTTTGTTCTCGCAGACGGGGACGAAGAGGATTTTCATCTTCCGGCGTTTGAGGTCGACGGCCGTGAGATTCAACATGGTTCGGCTTCTCCTGTCGGCGTTCGTTCGGGCGTAAACGGTGTCCGGGCAGCGATGCGGGTTCACGGCCCATCGGCCGATTCCGTCGCCGCCGTTCTGAGCCTGACGCCACTATAGGCGCAGGGATGCGGGAGTGTCAATTCCCGGTCCCGGCGGTTCCGTCAGGATGACGCCCGTTGTTTCAGCTCCGATAGCCAGCGCCAATTGAACGGCTCCCGCTGGCAGGGCAGAACGGCATTGTTGGTGTAAAGCGGGTCCGCGGCCAGATCGTAGCGCGAGGCGGCCGCTGCTTGGTCCCATAGCGCGGTGCCCGGGATCGGTGCGTAATAGGCCAGGACTGGCGTGATGCCGGCGCGTTTGACCGTGTCGATGGACCGAGCGACGGACGCTGTTTCCTGCCCCGGCAATCCCACGAGCAGATAGGCGCCGATCTGACGGCGGTCAAAGCCCGCGTTCCGCAGCCGCCGCACGGCACGCTCGAACTCAGCGGCGGTGACTTTGCGGTCCAGATCCCGGTTTTCGAACTCGGTGGTCTCCAGGCCCAGGCGCAGCGTGATGAAGCCGGCCTTGAACATGAGATCGGCCGTTTCGGCGGTGATCCCGCGGATGTGCACGGCGTTCGGGGTATGGAAGCGCACATCCAGGCCGCTGCGCACGATGGCCGCGAGGACCGGTACGGCATGACCTTCCGGGTCGGCCAGAAAGGCGTCGTCGTACAACACGAAATCCGATACGCCCCAACAGCGGTGCCAATGCGTCAGCTCCGCCACGACCGACTCCGGGCTGCGCCGCAGCCGGCGGGATTCCAGCAGATGCGCCGCGCAATAGGGGCAGGCGAACGGACAGCCGCGGGTGGTCAGCAACGGCACGCAAGGGATCTGATGCTGGAGATCGAAGGCCGGGAGCGGATAGGAGTCGAGATGGTCGGGATGGAAGCGCGGTGCGGCCGCCCAGCCGGTGTGCGCTGCCACCAACTCCAACACGGCCGCTTCGGCGGAACCCGTAAAAATTTCGTCCGCCCCGCACGTTCGGCGGGCGTGGTCGCGGCAGAGCGTCGCATAGATGCCGCCGAGTACCAGCGGCGTCTCCGGGAGGACCTCTCGCACGGCGGCCACGGTTTCGCGGACCCCCGTGTACCAGTAGGTCATGGCCGAGGTGACCAGGATGAGGTCGGGGCGCCCGATCGCGCGAAGGTCTTCGCGGAGCCAGGCCGGCTCGATCCCGTAGCGCGCGTAGTGGCGCGGTACGTCCGGAAACTGACAAGGTTTCGGGAGCCGTGTCTTGCGGTACGGCCCACGGCCGTAACGCGCGCGGGGAACGGTCGCCGGCGCCCGCGGATGGAAACGGTCCAGGCAGTCGATGTAGGACACCCGGCAGCCGTGCATCCGGAGGATCGCCGCCAGGCTCAGCAGCCCCAGCGGTCTGGCCCAAACGTCATACGCCGCGAAGTCATGGATCCAGGGATTGACGAGGAGAATGTGAGGCACGTCATTCGTCATCGTCCGTGGCGAAGTAGATCATCGAGGTTTTCTTAAGCTCCTCCCGGCTGAACAGCAGGGCGTAGTCGTCCACGGCGGCGGCCAGCGCCATCGCGCGGGCCGTATCGCGGCAGGCGGCCTCGTCGTCGGCATGGATCATCGTGTAAAGATTGTAAGGCCACCGCGGTGTCGGGTTGCGCCGATAACAGTGCGACACCTGCCGGAAGGATGCCATCACGGCGCCGATTTCATCGATGCGGTTTTCCGGGACCCGCCAGGCCGCCATGGCATTGGCCCGGTAGCCCGTTCGTTGGTGGCGAAGGGTGGCGCCGAAACGCCGGATGATTCCGCGGTCACAAAGACGGCGCAGCGTTTCCATCAGCGTGTTCTCGGAAATCCCGAGGCGGCCGGCCATCTGGAGATAGGGCCTCTCCGTGATGGGCATGTCTTGTTGAATGGAGGCGATGATTTTTTTTTCGATGTCGGTGAGCATGCGATGAAACCCAGGGCTGAGTGCTGCGTGCTGAGGACTGAGTGCGGGTTTCCGTCCTCAGTCCACCACACGCAGTCCTCGCTGATGAATTTTATCAGGAAACATCCTGCGGATCTCAGAGGCCGTGGCCCGGCAGATGCCTCGCTCGGTGATGAGGCCGGTAACCAGCCGGGCCGGCGTCACGTCGAAGGCGAAATTGGCGGCAGCCGATTGCTCCGGGCACAACCGGACGCGCCGATGCCCGTCGCCGTCCCATCCTTCCGCGTAGCGGACCTCGTCCGGGTCGCGCTCTTCGATGGGGATCTCGCGGACGCCGTCGGTCAAATCCCAGTCGAACGTGCTGGACGGCAGGGCCACATAAAACGGGATGCCGTTGTCGCGGGCGGCGAGCGCCTTGAGGTAGGTGCCGATCTTGTTGGCGACGTCGCCGCCGGCCGTGGTGCGATCGGAGCCGACGATGACCAGATCCACCCGCCCTTGCTGCATGAGGTGGCCGCCGGCGTTGTCGGTGATGACCGTGTGGCGGACACCGTACCGGCCGAGCTCCCAGGCGGTCAGGCGGGCGCCCTGGTTGAGCGGCCGGGTCTCGTCCACCCACACGTGGAGGTCGACTCCGCCTTCGACGGCCGCGTAAATGGGCGCAGTCGCCGTGCCGTATTCCACGCAGGCGAGCCAGCCGGCGTTGCAGTGGGTGAGGATATTGACGGGCCGGCCCGGATGATCCCGGGCGATGGCTTCGATCAGCGGCCGTCCGTGTTCTCCGATCCGGCGGCAGTTTTCAACTTCTTCCTCGGCAATGGCCGCTGCCGTCTCCAGCGCCAGGTCGCTGCGCTGGCGCTCGTCCGGGGCGGATAGAACCCTCCGCAGGACGCGATCCACCGCTCGGGCCAGGTTCACGGCCGTGGGCCGCGCCGCCGCCAGGCGCGCCGCCGCGTGTTCGAGAGCGGCCATCCCCCGGGCCCCGGGCGCTGCCGTCCGCGCGGCGAGATACATGCCGTAGGCGCCCGTGACGCCGATGAGAGGGGCCCCTCTGACGATCATTTCCCGGATGGCCTGAATCGCCTCATCCACGGTCGCCAGATGCCGGACGATGTGCTCGTGCGGCAGTCGGCGCTGGTCGATGACGCCGACCGTGCGGCCGCCGTCGTCCAGCCAGATCGGCCGCAAAGGCTTGCCGTTGCGCTTCATCGCGGCTCCGTGTGCGGCGGGCTACATTTTGGCCAGGGCGAAGTCGGTCTGGACCTCGCCGAGCAAAGCGTGACGCCGGAACACCTGGCGCATTCGGTTGGCGTCCATGTGCTGGTAGACGATCGGCTCCGAATCCAGGGCCTCGACGGTCACGTTGGGTTCGCTGCTGCACATGCCCATGCAGCCGGAGGTTACGACGCGGATGTCCTGGCGGTCGGCCTCGGCCATCTCCTGCATCAGGGCGTTCATGACCTCGCGGGCGCCGGCCGCGATCCCGCAGGTGCCCATGTGGACCGTGATCTTCACCCGGGCGTCGCCCTGGCGCAGGGACGTTGCCTTCAAGGTGGTTTCCTTGATACGTTTCAAATCCTCAATGGTCATCTTTGCCATGCGTGTCCTCCCTCGTCGTTGCGTGGATGTCGCCGCCGGCCAGGTCACTGAGCGCACGGCGGATGGATGCGGTGATATGCTGGATGACGGCCGGGTCGTTCAGGGGAACGTCCTCCAATTGGTTCCTGAGATCCCGAGTGTCCAGCGAAAATTCGTTCTGATCTAACCTGTGGACGTAAACAAAGTCAACATGCGGGTTGCCCAGGATCAGCATGCCCAGGGTGGCCGCCATGTCTCCCAGCGGGGCGCGATCGATGTGGCTGCGCCGGAACAAGGCCGTCACCTCGGTGCCCCCGCCCGGCGGCGCGCTCACCGCGATATCCCCGCCGCAGCGCCGCGCCGCGGCCGCCAGCAGCGACAGCCCCAGCCCCACCCGCCGGGTGGTGCGCGTGGTGATGAACGGGTCGTCGATGCTGCGGATTTTTTCCGCAGGGATGCCCCGGCCGTTGTCCTGCACGGTGATCTGGAGCCGATCGTCGGGTACCGACTCTTCCACCCGGATGGCGATGCCGTCGGCTCCCGCCGTAATTCCGTTTTCAACCACGTCCAGGATATGCAGCGACAGCTCCCGCACTTAGGCCACGATGCTCCTTCCCCGTTCGCCGCGAAGGGCCAGGCCGATTTCGGCGATGGTCGGCGCCGCCATCCTCAAGACGGTGTACGCGCGGCCGATGTCTTTGAGAAAATGGGCGTCCGAGGAGGCGATGCAGGGCCGGTCTCCGATTTCGGGCAGGGCCGTGCGCGCCTGAGGCAGGGCGATGCGGTAGGAGATTTCGACGCCGTCGAGCATGAGGTCCGGGGGGATGAAGCCGAGCTGGTTGATGATCCCATTGACGGGGCGGTCCACGTGGGAACTCAGGCTGAGCCCGTTCAGCGCATGGGTTTGGCGCACGATGTCGCCCAATCCGTGCCGCGTGGCGCCGATCAGCAGCCGCGGGTTTTCCCCCAGCACCTCATTGTCTTCGTTGGCCACGATCTGATAGCCGAAGACCTCGGGCTGATTCTGCCCCTCCAGACCGGCATAGACCCATTCCTGCATGGCCAGGGCGTGCTCCAATTCTCCGAAGACCGCCAGGATGTGGACTTCTTCCTTGGAGCAGACTTCGAGACCGGGCAGGACGCAGATCCCGTGCCGTCCGCCTTCGCGCAGGACGGCGCCGGCGTTTTCGCTGGTGTTGTGGTCGCAGATCGCGATCAGATCCAGCGCGGCATCCCGGCAGCTCTGAATGACGTTGCGGGGGCTCATCTCCCAATCCCCGCAGGGGGACAGACAGGTATGAATATGCAGATCGGCCCTGAATTCCCTCAGCACATCGAGTTCCCCGGCAGACATGGGCAGATGGGGCTATGGCGTCGGGGCGGCCCCGACACCGAGGGCGTAGAGCCGTCCGGCCAGCTCGAAGGAGGAATGCGGCCAGGTAAGAACCGGTAGCTGCTCCTGGCTGGCCTTCTGGACGGTTTCCACGTCCGGTTCCCGGCCCCCGGTAATGACGATGGCGGCCATCTCCCTCAAAACCGCCACGGCCACGATGTTCAGATGGCCCTGGACTGTCAGCCAGATGCATCCGACCGGTGCCTTCGCCATGACGTCGCTCAGCAGGTCGCCGCAATATCCGCCCTTGACCTCGCGATCCAGTCCCTGCTCCCCCGCGATCGGCTTCAGGTTGAATCCTTCGACGAGCTCTCTGACTCTCATCCGTGCTCCTTTCCAGAATCGGCGTCCGTCTCGGTCCGTCCACGTTTCAGACTCCGCACGTACATCCAGACGCAATCCTTGAGCTCCGCTTGGCCGTGAATGACGTCTTCGGCGAAAGTACGGCAGTCGGGAGCTCCGCAGGCCCCGCAGTTGTGATTTCCGAGTTCGGCCACCAGTTGCTCGACCCGCGCGGCGTCGGCCAGCGAAAGGGTCGGCTTGCGCGAGCTGAAGAACCGGCGCAGCACCTCCGGGCTTTTTTCGAGCTTGAACTTCCCCTGCTCATATTGGCGCAAAAGGGAATCCTTCGGCAGCCTCCGGCCCATGCCGAAGGTGGCGACCATCTTCTGAACATGCCGTTTGGCGATATACTTGTCGACGACCGCCAGGGCCCCTCCCAGGCAGGCCTCCCGGCAGGTGCGGAACTCGATGTACTCTACGTCCTTGAGAAGACCCATTTCGATTTTGTTAAGATAATCGACGGTCTCCTTCAAACCGTGCACGGCCAGCGAATTGTCGATTTCCATCCGCGTGATTTCGCCGCCGGACATGGCGGCAAAAGCGGCATCGGCGGTGGAGCAGGTCTCGAATCCGAAGCGCGTCCATGAAAACGGTATCCGGTCCGATGCGAGGACCTTTTCCACCTGGGGCTTCAGGATCGGATAAATGTCGTTGATCCCGACGGCGACTTCCATGGGGCCGGGGCGGTGGGGATCGATACCAAAGGTCGATGCACTCAGGGTCGGGCAGGGGTTGATGTAATAGAACACGACCCGCTGTTTCTGGTTCTCGTAGTCGGGGATGATGCGCTCCCTGAGCTCGCGGGTCATCAGCCCCACCGGCCGGAGCACCGGCAGAATGTGGGGCAGCAAGCTCGGAAACTGAAAGGCGATGAGGCGCACCACCACCGGGCAGATCGGAGAGATGAGCGGCCAGGGGGCTTCGCGCGTGGTTCGGTTGCGGCGGACAAACTCCGCCGCCGCAAATTCGAACATTTCAAAGAAAAACGACATGTCGACCGTGTGCTGAAACCCCGTCTGGCGGAGCGCCATCAGGACCCCGCCGGGCATGATGCTGGGAAACTGGGCATACAAGACCGGAGAGACCAGGGCGATGGCCACGTGATCGCGGCCGATGGACTCCGGCAGCTGCGTGGTGGAGCTCACGGCGCCGGCCGGGCAGACGCGCAGGCAGGCGGCGCATCCGATGCACTGGTCGACGAAGCGGACCGACTTCTGCCGGCGGATGCGGATGGCGTTGGTGGGGCAGACCTTCAGGCACTCGGCGCAGCCGGTACAACGTTCCTCGTGGAAGCGGACGTAAAGGCCATCGCTCGGCTCAGGCTTCATAGTCCACTCTCCGGGGAGCTGCGGCCGGGTTCATCCGGCGTGGCCTTCATGCACGGCCTGGACGGGTGGAGCCATTGGCAGTCACCCAGTTCCGCCTCGCCCCGGACGACGTCCTCGGCGAAGGTCGGGCAGTCGGGGGCGCCGCAGGCCCCGCAGCCCCAGCCGGCCACGGTGTCCAGGATCTTTTCGATGCGCACCATTTGCTCCAGCGACAGCGCCGGTTTGCGGTCGCCGAAAAAACGGGTCAAGGTCAACGGGCTTTTGTCGGGCTTGAACCGGCCCTTGTCGTAGAGGCGCAGGATGGTGTTGCCGGGGACCCGCCGGCCCAGGCCATGCAGATGCAGCATGCGCTGGACATTGCTCCGTGCCATGTACTTGTCCACGGCGCTCAGCACGCCCCCGAGACAGCCTTCGCGACAGGTGCGAAACTCGAAATACTCCACCTCCTGGAAAAGCCCCATTTCGATTTTTTGGAGGTACGCGACGGTATCCCTCAATCCGTGCACGGCCATGGATTTTTCGATCCGCATGCTCGCAATTTCTCCGCCGGACATGGCGACCAGGGCGGCATTGGCGGTGGCGCAGGTTTCATACTCGAAATGCGTTTCTGAAAAAGGCGGCACTTCGGTCAGAATCGTGTCGATGCGCTGATTCAGATCGGGGTAGAGGTCGTTGATGCCGATCGATATCTCCGGATGCCTCAGCGGGGTGCCGTCCGGGCCGAAGCGCTCCTGCTCCATGGTCGGGCAGGGGTTGAGGTAATAAAGGGCCACCTGCCGGCCCTGGGCCTCGTACGATGGGATGATGCGTTCTTTCACCTCGCGCGCCATCAAGGCCACCGGCCGCAGCACCGGCAGCACATGCGCCAGCAGGGCAGGAAACTGGAAGGCGATGAGCCGCACCACGGCCGGGCACACCGGCGAGATGAGCGGCCATGGCGCCTCCCCGGTCTCCCGGTTGCGCCGGATGAATTCGGCGGCGGCGAATTGAAACATTTCCAGGAAGATGGACATGTCGATCGTATGCCGGAAGCCCATGTGGCGAAGCCCCAGCAGAACGTCCTTCGGCATGGCTGTGGGAAACTGGGCATAAAGCACCGGTGATACGAGTGCGATGGCCACATGGCCGTTGCCGATCTGCTGCGGCGGGCGGGTGGCGGCGCTGATGGCGCCGGCCGCACACGCACGGATGCAGGCGCCGCAGCCGATGCACAGGTCCACCAGGCGAATCGATGTGCGGTTGCGGATGCGGATCGCCCGGGTCGGGCAAACCTTGAGGCATTCGGCGCATCCCGTGCAGCGCTCCTCGTGGAAACGGACGTAACAGGTCGTGTATTCGGGTCTCATGGTGTCTCTTTGGGCGACTCCAGAAGAAACGTCATGCTGGCGCGCGTTCGGATGCCCGGTTCGGATTCGATCTGGATGTCGTCTGCGTTCTTCTTCATGTTCGGCAGCCCCATGCCGGCACCGAAGCCCATTTCGCGCGCTTCATCCGAGGCGGTGGAGTAACCGGGTTGCATCGCCAGGGAAATATCTTGAATGCCCGGCCCATCATCGATGATTTCGATGATCAGACGGTCGTTTTCGATGCTCAGGTTCAGCACGCCGTCGCCTCCATGAATCACCACGTTCATCTCGCCTTCGTAGCTGCAGATTGCGACCCGCCGGATCAGGACGGGGTCCCAATGCATCGATTTGAGCAGGCTCTGGATGTGGATGGACGCTTCGCCGGCGTGGACAAAGTCGCGTGCTTTTATGAAAAAAAATTTTTTGAGACTGGCCATGGATTTGCAAGGGAACGCAGCCTCCGCGCAAAGGCTGGAGGGGGTGCTGCTGCGGTCAGCGCAGCAGGGTTACCGTCGTCCGTCAAGCCCCGTAAGGCCGCGGGCATGCAGCCTGCCGCAACAAACAAACATCGAATAGGGGCTTGAAAAAAGCGGCATGTCTTCGGTCCGGGCCACCGTAAGCACCTCCGGCGGCGGCCGTTTCCCCCGGACAAAAACGACGGCCACGACACCGGCGATCTTGGCCGTCCGAATCGTCTGGATGGTTGTCAGGCCGGTCATGAGCAGGGTGCCGTCGGTCGGCCGGGCCAGCACATCGCTCATCAGATCGCTGGCGCCACAGCGCGTGATTTCACTGTTCAGCCGGTCTTCTCCGTTCAACGTCGTTGCATCAAGTTCTTGCACAATATCGCATAGCTTCATAGACCCCATCCCAAACCCATCCATCTGAGTGCAGGACCACGCTTCAAGCGCGCCTGCGGGTGTCACGGCTGCCGCGAGGAGAAGGACGCATGAAAATAAGAGAAACGAGTATAGATGGCAGGGGCTGAGGTGTCAAGGAAGGGTGCAACGCCGAATCGGCGTTCGCGATGGACGGACTGCGTGCGGACCGGGTGTATCAGACCGGCATTTTCGTAATTGGAGGGGGCATATGGCCCCAGCCATTTATTCAAAATATTTTATAATTACGTGAATTATTATCTTGACATAAATTAATTTTCAAAATAATTAACGCAAAAATTAACTAAAACTTTAATTTTACAGCGGCGGCCACATGGATGAAATTAGTTTTAAAATTTTAAAGATCCTCCAGGAGAAGGCCAGGGTGCCGAACATCGAAGTGGCCCGCCAGGTGGGGATGGCGCCGTCGGGCGTGCTGGAGCGAGTGCGCAAGCTCGAGAAGCAGGGGATCATCGCCGGGTATGAGGTCCGCCTGAATCCCACCCGCTTCGACCGCGGTCTGGTGGCGTTCGTTTTTATTCACCTGCAGCCGGGCAGCGACCCATCCGGTTTGGGCAAGGCCCTGGCGGCCATTCCGGATGTTCAGGAGATCCACTACGTTGCTGGTGAAGATTGTTTTTTGGCCAAGGTCAGAGTGGCCGACACGGCTCAGCTCGAGCGGGTGCGCCGGGAGAGGATCGCGGCCCTGCCTCAGGTCCGGTCCACCCGCACCGTGATTGCGTTGCATACCTACAAAGAAACAGCCCGCATTCCGCTGGATGATTCCGCCATCCAGAAACCGAAGAAAAGGAGAACGTGAAACATGCCGATGTCCGTTGATTTCGAAAGGCGGCTCTATCCCATCCTCGATCAGGTGGTCGCCCATTTCGGTACCCCGTTCCACATCTATGACGAAGCCGGCATCCGCCAGACGGGGGAAGCCCTGAAGAACGCTTTCGCTCAGGTGCCGGGCTTCCGGGAGTACTTTGCCGTGAAGGCGCTTCCCAACCCGCGCATTCTATCTATTATGCGCGCGATGGGATTCGGTTTCGACTGCAGCTCGGCGCCCGAGCTGATGCTCGGCCGTCGCATCGGGGCGCGCGGCGAGGACCTCATGTTCACCTCCAACAACACGGACCGGCGCGAGTTCGAAGCGGCGGCGAGCGACGGCGGGTGCATCCTCAACCTGGACGACATCAGTCTGGTGCCGAAGGTTCCGAAGTTCCCGGAACGGATCTGCTTCCGCTACAACCCCGGCCCGCGCCGCACGGGCAACGCCATCATCGGCAACCCCGTGGAGGCCAAATACGGTCTGGCCCACGAACAGGTCGCCGCGGCCTACCGTCTGGCGATCGACCGCGGCGCCGCGCGCTTCGGGATCCACACCATGGTGGTGTCCAACGAACGCAACTACGGGTTCATGGTGCAGACCGTGGCGATGCTGTTCGAGCTGATCGAATGGGTGTCGCGGGAGCTCAACATCCGCTTCGAGTTTATGAACATGGGCGGCGGGCTGGGCATTCCCTACCGGCCGGCGGACGAGCCGCTCGATCTGGCCGCATTGGGGTCCGAGGTCACGGAGCTGTTCCTTCGCTTCAGGGCCCAGCACGGCTATGCGCCGCGGCTCTATATGGAGAGCGGCCGTTACATGACCGGCCCTCACGGCGCGCTGGTCGTCACGGCGATCAACCGCAAGGACATCTACCGGACCTACATCGGTGTCGACGCCTGCATGTCGGCCCTCATGCGCCCGGGCATGTACGGCGCCTATCACCACATTACGGTTCCCAAAAAGCTGGGTCAGAAAGCGGCCGGGCCGGTGGACGTGGTGGGTTCGTTGTGCGAAAACAATGACAAGTTCGCCATCCAGCGCGAGCTGCCGCCGATTGCAGACGGCGACCTGCTGGTGATCCACGACACCGGCGCCCACGGCCATGCCATGGGGTTCACTTACAACGGCAAGCTGCGGCCGCAAGAATTGCTGCTGTGCAGCGACGGGTCGGTGGAGTTGATTCGGCGGGCCGAAACCGTCGAAGACCATTTTGCCACACTCGCCTTCCAACCGGATGTGCTCAAGATATGACGGCTTTGAAGTCAACGTTGTTGCGGGTGCTCATCCCCTTCGCGCTCGCCTACTTCCTGTCCTACCTGTTCCGGGTGGTCAACGCCGTCATCGCGCCCAACCTGGCGGCCGACCTGCAGATCGGCCCGGCCGATCTGGGGCTGCTGACATCCGCTTATTTCATCTCTTTTGCCGCCGTTCAACTGCCCTTGGGGGTGCTGCTCGACCGGTTCGGGCCGCGCTGCATCGCCGCCGGGCTGCTCGGGTTCGCGGCCGCCGGGGCGCTCGTTTTTGGCACCGCCGGCAGCCTCTTCGGTTTAACCCTGGGCCGTGCTCTGATCGGGTTGGGGGTTTCCTCCGGTTATATGGCCGCCATCAAGGCCTACACGCTCTGGTTTCCGGCCCATCAATGGCCGCGCATCAACGGCCTGCATCTGGCGGCCGGCGGGTTCGGGGCGCTTTCGGCGACGCTGCCGGTGGAATGGGCCCTGGGCTACATGGATTGGCGCGGGGTGTTCATGCTGTTGGCGGCCGCCAGCGCTGCGGTGGCGGCGTTCATATTCTGGGTGGTGCCGGAGAAGCGTCAGCCGGCGCCGGCCGTCCGGCTGGGAGACCAACTCAGGGGCATCGGCCAGGTTTTTAGCAGTGCTCTGTTCTGGCGGGTGACCCCGCTGACCGTCGTTTCCCAGGTGGCGTTCATGTCCGTTTACGGCCTATGGTCCGGCCCCTGGTTGCGGGACGTGGCCGGCCTGGACCGCGCCGGCATCGCCGTTGTCCTTTTCTGGGCGTCGGCGGCCATGACGGCGGGGTACGTCATCGTCGGTTTGATCACGGAACGGCTGACCCGGATGGGCATCCAGCCGATGACGACCGCGGTGTGGGGGATGTTTCTTTTCATGATCGTCCAGGTTCTGCTCACGGCCGCACCGGTGAGCTGGGCGACGCTGCTGTGGGCGCTGTTCGGGTTCATCGGCACGACCGGGGTCATTCCGTATCCGGCGCTCGCCATGAGCTTTCCGCCGCAGCTCGCCGGTCGGGTCAGCACCGGCCTGAACGTGATCGTCTTTATCGGCGCCTTCGCGGCCCAATGGGGCATCGGCGCCGTCATCGCCGGGTTTCCGGCAACGGCCGCCGACCGCTACGCGCCTCAAGGTTATCAAACCAGTTTTGCCATCCTTCTGGCACTGCAGGCCGCATGTTTGGCATGGTACGGCCTTGGCGCCGGCACCCGGCAACGGTCTTCGAAACCAAAGGACAGCGGACGGAATTGAACTCGGGCCGGGCGATGGGTCGCCGGTCGGGTGGTGCGGCTCGATCGGTTTTACTTCAAATCGACCGATCGAATGACGCCGTCTTTGAAATAAAACCGGTGATAGGCGGGCCCGGCCGGATCCCCGCGAAAGCCCTGGGTGATCACCATCGACTCCCAGACCGCTTCCCCCTGCCGAAGGTTCTTGTCCGGTACCTCCACCTCGGCGGTTTTCGGCTGGGGCGTGGCGATGGACAATACCTTGACGCTGTCCGGATCATCCGCATTCATCCGCAGCCAGGAGATGATCCGAATCTCATAGTCCTGGGGAAACGGCCCCGGGTCCATCTGTTCGGTCGAGAGGATCGGTGCGCTCGCGGGAGGCGCAGGCGGTTGCGAAGCGCATGAAATCATCATGGCGGCCATTAGAAGAGCGGACAGGTATTTCATGGGTTTCTCCGGGTTCGGGGGCTTCGCTCAATGGATCGGCGCTGGGCTGCCATGTAACCCAGCCTTGCAACCGGCGGCTACACTCTGCCACCGCTCCATCTGAGCTTGGCCTTAAGAACGTCGAAGTAATGCCGATCCGGCAGCAGGATCAGGTTGAGAGGATGATCACTTCGGCGTACCGTTATCACGTCTTTGTCCGTGAGGTTCAGGCCGGTCTGCCCGTCCAGGGTCAGAACAATGTCCGATGAGCCCTTGTCCAGCCGTAGGGTGATTTCCACCTCGTCGGGCACGATGAGCGGTCGGTTGGTCAGCGTGAAAGGACAGATGGGGGTGATGATAAAGCCAGGGACCTTCGGATGGACCACCGGCCCTCCGGCGGCGAGGGAGTAGGCCGTCGAGCCGGTGGGGGTTGCGATGATCAGGCCGTCCGCGCGGAACGTGGTGAGATAGTGGCCGTTGATATGGGTGATGACGTTCGCCAGACGGGCCAGCGCCCCCCGGTTGATCACGATGTCGTTCAGGACGGTTTCGCGGACCAGCGCCTTGCCCTTGCGCGTGACCTGGACATCCAGGCGCATGCGGGGCGATATCTTGAATTCCCCCTTCAAAACCCGATCGGCCGCTTCAAAGAGGTTTTCCTCCGCAATCTCGGCCAGAAACCCGAGGTCGCCGAACTTGACGCCGAGCAGCGGGATCTCGCGATCGCCGACCCAGTGCACCGCGCTCAGAAAGGTCCCATCGCCGCCGAGAACGAATGCACCGAAAAGGTCTTTCGGCGGTTTGGCGGGGCCGGTCCCGGAGCTTCGACGCAACGGGGCCGGGCCGATTCTAAAGATCACTTCGATCTGTCGGGCCCTCAGCCAATCCGCAAACTCTTCGGCCTTTTCAACCGCGCGCGCGTCATTCTTGACGTAGAGACCCACCTTGCGCACAGCTTCGTCGGGTTTTAATGGCATGCGAGTTCGTTTCATGGCGTCATTTCAGTTCATACAGGCTTGAGCACCCGGTGACAATCATTTTCTACGGTTTTCCCTTCAGCAGATCGCCCAGTTTCGCGAACGGGCTGTCCATCGCCGCCGGTCGTTCCGCCTGCGCCGGCGCCTCACCGGTGTACCATTCCGCCACCTGATCGCGGGCATGTTCGTTGTCGTGGCAGTAAATGCACAACAGCTCCCAATTGCTGCCGTCGGGCGGGTTGTGGCCGTGGTCGTGGTCCTTGTGGTGGACCGTCAACTCGCGCAGCCGTTTGCCGGAAAGCTCCCGGCCGCATCGGGCGCAGACATGCGGGAAAAGTTTTAGGGCGCGTTCCCGGTAGGTGGTTTCCTTGAGCGCCCGTTCGCGCCGGGCTGCAGCGATGATGGCTTCTGGCGTTTGGGTTTTTCGGATGGCCATGAGCGCGCACCTCTTTTTACCGCATAGAATAAACAAGGGGAGGGCGTTTCGTCAACCCACCCGTCCAATCCGTATTGATTTTTAGCGCATTCTCAGGTACATGGGTTCACCACCCGCCTATCGTACGGATTGAGGGACGGTCATGAATTACGATCAGCCTTATTGGAATCCCGTTCTTGAAACGTTGTCCAGGGAAAAGCTGCGGGAGCTTCAGCTGAAAAAATTCCAGCGCATTTTTCACTGGGCCTACACCCATTCGAAGTTTCACCGGTCGCTTTACGAGGCGGCCGGTCTCTCACCCGGGGACATTCGAACCTTCGACGATATCCGGCGCGTTCCCACCGTCGAAAAAGCCATGATGCGCGACATCCAGAGAAAGGATCCCTTTCCATACGGGGACGCATTGTGCGTGCCGCTGGATGAGGTCACGGTTTTCCGCCAGACCAGCGGCACCACCGGCCAGCCCGTCTACCAGCCGGACACGTGGCAGGACTGGGAATGGTGGGCCGAGTGCTGGTCCTACATCCTCTGGGCGCAAGGCTACCGGCCGAGCGATCGGGTCTTCATTCCGTTCGGCTACAACGTGTTCGTCGCTTTCTGGGCCGGCCATTACGCCGCCGAGAAAATCGGCTGCGAGGTGGTGCCGGGCGGGGTTCTGGACACCAAGGCCCGCATCCTGAAGGTTCAGGAACTCCGGGCCACCGCCATGATGGGCACGCCGACCTACCTGCTGGGCATGGCGGAGACGGCGCGTTTGAAGATGGACATCGACCCGGCGCGGTTGACCGTCAACAAGATCACCTGCGCCGGCGAATGCGGGGCCAGCATCCCCAGCACCAAGCGGCGCTTGGAGGATGCCTGGGGCGCCCGCGTGTACGACCATGCGGGCGCCACGGAGATCGGCGCGTGGTCCTATGAATGCACGGCGCAGCCCGGCGGGCTGCATGTCAACGAGGCCATGTTCCTCGTGGAAATCGTCGATCCGGAGACCGGCCGGGTCATCGAGGAGCCGGGCCGCCGGGGCAAGATGGTCATCACCGCCTTCGATCGCCAGGCTCAGCCCTGTGTGCGCTTCGACTCCAAGGACGTGATCGAATGGGCTGCCGAGTCCTGTCCGTGCGGCCGGTCGTTCCGGGTCATCCGGGGCGGAGTGGTGGGCCGGGCGGACGACATCACCAAAGTGAAGGGCGTGCTGCTGGCGCCGTCCGCCATCGAAGAAGTGGTCCGCGGCATCAAGGGGCTGGGGGATGAATATGAGGTGGTCGTGGATAAGACCGGCCATTCCGAGACCATCCGTCTGCGGGTCGAAATCCTGCCGGAGGCCCAGAACCAATGCACCTGGATCCAGTCCGAGCTGGAGGACCAGTTGCGCCTGAAAACCAATTTGCGCTACGAACTCGAAATATGCGGCTGCGGCACCCTGCCGCGGTACGAGGTCAAGGCCAAACGGTTCAAAGACTTGCGCGGCAAAAAAACGGAATGAACATGAATCCCATCGACATGGAAGGCCTGAACCAGAGCATCCGGCGCGCCCGCCAGGCCGTCGAGGAGCTCAAACGGCTGGGAGAGGACTTCCCGGCGGTCGCCCGAAATGCGGAGCGAATCCTGGCGAGCCTCAAGATGCTTGAAATCAATGTCTCCGACGTCATGGATG
The DNA here is from genome assembly GCA_030834695.1 of Desulfobacterales bacterium. Classification (GTDB taxonomy): domain Bacteria; phylum Desulfobacterota; class Desulfobacteria; order Desulfobacterales; family SpSt-501; genus SpSt-501. The sequence continues at coordinate 39,090 of JAUQXK010000138.1, forward strand.
GCAGCCCGGCACCATCCCGGCACCATTATTCTTCCGGGAAGCAGACAGGTGCAATTTGAGCCGATGAGCGGCCTATCCGATTTGGCTATTTTATTGCCGGGGCAGTAGCGCCGGCAGATTTGCTGTACGGCCTGAAGGAGGGATCTAAGCCATGGCTGAGTCGATTCTGAACGACAAACGGCTGCTGATCGTCGACGACGAGCCGGATGTCCTGGAATCCCTTGAGGAGCTCGTGCTGGCCGATGCGCCCCGGTGCCGGATCGACAAGGCCGGGGGCTATGAGGACGCCGTTGCGCTGCTGGAGGGCAACTCCTACGATCTGGTGGTCCTGGACATCATGGGGGTGCGCGGCTTCGATCTGCTGGAGGTGGCCGTCCGGCGTCATTTCAGGGTGGCCATGTTGACCGCTCACGCGCTGACGCCCGAAGCGCTCAAGCGATCCTACGACATGAAAGCCTACGCTTTCCTGCCGAAAGAGAAGCTGGCCGACATCGTGCCTTTTCTGGAAGACGTGCTCAAGTACGACTACGCGACCGGCTGGAAGCGGCTCCTGCAGAAACTGCACGGCTTTTTCAACGACCGCTTCGTTTCGGACTGGGAGCAGAAGACCGGGCTGGACTGGAAGGAGTGGTCCAAATAAATTCCGCCCCGCGTGGTCGGGCGAAATTTATTTGTTGGGGTGAAAATTGATGAACTCGCAAAAAGTCTGAAAATGCTGTTTTTTGTCATTCCGGCGAAAGCCGGAATCATGTATTTTTAAGGATGGGCCGAATTCATGGACTCCGGCTTTCGCCGGAGTGACGACGCGTTACAAGGTCATCAAAATTAAAAATATGAAAATCCCGCCCCGCGCAGCCGGGCGGGATTTTATTTCATCAAAAGATCCGGCAGGAACGTGCAGATCGCGGGAAACAGGAACAGCAGAATGGCGCAGAACAGCAGGCTGAGCAGAAACGGATAAACACCGCTGTAGATGACGTTGAACGGCACCTTGGTGATGTTCTTCACCACGAACACGTTGATGGCCACGGGAGGGATCACGACGCCCACCATGACGGTCAGGGCGATGATCATCCCGAACCACATCGGGTTGAACCCCAGCTTGATGATGACCGGGTAGAAGATGGGCGTGGCCAGGACCATGAACGCCAGGTCGTCGATAAACGACCCACCCAGCAAATAAATGACCGAGATGATGACCATGATGATGTAGCGGTTGAAGGGCAGGGACACCACCCAGTCGGCCGTGATCATGGGAATCTTGGTTACCGCCAGAAAATGCCCCAGAATGACCGAGCCGGCGATCAGCATCAGCACCATGCAGGCCGTGCGCAGGGATTCGGCGACCGACTTGACATAACCCCTGAAATTCAGATCGCGCTTGAGGATGGATAAAAGCAGCACGGCGAACGTGCCGACGCTTCCGGCTTCGGTGGGAGTGAAAAAACCCTGCATCAGCCCCCCGATCACGAGCAGGAAGATAACCAGGATCCAGAGCACCTCGGGCAGCGCGGCCAGGCGTTCCTTCCAGGTCGACCGTTGGCCCTTCGGGCCCAGGGCCGGGTTGATCCGGCACCAGCCGTAGATGATGCAGATGAAGAAAAGGGCGACGATCAGCCCCGGCACGAGCCCCGCCAGAAACAGCTTCCCGATCGACTGCTCCGTGATGATGCCGAAGACGATCAGCGTTACGCTCGGCGGTATGAGGATGCCCAGGGTGCCCACCGTGGCCACGATACCGGTGGAAAGCTTCTTGTCGTAACCGTAATGGTCCATTTCCGGAACGGCGACGCTGGCGAAGGTGGCGGCCGTTGCCGGTGATGACCCGCAGATGGCCTTGAACGCTGTGGCCCCGGCCACGGTGGCCATGGCCAGACCGCCGGGGATGTGGCCGACAAACTTATAAGCCGCCGCGTACAGCCGCTTGGCGATGCCGGCGTTGAAGGCGATCTGCCCCATTAGAATGAAAAGTGGAATGACCGTGAACCCGTAGGATGACAGAACATCGAAAAAATCCTTGGCCAGCAGGTTCAGCCCGGCTTTCCATGAAACGATGTAGCTGAACCCCAGAAACCCCACCAGCGCCATGGCGAATCCCAGCTCGATTCCGGTCAGGAACAGAAGCAGGACCGTTGCCAGGCCGACCAACCCCGCCGTGACTTCACTCATACTGCCCCCGGGTGATCTTGACCATATCCACCAGCAGAACGAGGCACTGAACGAAACAGGAGACGGCGACGCCGTAGGCGACAGGATAAAACGGCAGCTGCAAAGTCAACGATACCTCCCCGGATTGCTGCAGATCCATTCCCACCTTGATCAGGTTCCATCCGATCAGTAGAAACAGCGCGATCCCCATGCCGCGGGTGATCAGGTTAAAAATGGAGCGGAGTGTTTTGGGCAGCTTGGCGGTGAAAAAGTCGACATAGATATGCCCGCGCATCCACGAGGTCAGGGGAATGGCAAAGCCCACCACCACGGCCCCGGAAAAGGCCACCAGCTCATAAGTCCCGACGATCGGCCTGCGGAAGTACCGCAGGATGACGTCGAGGACCGTCAAAAGCATGATGAAGGTAATGGCCAGGCCGGCGATGACGTTGATCCAGCGGCTCAGCCGGCCGACGCCGTTCAGCAGACGCTCCACGGACTGCGCTCCTTTCCGCTCCAGCCGTTGGTGGCGACGAAAGCGGGGAAAGGGTGCGATGACCCTTTCCCCATCCCATCGGCTATTGGAATTTCTTCAGCTCTTCCAGGCAGAACTTGACAGCCTCGTCCCCCGGAAGGTTCTTGGTCTTCATATTGGCCACGTATTCGTCAAGGATGGGCCGGACCAGCTTAGCCCATTTCTCGTCTTCCTCCTTGGACAGGGCGATCACCTGGTTGCCCTTGGACAAAGTGAATTCCTTGCCTTCCTTGTCGATATCGTCCCAGCCTTTGCCGGTCTTTTCGATCCATTCCAGGTTGACGGCTTCGACGACCTTCTGGACATCCGGAGGCAGGGATTTCCACTTGTCCTTGTTCATGACGACGAAGAAGCCGGTGGAGTAGGCGGAGCCGAAGTTCTCCGTGGTGGATTTGATGACCTCGCCGAGCTTCCAGCCTTTCAGGGACTCGATCGGGTTCACCCCGCCTTCGGCCACGCCTTTTTGAAGCGCATCATAGCGTTCGGGCATGGGCATGGCCACTGGAATTGCGCCTAAAGCGCCCACCACCTTTGCGGAGAGGCCGTGACAGACGATCTTCATGCCCTTCAGGTCGTCGAGGTTGCTGACCGGCTTCTTGGTGTGCAGGATGCCTGGGCCGTGGGCGTGGAAATACATGACCTGGACGTCGTTGAACTCCTGGGGTTTGAACTTCTGGTAATACGCATTGATGAGCTTGGTGGCCGCCAGGCCGTTCTTGTACCCGAGCGGCAGGTCGATGACCTCGGACAGCGGGAACCGGCCGCGGGTATAGCCGAGCACGGACATGCCGATATCGGAGATGCCCTTCACGACGCCATCGTAGCACTTGTCGGCCGGCGTCAGCGTGCCGCCTGGGAACATGGTGATCTTGAGGGCGCCGTTGGTGCGCTTCTCAATTTCCTGGGCCCATTCGGTGGCCAGCACCGTGTTCTTGTGCGGCGCCGGGAAGAATATGGAATAATTGAGCTTGACGGGGTCCGCCGCCGGAGCCGGCCCGGGCGTTGCGAAAAGCAGAAATGCGATGAACGCTGCCGCCAGAATCGAAAAAACGACTTGCCTTTTTCTCATCGTTCCCTCCTCTGCGTGGTGTCGGGTTGGGGTGTGATAGCGTCTGCTGACGTCCATTCATAATTTGCGAGCTTGTTAATTAATTCAACAGCAATGCTTGTGTCAATTAAAATTGTGATTGCATTGTAGCTACTGTGGTGAGGCTGTCTTTAGGCGGGATCGTCAACCTGCCGTGGAAACAACTGCGGCTGAACGCCCATTTACCCAGAGCGCATCTCCTATGCCGGGCTGGATCGCGCGGGGCGCCATGCCCCTCCCTCTCACCCGATACGGAAACAGCGCATGCTGATGTTGGCGTATTGAAAGCCTTCGTAAAAGAACTCGGCGAATTCCCCAGGCTGTTGCAGGCTGATGCTGTAAAGCAGCGGCAGGTAATGGTCGCTCGTCGGCACGGCTGCCTCAGCAAACTCCAGCCGGCCGTATTCGATCAGGTCCTGGTGGCGGCTCGTCAGGACGAGGTCCTTGACGGTCTCGTCGAAGGCCCTGGCCCAATCCTCCGTGGGAGCGTTTACGTCCTCCCAGTCGATTCGTCGAAGGTTGTGTACGATGTTGCCGCTGCCGACGATCATGACGCCCTCCGACCGCAAGGGCAGCAGCCGGCGGGCCAGATCGTAGTGAAATCGCGGCGGCTGCGCCACATCGATACTTATTTGAAAAACAGGTATGTCAGCCGTCGGGAACAGGTGCAGCAAAACCGTCCAGGCGCCGTGGTCCAGGCCCCGCCGGCGATCGACCCGAACGGCTGGAGCCGTTACGAGATCGGCGACACGGTCTGCCTGTCGGGGGGCTCCCGGCGCAGAATAGGTGATGCGGAGGAGATCGGGGTGAAAGGGTCCGAAGTCATAGATCGTTTCGGGCCGTTCCGCGGCAGACACGGCAACGTCGTTGCGGCTGAGCCAGTGCGCCGACACGACGAGGATGGCATCGGGCCGCGGCAGGTCCGCCGCGGCCTGGTTCAGCGCTGTTGTGAATTCGTTGCGCTGGATGGCGTTCAGCGGGTGGCCGTGACCGATGAAGAGGACCGGCATCATGGCAGGCATCGCTCCTACGGTTCGAACTGATAGTTCCCCTCGTTGCGCCGAACGTTCCGGGCTTTCCAATACCGACGGTGGTTTTGGAAGTTGGCCATCAGCACCGGCAGCCGGTTCAAAATGCAGTATTCATCCCTCGGCCTCCAGTCCAGTTTTTGCCGCGTGCGACTGGTGTCGACGCGTAAGGGCCGGTCGGCATAGGTCAGCATCCAAGGCTGCTCATAGGTTTGGCGAAAGAGCAGGCCGTTGGCGACAAGCTTCAGGAAAAGAAACAGGGCGGCCAGCAAAGGAGGCACGTGGATGGGTCGGCCGGAGGCGCGTTGCCCGCCCAGCCGGCGGATCGGCGGGAACAGGTTTTCATGGCAGGTGCAACCGTCTTCGGAGGCGAACAGAACCTCGTGGCGGCCCATGGTGTGATCTTTCTCGATGACGCGCCGGACGAAGCGCACCAACTCGTCGCGGTGAATGTAGGGGAAGCCGGTTTGGCCGCGGCCGGGGACACAGCGCCCGATGGGTCCCCGGCGGCTCCACAGGCGGATCAGGCTGTAGAGCGGAGGCAGCTCGCACCAGTCGCTGAAGACCCCGCCGATCCGCATCACCACGGCCGGCAGCTCGTCGAGCCGCTGCGCACACAGCCGCTCGCCGGCGGCCTTGCTCCGGCAGTACGGGAAATCCGCCATGTCGCCGGCGATCTCGGTCAGAGCCTCGCCCGGCGGCGGGGGCAGGAGAGCAGCGATGCTCGCGGCGAAGATGATCCGGCCGGCCCCCGTGCGGCAAGCGGCATCGATGACGTGACGGGTGCCCTGGATGTTGTGGAGATCGTACTCCCGGCGCCAGCCGCGGCCGTAATGGTAATAGACCGCGAAGTGGATGACGAAATCGATTCCTCCGCAGGAGTGAGCGATGCGCTGGAACGCATTCGAAACGGCTTCGGCACTGGAGATGTCAACGCCCTCCCAGGCAGCCCGCGGCGCGGCCTGCCGGAGGGCAGGGGAGGGCGGCCTCCGGTCGATCCCCACGATGCGGTGGTCGCGATCCAGGTCCGCACAGAGAGCGGAACCCAAATAACCGGAAGATCCCGTTATGACGACGGTTCGATCCATGGGGCCGTGATGAAGCAGATGGTAGATGCTATAGCTGCCTTAGAGATTGAGTGCTAGCAATCCAAACTGCAGAGCCAAGTTGCAAAGGGTCCAACTCAATAAATTCAACAAGCAAAGT
>JAUQXK010000139.1 GCA_030834695.1 Desulfobacterales bacterium
GGCAAGCTTCCCCAAATGCATCATACATCGCTTCAGAAGGACGGCGGTATGATCATGTCAAATCGGCCAGGAGGGGGTAACAGTTTAGTTGTTTTTCCAAAGCGACAGGGATTCGTCATAGACGATGAAAAGGTTAGTTTCTCAGAATTACGGTAGTCCAATTCTGAGGTGAAGGGCCAATAAATCATCAAAAAACATGGACTGTAGCTGGTTGATTAGCATCTCTAATAATCCGAGATACCGAGGATGTCCCCAACGCCTCCCGATCCGGCGTTCCCATCGAAATCGTCAGCAAGGTAATCCCGCGGCATTCGAACCTGTCGACGACCCAACGTTACCTCGGAAAGATCACTGACACTGAGGTCATGAGATGGATTGAGAATCTGTGCGCCTGAAATGAAACGGGGTGGTGCTGTTTCCGGGGCCACCCCTTATTGCCGGTGTTTGAGGCATTCAACTTCACGTTTTCAGAAATCAAATATGGTGAGGGTCGCTGTCAGTATCGTCAAGACGGCGGCAACCATTTTTTGTTGGATATAATCCGGAGACACAATCTATCCAAGTGCGCCCCTACTCAAGATCATATCCACACTTTTTGAAGTACGATTTCTTTGCGATTACCTGATCAATACCATCAAAAACGTAGAAATCCCCCGAAGATTCTATTAATCGCCGATATACGTACTGCATGCCGGGTTTTAATTGAAGGAGCATTTTCCGAAGCTCTTGGTCTGAAGCACCAACCCGCTTCCGCAGCAGCAGCTCACGTCGTGCGGGTAAAAATTCTGAAATGCCTTCAAGGTCGCTCCCCTTTGCCGTGGTGGGGGTACAATAAAAAATATGGCCCGATGGCAAGGCTTCCGCGAATTGAAAACAGAGCGTGCGCCCCTTGCCATCAGGCCTGAGATTGGGCTTACTGATGAGCTTTTAGTCGCCCTTCTGATACTTGAAGGACAAGCTTACTCTGGCGCGGTAGCTCACTAGCATGCCTTTTTCGATTTTCAGATCGAGTTTTGTGATTTCGGCGACGCGCAGGTCCTTGAGTTTTTTCGATGCGGTCTCCACGGCGGTTTTGGCTGCATCCTCCCACGATTTGGGACTCGTTCCGACCAGTTCGATGACTTTGTAGACACTTTCGGCCATGAGATCCTCCTTTTATGATTAGAGTGGTTTATCAACAGGCCGGAGGCGGTTGGAGATGGCCTGCGGTCTCCAAGGAAATTTCCTTGAAAAAAGTCGGAATTACAAATTCTGGTGCACGCTGCCGACCGAAGCCCCAACGGGTTGTTCAACCGATTGGGTTTCCACCACCAGCGGCCGCTGCAGCATTTTTTCATAGAGTTCAATGTACTGCCGCGCCGACTGTTCATAGGTGAACTTTTCTGCGCTTTCGGTCATGATGCGCTTGATCTGTTTGGCACGGGTGTTGGCTGGCAGCATGTAGAATTTCAGTGCCTCCTCAATTGCCCAAAACAGCCCGGATGCGTCAAAGGTTTTGAAGAGGAACCCATTGCCGGTATTAGCCGAGAAATCCAGGTGGCTCAATGTATCATGGATACCCCCGGTGTCATGGGCCACCGGCAGCGAACCATAAATGGGGGCGATCATCTGCGGCAGCCCGCAAGGCTCAAAGCGCGAGGGCATCAGAATGAAATCGGAGGCTGCGTAGGCCAGGTGTTCCATTTGTTCGCTGAAATCACAGATGGCGACCCGTTTGTGAAATTTGTGCTGGTTGACGATGTCCTGGAAGACGGGCTGGTACTCGCCGTTGGCCACAAAGACCACCTGCAGGTTCTGCTCCCACCACGTCGATAAGACCCGGTAAAAAATGTCCGCTAAAAGCTGGCAGCCTTTCTGGACCGGGTCGAGCCGCGACGGCCAGAAGAATATGGGGGCCTTGATGTCTTCGCTCAACCCCAGATTGCGCTGCAGGAAACGTTTGTTTTCACGCTTCGCGGCCGCATGGTTTTTGGGCCCGTAGTTCTGTTTAAGGTCCTTGTCCGTCTGGGGATTGAAGGCCGGGTCCGGCGCGTTCAAGATACCGAACCCGCACCCGGCATCGTACTTATTCACCAGTTGCTCGCGGATCTGCGGTTCGACGAAAGGATGTTGGCCGTCCACGATCTCCAGCAGGAACGTGGGGCTCACGGTGTTGACGAAATGCGCGGCAAAGATACCGCTCGTCATAAAGTCCACCGGGTTGGTATCCCGGGCGGCCTCGTAGGAAGGGGCATGGTGCATGTAGTACAGATGCTGCCAGAAGCTGGCCGCATCGATCCCGCGGTCCTCGATGAAGGCCATGCTGGTTTTGACCGTGTGAATGTTGTGGATCGTGAACAGACAGGGAATTCGCAGCCGTCGGGCCACCGCCGGAATGAGTCCGGTCATCCAGTCGTTGCAGTGGATCAGGTCGGGCTGCACGCGCGGGAGGATGTTGTTCACCACCTCCCGCTGAAACGCCAAAGCGAGCTTGACGTTCTCCTCTCCGTGCTGGGAATAGACCCGATTGATGTAAAAAAACGCCCGGTCTTCGGCCAAGTGCACCCGGTCATCGGGCATTTTGCGCTGGATGCTGGTGATTTCCTCCTTCAGGAAGGGAACCAGCCGGTCGCTGAAGATGGACCGGTAGTCAGGAAGAGCCACGTGTACGTCGGCCCCCTGGTCAAAGAGCGCAGTGACCAGTGCTGCCGACACGTCGGCCAGGCCACCGGCCTTGGCGGTGAAAAACGAAGCAAGATTGCCCATGCGGTCCGGCAGGTAGGTGACCTCGGGAGTCACAACAAGCACTCGGGGATTTCGGCGTGCATTGGCCATGAAGGTATCCTTTGATCAGAGAGATGAATTTGGATTCAAAAAATGCCCTGAAGCAATTAGCTGCGTTGAAAATTATGGATGAAGAGATGCATTCAGAACAATTGGGGCTGCCCCATCCAAAATACCGCTTTCTATTTTGCGAATGCAGTTAACAGGGGCTTATGCACCACTTGGACGGTCGGCTGACCTCCGGCAATCTGGCATGTGCCGAAAAAGATCTATTTTAATCCCGCCTTGTTTGCCTTGGGGGACCGTCGTTATCTCGCGGTCGGGCTTCATTAACTTTTAAATTTCTGCCTTTCATAGAGACCCCATCTAATTTTTTTATTGCTATTGCAGCCTCCGCCATATCCGGCATTTCAACAAAACCGAACCCCTTAGATTTTCCATTTAAGTTATCTTTAACGATACTTGCCTTGCTCACTTTTCCAAACTTTTCAAATTCGACCTTCAAATCTCCTTCGGTCATTTGATACGATAAGTTGCCAACATAAATGTTCACGGGGTCATCCTTTCTAACTTTTTGTTTTCATGCCTGATTTCTGAGATCCCTTTTCACGCATATTCTATCAATAAGATTACATTTCAAAAATAAGTGTCACAATCTTGCATTGCATTGGCCTATGTTGGATAAAGACAATAGGATATTACCTTTTTGTGAATAACTGTCAGGTCTGATGAGATCTGTAACTTTTATTGGACCGAATTCTTGCCCACTTGGATTTCACTATAGCAGCATTATAAGGAGTTTCTTTTAGCGTGATATTTTCAACATATAGCACCGATTAATACATAACCCAAGGGCGGCCAGTCTTATAGACGATCCGGGAAATCGGATGGTTTGAGGTTCTGATTAGGCCCTGGCTAAAAATGACTGCTCAGAAGCGAAGCGGGGATTTGATAACTGTAAGGCATACTTGCCATTGAATACAATTTTAGCGGAATTAATCCCCGAAAGTTTAATACACCTGTGAAACACATCCAAGCCAAAAGGATTTATGTTTTTCAGGTCATTCGTGTAAATGTCGAGCCGCCTTGCCTTTTCAGGCAATTTCTTTATGGCGTATATCAGTTCATATGCCGATGTGGCGTCGAAGTCGCCTGTCAATTTCAAACCAAAGCCGTCAGAGGTTTTATCGATGGTTATTTCAAAATTTGACGCCATTGTTTTTTTCAACTTTACAGGGTTAAGGTCTAAATTGAACCCTCGTTTTTTTTTGGAAACCCCAAGGTCTATATTTATGACATCCTCTGTTTTCCGCTTATGGGTTCTCTGTTACCAAAATATTGATGGTTGCAGGCTGATACTGTCTTTCAATAGGCATTAAGATACCTTAGCCCTGTGGCGTAACAGGCTTCCCCCTCGACAGACATTGGTTTAGACCACCGAACCTCCGCCAGCGACATGGAGCGAACCCCCTCATCCGCCGAGTACCCCTGCGAATTGCCGGTCATTTGGACCACCAGGATCGTTCCCGCTGAAACATACTCTTTTAATTCAGCGTAAAATCCTGCTGGGCAGCAGTTTTTGATATTGCCGTCGATTGGCACCGCGCCGTTCAACGAATTGTATCGTTTACAAACGATTGATGTGTCAATTCCCAGGCGGGGGTTAGACCTTTTCTCCATTACAGGCCTCCTGGTTATGAAAGAAAATATTGTTAAAACAATCTGTTATAATAGATAATGATTATCAATACCAAGCGTTTAATTATAAATAAATTGCTATAGCAGCGCAAGATGGGATTTTTTAGGGTAAATTTAGGGTAAAATACCCATATTATTTGATAGTCAACAGATAAGTCCTGAGATTGGCCTTCTTATTCTTTATACCGACTTTTATCCGAATGTTATCCCTATGAAAATATATAGTACTCAACCCCAAATTCATTATTTCTGCGATCGCTTTTGTTGTTTTGCCCTGCTTTATCAGATTTGTCACCTGGATTTCTGTTGGGGTAAGCTTTAAAAATTTTGAAGATAAACTATGAGCAAATGGGGATATGATGTCATCTATATTTGATTTCAGGATATTTAAATACGCTTGTTGTTTATCGGTTAGTTTTCCTTTTTGCAGTTTTTCTAAATACGGTATGACCAATTCATTCATATTCGACAGCACCTTGTCTTCAATTTCAACTTTGTCTGCCTCCCTGCGTTTTAATAAAATTTTTAATGCAGTATTGGCTTCCTCAAGATTAATGGTTTGCGCATTCAATTCCAATTCTCTTTTTTTGAGGGATTGTTCAATTTTTTGCCGAATTGCAATCTGCTTCTTTAACCCCTCATTAACCGTCTGTAGCTCTGCCAATGCCACTTCAAGCTGTGAGGTGCGTTCCTGGACTTTGGTTTCTAGTAGGTTTTTGTATTCGTTCAGTTGCTGCTCAGCTTGCTTACGCTCGGTGATATCCTGAACCGTGCCGAACCCGGCCGCCAATTCCCCCCGTTCGTCTACTTCGATTTGCGCCAGTTCATGAACCCATTTGACCGTGCCGTCCACTAATATGCGGTGCTCGACATCGTAGGGCTCACCCTTGATCGCAGCTTCCCACTTGCGATTGACAAACCCACGGTCCTCAGGATGGACGGCGGCAAGAAACGACTCGTAAACCATGGGGGTTGTTTTTGGCAGCCCGAAAATACGGTAGGCTTCATCCGACCACTGTAGTTGATTACGTTTCAAATCGAGTCGCCAACTTCCGGCCTTGGCCACCGCCTGGGCCCGGTTCAAGTCCTCCTCCGCATGTCGCAATCGGATTTCTGCTTCTTTGCGCTCGGTAATGTCGAGAGTTACGCCCATAAGTCGTTGGGCATCATCCGGTTCGTTGTAGACGAACCGGCCAAAATCCTCCATCCATCTGATCTCGCGATTGTCGCCCCGTATAATCCGGTACTGCGGCGCATAGAACGACCGCTCAAGGCGAGCGTTGTCCATGGCTTCCAAGACCCTGGGCAGATCATCCGGGTGCACCCGCCTTTCCCACATCTCAAAGGTCATTATCCGATCGGAAGTTAACGGATAGCCGAGCATCTCAAAATGATTATCCGAAACGACAGCCTTGCCCGTAACCAAATCAACGTCCCACGTGCACAACCCAGCCGAGTTGATGGCCATGCTCAGGCGCTCTTCGCTCCGGCGCAGGGCCTCCTCCGCACGCTTGCGTTCGGAAATGTCGGTGAACATGGCAAATGAGCCGATAATGTTCTCCTGGGCGTCGCGTAAGGGAGAGGCCGACACCCATACCGAGAGAGTTGAACCATCCTTGCGAATAAGAAGGGTTTCGTAAGATTCTGATAATCCTTTCTTTCGATTTTCAATCCTCTTTCCAACGCTCACCATTTCATCCGGTGTCGTAAACTCTTGGATGTGGTGACCGACCATCTCCTTTTTAGAATACCCTAACATCGAAGCCAGACGTTCATTCACGTCAATCGTGCGGAGGTCCAAGTCGATTTGCCAAATTCCTTCTGATGCAGTTTCGACCAAACGTCTGTAACGAACCTCGCTCGCCCGCAGGGCCTCTTCAGCTCTCACACGCGCGGTCGTCTCGAATGAGGCGAGAACAAGGCCGACGACGCTCCCCTCGTTGTCCTTGACAGGGGTAAGGGTCCAGTCCCAATAGGTGACTCCTCGTTCCGGTTGATCTGGAAACGAGAAAGGTTTGTCATGAAACTCCATGGCTATGCCAGTATCCCGCACGCTGGCGAAAATGACCTCGTTTTCCGTATGGGGGTATAGGTCAAAGTGGTTTATTCCGATCAAGCCTTCAGGGGTGTATCCGCAGGTCGCGGCAAAGGCCTCGTTCACATGCACAAATTTGAAATCCCGATCTAAGTAGGCCAAGTGCGAGTTTTTGGCTCCATCCATGATGGTCCGCAGAAGGTTGCGCTCGCGCTCCAAGGCCGTGCGGGCGTCCTGGAGAGCCGCCTCCGCTTGTTTTCGCCCAGTGATATCCAGCCCGATGCCAGCGACGAAGCGTTCACCGGCTGCGTTTCGGAAGGTGAACTTCGAATCGAGCCAATAGCAGATGCTGCCATCGGGGTTTTTTGTCTCTTCGATGACATCGATGGGGTGGTCTGAAGAAAGGACAACAAGGTCATTCTTGCGGAAAGATTCTGCAGTAGCAGCTGGCCAGAGTTCCGCATCGGTCTTGCCGAGCCAGTCTTCCATTCTTATGCCGAAACGCTGTTCGTAAGTCTTGCTGAGGTACACGTGCCTGCCCTGTTCGTCTTTCATCCACGCGATGGTCGGGCTGTTGTCCATGAAGAGACGAAACCGTTCTTCACTCTCCCGGAGCGCTTGCTCGGTCTTTTTCCGTTCCGTGATGTCTGGGCTGGTGCCAATATACCCGAGGAATTTCCCTGTCTTCGAAAACTGTGGGTTACCGAAGGATTCTACCCACCGCCATTCGCCATCTGCCCTTTTCACGCGTGCTTCCGCATGAAATGGATGTCGTTCACGCACGCAGGCTAAAAATTCATCTGTGTAGTCTTTCAAATCATCAGGGTGCACGAGCATCTGCCATTGATTGCCGAGCACGTCCTCATCGACTACTCCAAAAAATTCCCGATACGTGCGGTTGACGAACTTTTGGCTCCCGTCTGGACCTACCATCCAAATATTAAACGGAATACCATCGGCCATAGTTCGGATGCGTCCTTCTTCTTCTGCGATCTGGGCTTTTATTCTCGGGTCCATGGAAGCCTCCAATTGGGGCCTAACTGGTAGATACAGCATACAAAAAAACCTTATTCTTTTCTATAGTGTTATAAATTTTCGTCTATCCGACTCACAAGAAAAATAGCAGATGCCCGGGGTGGTTCCGCTACGGCCTCAGCAGCTTGGAATTTGAAATTGCCCCTTAACCCTCTGATAGGCCAGATGAAATTGATTATAATACCTGAATTTTGCAGCTACTCTTTTCTAAAAACAGAAAACCATCTGGGGAACCTGTGTTATAGGGACTTTGCCGAAGTAACCCGAACACACAGGAGGTCACCCAGATGGTTAAACAGCAAGATTTTTCTACCGCCTCCAGATCCGGTACTCCAATTGAGATTGTCAGCAAGGTGATCATGCGGCATGCCCACCTTTCCACCACTCAGCGGTATCTTGGGAAGGTTACCGATGTGGAGGCGATGCGCTGGATTGAGAACCTGTATGGCTAAAACGAAACTGGGGCAGTGAGCTTATGCCCTGCCCCAGTTCATCTGTTTTTGGTGGATTTGGTCAGGAAAGGTGAAAAATTTCAAAACCGGATTAGTTCACGTTCATCGCCGAATACGAACCTATGTCTGATGTTAAAAGAAGCAGTTAGGTCGTACTTTAGCCCATGCAGTGACTGTCTCCCTCAACCATGACTGCAACTCCTCAACCAAGTAAAAGCGCGGGAGCAGTAACTGGTCGTCAGGCTTGATTTTTCCTTCCTCGACTGCCAATTTTGATAGATGCGTTTGCGGGTATATTCGAATTCCAAGGGTCAACTTTAAAGAATCGAGGTGCAGCGAATCGGCAAATGCCAAGCTTTCTTCAACGCTTGCCCTTGTCTCCCCCGGGCCTCCCAGCAACAGGAATCCCATTCTCCGGATACCAGCTTCTTCGAGAAGATGGTTTGCATTGCGGATTTTTTCAAGGTCGAAATGTTTGTTCATCCTCAACAGAATATCTTCACAGCCGCTTTCGAATCCGAGGCTCACCTCTCGGCAACCCGCCTTGGACATCGCCTCAACCAATTCCCGGGAGAAGTGGCCAGGGTAAAAAATGCAGCGCCAATCCAAGTTCAGGCCGGCTTCCGCAATCTGCCGGCACAGTTCGAGGGCGTACGAAACAGGCAAATTGAAGGTATTGTCAACAAAATATATTTGGCGATAACCGGCCGTCATCCATTTGGCCAAATTTGCAACCACTGCAACTGAGGAACGCCTGCGCGTGATACGGCCCTCGATGCTCGCAGTGGAGCAGTAGCTGCAGCCCAGTGGGCACCCCCGGCGGGTTTGAATGGGCAGCCACGTCGATGCATTATCCGTTTTCGCATCGAAGATCGATGGCTCCGGAAACGGCATCTGATCTAAATCATGGATGAACGACATCGGGCCTTGGAGCCCCTTTCCTCGCAGGTACAATCCGGGAATGCCGGCCAAGTCTTTTTTGGCCTCGATCCGTTGAAGGAGCATTGGGAAAACTGCTTCGCCCTCTCCCTGGATGCCCATATCTGCGCCCAGGTATTCGAGCGCACTTTCTGGGAATATACTGTAGCCTGCTCCACCCAGGACAATCGGAGCCTCCGAAAACCTGCGGCACTGCCTGACAACCTCCTTGATTTGATCGAGCAGAAATCGCCCCTGATACATCACCTGGTCGTCGATATTCCTGACAGAAATGCCGATGATCTGCGGTCGGTGTGAACGGATAGCATTCTCCACCGCTGAAGGTATTTCTTGAACCGATAGCAAGTCCAAAAAAGTCACTGCATGCCCGGCTCTTTCAACTGCTACGGCAACGCAGGCGAGGCCCATGGGTAGGGAACGCATGTTGATGTCTTCACGATTGGCGGAAATTAGGAGAACGTTCATCTTGGCACTCATTTCGGAGTCCGGACGCTCAAGTTTCCCTATTTTTCAAGACTACCAGTTTAGGATGCCCAATACAAGAAACCATTACTTTTTGATTAACCGGATGATATCCTTTATCCCACAAACGTTGCGACAGATATAAGGATCAAACAAATTCTTAGGTAGTTTGACCTTTGGAGCGGGAGCGGGAATGGGGGGTTACCTGAGATAAACCGTTAAAATGCTGGACGGGAGTTTAATCGCCGTATACGCACTTTAACGGGGGCCTCAATTCGGGGGATTCTTGGCAGGTATGCGCTTCGCAAATCACAACAAAATTCTTCATATCGGGTCAGATTAGCAGATCAAATTTGCCGAGACCGGCAAATATAATCTCATTTCCAGAATCAAACGACAGCAGATGCAAAAATTGCACGCAAATTTTCCAGCGCGATACGCCTTTAGATAGTTCATGCAGTACAGTTCACGCCCCATCACCGTCTCGGACGTCACGATGCAGCCCATCATTCGCCGGTCGAGCGAGTTGACGATCGCCCCGTCCAGTCCGCAGCAGATTGCCATCACCATGGCACCTCTGAAAGTTTTTTGACTTTTTTTGCTTTTTTATACAACTATAGAGTATACCCTTGGACCTGCTTCACATGAAACTTCCCACTTGACGGGTGTTCACGTTTTCCACCCGGAGTTTCATGTTAAGCAGTTCATCTAAAATCTCGCCGCGTCGAGGGCAGCCTCATCGAGCCGAACGTCACTAATCAAGTTTGCGGAAAGCCGCCATGTTCGCCCTTTTGGTCGCTTCTTGCACCCGCCATGTTTATTCTCCTCTGGTCGGGCGGATTTACAGCTTTGAAAGCCGGACTGGCTTATGCGGAGCCGATCACGTACTTGGCGTTGCGCTATGGAATGGTTTTAGCCGTGCTGCTGCCACTTTTTCTGGTCATTCGACCGCCATTGCCTCGAAACCTGGTGGAATGGCTGCACCAGGGGGTTATCGGCATCCTGGTGCAGACGCTCTATTTCGGCTTGGTTTACGTCGCCATGAAGCTTGGCGTTTCAGCCGGCCTGCAGGCGCTGATCGTCTCTTTGCAGCCGATCCTGGTGGGGATTCTCGCACCTCGCATGGTGCACGAGCGGGTTGGGTTGGCGCAGTGGGTGGGTTTGGGATTGGGAATCCTCGGCGCAGCCCTCGTCATCATGGCGCGCTCGTCGGTCGATGCCGCCTCTGGTGCGGGGATCTTGTGCTCATTCGGAGCGCTTTTTGGAATGACCGTCGGCACGCTTTATGAGAAGCGCTTCGGGGTCGCCCAGCATCCCGTGACATCGAACCTGGTTCAATACGCTGTGGGCTTCGCGGCGGTGCTGCCCTTGGCCTGGGTGATAGAGGACATGCGTGTGTTCTGGACCGGCCCGATGATCGCGGCCTTGATATACCTTGCCATTGGCAACTCATTGGTTGCGGTCACTCTGTTGCTCGCCATGATCCGCCGGGGCGAGGCTTCGCGCGTGTCGGCGCTCTTCTTTCTCGTCCCGCCGACCGCCGCTATGATCGCATGGCTCCTGATCGGAGAATCCATGCCGCCGATCGCTTGGTCGGGAATGGCGCTCGCAGCGGCGGGGGTTGGCATCGCCAACCGGTGCCTTCCCCATGCGCGAGAAGGATAAACATTCAGCGGATTTTCATGCTGCCCAGATGATGGATTGTGAATTTGAGTCATGACGAAATATCCAAACTGGGCAAGGCGGCTTTAATGAAACCTCTCTTAAAGTGACAGAACCACCGAAAGAGGAATCAGCAAAACAATGAGGTTCGTGCCTCAGTCCAAACCTTGCCTGGGCTGAAGGCGGGGTTGGTTTAGCAGATCAAAGGTATCGATTCGGGGAATTGCAGATTTGTTCAGACGTTGGTGGGTTCTTGGGGCAACAGGCTAATGCGATTCGCGGAAACAATT
>JAUQXK010000017.1 GCA_030834695.1 Desulfobacterales bacterium
CTCATAACCCGAAGGTCAGAGGTTCAAATCCTCTCCCCGCTACCAAAGAAATCAAGGGCTTACGGCTCATCGCCGTGAGCCCTTTTTGTTGACTGTGTCGTTTTTGTGTCACTTTTTGAAAACAGCGGGATGGCCTTCCCACCACAACGGGGCTTCTCCGAACGGCTGCCCTCCCCTTTTTCACGCACCGATTTCAAGATTGCCAAGCCGTCCTTATGTGTCGATCGCGGAATCCATGAGCTTCGCCCCCCAAAAAAAGGGGCTCTCGGCATCGGTGTTGAAGCTGCACTGAACTTTGTCGGCAGGGGTGCCTTGTGACAAACCTAGGATGCCGCGATTACGGCCTCAGACGGGGGATCGGCGCGGAGCGGTCCGGAGGTGACAAGACCTGGGCGATGGTGTTGATCAGTTCATCGCGTTCGTAGGGCTTGCTGAGAAACGCATTCGGCAAGGTGAAATGGTCGCCGGCCATCACCTGGGATTCAGCGAAGCCGCTGGTCAGAATGACCGGAATATCCGGTGACAGTTTGCGCAACGCATCCAAAGTATCCCACCCATCCATGACCGGCATGCTAAGGTCGCAGAGGACGAGACGGATCTCCTCCTGGCGCGTTTGGAATGCTTCGAGGGCCGCGGCTCCGTCGCTGGTTGCGATCACTTCAAACCCCAGGCCCTTAAACACGGCCTGGGTCAGCTTCCGCAGCATGTCGTCGTCTTCAACCAGCAGCACCGTTCCGCCGCCTTCGGCTTTGAAGACCTTGTCGACCTTGTCCGTTTGAAGAGGGGAGGCCTCGGAGGCCACCGGGAAATAGGCTCTGAAAACGCTGCCCTTGCCGGGTTTGCTCTCCACCGCCACTGCGCCGCGATAAGCTTTAACTACCCCCAATACCACGGGCAGGCCCAGGCCTCGACCGGTAAACTTGCTGGAGAAGAACGGATCGAAAAGCTTTTCGATATCCTTGCTGGCGATCCCGCAGCCGGAGTCCACCACTTCCAGGCAGGCATAGTCTCTTTCCTGCGGCTGCCAGTCCAGGGGGAACCGTTGGACAGCGGGAATTTCCTCGGCGGAAATGACCTTGACGGTCAAGCGAATGGCGCCGCGGCTGTTGCCGATCGCCTCCCAGGCATTCGTGCAGAGATTGATCAAGACCTGTTGGATCTGGTGAGCGCTGGCCTTGATGACCGGCCCCTGTACCGGGATATCGGGTTCCAGAAGCACATCTTTCGGCATGGCTGCCCGGAGCGTCGGCATGCTCCGGCGGCACGCTTCGGCCAGATCGATCGCGTCGGCCCGGGCTCGGGTCTGGCCGAGATAGGTCAGCATCAAGCCGCTCACTTCAGCTGCCCGGCGCGCGGCCTGCATGGCCTCGCTCAAGTTCTCATTAGCGATAGTCCCCGGCTCGTGGACGCTCACGGCCATTTCGAGATTTCCCAACACGACGCCCAGCAAGTTGTTGAACCGATGAGCGATAGCACCCGCCATGCGGCCGAGGCTTTCGGCTTTCTGGAGTTGCCGGTTTTGGTCTTCGAGTCTCGACTTCTCTTCCTCCGTCTTGATGCGTTCGGTAATGTCCGTGATAAAGCCCTCGATCGCCAGAAGCTTACCGGTGTCCCCGAAAACCCCCTGCCCGATCTCCATAACCCACTTCTCGGCTCCGTCCGCACAGCGAATGCGATAGGTCATATTGAATTGTGCGCGCCGGTCAAGGCCGGCCTGAACCTGACCCCGGACTGCCGGCCGGTCTTCCGGGTGGATTAAATCGGCATAATTGGTGCGGTGGTTTTCAAGCAGGTGTTCCGGTGGAAAGCCGGTCAGAGCGAAACAACCGTCGCTCACGAATTTCATGGTCCAGAATTCATCGTTGAGGCAACGGTAAACCATTCCCGGCAAATTGGCCATTAAGGTGGACAGCCGCCGCTCGCTCTCGGTCAGCCGCTGTTGAGCCAGGACCCGATCGGTTATGTCGTGGACGATCGAATAAAGCAGCGTCTGGCCCTTTACCGTCAACGGCCCGCTGTAGACCTCCACATCTCTGATGCTGCCGTCGGCCCGGCGGTGTTTGAAAAAGAAATTCCTGCGCTTATCCGACCGCGCCAGCTCCATTTGGGTAAAGACGTCTTCCCGGGACAGCGTGTTGATATCGTCAATTTTGAATTGCGTAAGTTCCTCTCGGCTCCAGCCGTAATAGGCGCATGCCTTGGGATTGGCATCCCGGATGGCAGCGGTCTCCGGATCGATGAGGAGCATGACGGCATGATTATCCTCGAACAGGCTTCGATAAACCGCTCCGTTCTGGCCCTGCTGCAGTCTGATAATCTCCGCCTTCAGTTCCTCCACCTGGCGGCGCAGGCGCTCGCTTTCATTTTCCGTCATCATTTTCTCGGTCAGCTTGAACGTGAAGGTTTTTCCCTGCCCAACGCCTTTCCCACTGCGGCCGCAAGTTCATTGATCAGTAGGGGTTTCATGACGAATGCCTTGATTCCAATTTGCGCCGCCCGCTCGGCGTCGATGATCTGGCTGTAGCCGGTGCAAATGATAACCGGGAGTCCCGGACGAATGTTCATCAATTCCCGCGCCAGCGCATCTCCGGTCATGCCCGGCATGGTCTGGTCCGTGATCACCAGATCGAAATGACCGGGTTTGGCCTTGAAAAGCTCCAGCGCTTCGACGGGGCTGGTTCGAGAAACCACTTCGTATCCTAATCGTTGCAGCGCCTGCTGCCCGACGGCGACCAGCATCTGCTCGTCATCGACCAGCAGAACTCTCTCGGAGCCTCCCATGACCGGCTTCGGCAATTCCGCTGGACTCGGGGCCGTGATATCGACCCTGGGCAAATAAATATGAAACACCGTGCCCTTTCCCAGCTCACTTTCAACTTTAATGACGCCGTCATACTTCTTGACGATCCCATGAACCACTGCGAGACCCAGGCCGGTCCCGACGCCTTTTTCTTTGGTTGTAAAATAGGGGTCAAAGATCCTTTCAACCACTTCCGGGGACATTCCGGAGCCTGTGTCGCGGACGGAAATTCTAACGTAAGACCCGATCTGCAGGCCCATCAGATCGCTTTTTTGGGCGGCGCCGATTTCGGCGCCCTGCACTTCCACTTCTACTAAACCGGCCTGCTCCCCCAATGCATGTTGGGCATTCGTGCAGAGATTCATGATGATCTGGTGAAGTTCGACCGAATTGGCCAGGACCGCTCCGGACTTTTCATCAATTCGGGCCCTGATTTCGATGGTCGCCGGTATCGTTGCGCGCAGAAATTTGACGGCCTCCTTGACGATCAAGGCAACCCGGACCGGCATACGCTCTTCATCGGTCTGCCGGCTGAAAGCGAGGATCTGCTTGACGAGATCCTTGGCGCGGTTCGCAGCAGCCAGGGATTCCTTCAGTTCGTCCGCACAGTGCTCGGCTCCTTCGTTGAGCATGGCGAGTTCCGTATAACCGATGATGGCGGACAAAATGTTATTGAAGTCGTGGGCGATGCCGCCAGCCAATGAGCCGATGGCTTCCATTTTCTGCGCCTGCTGAAGCTGGATTTCAAGTTTCTTCTTCTCTTGCTCGGCAATCCGAGTCGGCGTCAGGTCAATAAGAATGCCCCTGAGACCGGTTGGTGTTTGATCCGCTAAAATTCGGTTGGCGTGAACGGCGACCGGAAACTGGGCCCCGGATTTCTTGACGGCCGTATACTCCTGCCGCCCCAGTCGCTGCCCCTGAATACTCGTCAAAATATCGCGGACGACCCGTTCGCGGTCATCCGAAACAAACGCCTCCAGCACGTTGAAACCATTGGCCAGGTCCTCCGGGGAAAAGCCGAAAAGCTCAAAGCCGGTATGATTCAGATAGACCAGCTTGCCGCTTGAATCGATTTCAAATATGACCTGCGGAAGGGATTCGGCCAGCTCGCGGTATTTCCTTTCCGTTTCTCGCAGTTTTTCTTCAGCCTGTTTGCGCTCGGTGATGTCCCGAAAAATACCCTGGATGAAGAACTCCCCCTTGTATTGGAAAGCCACCCCGGTGGATTCCACAGCGACTACCCCACCGGTCAGGGGGACCATGCGATGCTCGCGGGGTCGGATGGTTTCCATCTCCCCCTTGCCTGCCCGGGGCTGGGCGGCCGCCATCTGGAAGATTTTTTCAATTCGTTGGGCTGATAGGAACCGGTCTTCCGGATACACGAAATCGAGGTAGTTTCGGCCGATGAGATCTTCCGGTTTATCGGCCTTCAGCAGCGTCGCGGCCGCTCGATTCACCATGGTAATGGTACCGGCCCGGTTTCGGATTAGAATCGCATTGGTGGACGTATCAAAAAGAGAGCGATACTGTTCTTCTGCGTCCACCAACCGCTTTTCGGCTCTCTTGCGCTCATCAATGTCGACATGAGACCCTTCGTAATAAAGAATATGGTGGTTAGCGTCCTTGACAGCCCGAGCGGTCACCGACACCCAAAACGTGCTTCCATCCTTGCGCCGCGCCGTGTGCTCGAAGTTCTCAACCGCACCTTTCTCGTTCAGCAGCGCCAGGAACACCTCCCGGTCTTTCTTGCACCCATAATGCTGGCCTCCGATGTCGCGGATCGCCGAAACCATCTCCTCCGGAGATGCATAACCGCACATTTTAGCAAACGCCAAGTTGACACGGATAAATCGGCCTTCCGGCGTACTTTGGAAAAAGCCTTCGATGGCGTTCTCAAAAATCGATCGATAATGCTCTTCGCTTTTTTTCAGGGCCTCCTGGGCTTGCACCCGATCGCTGATGTCCTGGAGGGTTCCGACAACCGACGTCTTCTCGCCCTCAACGACCTGCTGCAATCCTCGGACCTCGGCGTGCAGCCGTTTGCCGCTGCGTGTGATTACCTTGGCGTGAACTGCAAACGGGGTACCGTCCGCCAACGTCCGGGTTAGTGCATCTTTTATGACCGGGATAGATTCCGGGTCATAGAATGCCAGGTCCCTTTCCAACCTTGGCTGGTAGTCCAAGGGCACTTCGACCAGGTGATGGACTCCTTCGGTCCATTTCAATTCATCCGTTTTGATGTTGGTCTTCCACCCGCCGATGCGTGCGATTTTTTCGATTTTCCGAAGGAACAAAAGATTGTCTCGAAGCTCCTCCTCCATTTTTTTCCGCTCGGTGATATCGCGGGTGATCGAAAGAATGACTTTTTCTTGATTCATGGTCAAAATGCGAGCCGACATCAGGCCAATCCCGATTTCTCCATTCTTTTTTCGAAATCTGGATTCCAAATTTTCGACATAACCATGGCTCATGAGGGCTTTGACCAGTCGTTCCCGATCCCTTGGGTCACACCAAATGTTAATATCGATGGAGGTCTTTCCGATCACATCGTCGAGGGTGTACCCAGTCAGCTTGGTAAAGCCATCGTTGATATCAAGATACGTTCCATCCGAAAGCCGGTTGAAGTTTATGGAATCCGGGCTCGTGCGGAACGCCAATCGAAATTTCTCTTCGCTTTGGCGCAGTTCGGTTTCAGCGTCGTTTTTTTGCGATGCCTCCAGGCTCCGCCGCAGCATAGAATTCTCGGCTTGGAGGTCTGCGATTTGGCAACGAAGGCGCCCGATTTCATTATCCATCTGAACCGATCCATGGAATCAAATGAGCGGCGTGGGCCACGAGCATCTGGGCGCCGGCCGCAATCAACTGTTCGGCGGGCCGGAATCCCCACAACACCCCCAACGGGAACATGCCGGCTGCTCGGGCCGTGTGCATGTCGATGGGCGTATCCCCGATAAACAGGAATTCGAACGGAGGAATATCCAGAACGGCGGCGATTTCCAGGGCGGCGGAGGGATCCGGCTTTTTCGGCCGTACGGGAGCCGCCCCCAACACCATTTGAAAACCGGCGTTCGGCAGCAGGGCCTGGACGATAGCCTGGCTGGCGTCGTCCGGCTTATTGGAGAGGACCGCCATCGCCGTCCCGGCAGCCGCAAACGCGTTCAGCATTTCAGGAACGCCGGGATAAGGCCGGGTCCGACAAAGCCATCGGCGCGCGTACTCTCTCTTCATCTCTCGAACCAGGCGATGCAGCTCGTCGTCTCCGGCGACCTGAAACGGCAGCGCCCGCTGCACCAGCATTTCAATGCCGTCGCCGACGAAATATTTGTAAGCCTCCAACGGGTGCGTAGGCAGGTGATTGTGTTCCAGGACACTGTTCATGGAATCCGCCAGATCATCCAGCGTATTTAAAAGCGTCCCGTCCAGGTCGAATATAACGGCTTTGAACTTCAACGGCCCTCCGCGTAATTATCAAGATTAACCGGAACTGTATTATTCTGGAGAAAAAGGAGAGGGTTGTCAAAAGAATTATCGCCAGCCGGGAACCGGAAAAAACACATCCATGAGGCGGAGAACCTCTTGAATCGATTGACAGAGATGGGTGATTCGCATACGGTTGCCAGCGGTTCCACCCCAACGGACAGGAGGCGACAACGTGAACGCGGCCGTTCATCCGTCACCGGAAAGCACCGGGATTCCGCAACTGGATCAAATCCTGGGCGGCCTTTTCATCGGCGACAACGTCATCTGGTACGACGATGCCGGCAGCCTCGCTCCGGTTTTTTGCCTGAACCTGATCGAAGCCGCTGACCGCCGCAGCCAGCCGGTGATATACGTCAGCTTCGATCGCTCGCCCAAGAACCTCATGGACAAACTGGGCGGACTGGCTGCCTCGCCGGCGTTGACGGTGCTGGATGGGTTCACTTACGGCAAAGGAGCCGGGGCCGATGTCTTCCTGCAGTTTTACCAGCGCCGATCGACCGAAGACCTATCGCGGTTGATTTGCATAGACCGGCCCCACCGGCCGAAGCCGTTCTCGGATGCTCTTTATGAGACGGTCCATGCAGCCAGGGGCGATGTGCGTTTGATCTTCGAGAGCTTGACGGGCATGCAGGAGCTTTGGGGCGGAGAGGAGCATGTGATTCGCTTTTACTCCCGTGCCTGCCCGCGGCTATACGAACTGAACACGATCGCCTACTGGCTGATCGAAAAGGCGGCGCACACGCCGCGCTTGAAATCCAGCATCAGCCAGATCGCTCAGGTGGTCGTGGACCTGTCGGTCAAGCGTGGCAAGACCTTCATGACCATCGTCAAAGCGGAGCGCCAAGCCACGGCATCGCTGAACAGGCCGCTGGCCTTCCTGACCCGCGAAACAGATGTGCGCTTCGAATCCCAGGACCGCGCTTCGGGGCCGTACGATCTGGGCGATCGCCTGAAGGCGCTGCGCCTGCAACAGGGCTTATCGCAGACCGAGCTGGCCCGCCGGGTGGGCGTCACGCCGAGCACCATTTCCCAGATTGAAAGCAACTTCATTTTCCCGTCGCTGCCGGCCCTGTATCGCATGGCCGAAATTTTGACGACGGAGGTTTCGTCGCTTTTGGGAGACTCTCCGCGCAAAGCCAGAAAAGTAGTCTTTTCGAGATCGGAAGCCCTGCCGGCCAGGCTTCCCGGCTCGCCTTCCGGCGATCTTTCGGCCTGGGTGCTGACCCCGGGGAAAACCGGACTCGCCGCCGAGCCCCATCTTCTAGAGATTCCGCCGAAGCGGTCACTCTCCGGCCACTTCACGCACGCCAAGGCCCCCGAGATCGGTTATGTCCTCTCCGGGAGCGTCCGTCTCACGATCGACGGCATAACGCACGCGGCCGAAGCCGGAGACACCGTCTACCTCGGACGCGAGACGCCTCAGCAGTGGGAGAACCCGGGACCAGAGCCCGCCCGACTGCTCTGGATAACCATCTATTAAACCCTTGTCTATGGCCTACACGAGCCCCTGGTCCAGCATGGCGTTGACCACCTTGAGGAACCCGGCGATGTTGGCTCCGGCCAGGTAATTGCCGGGGCTGCCGTATTCCGCCGCCGCATCCAGGCAGGTGCGGTGGATGCGCTTCATGGTCATCTTCAGACGACTGTCCACCTCATCCCGCGACCAGTTCAGCCGCATGCTGTTCTGGGCCATTTCCAGGCCGGACACGGCGACGCCCCCGGCGTTGGCCGCCTTGCCGGGTGCGTACAGAATCCCCTTGTCCAGGAACATCTTCACCGCTTCGGGCGTGGAGGGCATCGTGGCCCCCTCTGCAATCAGGGTGACGCCGTTGGCCGTCAGGTGCCCCGCATCCCTCGCGGTGATTTCATTTTCAGTCGCGCAGGGGAAGGCACAGTCCGCCCGGAGGTTCCAGAGCGGGTTGTAATCGAGGCCCGACTGCCTCTCCACGAACGTCGCCTGGGAGTATTTATCGACGTATTCTTCGATGCGCGCTCGGCGGATGTTTTTCAAACGTTTCACGAACTCCAGTTTCCCGCGGTCGATACCCTCCTCGTCGTAGATGTAGCCGGAGGAATCCGAGAGGCTGACCACCTTGGCGCCCATTTCGATCAGCTTTTCGGCGGTGTGCTGGGCCACGTTGCCGGCGCCGGATACCAGGCAGACCTTGCCGGCCATGCTCTGGTTGCGGCCCGCCAGCATTTCGGCGGCAAAATAGACCAGGCCGTAGCCGGTGGCCTCGCGCCGGACGAGACTCCCTCCCCAGTCCAGGCTCTTGCCGGTGAAAACCCCGGTAAACTCGTTGCGCAGCTTCTTGTACATGCCGAAAAGATAGCCGATCTCGCGGGCGCCCACGCCGATGTCGCCCTCGGGGATGTCGGTGTATGGCCCGATATGGCGGAACAACTCGGAGATAAAGCTCTGGCAGAAACGCATGACCTCATGGTCCGACTTGCCCTTGGGGTCGAAGTCCGACCCGCCCTGCCCCGCTCCCATATTCAGGGTGGTGAGCGAATTCTTGAACACCTGTTCGAAAGCCAGGAATTTCAAAATGCTCAGATTGACCGAAGGGTGAAACCGCAGGCCGCCTTTATAGGGCCCGATCGCGCTGTTCATCTCCACCCGGAATCCGCGATGAACGCGGGACTGTCCGTGGTCGTCCATCCATGGCACGCGGAACAAAATGACGCGCTCCGGTTCGATCAGCCGTTCCAGGATGGCCTCGCGACGGTACTCCGGGTGCCGTTCCAGCACCGGCGATACGGATTCCAGCACCTCACGGACCGCCTGATGAAATTCCTTCTCGCCCGGATCGCGCGAAGACAGTACTCTCGATATGTCCAGCATGGGAATTCTCCTTTGCGTGAATGCGATAATCGTTCTCGGGTTCAGGCATCGATGATGGCCAGAGCCTCCTCCCGGAAGGCCTCCATCACATAAGGCAACCCGGTGACCTTGGCGCATTCCTCGGTCAGTGCGAACAGGTCCCGGCGGCTGATGTGTTTCACGGCCCAGTTGCGGGTGCCCGCCATCAGCTGCTGCAGGCCGACCCGGATCTTGTCGGTCGCATTGAAGATGCCGATGGCCCCCAGCGGGAACTTGTCCACTTCGGCCCCGTATTTCTCCTTGAGCACCTCGTAATTCATGAAGATCTCTTCTTTCGTCATCCCGTAGCGCGAAACGCTTTTCGGAAGGCCTTCATCTTCGCCGCGCAGCCATTTCTCCGCGTTCTTGCCCACCATGCCGGGGATCATCAGGGCCCGGCCCATGCAGACCGCCCGGCAGTAGGGTGCGCCCAGGGCGAGGGCTTTGAAGACATGATCCTCGGATGAAAAACCACCTGCAAAGGCGATGTCCGGAACCGGTAACCCCCGTGCGTCAAGGCGCGCGCAAAGATCATGCGCCATGGCATGCAGATAAATGGACGGGACGCCCCATTCGGCCATCATCCGCCACGGGCTCATGCCGGTTCCGCCCGGTGCGCCGTCGATGGTCAGCAGATCGATTCCGGCGTCGCTCGACCAGCGAATGGCCATGGCGAGCTCGCGCATGGGATAGGCGCCGGTCTTGAGCGTGACGCGCCGAGCGCCGAGCTTGCGCAGCCGCTCGACCTCCTTCATGAACCCGTCCTGATCGATGAACCCCAGCCGCGAATGCCGTTCGAACTGCTTCAGCGGGCCGGCCTTGAACGCTGCCTGGTGCGCGGGAAGCTCCGGGTCCGGCGTGACGATGTAGCCGCGTTTTTTGAGCTCAAGCGCCCGGCTCAGGGAGTTGACCTTGATCTCGCCGCCGATGCACTTGGCGCCCTGCCCCCATTTGAGCTCGATGGTCTCCACCCCCAGCTTGTCGATCGCGTACTCGGCCACCCCCAGACGCGTGTCCTCCACGTTCATCTGCACCAGGATGTCGCCGTAGCCCTCATGGAAGCGCCGGTATTCGCGCACCCGACGGTCCATCTCGGGTGATTTGACGACCTTGCCCTGGGCGTTCAGCTCGAGTTCGGGGTCGATGCCGCAGACGTTCTCCCCGCAGACGATAGTAATGCCGCTGATGGCCGCGCCCACGGCAAAGTGCTCCCAGTTCTTGCGGGCGATGTCGGTACTGCCCAGGGCGCCGGTGAAGATCGGAACCTTCATCTTGACCTGGGGTTCGGCACCGAACCGCGCCTCCGTATTGACGTTGGGAAACGTCGCCTGGTCCGGATCGGCTTCGACGCCCTTGGCCCCCAACGCATAGCCATTGATGTTGAGATGCGAGTAATCCACCGGGTAGTCCTTGTCCGCCCCGGCGGTGACATTGCCAAAGGGCTCCGGGTAGAGGACCTCGCGCCCCCTGAAGGTCGCTCGGAACATGTCACAGTTGCCGCGGCAGCCGTCGATGCAGCGGCTGCAGATCCCCGATTGTGGGACCACGTTCCGGGAACGGTTGGCGGTTTGCAGGGCCTCATTGGCATTCGGGCGGTGAAGATTCATGCAATTCCTCCTTTCAAAAAAATCGTGCCCCTCCATCTCTGGAATCGGGCACTTCGATTAGGGTTCCAGGCCATCGTCGATCGCGCATAGAGTTTCCAGTCAAACTGAAATAGTATTCTGCTTTTAAATTTGACTTAACCTATTGTCAACAGTTTGCAAAATGAATCCGCATCATTTTATTCCGGGTCGCGATCGGGGTCATCCATCGCGTGTGGCCAAACACCGCCGAACGGTGGTATAGTTCAAGAAGCTCAAATAAAGTGATGGCTTCGTAAAAAGCCATCCGAATCGATGACTTCGTAAAGAGGCCAAGATCCAGGCGCGCGAATCTTGTCCCGCGAGGCGTACTGACCGTGCGCCGCAGCGCCAGCGAGATGAAGCGCAACGCAGAGATTGGGCTATTTACGAAGTCATCAAAATTGGAGCGTCGGTTTCGGCATATAAGAACCGCACCATTTCGCCATGAACCCACCGGCCCTGGAAATTACAGCGTTGATCGACCGGTTTCTCAACTACCTTCTGGTGGAGAAAGGTCTTTCGCAAGCCACGCTTGAGTCCTACAGCCGCGACCTGCTGCGCTTTGCGGATTTCATCGACCGGAACGACTGCCGCGTGGTTTCGGAAGAAGACGCAACGCTGCTCTTGAAACATCTGATCCAGCTGCGCAATGAGGGCCTCGGAGCTCGCTCCCGTGCCCGGCATCTGGTCGCTCTGAGGGGTTTTTACCGTTTTTTGGTCCAGGAGAAGCTCCTCGCCCTTGACCCGGCCAAACTGCTCGACCTCCCCAAAACCATGTTGAGACTCCCGGACGTCCTCGGCGTGGAAGAGGTGCGATGCCTGTTGAATTCGCCCGATGCCAGCTCACCCAAGGGGATCCGGGATTCGGCCATGTTGGAAGTTCTTTACGCGGCCGGACTGCGCGTATCCGAGCTCGTTCGCCTCAAAATCCAGGACGTTCACCTGGATGCCGGCTTTGTGCGGGTGTTCGGCAAGGGATCGAAGGAACGGATCGTTCCGATCGGGCAGTATGCACGCGAAAAAATCCTGTTCTACCTCGAACACGGCCGCGGCCTTCTGGTCAGGGAGCACGCCAGCCCCTACCTGTTCGTGGCTCGCGCCGGCCGGCCCATGACCCGGCAGGCGTTCTGGAAACGGCTGCGCCAGTATGCGGCGAAGGCCGGGCTCGTCAAGGCGGTCACTCCCCACAGCCTGCGGCACTCATTTGCCAGTCATCTGCTGGAGGGCGGCGCCGACCTGAGAGCGGTGCAAATAATGCTCGGGCATGCGGATATCTCCACCACTCAAATCTACACCCATGTAACCAAGGACCGGCTCAAGGAGTTGCACCGAAAATTTCATCCCAGGGGATGAAATTTTCGGAACATGTTCTTGACAAGAGCGCTGGCTTTCACCTAAGTGTGGCGGACAAATTGGATTACCCTCCGCAGGGAGAGCCTGCCTCAAAATTAATCCGAATGACCCATCTGGACCCTTCTACAACCATCGGCTGCTGGCATCCGCAGGAATCCCCCCCTGAACCGTTCGACTCCTCGATTCAAGGGGCGCTGCTGAATGTGACCCATCCGATCTACGTGATCGAACACCCGCAGGGGCTTGCCGTCAGCCAGAGCGGAACGGCCGAGCTGTGCCCCGGCTCCCGCGCGGCCGGCAGCGGAATGCCCCTGCGGGCCTTTGTTCCGCCCCTTCATCCACAAGGGCTCGGCGACCGCACGTTTAAGGCCACCCACGGCCTGCGGTATGCGTATGTGGCAGGTGAAATGGCGAACGGCATCACCTCGGTACGCATGGTCACGGAGGCGGGCCGGGCCGGCATGGTGGGCTTTTTCGGGGCGGGCGGTCTGATGGTACCGGAGGTGGAAGCGGCGATCGACCGCCTGCAACGCGAAACCCCGGCAATTCCCTTCGGCGTCAACCTGATTCACAGCCCCGGAAACCCTGAGCTTGAAATGGCTTTGGCCGAGCTTTTTCTGAAACGGGGCGTCCGGCTGATCAGCGCCTCCGCCTATGTCGAACCCGGTCTACCCCTTGCTTATTTCCGCGCCAAGGGCATTCACCGCACCAGCGAAGGACGCATCGTCTGCCCCAACCACGTCATTGCCAAGGTATCCCGGGTGGAAGTCGCCCGCCGATTCCTGGCCCCGCCGGCCGAAAAGCACCTGGCCCGCCTGGTGGAGCTCGGGCTCATCAGCTCCGCGGAAGCCGCCCTGGCCGCATCGGTTCCCCTGGCGTCCGAATTGACGGCCGAGGCCGATTCCGGCGGACATACCGACAACCGGCCGGCCATAACGCTTCTGCCAACGATGCGGGCGCTGCGGGATGAGGTGTCGGCCGTTTACGGTTACGAGCGCCCGCCCAGTGTCGGGCTCGCCGGCGGGATCGCCACCCCGGAATCCGCGGCGGCCGCTTTCGCCCTCGGTGCGGCCTTTGTGCTCACAGGATCCGTCAACCAATGCTGCGTCGAAGCCGGCACCTCCGAAGCGGTGTGTGCCATGCTGGCCGAGGCCGGACAGGCGGATGTCGCCATGGCGCCCGCCGCTGACATGTTCGAACTGGGGGTGAAGGTCCAGGTGCTCAGGCGCGGGACGATGTTCCCCTACCGCGCCGCCAAGCTCTACGAGCTATATACGGCACATGCCAGCTACGATCGGATTCCCGCCAAACAGCGTGAAACGCTTGAGCGTGATTTTTTCCGGTGCACGTTCGACCAGGAATGGGAGCAGACCCGGCGGTTCTTCATGCAGCGCGATCCGAAACAGGTCGAACGCGCCGGCAAAGACCCCAAGCACAAAATGGCTCTGGTGTTCCGCTCCTACCTCGGACGATCATCCACCTGGGCCATCCAGGGCGAGCCGACCCGCAAGATCGACTACCAGATCTGGTGCGGACCGGCCATCGGCGCCTTCAACCAGTGGGTCAAGGGCAGTTTCCTTGAAGCACCGCAGAACCGCCGAACGGTGGCCGTAGCGATGAACCTGCTTTTCGGCGCCGCCGTAGTCACCCGCACCAACTGGCTGCGCGCCCAGGGACTTGCAATTCCCGGCAGCGCCGGATCGGTGCGACCGATGGAATTGACGGAAATTCACAAACGGATCGATGCGTCGCCATAATACCGGGCCGGTTATTGAAGCTTGATCTTGAAATTCTTTCAGCAATTAACTATAAAGATCATTTGGTTTTAATTGCCGGCAGCCGGACGCCTGCGATTCGTCGATCAATGGACGAGCCCAAGCCGGTTGATTTCAATAATTGCATGGATCGGGTCGCCTGAGTGAGCATGAAGGAAGATTCCTGCCCTGTCGCCATCATCGGAATGAGTTGCTTCTTTCCGAAGTCATCGGGATTGAAGGCTTACTGGCGGCTTTTGTTTCAGGGGTTGGATGCGATTTCAGAAGTTCCCGCGACCCATTGGTCGAAACAGGATTATTTCGACCCGGACCCCCGGGCTCCCGACCGGGTCTATTGCAGCCGGGGGGGCTTCATTTCGCCCATCGACTTCGACCCGTCCGAATTCGGGATTCCCCCCTCTTCCCTGGAGGCGACCGACACATCGCAGCTGCTGGCGCTCGCCGCGGCCAAACAGGCCTTGCGGGATGCGGGGCTGCCGACTGAACGCCGGCGTGCCAGCGTCATCCTGGGCGTCACCGGTACGCAGGAACTGGTCATTCCGCTGAGTTCCCGGCTGGGGTTTCCCAAATGGCGCCGGGCCCTGCAGGATGCCGGCATCGACGATGAACGCTGCGAGCGGATCATCCGGAACATCGCCGACTCCTATGTGCCCTGGCAGGAGAGCTCCTTCCCGGGCTTGCTCGGAAACGTCGTGGCCGGCCGGATCAGCAACCGTCTGGATCTGAGCGGGACCAATTGCGTGGTGGACGCCGCCTGCGCCAGCTCATTCGCCGCCCTGCACCTCGCGCTGCTGGAGCTGGCTTCAGGCCGCAGCGACCTGGTGATCACCGGCGGGGTCGATACGCTGAACGATATTTTCATGCACATGTGCTTTGCCAAGACTCAGATCCTCTCTCCCACCGGCGACGCGCGGCCGTTTTCGAAAAACGCAGACGGCACGGTGCTCGGCGAGGGCATCGGGCTGGTGGTGCTGAAACGTCTGATGGACGCCGAACGCGACGACGATCGAATATATGCCGTCATCAGGGGGCTCGGTTCTGCCAGCGACGGCCGGTCGCAAAGCATCTACGCCCCGCGCGTCGAGGGGCAGGTCAAAGCCCTCGAAACCGCCTACGCGGCCGCCGGAATCGATCCGGAATCCGTCGAGTTGGTGGAGGCGCACGGCACGGGCACGCGCGTGGGCGACAAAGTCGAATTCCAGGCACTTTGCCAGGTCATGGGAAAAACGGCCGGCGGCGGCAAACGTTGCGCGCTGGGCTCGGTCAAATCCATGATCGGTCACACCAAGGCCGCGGCCGGCGTCGCCGGCCTGGTCAAGGCCGCCCTGGCTGTTTACCACAAGGTCCTGCCCCCCACCCTCAAAGCGGATGAGCCCGATCCGGCCCTGGAATTCGAGTCTTCACCCTTCTACCTGAACACCC
Organism: Desulfobacterales bacterium; assembly: GCA_030834695.1. Classification (GTDB taxonomy): domain Bacteria; phylum Desulfobacterota; class Desulfobacteria; order Desulfobacterales; family SpSt-501; genus SpSt-501. Next base: position 15,319 of record JAUQXK010000017.1, read on the forward strand.
GCACCCGTCCCTGGCTGGCGGCCGACGGGCAGCCCCGGCGCGCGGGGGTCAGCGCCTTCGGCTTCGGCGGGAGCAACTTCCATTTGGTGCTCGAGGAGCACCGCCCCGCAAAACCCTGTATCGCCTGGGATGGCTCGGTGCAGATTCTCGCTTTTTCGGCCGATCACCGCGAGGCCCTCACAGAGTCCATCGAAGCGTTCAATCGGTCCTTGCCGGACCCGCTCACCGAATCCGACTGGGCGCGGGCCGCCGAGTTGACCCGGACCCGGTTCGACGCGCGCCACCCTTTTCGGCTGCTTCAAGTGGTCGAGGACCCGGCCCAGGTTCGCGCTGATCTCCAGAAAACGCTGGAAGCGCTCCCATCCCACGCCCACAGGGATTTTTTCAAACTGCCCCAGGCGTTCTTCGGCGGTCCGGCGGAACGCGGCAAGCTGGCCTGCCTCTTTCCCGGCCAAGGCAGCCAGTACATCGGCATGGGCCGGGATCTGGTCTGCCGTTTCCCGACGGCCATGTCCGTCCTAGAAAACGCCGAGCCCCGCATACACCTCCAACCGTCGCTGAGCGATTTGATCTACCCCCGCACGGGAGCCGAAACCGAAGCAGCGGAAAATGCCCTGCGTGCGACGGAGGCGGCTCAGCCGGCCATCGGTGCGATCAGCTTGGCTCTGCTGCGCACGCTGACGGATTTCGGAGTCGAGCCGGATGCCGTCGCCGGGCACAGTTTCGGTGAATTGACGGCGCTCTGCGCTGCCGGCTGGATCGATGAAGCCGACTTCCTGGATCTCGCTGCCGCCCGGGGCCGCGCCATGGCTCATGCCGAACCCGGTGCGATGCTGGCCGTGCGGGCACCCCTCGCGGAACTCACCGAGCGGTTGGCGCGTTCCAACCTTCCGGTGGTCCTGGCCAACCGCAACGCACCCGATCAGGGTGTCCTGTCCGGATCGCCCGAAGCGATCGTGCAGGCCGCCGCGCTGTGCAAGCAAAACGGCTATGCGCTGAGGCAGCTTCCGGTGGGCGGCGCCTTCCACAGCCCGCTGATGAGCAGCGCTCAAAGGGAATTCCTGAAGGCGCTGGATGCCGCCCGCATCCGGCCGGGCAGCATGCCGGTCTTTTCCAACAACATCAGCGGCCCTTATCCGCAAGATGCCGAGAAGGCCCGCCACCTGCTCGCCCGCCACATGCTGCAGCCGGTCGACTTCGTCGCCGAGATCGAGGCCATGTACGACGCCGGGGTTCGCACCTTCGTTGAAGTCGGCCCGCGCGCCGTCCTGACCGGACTGGTCGCCTCCATCCTCAAAGAGCGGCCGTTCCACGCGCTCGCCCTGGACGGGTCGGGCGGCAAGCTTTCGGGCCTCGCGGACCTGGCGAAGGCATTGTGCCACCTTGCTGCCCTGGGCTATCCGGTCCGCCTGGAGAAATGGGAATCCCCACAGCCGCCGGCGGAAGCGCCCGGCATGCGCATCCCCGTCGCCGGCGCCAACTTCCGCAAGCCCGAACCGCAGGACCGGCAGCGACGCCGTCCGGCACCGGCAGGCAGCACCATCCGACGTCATCCAATGCCAGAAACCCGCGAGCAGGACCGGCCGGCCGTCTCGGCAGCCCCGCTCCTTTCCATGCAAAATCCATCCGGTAGCAAAAAAACCATGGCAAAAAACATCAACGGCGACACGCACTCCGTCACGGACGCGCTGCGGTCGGTCCAGGAAGGGCTCAAAGCCATTCAGACCATCCAGCTCCAGACCGCCCAGGCCCACGAGAAGTTTCTTGAAACCCAGAGCGAAGCCACTCGTGTGTTGCTTGAATTGGTGAAAAGTTCAAGCCGCCTGGCAGGCCTGCCAACCGGCGGACTAGAAGAGCCGAAGTTGCCGGCTCCGAACGCGGCCGTCGAGGCGCCGGCGCCCGCCGTTTCAAAGCCGGCCGTCCCGACGAACCAGGTTCCGACCGCTCCGCCCGCCGGCTCGCCTTCGGTTGCTGCTTTCGCATCGCTGCCCTCAGCCGTCGCCAGCGCCGCCCCGGCGCCAAATCCACCCGCTTCATGCCGCGCGGGTCTCAAAACAGTGCTTCTGGCAGTGGTCAGTGAATTGACCGGCTATCC
>JAUQXK010000140.1 GCA_030834695.1 Desulfobacterales bacterium
GGCAGATACGGCTAGCGACTGCGTGGGCATCGGTCCTCCGGGGCTGTCCGGAACCATATGAAGCGGGCTTGCTGCCGTACGCTAGTTCGTTGAACGGATGGTTGCGGCGCGCTGCGGCCGAAAACCCGCCCCGGCGATGAGCGACATGGCCGCAATTGAATATATTTTGTTGCCGGTTCAATAAGCAAGCCAAGGCGCACGGCGCCACTTTATCGGCAGGAAAGTTTTTTGGTGGGAGAGGCTTTCAGCCTCGATCGTCGCGGCTGGAAAGCCGCTCCCACAGACAATGACCCAACTTACTTGAAAGGACGATTATGAGGCCATTGATTCGGAGGCTTCTTACTCGAACGTTACCTTGATGAATTTCGGGCGGTAAAGCCGCGCGTCGGATTCGAGCAGGGCGAGATCCGTGGCGTTGGCCACGTAGGTCACGATCAACTCCTGCGGCGCGTCGCCGATTTCAGGATGGCCTTTGCCCGCGTAGCAGAAAATTCGAGGGTTCCAATCGACTTCGGGGCAGCGGTAAACCCGGATCGGCGGCCCCCACGGCCCCTGGGGTTGGCTCGCAAGCCGCAGCGCGATGTGCTCCGACAGCCCGCCCTCGGTGTAAACGAGCACATACCGATCCGCTCTGGGCTGATAGGACACCGAAAACTCGGCGGCCGCGTCGTCGCAGACCGGGCCGGCCCGATCCGCGTCAGCAACCCATTCTCCGTCTGCAAAAAAGCGCCAGGCGCTGAAGTCTTCCATCCGGTCCGCCGGCGCCCGCGCAAGAACCACTTGCTTGCGCACCCAGCCGCCGGCAGGGGTGTCCACGGTGCCGTAGATGTAGCAGTATCCTCCCATCAAAAGCACGGACGAACCGAACAGCCGCTTGTCATCGCTCCAGGGGATTTTGTAGCGGATCATGGTCCAGTTTTCAGGAGCTTCGTCCGGATTTTCGACCTTTCCCATCCAGGTGGACGCCAGCTTGAAGCCGAAGCCCGCAGGGCCTTCCGCCGGCTCAATCTGAAGCAGGAACAGGAAAAGCCCTTGCGGCGTACGAACCCCGTGGTACGGCCAGAACCAACCGGCTCCGTCCTCCGGCTGGAAAAAAGCCGTGGGACGTCCATCCGGCAGGCTGCGGTACACAAACCGCAGGGAACCGTCGGCCGGCTCGGGGCCGGCCTGGAGCGCAGCCGAATTGTTGATCAGATGCGCGGCGACCCGCCGGCCGTGCTGAACTCGGCCCACGAACGAGTCGCCGAACAGCCAGAGAACGCGGTCGCGGCCCAGGGCAACGGAATATGCGCCGTCGCCTCCAGTCCAGCCGGACGTGCGCTGGAAAGCCTCATCGTAACGCGGCAGCGGCTCGGCCGTGAAGCGCGGCGGCGTCTGGCAGGCGCTGAGAAGAAGCAGGAGCAGAACGATAAAACAAAAAAATCCCCCCTGCCCCCCTTTACCAAAGGGGGGATAAGGCGAAGTGTTCAGCCTTGGCCTTATTTTCAGCTGGTGGTTATCGCCGAGTTCAGATTGTCTGTCGTGAAGATCCGAGGCAGAGAAGCGGCCGATCATAGCATCTTCGCTGAAAAGGGCTTTGCGCGCGGCCTTTCTGCACCGGTTAAGCAGCAGGGCCACGTGCGCTGGAGATATTAACGGTCGCATAATTGTCCGGATCTATCGTTGGAAATCTCCTCCGGCCCTTTTTTCCAAAGAGGGGAGCTGCCTCCCTTTGGAAAAGGGGGGTCGGGAGGGATTTAATCAGACAACATCCCTTTAATTTCCCTATAGATAGCTTCGACCACGCCATCGGTATTCGTTATGACAACCCTGCTGTTGAACCGCATCACTTTGAGGCCCAAGCTGGCCAAATAATGATCCCGCTGTTTATCCAGTTCTACGTGATCACCGATTCTATGACGAGATTCGCTGTGGGCGCGTAGAAATCCACAATATACCCGCCGATCGGCTTCTGTCGATAAAACTGAACACCCAGCACCTGTTTCCCGCGCAGCCGTGACCAAAGGGCCTTTTCGCTGTCGGTCAAATTCTTGCGCAGCTGCCGGGCTCTATTCTTCAGATTTTGGTTGTAACGCAGCACCTCGGACCCTCGAAAAAAAATCCCCCCGGCCCCCTTTTCCAAAGGGGGACCAAGGCCGGATTCTGGATTCCGTGCTTCGGATTTTTTGCATAATGCAGCTGCCCTCAACCAGCGAATCCACGTTTGCGTTCTCCTGGGGCCTCATCAAGAGCTCCCCCCTTTGGAAAAGGGGGGTCAGGGGGGATTTCCCTTTTGCGTCTCTATTCGATCTCCTATTTCTCATCGATCGCTGTCTTGCCCGCGTACATCTTCACGCCGCGCGGGGTTTTCCGGGATGCGAAACCAAAGGGCTTCGTGAACATGGGGTCGTCGATCACGTATCCCATCAACTCGTCACGGAAGGCAGGATGGGAGATGCTGGCCAGGGCCAGAGCTTTCTCACCCACCGTGAGCTCCCGCAGGTCCGCTATCCCCCATTCGGTCACGATGACCACCCAGTCATAGGAACTCGCCGTCAGGCTGATTCCCGACGGATGGTGCTTGACGATCTTGGACTGCCCCTTGTCGGTGGCGCTCTTCATGGCGATGATGGGGGTGCCGTGGATGCGGTCGTTGAGGGCGCGGATGAAATCGGGCTGCCCGCCGACCCCGCTGTAGTAGCGGCGCAATTCGATGAAGTCCGCCCAGACGTTGCCGAAAAGGTCCACGCCGACCGCGGTGTTGACCGAGATGAACGGGCTGTTCTTGCGCACGGTTTCGGCCGAATTGGTGTAGGCCGACGGCCGCATCTGGACGCCGGTGCGCATGTGCACGAAGTCGTAAAGCTCGCGCGAGCCCATGACGAGGCTGGTCGTGCTGTAGCCCAGGTTGGCCTTCTTGCGGCGGTTCGTGACGATGCCCGCCTTCTCCAGAATCATGAGCCCGTCCCCGTAAAGCTCGGTCTGCACGCCGAGGTCCCGGTAGCCGGCCCCGCGCACCGTTCCGATCACGGCGTCCGGAATCTTGCCGATCCCGACCTGGAGGGTGTCCCCGTCGTGGATGAACGCCGTGGCGATCAACTCGCCGATGCGTCGTTCCGCGGCGGAGAGGCTTTCGAAATCCGGCGCCGGCAACTCATAGACCGGTTTGACGCCTTCGCGGATAAGGTAGTCGATCGAGCGGGCATCGACAACGCTCTGGCCTTCGGTGAACGGCATGCTGGCATCCAGCTCGGCGATCACGACCCGGGCGTGGTCGATCGCGGTATGCAGGGCTTCGACCGACAACCCCAAACTGAACTCACCGGTGAAGGGGTTCTGGCTGACCTTGAAAATCGCCACGTCCGGCTCGAAGCGCCGGCCCTTTCCGATCAGGCTGTCGATGTTGGCCAGGGTGCAGGGCAGATAGTAGGCATGGCCCTCGTTGGCGGCCTTGCGCACTTCGCCGCCCGAAAAAATGGAAAACGTCATGATGCGGTCCTGCAGCCCCTTGACGACATAGGGCACGGGTCCCTGGAGCAACGTGTGCACCATCTTGATGAACGGCAGCCTCGGCGCCCGCGCCTTCACGGCCGCCGTGAGAGCCTCGATCGAAGATGTTGGCGTAGCGGCGTTCGACCCGATGTAGCAGGTGATCTCTCTCTTGTGCTGAAAGTGGGATGCCAGCACTTCGGCGAGTTGAGGCAGCGTAATCGTTTTGGGATCGGTGCTCATAGGGCTCCTTGCTGGGTTTATCGAATCTGTCAAATCCCGCCGGATCTTGTCCCGGCGGAAGAGGTTGGGAATGCCAAAGACTATAGGCTGAAGGCCGAAGTTACATCGAGACTGCTGCCCGTCTTATTTGAGAGGTCAGACCAAATAACTCTTCTTTTGGAAAACTTGCGGTTACCCTATACACCAAAACAGCCACTTCATCTGCCAACTCAAATGCCCGAAGCTTTGTGTGATCTCGCATGCCTTTCCTTCCACCTTCCACCTTCAGCCTTCAGCCTATACACCTTCTCAAACTATCATCTTTCTGAAATATTTCAAATTGACAAAAGTGCTGCAAATTGCTACTTTTGTAGCAAAAAGATTGGTTTTGCAGGAGGATAAACAATGGCCAGCCCCTTGAGACTGAACGCGGCGCTGATTGAAGCTGCCGAGAGAGAAGGTGCCGTCCAGAAACGATCGGTCCCCAGGCAGATCGAATTTTGGGCCGAACTGGGAAAGGCGGTAGAAAGCGTAATCGGCCCTGCCGATGTGGTTGCCGTGATCCAGGGGATCAAGAAGATCAAGGTGGAACCCGTTGCATCGACCGCCGCGGACCCGGCTGATGTTTTTGACTCCCTCGAAACCAACCGCAAAAAAGGTGCGCTTGGCGAAAAAGTGACATCTGCCGCAATTTACTACGAAACCAGTCTCAGCCGGCCCGGTCTATTGGATCGGGTGAACACTGCCACCGGCGAACGCCAGACAGGGCTGTTCCGCAACGGCGAATTCAGGGTCCAACGATGACCCTGTCGAAGCAGCTTTGGGTTCTTGCCGGTGGCAACGGAGCCGGCAAAACGACATTCTATCGTTTGTTCCTGGCTCCGCGCGGCATCAAACTCCTGAACCCCGACATGGCCGCCGCAGCAATCGATCCCGAGTCTCCCGAGAGAGCCGGTTACGCGGCAGCCCATCTGGTCAGTCGGCTGGGAGACGATTTACTGGATCAGGGCGTGTCTTTCTGCTTTGAAACCGTCTTTTCGCATGAATCCAAAATTGACTTTGTCGCCCGCGCCAAATCGTTGGGCTATAAGATCATTCTTGTATACATCCAACTGGATACTCCTGCGCTGAACGAAGCAAGGGTGCACCAGCGTGTCGCCGAGGGCGGCCACAGCGTCCCGCCTGAAAAGACACGCAGCCGAATTCCCCGAACGATGAAACACATTGCAGCGGTGCTTCCCTTGGTCGATGAAGCCCGTCTGTTGAACAATTCCCTGCGTGACAGCCCTTATCGGCAAGTGGCGGTTGTGAAGCGCGGCCGTCGGATAAAAGCGGTCGACCCGCTGCCGAAGTGGGCGGCGGAGATTCTTTGCGGCATCCCTTAGCTCGGATTGCCCAGCCGGCATCCTTCGGCGCCCGGGGAGGCCGCTGGCCGAGTGCTCTGGCAGCGACGGTTTCGTCCACATCAAGACCAGACGGACAAATCCGGATCCAAGGTTCGGGAAGACACGCAGACGGCCAGTTCCCGAAGGGTCGGATTGACAGGATCGCCATGAGATGTATGATGCCATTATGCATAATCAGGAGGTCCCATGAGAGCCAGCGTTGTCGACCTGCGATACAAAATGAACGAAGCTTTGAAGGCCCTCGATCGAAGGGAGCAAGTCACCTTGATCAGGTACGGCAAGGTAAAAGGGACCATTATTCCCGTAAAGAGCGGTCAATGGACTTCTGTGGTTGAGCACTCTTTTTTCAACATGGCTGGGGCAGAACCCCGTACCGTTCAGGAGCAGATGAATGCCTTAAGGGAGCCTCGGTTCAATGATATTTGACACGGACATATTCATCTGGATCCAACGGGGCAATCAAAAACCCGCCAAGCTGAACGACCCGGTCGAGTTAGAGAGGTCCTGCTCCATGAAGGCGCTCATTTCGCTGGTGATAGCTCTTTGCGCTCTGGTAGCGTCGATCAACTTCACAGAACCCGCCCTGGCGATGCGCTGCGGGTCGCGCCTGATCTCGGAGGGCGATCCCAGAGATAAGCTGGCGAACGAATGCGGTCCGCCGACCAACGTGGAAACCTGGGAGGAGGAACGCTATCACCACTACGACGCCCTGCCGCCATCGAACCAGTATCGGGAATTCGAACGCTACGGCAGCGCTTACCGCGTCAAAGTCTTCGTCCGGGTCGAGTTGTGGACGTACAACTACGGCCCCAGCCGCTTCATGGACTACGTGCGCATTGAGAACGGGAGAGTCGTCAGAATCTACAGCGGCGGGTACGGCTATTGATCCGCCCCGTTTTTGGCTTTTCACCCTTCCAAAGTAAGTCGGGTCATCTTCTTTGGGAGTGGCTTTCCAGCCCCGGCGATCGAGGCTGAAAGCCTCTTCCACCAGAAAACTTTCTTGCCGATATAGTGGCGCCGCGCGCCATGGCTTGCTTCACAGCAATTGACAGAGGACCGCCACATCGTCAGCACGACGCTAAAAGTGTAATCGCTGGAGGCATAGAGCGGAGGCTTATGAATAGCGACGTTTTTATTTTTCGCTTCTGATTCGCATTTCAAGGCCTATGGGTTCAGAATGATGCCATAACGTTGAGCGCCTCTGCCCTAAAATTCTGAATATTTACAACCATATGAAATAAAAGCCATTATTGACTTTTCAGCGGCGGGAGTGCTATAGTCGAATTTACTGAATAAACCACCAGCTAAACCCATCCCAGGTTCCCTTCCCGAAAGGGGAGAAAATTTGCGACGTCTGCGAGGTCCAACGGTGAGCCGTTCATCGGGTTTCACCATGATTGAAATGGTGGTCGTGCTGCTGTTGATGACCATCATCGCGGCGACCGTGCTCGGCCGTTCCATCTCCACGAGCGACATGGACCTGAATTCGGAGACCGATAAAATCCGCAACCACCTGCGCTTCGCCCAGGCCGAGGCCATGAAACGCTCCAATACGGTCTGGGGGATCAAGTCCGCAGGAAATGAGTACTGGCTGTTCCGCAACAACGATCCCGACACCGCCGCCAACGAAGTCAGGCTGCCCGGCGTGGTCTATTCCGGCGCCAGCAACCGAATCAATGAAAGCGACATCGGCGTGACGCTGAGCGATTTCACGGTCTTCTTTAATCGCATCGGCAAGCCCTATTCGGCCTATACCAGTGAAACCACCAATACACCTCTGGCCAGCCAGTTGGCGATCAGCGTCACTGCCGGCGAAGCCCGCTCTATCACCATCACTCCCGAAACGGGCCTGATCCGATGACTGGTGCCGCACGAAATCATGAAATCCTCCCGACCCCCTTTGTCAAAGGGGGAGGCCCGATGGCTGCTTTTAACGGGAAATGGTCGAGTGCGCCGCATGCATTCCCCCCTTTGACAAAGGGGGGCCAGGGGGGATTCGCCCCTGGATTCACGCTGGTCGAAGTAATCGTAACCATCCTCATGGCCGCGATCATGGGCGCCTTCTTCATCCAGTTCATGGGAACGGCCATGAGCAAGAGCACGCGGGCGATCGAAAATGTCCGCGACGAGGCTGCCGCCGAGAGAGTTATGGAGCAGATCGTGGCCGATTATGTGGCCGAGATCAACAAAGCCAATCCAGCGGCGGCCCTGGGGACGATAAGGGGCAGGTCCTACGGGACCAGCCAAATCAGCGTTAACATGGGTTACATTACGTTCACCTTGGCCGGAGCCAAGCAAACCGCGACGTTGAGCAGAACACTGGAAGTCTCCGTCCGGCCCGTGCTGGCCCCGGGAAGTGAGATGGTCACTCTTTTGACCGAAAGCCGCCAGGCAGGCTCGCCGGCTTCTCCACCGGTGGCATATTGAAGATGCGCTTCTTACGCTGCCAAAGAGGATTCACGCTGATCGAGTTGGTTACGACCCTGATCCTCGTGGGGATGATCGGGGCGTTTGCGAGCCTATTTCTCTATACGGGAATCCGCGGCTTTCTGACCTCGAGATTCAGCTCGGAAACGGCCCTGCAGGCCCAAATCGCCCTTGACCGGATCAGCACCGAGTTGAGGCATATCCAGGCTTTGGCAAGCCCGGTGCCGACCCCAACCAACATCGGTTACAGAAGCCTTGACCCGGTACTCCTTCCCGGAGTCCGCCGAATCTTTTACAACTCGGCCAACCGTGAAATACTGCTCAGCGTCGACGGCACCGCGAACGTGCTATTGGATAACGTGAACTCTTTCGCCTTTAGCGGGGCAACGAGGGATCTGGATAATTCCGGCGACGGAAACAACGAGATATCCGAAATCAGGGTCACATTTACCGTCAGGTCCGCCTCCGGCGACAACGAGACGGGGTTCTCGGCCCAAATCTACCCCCGCAGCATGCTGGCGGCGCCACCTTAAGGACCGGGCGACAGAAAACGACATGAAGGGCATAATTACCAACCTGTTTCGATCGTTCAAAAAACGGCTGCTGTCATCGCAGGGCAACATCCTGGTCTATATCGTCCTGACGATGGTGATCTTCGGCGTGCTGGGCGTGACCATGGTCTCGCTGTTCAGCACTTCCATCAGCAGCACCGCCACCCAGAACGACACCCGCCGGGCGACCTACCTTTCGGAAGCCGGCACCCGCTACGCCATGAGCGAGATGCTCAGCAGAGATTTCTCCAAAACGGGCATCGACGACCTGAATGACAATACCGAGTACACGCTCGACCCGACATCAAAATTCTGGATCAATGTTTTCAGCCCCTGGTTCGAGCTGAACTCCGCTTCCTACGATTTTGGAACCGATGGGTCTTCTATCCCTTTGAAAGTTCCGGAGGGAGGGATTCCAGCCGGTTTTATAGATACGATCCCGATCGGAGATCCAGATTTTTTTCTGGTAAATTATGACTATTTCCCGACAACTATCCCGCCAACGCCTCCCGACACTGCGATTTCGCCGGTAGATGCAGCCTCCGCTGGGTCGGCCACCACCTTGCAATTTAACCTTACAGACGATTTCGTAGCGAGCAGGGATGAGCAGATCTGCATGGCGGTTGCTCCATTCTCCGGTGGCCAGGACCTCCCAACGCAGGGGTATCTGGATTTGATGCCTGTTGCCAAAAATATATTTCCGCCGTTGGGCGGTGCCCTTCAGGTTCAGCGCCGGAATTTCTTTTATTCCAGGCGCGATGACAGCCTGGCGGACAGGGTCCGCTTGACAGGCATTTCTTCGGTTGCAGGCGAAGAATCATTTGGAGACATCACTGTAGCGTCAACCGACCCGGTGATCCTTTCCCCCAGGAACCGTTTGATCGTCTCAAGGGGACGCTCCGGCGAGGTCGAGTTTGGCGACAACATACGCTACGCGACCGGCTTTTCGGACGTTTCGGTTGCAGCTGTACAAAGTCTCAAGCCCGATATCGAGTTCGATGAAGAAGCCAACCTCCCAAGCGTTCTGAGCCAAGTCGAGCAGGGCGCCGGTGTCGTCAACGTGTACGACGACCCCGGCAATAAGTACCTCTCCCTTAGCGCATCGGGCGGTTCCTTCGGCGCCGTCTGGTTCAGAGACACCCGGTCCATCGGCGGGATAAGAAATTTCTGCGACACTGGCGGATGTTTTTTTAATACCGGCTTTCGCGCCTTCTTTATTATCTCGAATTATACTGGAACCGACGGCGACGGGTTCACCTTCAGCATTCTTAACAACAGCAACAACGATGTCGGTTCAGTCGGCGGCGATATTCAGCTCAGCGAACTTCTGGCCTATGCCGGCGACAGCCGCACGACCCCGAATCCGACTTTCGCATCCGATTTCCTGGATGGCCGCAGCGGAGAAGGCCTCCAGGCGCCGAAGATGGCGGTCGAATTCGACGGCAAGCGGAACAATCAAAGCCAGACCATTTGTCTGGATGCAACGACCGTGAATCTGGGCAGCCGGTTCGACCCGGATTTTTCCGGCAACGACCGGGACGTTGTGCAATACGTCTTCTGGGGCAGGGATTCTCTGATCAATGCACCTTGCCGGGTAAATTCATTTACCGGCACCAACAAAACGTATGACGACAACCGGCACGATACGGTCAGTGCAGTCTGGGTTTACAATTCCGGATCGACCCGTCTCTCATCTCCGGCGGTGGACAGCCGCAACCCTGCAGACGTCAGGATTTACACCGGTCGGTCGAGCGCCAACACCGGCGCCACTTTGGACAAGGGAAGACTCATCCGCCTGCGCCCGACCGATGGAACGGAAGAATGGACACGAAACCCGGACTCTACGCCTGACAACGATGACGACATAGACTCTTCTCCGACCGTGGACGGTTCCGGCGACATCTATATCGGGAACGACAGCGCATTGATATCCAGATACAACTCGAACGGAACCAGGGTCTGGACCAATACCATAGATGGCAACATCGAGGGCAAGCCCTTTGTGTCCGAGGCCACGGGCCGCGTTTATGTGGTGACGGACAACGGCACGCTGTACTCCCTCAGACGAGATACCGGTGCGGTGGTATGGCTTTTCGATATCGGACCATCCGTAGGCGCCTTCGACTACACGTCCTCCCCCGTGGCGGTCTACGACTCCGCCCTGGCCCCCGGTGAGAATTTAATTTACGTAGGGTCGCAGGACGGGTCTTTGTACGTCGTGCGGGACGATGGCGCGTCTCCCGCCTTGGTCCGTGAGTTTACAATACCTACGGACTCCATTCGCTCAACGCCGGCAGTCAACCCTGTCAACGGGGACGTCTATTTCGGCTCGGACGACAACAGTATTTATGCTGTTACGCCTGGAGGAAACGGCCGGTGGTCGGTCGTAACCGGCGGGGACGTCGTTTCATCGCCAACGGTCTCGGGAGACGGCCGAACGGTATATGTGGGGTCGAACAACGGCCGCCTCTATATTATTGCGTTGAATGCCGACGGCTCGTTTAATAGCTCTCAAACTTATCCACCCAGCGGCGACAGCCCCATCGGAGCCATTCAAAGCTCACCGACGATCGCCGGCGACGGGGCGATTTTGTTCGGATCGGACGACGGCCATCTATATGCCCTCAACCCGGATAGAACCCTGAGATGGAAATACCCGGCGGTCGGTTCGATCGGTGCGGTGCGCTCCAAGCCGGCCATCGGGCCCGACGGCATCATCTATTTCAGCGCGGAAGACGGCAGGCTTTACGCGATCGACCCTGCCCTCAACGACCCGCCGAACATCCCCAATCTTTACCTGACGCCGGCGCAGCTCGACCCGACCGGGTCATATACGAACAACTGGTTCACGGAGGGCCCCTGGGCGGTCCGGCTCGAGGTGCAGCGCAGCATCACGCCCAATGGGTTCGGGAAACACGAGTACATTCTGAAAACATGGCTCAAGAAATGCGTGGATGCGGACTGCACGAATTTAGTTGGGACATCGTTTTTTCAAAACACCCGCTTCGAATACGACTGGACGACCGCGGGGATTGCCCCCATGACCCAGACCATAGAGCTGAGCAACACAGCCACACCTCCGCCCGGCGAGCTCGATTTCCTTCACGACCGCTTCGACCGCTTTCTGTTCGGATTTACGAGCGCTTCAACTTCCGCACAAACCATCGAGATCCGGAAATTCCAGCTCAGCTTCATCCGCCCCAACGATCCGGTCGTGAGCGACTAGCCGGCGAGCGGTGCACTCGGATCTATTGAATTCCTAATTTTTCTTGACAGTTGGAAATTCCATAGATTAATATTGCCGCCAGTTTATTCACCCACGGCGCCGTAATGCTTTCTCTCTCGTAGTTTGTTCCTGCATGGTCGAATAGCTGTGATCAAGGAGAGGGCAGATGAAAAGGACAATAAGATTTTTTGCTTTTCTATTGGCCGTGTTCTCAGCTTCGATCTCACCCCTTCACGCCGTCAGCCTGACCCAGAGCGATCTCTTGTTCAATCTTGATTTGGTCTATACGGGCTCCGCCACCCCGCAGGGAACAGCCCCCTGGCTCACGGCAACATTCGAAAATGTCAGCACCAACTCGGTCCAATTGACGCTGGCATATTCAGCGTTGAACGCAGGCAGCAGCGATTACGTCAGCAGCTGGTTCTTCAATTTCAACCCCGCCCTGGAAGTCCTTGGCCTGAATGTTACACTTGTTTCTGGAGTCGCAGCCGATCCTATCATTAAGGCTGCCGACGGTGTGAGGGCGGGCGGCGACCTGTTGTTTGATCTTCAATTTTCCTTCACCGCCAATGATTTTAATGCTGGTGATAGTTCGGTTTATTTAATTTCTTCGACGGTGGCCAACGAGTCTATCGATGCGCTCTCCTTCAGTTTCCTGAGCGCGAACTCACTAAGCTTGACGAATTATTATTCTGCCGCGAATATCCTGGGCAGCGGCAGCTGGATATCGTCCGCAACGGCGCAAACACCCGGCCCCGGCCCGTCTCCCGTTCCCGAGCCGGCAACCGTGATCCTGCTCGGCCTTGCTCTGGGCGGTTTGACTTTTTTCAGCAGCAAACGAAAGCCGGCATAACCTAACCCACTCAAAAAGGTAAAGGGCGCGGCAACACCGCGCCCTTTACCTTTTTGCCGATTTGGCCGAAACCCACATTGTTGATGTCCATCCAGAAATGAGGGTTTCACATGTCGATCTCAACCGTGCATGAACTTTTGCGTTCCCAGGCGGAACGGCAGCCCGAAGCGATCGCTCTGCTTGGCCTCGGGCGCGCCCCCATGTCATACCGCGGGCTGTTGTTGCAAGCAGAAGAAACCGCCGCGCAGCTTCGAGGCTTCGGCATCGGCTGCGACGACCGCATCGCCGTGGTTCTTCCGAACGGACCTGAAATGGCGCTGGCATTCATCGCCTCGGCTTTCGTCGGAACCTGCGCACCGCTGAATCCGCAATATACCGCCGCCGAATACGAGTTTTATCTTTCGGACTTAAAAGCGAAGGTGCTTCTGCTGAACAAGGGCGATCATTCTCCGGCCGCAGGGGTGGCCCACAAGCTCGGCATACCGGTTCTGGAAGTCACAGCTTTGGCCGACAAACCGGCCGGCGCATTTTCTTTATCGGATTCGGGCGCCCCTTCTTCTCTTCCGGGCGACCATCGCCAGGGCCAGGACTGCGCCCTGGTGCTGCACACGTCCGGCACCACCTCCCGGCCCAAACTGGTTCCCCTGACCCACGCGAATATCTGCGAATCGGCGGCGAACATCCAGGCCTCGCTCGGTCTGGGGCCTGCGGACCGGGTGCTCAACGTCATGCCGCTATTCCACATTCACGGACTCATCGGCGCCTTGATTTCATCGCTGGCCGCCGGCGGCAGCGTGATATGCGCCCCCGGATTCAAGGAGGAAATGTTTTTCGGCTGGATGGAAGCCCTGCAGCCGACCTGGTACACGGCCGTTCCCACCATGCATCAGGCCGTATTGAAACGCGCCGTCGACAGCCGCCATATCATGGCCGCACGCCCCCTTCGCCTGATCCGCTCCTGCTCGGCGTCGCTGCCCCCGCAGCTCATGGCCGATCTGGAGAAGGCCTTCAACACGCCCGTCGTGGAAGCGTACGGGATGACCGAGGCCTGCCACCAGATATCGATCAATCCGCTTCCGCCGCTTCCCCGGAAGCCCAAATCGGTGGGATTGCCTTCCGGGGTTCAGGCGGCGATCATGGACGGCAAGGGAGCGATGCTGCCGGCCGGCGCCATCGGCGAAATCGTCATCAAGGGGAACAACGTCACCCACGGCTATGACAACAACCCGGCCGCAAATGCCGATTCCTTCACGGACGGGTGGTTTCGAACCGGCGACCAGGGATACCTGGACCCGGACGGATACATCTTCATAACGGGGCGGATCAAGGAGATTATCAACCGCGGCGGCGAAAAAATCGCGCCCAGGGAGGTCGATGAAGTCTTCCTGGAACACCCCGGGGTCGCTCAGGCGGTTGCGTTTGCAATGCCGCATGCGACGCTCGGCCAGGATGTGGCGGTTGCCGTGGTTCCAAAGGGCCAGGCGGTGCTTCACGAGGAGGAACTGAGGGAGTTTGCATTCGATCGATTGGCGGCCTTCAAGGTCCCGAGCAAGGTCGTGGTCGTCGGTTCCATCCCAAAGGGGCCGACCGGGAAGCTGCAGCGCATCGGCTTGCACGAGAAATTGGCCGAATCATTGGCTCCGACTTACATCGCTCCGCGCACCGCCGCTGAAAAAACAATGGCCATGATCTGGGAACGGCTGCTCAACGTCCGACGGCTGGGGGCGCATGATAATTTTTTTCAATCAGGCGGGGATTCGATCACTGCGGTCCGGCTGGTTCTGGAGATCAGAACCCACTTCAACATAGAAGTCGATCCGGCGGCCGTCTTCAGGTTCCCGACCGTCGAACAACTCAGTCGAACGGTATCGCAGGGTAACGCCATTCCATCCGCCCGCTCCGTGATCCGGGTGTCCAGGGGCATGAGCAATAAGCGCTTTTTCGGTGTTCCCGGCACCCTGGGCAACGTCTTCAACGACTTCGGCCGGCTCGCTTCATTTCTGGAGCCGGAGTGCTCGCTCTACGGCTTTCAGGACGGCATCCTCAATCCGCAGAAGATCGAACGGCTGTCGGCGAAATATATCCAGGAAATGCGCGGCATCGATCCCGATGGCCCGTATTTTCTGATAGGTGTGTGCTCCGGAGCCGTTGTGGCCTTCGAGATGGCCCGACAGCTGACCTCGGCCGGCAGAAACGTGGCGTTTATCGGGATGGTGGAGCCTTCGCCTCCCCGCACCGATATTGCAGCCGCCCACATCGATTTCCTGGGCCTTCTTCTTCGCCGGACCTTTCGGCATGCGACCCGCCGCCCCGGCAGCGTGGTTCGCCTCAATCGCGAAGAAAGAAACTTGTACTTGAAAATCCGCCTGCGATTTTACGCCATCCATCTGTCGGTGAGGCGTTACCGCCCGAGAACCTACCCCCACCATCTTTACCTCTACTTGACGGACGAATCCTTCCGGGACAAGCGCCGTCGCATGGCCCGCTGGTCCGGATATTCCCAGCAGAGCCCCATGATCCGGCGGATTTTGGGCACCCACGATTCCATCGTCGGCAACTTCGGCACGCCCATCTCGGAGCCCGGCATGCGGAGCCTGGCGGACCATCTCAAATCCGATTCCGGTATCCTGTGCCCGGAGTTTTGACCCTTCGAGAAAAATCAAGATCGTAGGGCGCTTCGAAACCAAAATAGGGGACAGGTATTACTTTATGTGTTTTTATGATGCCCAGAAAAAACAGAGTTAGTAGACCGGGGAGATGGTTTTGCTCAGTCGATGGGTGCGACCAAATGCAGGTTCCTCTCCTTAGCCAATGCCTCGCCGCGATAGGCCGCCCGGGTCACAGCTGGTTGAGTGACTCCGAGCAGCCGTGCAACGCTGACAGCCGTCATTCCCAGTTCGCGTGTCGCCAAATAGCACACCAACGCCCGGGCTTCCGCACGGCGGCTCTGTTTGCCAGGAGCAGTGATGGTCTCAGCCCCCAATCCCAAAATATCCCCAACGCGTGTCACGACGCTCTTGAAATCAACCCCCTGAGCCTGAAATGCGTAACGACGTTCCAAGTGCTCACGTTGTATCGCGAGAACCGACTCTACGAAGTCACTATCGCCCAATATGCGTTCGTCCCCTTTGCAATGCTCCTTCAACCGGCGAAACGATTTGATTTCACTCCAGCCTCCCAGACTGCGAATCAACCCACCGCCGGTTAGCTCACGACGCTTACCCAGCGATATTCCCTTTTCCACAAACGAGCGATAACCTTTTTTTGCGACTCGTGAATTTCCGCCGAATCGGCTGAGCACCTCATCCGTTTTTTGCCATGCGCCATCGCGATGCCCCATGATCGTGCTATGGCCGGAGTAAGTATAATGGTCCAATTCATCAATCGTGCTCACCAGATTCACTCTCAGCGGATTGAGATGAATGTAGCGAACCAACTCCAAAAAATAGGCATCCTCCTGGCACAAGATCGATTTATAGCGGTTCTGAAACAAATGACCGACCCGACGATACCGCCGATTGAAGCTGCCGGCATATCCGCTCAAAATCCGTCTCATAAGCTGGGCAATGGAGGCATTTCCGGTTCTAAGCAGAAGATGAAAATGATTGGGCAGCAGCGCCCATGCATAACAGGGTGTCTGGGAATCCAGCAGGGCCTTTGCAACTCTCTCAAGAAAATCATCCCGGTCGGAGTCCGCCCGAAATATCTTCCGCTTCTCGATCCCCCGGCAAATGATATGGTGCAGAGCACCAGGTGCATCTATGCGTGCTTTTCTCGGCATAAACGAAGACTATCACGCCACAGCGGCCTATTCAATGCATAATATTATACCCGTCCCCAATATCATTTGACGTCTGGGAATCGGTCTCAATCGCTTTTCCGTGCCGCCCAGCTTGGCAAGCCGCTTGGTGCTTTCCGCAGCGATGAGCGCTTCCAACCCCAGCCGAACGAGGGCGGTCTTCTCGGTAATGCCCGTCAATTTCGCTGCCTGGTTGATCAGGCGATCTTCGATGTTCAACGTCGTTCTCATCCGTGTCCCTATTGTATGCAGTTTTATATGACGCAACCAACGCTACTCGCAGGAAAACGACTCTTCGAACATCTCCGGGTCCGGTTCGGTCGGCTGCTTGACCATGAGGAAACTGGCTTCGGTGCGGGGCAGCACTTTCATGGGCAGGGTCCCCAGCGTGCGTCGGCGCACGTCGTGCATGTGGCTTTCGCCCATGACGATGACCGCATCGCGCCCGGCCGCCTCCAGGATAACCTTAAATCGCTTGGCCCCCCGGGGCTGATACACGCGGATGTCCTTGCCGCAGCGCGCCAGCCAGGCGCTGGCCAGCGTCAGGCAGTGCTCGGCCTGCGCGACGTCCTTGGGGTCGGGGGTCGGATTCTGAACGCACACCAGCTCGATCCTTCCCCGAATGGACGGCAGCAGCCGCTTCAAGAAGGGAAAAATCCGACGCGAGGACGGCGAACCGTCGACGCACACCACATAACGGTCGTCGGGCATCCCGCCCCGCACCACCAGAAACGAGCAATGCAGATCCAGGGCCAGCTTGCGCGGGATGTTCATCGGCGCAAACCGCCCTATCGGCCCGCGGCGCGGTGCGGCGATGACCACCAGGTCGAATTGGTTCTCGGCGATCTCATGGTTGAGCTCGTCCACCAGGCTTCCGAATCGCTCGGAAAAGAGCATGCGCTCGCCGGAGGTTTTCTGGGCGAAAAAGACATGTCCGTAAGGCAGATCGCGGAGTTTGATCCGGGTGACCGGGTTCAGATGCCCGGACGCAGCGAGCGTGTCCGCCGCCTGCAGCAGGATCCGAATGCCGTCCGGCAGACTCGACCGGTCTTGCGTCGGGATGTCGACGCCGACCGGCGGCGGCGTTTCGGTGGCGTGCGTTCCGGAACGCACGGTGATCACGGCCAGCTCCGCGCTGAGGCGCTCGGCGATTTGAGCGGCGGCCCGGATCGCTGCTGCAGAAGTGGGTTTTCGATCGATGGCAACCAGTATCTTCAAACCTGCAATCCTCTCCTATGCGACGGTCGAACCAAGGGCCGCTTTTTATTACTACGGCAATAAAATATAACCAATTCGGCCATGTCACTTATCGGCCGGGGCGTTGGCCCCCTGCCCTCTGCTCCGCGCTCACTGCCTCTTCGCGCGGGCAGCGGGGCCGGACCCCCTTGCCGAGAATTTCCCAGTTTCCCCGTTTCAAATCCGAGCACTCATGGAAGATCGCAAATTCGCAGGCGGCGCAGACAAACGGACAGAAGGATCCGCGCATCGCCTGACGGATAGCGGCCCGGGTGCTGCTGCTGATGTGCGACTCGCCGATTTCCCGGAGCAGCCCCGAGTTCTTGAACACCTGGAAAACCCGTGCATTGACTCCCGAAAAGAACAAGCCTCCGCCCCGTGCTCCCAGTTGGGCGACGATCTGCTCCACCACGTGCACGCCGCTCGCGTCGAAGTTGTTCACCTGATGCATCCGGATGAGCAGGCAGCTCATGTTCGGATGGCTTTTCAGCCGGCGTTGGAGGTCCTCCAATACAAAGTCCGACGAACCGAAAAAAATGGATCCTTCAATCCGGACGATGTCCATCTGGCAGCACATCTTTCCGTGCGTGGTCCCGATCATCTTGCCGCTGATCAGGTCCGGAACGGTGGAGTAGATGCGCGGCTGCGAGGTCGTCTTGAGGTGCAGTCCGATCGAAAGCAGCGCCCCCACATAAACGGCGAACTCGATATTCAAGAAAAGCGTCGAGAAAAAGGTGATGACCAGCACGGCGGCGTCGTTGCGGGTCGAGCGCATCGCGCGCTTGATGTCGGCCACCTTGATCATCTCGATGGCGATCACCAGCAGGGCCCCGGCCAGGGCCGCCACCGGCAGGTGCGCCGCCAGGGGCGCCGCCGCCAGGACGGTAACGGCCACCGACACCCCGGAGATGATGCCGCTCATCGGGGTTTTCCCGCCGGAGCGAAAATTGATCGCCGAGCGGGTGAAGGATCCGCTGCCGGGATAGCCGCTGAAGAGACCGGCGGCCACGTTGGCCAGGCCCTGCCCCAGAAACTCCTGGTTCATGTTGATCCGCTGATGGGTTTGACCGGCGATGGCCTTGGCGATGGACGCCGCCTCGACCAGGCCTAAAATGGCGATGGCCAACGCCCCCGGGATCAGGCGGCTGAAGTTCTCATTCCACCCCACGGCCGGCAGGTGAAACGGTGGGAGGCTGCGCGGGATGGCCCCCACCACGGCCACCCCCTGCGCGCTCAGGTTGAAGAGCCCCACCAGCAGGCTGGTCAGCAACATGGCGATGAGCGTCCCCGGCCATGTCGGCCGGAATTTTTTCAGCATCCCGATGACGAAAATCGTCAACAGGCCCAAAGCCAGCGTCGGCGCGTGCGTTTCCGTCACGTGCGTCGCCAGCTCCCAAAGAGCGCTGAGCAGCGATCCGCCCCGCTCGAGCTTCAATCCTAAAAAATTGGGAATTTGCTTGAACCCGATCAATACCGCCGCGCCGGAGCTGAAGCCGAGAATGACGGAGTGGGAGACGAAATTGAGAAATACCCCGAGACGGGACAAGCCCATGCCGAGTTGGATGACGCCGACAATGAACGCCAGAAGCAGCGCCAGTTCGAGGTAGTGCGGGGTCCCAGCGGGCGCGAGCTCGGAGAGGGAGGTGAACACCACCAGGGATACGGCCGTGGTGGGGCCGGTCACGAGGTGGGCGGAGCTGCCCCACAGACAGGCCACGATGGTCGGTACGATGGAGGCGTACAAACCATATTGCACCGGAATCCCGGCAATCAGGGCATAGGCCATGGACTGAGGCACCGCGACCACGGCTACGGTGAGCCCCGCTATGAGATCCGCCCGCAGGTGGCGGCCGCTGTAGCGGCGCAGCCACGGCGCAAAGGGGATGAGAATCGATCCGATCGCGTGCACGCCGCCTCAGTCCCCCCGCCGCTCGAGCTTGACGAGAGCAGCCCTTTTGGACTTATTTCTTGTGGTCCACCCGGTCGAGGTACTCGCCATAGCCTTCCTTTTCCATCTCCCCCTTCGGAACGAACCTCAGCGATGCCGAGTTGATGCAATAGCGCTGACCGGTCGGCGGAGGGCCGTCCGGGAAAACATGCCCCAGGTGCGAATCGCCGAAACGGCTGCGTACCTCGATACGCACCATGAAATGGCCATGGTCTGCTTTTTCCACGATGAAGCCGGGATCCACCGGCCGGGAGAAACTGGGCCAGCCGGTACCGGAGTCGAACTTGTCCGCCGAACTGAAAAGCGGCTCGCCCGATACGATGTCCACATAGATCCCTTCGCGTTTATTGTTCCAGAACTCGTTTTCAAAGGGCGGCTCGGTGCCCTCTTCCTGGGTTACGTGGTATTGAAACGGCGTCAAGCGCTTCCTCAGCTCCGCCTCGCTGGGCTTGACATATCCCGCGCTGCCGCCGGCAACGGCCGGATCGGCCGGCTGGCTCCAGGTCTGCCGGATGAACGCGTCCCGCCCGGAGCCCTGGCGGTAGAGGCTGTAGCGCAGCGCGCTTTTCTTGTAGTAGTCCTGGTGATATCCCTCGGCGGCATAAAACCGGGTCAGCGGCCGGATCTCGGTGACCACCGGCTTCTGGAACCGGCCGCTCCGGCCCAGTTCCTGCTTGGATTCCTCGGCCAGGCGCCGCTGTTCCTCGTCATGGTAAAATATGGCGGTACGGTATTGAGCCCCGCGGTCGGCAAACTGGCCGCCCGGGTCCGTCGGGTCCACATGCCGCCAGAAGACGTCGAGAAGCTCTTTATAAGTGATTTTGGCGGGATCGTAAATAACCTGCACCGCTTCGAGGTGCTCGGTCCGGCCGGAGCTCACATCTTCATAGCTCGGGTTCTCGCTGGCCCCGCCGGTGTAGCCCGAGATCGCATCGACGACCCCGTCGGTTTTCTCAAAATCGGCTTCGCTGCACCAGAAGCAGCCTCCTGCAAACGTCGCTTTTTTCAAATGATCGATGTCGGTTTTCATTTCCGTCGGTTTTTCGGTTGGGGGTTGAGTTGCCGCATGAATCCCCGCGAGGGCGCCCCCCGCGAGAATGACCCATACAATAAAAGCTTTTCGTTTCATGAAATGCCCTCCACAGGCTATGGAATGGCTGACACGCACGCGGCCGCCGTCGCGGCCGACAGAAGGAACGACCACACGGGGCATATGATCCGAAAGGCCCGCTCGGTCCTTAAAAGAACGCCATTTAGCGAACAATATAATCCGTGATTGCCCAGGTTAAAGACGGGGCGCCGGAAATATTACTCCGGCATCTGAACAGGCACACCTCCAGTCTATGTCCGGCGGGTGCCGGAACGACCGGTTCCCGAATGGGAAATAGAAGGGTTCAATCCGAAACGGCCGCCACCATGCAATTCAGCCCTGCGCGGATGACCGATGGCGACATTTTCAGCATGACGCCCCGCCGGCCGGCGTTTATCAGGACTTCCTCCGACTCAAGGATCGTCCGGTCCATCACCACGGCCAGCGCCTGCCGCACCCCGAACGGACTGATCCCGCCGACGTGATAGCCGGTCAAGCGTTCCGCGGTGATGGGGTCGGCCATCCCGGCTTTCTTCGCATCCAGCGCACGCGCCAACCGCTTCAGGTCGAGCTGCCGGTCCCCGGGGACGAGCACCAAGAGATTGCGCTTCGGGACGACCGCCACCACCAGCGTCTTGACCGTGCGGGCGAGCGGGAACCCGGTCGCCTTGGCGGCGAACTCGGCCCCCTTTTCCTGATGTTCGTAGGAGACGACCTCAAACGGAAGGCGGCGCTGCTTCAGGAACTGGATCGCAGGGGTAGACATTCAGATTTCGTTTGGTTGACGATTGGCAGATATGTTATTAAGAATTAGTTGCAATCTTCTCTGCTCATGAAGAAGTAACCAAGAGGGCTGAGTGATGAAAACGCACTTGCTGGGACGCGACAAGATTCCGGACTCCATGGTGCTGGCCGTCGTGATGGTTTCAACGGTCTATTGGGTGCTTGATTCCATCCTGAATATTTTCTTTTCAAACAAGTTCAACCTGATTGCCCAGTTGATCGGCCCGGACCTTTACGACATCTACATCCGCGTGGTGGTCCTGTGCCTGCTGGTCATTCTGGGCTCCCATGGCCAGACCATCATCAACCGCTTGCGCGAGGCCCAGCAAAAACTCAAGGAGTCCGAGGAGCTGTGGCGTTCGCTCGTGGAAACGGCACCGGACACCATTTTGACCGTCGACCAGGCGGGGGTGATCCGTTTCATCAACCACCCGCTGGCCGAGATGCCGCCCGGTTCCGTGGTCGGCCGCTGTCTCTACGATCTGCTCCCGGATGACTACCGCGGCACGGCTCAGGAAATCGTAAAGAGCGTCTTCCGCACCGGCGAGACCGACATGTTCGAGGTCCGTATGGACGGCCCCCGCTCCCCCGCCTGGTACACCTATCGGGTCGGTCCCCTGCGCATGGAACACCGCGTCATCGCCGCCACCATCATCTCGACGAACACCACCGAGTTCAAGCGGGCCGAGGAGCTCTCGCGCTACAAGGAGCTGTTCGAAAACGTCGGGGACAGCGTTTTCATCCTCAACCGCAACGGCATCGTCATGGAATGCAACGACCGCGCCTACGAGAGCACCGGCTTCATCCAGCCCGAGCTGGTGTCCCGGCCGCTCTCCGATCTGGTGGTCGCCGATCAGTCCAATTTCGTCCGCACGAAGCTGCAGGATGTCCTGCGGGAGAAAGAGGCGCGCTTCGAGCTCACGTTCCAGTCCAAGTCCGGCGGCGTCGTGCCCTATGAAATCAACTGCCGCTACGTCGTCTATTTGGGGGAGCCCTGCTTTCTGTGCGTCGCTCGGGACGTTACGCAGACGAAGCTGCTGCATAATCAGCTCATCCGGTCCGAACGGCTGGCCGCCACGGGGCAGCTGGCGGCTTCCATCGCGCATGAAATCAACTCGCCCCTTCAGGGCATCACGGCGCTGCTGAACGTCCTGCGTTCGACCTATACCGACGATGACTACCTGCAGCGCAAGTTGGACCTGGTGAAAAGCGCCTTCAACAGCATCCGCGATACGGTCAAAAACCTGATCGACCTCAACCGCCCGGGCAAGGAGAAAAAGCAACCCACGGACGCCAACCAGGTGATCAACAACACCGTGGCCCTGGTCAAAAGCCTGCTCAAGAAGAACATGATCAACATCCGGCTCGACCTGGCGGCGAAGAACTCGACGCTCTTCGCCTCGCCCCAGCAGATCGGGCAGGTGCTCATGAACCTGATCAACAACGCCGTGGATTCCATCACCGGCGCACCCGGATATTTCGAGAGCGCCCACCTCACCCCGGGCGGCGGCGGCAGCATTGTCGTTGGAACCTACAATCGCGACGAGGAGTTGGTGCTCGAGTTCAAGGACAGCGGGCCGGGAATTCCGCAGGACGACCTCAACCGTATTTTCGACCCGTTTTTCACGAAGAAGAAGCCCTTGGGGATGGGTGTCGGTCTGAGCATCTGCCACGGCATCATCGAAGACCACCAGGGCAAGATAACGGCCTCCAACGCGCCGGAGGGGGGTGCGGTGTTCACCATCGCGCTGCCGCTGCGCCCGGACCATCGTTCCGGGGACAGCCGGGGCGATGTCGTACCGGCCGCCGCCAATCAACCGGCATAGGGTTTGCCGCACTCCCGGCAGCGGCCGTCCGATCCGATTACACCGATGCAGTTCCCGTCGCTGCACAGCCGGCGGTTCTCCCACTCGTCATCGGCGCCGGCGGCGGGATCGGCCGTCGGCGGTGCCGGCGGTTCCTCGGCCGGCGCTTCGGCCGGATGCGCCGCGCTGCTCCGATCCTCCAGAACCTCTCCCGGTTCGCAGGGCCGGCCGCATTCCCGGCAGCGGCCGTCCGGCCCGATCACCCCGATGCAGTTTTCGTCGCCGCACAGCCGGCGGCTCTCCCAATCGACCGCAACGGGGTCCGCCGCATGCGCATCGATGTCTTTGGCTTCCGGTTCCATCGTTTCACTCCTTCTTTGACCCCTGGGGGTACGCGTCACCGCTCCAAAAGCGGTCTGAGGTCTTGCAGCCGATCGATGTGATGATCGGCCGAAAGGGACGGGTTGCGGTAGGCCACGAACGGAACCTCCGCCGCATGGGCCGTGCTCGCATCCACTTCCGAATCCCCGACGAACAGGGCCTGATGCGGCTCGGTGTTGAAGTGCGTCAGAATTTTCAAAAGCGGATCGGGCGCAGGCTTCGGCCGCTCGACATCGAGCGAGGTCACCACGTAATCGAAACGGTCGGACAGTCTGAATTCCCGCAGAAGATGCTTCATCGTGTCGGTGCGATTGGTGGCGATGGCCGTACGGAATTTCCCGTGCATCCAATCCAGCAAACCGACCAGACCGGGCTCTATCGTCAGGTGCTTGAGGAATCCGCCATAGTCGATCGTTTTGCGGAAGTCATAGGCCGCCTGCCGCAGACGGTCGTCTTCAAAAAGGGTCTCCAGCGCCTGTTGAATGGTGTGGGCGTGCACGAAGCGCAGCTGCTCCTCGTTCATCGCCGGCCGGCCGAAGTGCTGAAGGATGTGGTTGTAATAATGCCGGTTGGCTTCCAGCGTGTCGAACAGCACGCCGTCACAGTCAAACGCCACCACGCGCACGTTCATCATGTCAGTTGGCTTTCTTTTCGAAGGACGGCTGCGCCCGCAGGTAGACGTAAACCCGCACGTCTATCTCCGGCTGGAGCGGGTGGTCGGTTTTCACCCGCACCGTGTCATTGTAGGAACCGGCTTCCGTTCTCAGATTCTCCACCCGCAGGGCGTAGGCCGGCTTGCCGCCCTGGACGACCGGTCCCAACTGCACCTTGAGCTTGCCGTCGACGGCATACGTTTCCAGAATCTTGAACGGGTATTTCTCCTCGGGCACGATGCTGACGGAGCCCTGCAGGGTCTCACCGGATACACCGCGCAGGCTCAGCATCCGGGGGGTGATCGTGGCGAAACGGTCCACCGGTCCGGCGATCGTCAGATGCACCACCGGCTCTTTCGGATCGTTGGTCATAACGTCGGCGGACTTTTCCAGCTTGCGACCGCCGTAGCCGGTCGTATCCACTTTGATGGTGATTTTTCCCTCGCCGCCGGCGGGGATCTGTCTCGCATAGGAGACCGCTGCGCACCCTCAGCCGGTGCGCACGTCGCTGATGACCAGCGGCGCCGAGCCCTTGTTCATCACGACGAAATCATGGATGACCTTGGCGCCTTCGATCACCGGCTGGAACTCGAACGTTTTCTCCGGAAAAAAAACGGAAGCGCCGGGCTCCGAACCGCCGACGCCTGGAGCGGCGGCCTGGGCATGAACCGCACCAGCTAAAACGGCAAGGGCCAGGAGGGTCAGGATGATCGCTCCCGCCGCCGGACGATGACACTGCATTCGGAATGTCTCCCACGTTGAAGTTGGCTCGACAGAGCCCGATTGTTTGATCCGAGTCGAATTTAAAAGAAAATTTTAGGTCGCACCGCCGTCAAAGTCAAGCCGGGGCCGCTGCGCTTCAGAACGGTCCGCTCACATAAGGTACAACGGATCCACATCGATGACCAATTTCACCCGGTTCCGGGCAAAACCGTGCGGATAAACGGCCAGCAACCGATCCACAAACCGGTGCAGCGCGGCGGCCTGCAGCGATTTTACCAAAATCTGCCAGCGGTAGTGACCGGCGATCCGCGCCAGCGGGGCTTCGATCGGTCCCAGCAGCTGAAGCGCTTGGACCCAGCCCGGATCGGCGGCCTGCAGCGCCCGGCATTGCGTGCCGAGCGCCTCCGCCTGCTCGCGGGTGAAACGCTCATGGCGCCCGGACAGGCGCAGTTGGATCATCCGGGTGACCGGAGGATAGCCGAGCGCCTTGCGGAACCCGATTTCCGGTTCATAAAACGCGTTGAAGTCCTGAGCGCAGGCGGCCCGTATGCTGAAGTGGCCGGGGTTGTAGGTTTGCAGAATCACCTGTCCGGGACGGTCGCCGCGGCCGGCCCGGCCGGCCACCTGGGACAAGAGCTGAAAGGTGCGTTCCCCGGACCGAAAGTCCGGGAAACTCAGGGACAGATCCGCGCAGATGACTCCCACCAGCGTGATCCCCGGGAAGTCATGCCCCTGGGTCACCATCTGGGTCCCGATCAGGATGTCGGTCGTCTTCTCGCGCAGCCCCTTGAGCAGCCGGAGAATGTCCCCCCGGCGCCGAGTGGTGTCGCGGTCCATGCGCGCCACCCGGGCCGCGGGAAACAGGGCACGGATCGCCGCCTCCACCTTTTCGGTTCCCATTCCCAGGCGCTTGATCTGCTTGGACCCGCAGGCGCTGCAGGCAGCGGAAGCCGGCAGGCTGAAGCCGCAATAATGGCAACGGTAGGCGTTCTCCGCCTGGTGCAGCGTGAGGGAAATATTGCAGTGCCGGCAGCGCAGGGCCTCTCCGCAAGCGGCGCAGACCGGAAAATTCGCATACCCGCGCCGATTAAGAAACAGCAGCGCCTGCTCGCCGCGATCGAGGGTTGCGGCGATGGCCCGGTTCAGCTCGGCGCTGACGAAGCGCCCCGGACCGCGCAGATCCCGGCACTGGCGCAGGTCCACCGTGCGGACCTCGGGCAGGGATCGCGCCTCCATCCGTTCCGGCAGCACCAGCTCGGTGTATTTTCCGGAGCGCACATTGTAATACGACTGCAGCGACGGCGTGGCCGACCCCAACAGCGCAACGGCGCCGCTCTGCTGGGCCCGCACCACCGCCAGGTCCCGTGCGCTGTAGTGCAGGCCGCCCTCCTGTTTGTAGGAGGCATCGTGCTCTTCGTCGACAATGATGACGCCCAGGTCTGAAAACGGCGCGAACACCGCCGAGCGCACGCCGATGGCGATCCGCACCTCCCGTCGCAGAATCCGCGTCCACTGGTCGAAGCGCTCGCCCGCGGAGAGTCCGCTGTGAAGCACGGCGACATGCTCCCCGAATCGGGCGCGAAACCGTCGTTCGGTCTGCGTGATCAGTGCGATCTCCGGGACCAGCACCACCACCGACTGCCCGGAGGCCATCGCCTGCGACGCCACCCGCAGATAGACTTCGGTCTTGCCGCTGCCCGTGACCCCTTTCAGCAGAAATGTCCGGAACCCCTTTCCCAGTGCGGCGCAAACGGTGCTCACCACGGCGTCCTGATCGGCGGTCAGCACCGGGGCCGTATCGGGAAGGATGGCCTCACCGAAGGGGTCGCGGTAGAGCCTGCGCGCGAAAGTCTCCAGGTGACCGGAGCGCTCCAATGCCCTCAGGTGGGGGCGGGCATTGGGCGTCTGGGCCGCGAGGGCGCGCACCGGCAGCTCTCCGGCAGCGGCCACCGCGTCGAGCAGGGCCTGCTTTTTCGGCGACAACGAGCCGTCGACCGGAGCCATAGACGGCAGCCGCACCCAGCGCTCCTGCAGGGCCTTGGTTCCTCCCGCCCGCAGCGTTCGCGTGCGCAGGATGTAACCGCGGCGCTGCAGGGTAGCCAGCACCGCGCCCGGGATGGCCGGGATGGACAGGACGCGCAGGGGTTT
Source organism: Desulfobacterales bacterium (assembly GCA_030834695.1). Classification (GTDB taxonomy): domain Bacteria; phylum Desulfobacterota; class Desulfobacteria; order Desulfobacterales; family SpSt-501; genus SpSt-501. The sequence goes on from JAUQXK010000140.1 coordinate 26,720, forward strand.
TCGACTCAGAAGGCCGAGAACCCGAGCCTCGTCCGCCGCCAAACCGCCTTCCGTCAAGCAGTCGCGCCCCGCGTCCGTGATACGCCACGTGGATGATTCGGCAACGGTTAAACCGCCGGGCAGCGCGGTCTGGATCACGGCGCCCAGCGGATGCTTGTAGTAGTCAGCCGCCCAACGGAAAAGAGGAATCATGGAGGCGGGAAAGAGCGGCGCGTCATCCATGACGTCCAGAATGGGTTTGATTTCTTTCCCCTCCGGTGGCGACGCCGGTCCGAGAACATAACCGGTGGCGCGCCGCCGGCCGAAGGAAACCAGCACCCGCATGCCCGCCGCCACGGCAGACGCCAAAACTTCCGGGACTCCGTAGGTGTACGTCCCCGGGACGGACATGGCCATCGCCACTTCGATGGTTTTTCCAGCGGCCTCTGCCGTTGAGCCAATCATACTATAACCACCCTGAACTATTATAAATTATTTGAATATTTGAATCGCTGTCGCATTTGGGCTATAATATGTTTAGTTTTACAAGCTATCAAGGGGATCCCTGCGTCATGCGCCAGCATCGGAGATGGGATCCAAGATCAAGCAACCAGGAGGATATCATGTCAGTGCGTAAGTGTGGATTGATGCTTGCGGTGGTGGCTGCGGTGCTCATCGGTTCGTTTGGGTCGCCGGCTTTCGCCTATCGGACTGCGACTTCGGATTGCATGGACCGGGATTACTATAGCGGATGCGAACAGGAGCCGACCGGAGGAATGATGATGTGGGACGCCCTGGTCATGCGTCCGGTCGGCATGGTCGGGACCGCGCTGGGTTCGGTGGTCTGGCTCGTCAGCTATCCATTCGCCTACTGGGGTGGAAACACGGATGCCTCTACGGAGGCACTGGTCCAACATCCCTTCGAGTGGACCTTTCAACGCCCCCTGGGTGAGTTTTAACTTCACTCAGCGCCCCTTAGCCCTGAACGCGCCGGCCGATCAATTGGGGGGGGGGGGCTGAAACCATCCATCGCAACGCCTGTCCTGCAGGCGTTGCGATGGGACGGGTGTCGATCAGGGCTGCCGGCGAAGAGCGCTCCCTCCCTGCGATCCAGAACCGACAGCAGGCATGGCATCACCCCCGAGCATGAGTTCGACAACCTCGGCGCAACCCGCCAAGAACGGCGGTTTCATGCCCAGAAAGGACCCAGCGCGAAAGCTGATCAGGCTGAGCCGCGACCTGGAGCAGGCGATCCTTCTGGTGATGAAGTACATTGCGTACACGACGGGCGCCGAACCCTGCCAGGAAGAAATTGCGGCGGTCTTGAAATCCTATTTCACCCTCGACGAAGTCACCAATCAGCTCAACTACCTGCGCAAAAAACCCCCGGATCGTGCCAGCCCAAGCTCTTTTTCCGGCTTTCAGCGCCCCACCATGCGCATCAATATGACCGCTGGTTCTCCGACGAACAGCCTGGCACGAGCCGGTTTTTTCATTCAGCCGATCGACGATGCCATCGGAGCGATCCGCCGCCACGCCCAGGCCCTGCTCGGCAGCGCCCCTTCCGATGAAAGCATCGCGATCAGCCTCAGGAGCAGCTTCATCCTAAGCGAGCTCAAGAATCAAATCGTACACGCCCGCAATCAACTGCACCGCCCGGATTGACGGCGGACCCGAAACCTCTTCCCGCCGAACCCCGGCTAGCGTGACACCGGTTTTCTTGCCGAAGTAGAATCCCCCCACCTTTCCATGCCGGACAGAATGGTTATGTTGACCGCTAATTGCCCTACTTAGAGCTGATGGACTCGTAAAACGTCATCCGAATCGATGACTTCGTAAAGAGGTCAAGATCAAGGCGCGCGAATCTCGTGGCGCGAGGCGTACGGACCGTACGCCGCAGTGGCAGCGAGATGACGCGCAACGCAGAGATTGGGCTATTTACGAAGTCATCAGAATTCGACCCGGGACGTCCGGGTGGGGAGGCTGAAATGAAATTCGATCGATTGCATCTCAGGGCCCTCATTGTCAGCGGTATGACGATAGCGCTTATCGGCGGCTGTGCCGGATGGCAGCGCTCCGGCCCCCCGCGCGAGCAGCTGGCCGATGCTTATGGACTGAAGGATTTCGAACAGGTGGAAGAACTGCGCTACACGTATAATGTTCAACTTCCCGACCGGGTGATCAGCCGGGCCTGGTCCTGGGAACCCAAGAAGGACCGCGTGACTTTCAGGGGCACGGCCGAGCAGGGTGGAACCGTCGACTATGAACGTTCGGTTCTGTCAGGCCCGGCGAGCGAACCCGTCAAAAAGGTGGACCCCTGGTTCGTCAACGACAACTACTGGCTGATTTTCCCCTTGCGCCTCGCCTGGGATCAGTCGGCGACGGTCGCGGCCGATGAGTCCCCGGCACCGGTGCCCATCGGTGCGGGCCAAGCCAAGCGGCTCATCGTCCGGTACCCTTCGAACGAGGGCTACACCCCCGGTGATGTATACGAGCTTTTCATCGGTGCCTCCGAACGGATCGAGCAGTGGGTCTACCGGAAGGGGGGCGATCCAAAGCCGACCCGAATCACCACCTGGGAGGACTACCGACGGGTGGGCCCTCTCACCCTGGCGCTGGACCATCGCGGGCCGGACGGCGTCTTCCGCGTTTGGTTCACCGACGTTGCCGTGCGGGTTTCCGGCCAATCCGGATGGATACCGGCGCGATAATTTTCAGCCGGCCGCCCCCTCTTCCAAGGCGGTTGCCGCCTCGGCTCGTTTGAAACGGCCCATCGGAGATAAATTTGCTTCATCCAAATCGTTTTTTTTGATATCGTCGGTTCCGGCTGCGGCTGAGTAGCAACGGCGATAGCATCTCAGCCGCACCGCTTAGAATCATATTAAGGGTCTCATAATTGTCTTTACGTCATTCCGGCGCGCTGTTAGCCGGAATCCAGTGAATTCGACCCGTTCTGGATGCCCCCGTATCGTGGTACGGGGCAGGCCCCGGATCAAGGATGTCCGGGGCAGGCTTATCACGTCCGGCATGACGGTACTGTTTCGAGACGATTCATAACGCTTTCGATGGAAGCACGAAAGAAAAACTGCAATGCTCAATCACGTGGTGTTGATGAAGTTCAAACCGGAGGTTTCCGACGAGGACATCCGCGACCTGGAGAAAGCGCTGGAAGAACTGCCCAACCAGATCCTGGAAATCAAGATGTACGAGTTCGGACGCAACACCCTCCAATCGGACAGGTCCTATGACTTCGCTCTGATCGCTCTTTTCGCAAATCCGGGAGCCCTGGAGCGCTACCAAAAACACCCCGACCACTTGCCGGTGGTGGCAAAGGTCCGGTCCATGTGTGCGAACGTCGTAACGGTCGACTTCAACGGTTCGAACCCCAGCGCGACGGAGGCCGGCCCGCCCGAATGGGAAAGAGACCCCTGGGAACGTCTGAAACGATAGCTGGAAGGGGGGCTCGGGGCATCATGCGCGCAGTGGCTCTTTTGATGGTCCTGCTGGCCGTGACCGGTTGCCTGGCCGGTTCTGAAGACGCCGCACCTGCCCGGATTGAATGGGTCCAGAACCTGTCCGAGGGTATGCGGCTGGCTAACGAGTCCGGCAAACCGGTGATGCTGTTTTTTACCGCGGATTGGTGCGGTCCCTGTGTCGAGCTAAAAAAATACGTTTTTTCGGACCGTCGCGTGGTCGCCGCATCCAAGCGTCTCATCAACGTATACATCGATGCGGACAGCAACACCGATGCGCTGGCCGTCTACAAGGTACGCGGCATTCCAGCCATTTTTTTCCTGAACCCGCTCGGTGAAACCATCGCCAAATACACGGGCGACCGCTCCGTGGGCAGCTTCGTGAAACAAATGTCGGCGGTTGCCGACAAGCACACCCGCTGACCCCGACCGACACCCTGCTGCACCTGACATGGATTTCCGGAACACCCGGTTCAACGGCCGGCGAAGGGATGCGAACGGATGAACCACGGCCGCACCGCACCCCGTTCCGCAGCCAGGCCACAGGGGCTTCGAAAATCCGGCGGCGCAAGCCATCCTGAATCTGATTCCGGAAAATTCATGTTGTGCTTTCATCCGCTTTATATTACCATAAAATACAATAAATTCCTGTATGTACGGAGGAGTTGGGAATCGATCCGGGCGGACGCACCCCCGCATGATTCCCCTGCGCATCGAATCGGATTCTTTCGTAGATCAGGCAACTTCCGAACCGGTACGGCCGCCATCCATGAGCACACTTTCAGATATTGATGTCCGGGCCACCGTCAGCGCCTCGGTCATCGAGACATTCAGCTCCATGCTGTCCATGGAGATCAAGCCGGTTGAGGGGGAGCCCCCGCCCGGGCAGGGCATCCGGCGCATGGTGGGAACGCTCAATTTCGCAGGAAAAGTCACCGGCATCTTCAACACCCAGCTCACCTTTGATTTCGGACGCCTCATGGCATCGTCGCTGCTCGGAATGGAACCCGAGGAAGTCGAGTCCGGCACCGAGATCAGGGACCTCGTAGCTGAAATCACCAATATCGTCGGCGGCAATTTGAAATCCGCTCTGAACGACAGCGGATACCCCTGCGTCCTCTCCACGCCCAGCATCACCTATGGAACCGACTTCAGCATCAAATCCCTCAACATGGACCGCTTTGACCGCTATGCGTTCCAGAAAGACGACCAGGTCCTGATCATCGAGGTCGGCCTCAAAGAACAAGAGGGGGCCGATTCCGGAATCGACTTCGGATCACCGGATGGCGCCAGCCGGGTACCGCATGTGGACCTTCAGAAGCTGGAGGCCCTGGACTACGGCAGACGGCTGGCCGACGCGGCCGTCGATGTGTTCGACACCATGTTCTCATTGAAGCTGGAGCGGATGGAACCCGTGTCGGCCGCAGGGCTCGAAGGGATGCGCTATATCTCCTCGGTGTGCTTTGCCGGCGACTCGACGGGGATCGTCAGTCTGCATGTCGGCCAGGCGTTGTCACGCTTGATGGCGGCCAACATGCTGGGGATGGAGCCGGAGGAAATCGAAGGCACGAGCGAGATCGAAGACATGCTCGGGGAGCTGGGCAATATCGTGGGGGGCAACCTGAAATCGGCCTTGACCGATACCGGCCTGCGCTGCGCTCTGTCCACACCGTCCTTCACCATCGGCAGCGATTTCCAGATCGAGTCCCTCAACCTCGAACGCTTCGAGCGCCTCGCGTTCCGGCATGACAGCCACATCGTTTTGGTGGAAATGGGGCTGAAAATCTCCGAGCTCGTCAAAGCCGCGCCGCCCCCCGCCAGGGAGGTTCAACCCCGTGCCGAGGAGAGCAGGCCCCCGCCCGCCCGCCGGGATGCGCCCGTTGCCGCTGCGCCGGCGGCCCCGGCGGCCGCTCCTCCAAGGGCCCCGGCTCCGCCCGCAGCTCCGGCAGCCCCTTTCCAGGCCCAACCGGAGCCCTCCGCCACCCCGGAGGCGCGAGCCGCGCCGGAGGACCTCGGGCTCGACCTCCTGCTCGATATCCCGGTGGAACTCACGGTGGAACTGGGACGCACCAAGATGCCGATCCATGAACTGCTGAAGCTCCGCCCCGGCTCGGCCGTCAAGCTCGCCAAGCTGGAGGGCGAGGCCGTCGACATCCTGGCCAATGATGTTCTCATCGCCCGCGGGGAAGTGGTGGTCCGCCACGAAAAATACGGAATCCGAATCACCGAAATCACCAGCCGTGTGGAACGCCTGCGGGGACTCAAATAGCTTACCCCGGCAATAAAATATGTTCCATTCGGCCCTATCACTCATCGGCGGGGCGCCCCGCCGAACCTCAGCTCAAGTTGAACCTGTTTGCTTGCCGGAGTAATAATAACGTTACCTTCGGCTTTTCACGCGTTCCACCGCCTCCGCCCAGCCGCGCTGAAGCTGCCGGCGCCTTTCCGGCTCGATCTTAGGCCTGAAGGTCTTCTCCGAGGTCCGCAGCGCCGCAACGTCCGCGCCGGATTTCCAGAACCCCACCGCCAGCCCCGATAGAAACGCCGCCCCCATGGCGGTAGACTCCAGGTAACGGGAGCGGTCGACGGGGCAACCGAGCAAATCCGCTTGGAACTGCATTAGAAAATCGTTGCGGCAGGCTCCGCCGTCCACCCGCAGCTCGGCGAGTTTCAGCCCGGTGGCCGTTTCCAGGGCCTCCGTCAGGTCTTTGGTCTGGAAGGCGATGCTCTCCAGAGCCGCGCGCACGATGTGCGCCCGGCTCGTACCGCGGGTAATACCCAGAATGCCGCCGCGGGCGTACATGTCCCAGTGCGGTGCGCCGAGTCCCGCAAAGGCCGGAACGACGTGCACCCCCCCGGAGTCCGTGACGCTTTCGGCCAGGGCCTGGGTCTCCGCCGCCGACCCGATCAGGCCCAGCCCGTCGCGCAGCCACTGAACCACGGCGCCGGCGATGAACACCGAGCCCTCCAGCGCGTAGCAGGGCCTCCCGCCGGCGTCGCAGGCCAGCGTCAGGAGCAACCCCGGTCCCGGATCGACCGGCGCCCGGCCGGCGTTGAGCAACAGAAAGCAGCCGGTCCCGTAGGTGTTCTTGGCTTGTCCGGCTTCAAAGCAGGCCTGTCCGAACAGGGCCGCCTGCTGATCGCCGGCGATGCCGGCGATGGGGATCTCGGCGCCGACGACGGCGGGGTCGGTCCGGCCGGCGATGGTGGCGGAGGGCACCACTTCCGGCAGAAGCGCTGCGGGGATGTCGAGCCAATCCAGCAGATCCGGGTCCCAGATCCGCTCGTGAATGTTGAACATCAACGTCCGGGAGGCGTTGGTGCAGTCCGTGACATGCACCCGCCCGCCGGTCAGCCGGGCGATCAACCAGCTGTCCACCGTCCCGAAGGCGAGTTCCCCGAACCCGGCTCGCGCGCGCAAGCCGGGGATCTCATCCAGCAGCCACTTGAGCTTGGTCCCGGAAAAATAGGCATCCAGCAGCAGTCCGGTGCGTTCACGAAACGGCTCCTCCAGGCCCTGGGCTTTCAGCTTTTCACATATGCCGGCGGAGCGCCGGCATTGCCAAACGATGGCGTTGTGAACCGGGCGGAGCGTTCGGCGCTCCCACACCACCGTGGTCTCGCGCTGGTTGGTGATCCCCACGGCGGCGATGCGGTCCGGCGTCAGGGCGCCGGCGGCCAAGGCCTGGCGCATGACCTGCAAAGTGGTCTGCCAGATCATCTCCGGGTCGTGCTCGACCCATCCCGGGCGGGGGTAGATCTGCGGAAACTCGGAATAGGCATCGGCGACCGGATGGCCGGCGGCGTTGACGATCAAGACCCGCGAACCGGTCGTGCCCTGGTCGATGGCTAGAATGTATTTTTCCAAGAACAATCCTCCTGCGGCGGGTTGGTTTCGTTGGAACCGGTCTTTTTTCCGCGCGATGCTCGATACGGGATGCTGGATACTGGATGAGCTCGTGAAAAATCATCCGAATCGATGACTTCGTAAAGAGGCCAAGATCAAGGCGCGCGAATCTCGTGCCGCGAGGCGTACTTTCCGTACGCCGCAGCGGCAACGAGATGACGCGCAACGCAGAGATTGGGCTATTTACGAAGTCATCTTCTGTGGTACGCGGATCACCTGCAGCGAATGCCCCGTCAGCGCGACGAATCGCTCCACTTCCTGCCGGGATATCACCAGCGTGGCCGTGTTCACGAGCGGGTGAAATTGAAACGCGTCGGACTGCCAGAGATCTTCGTCCACAAAAAGGCTGACCGCGCCGCCCGGATCATTGAAGACCGCCAGCAGCGTCACGGCCCCGGGTTCGACGCCCAGGCAGCGCTGGAGGCGGTCGGCCGAACCGAAACCCAGACGGTTGGCGCCGATCGCCCCGGAGAGAGCCCGCAGGTCCACCTGCTTGGCCGCCGGCACGCAGACCAGGAAATGCCGGCGACCGGGCTGGTCCCGCAGGAAAAGGTTCTTGGTCCTGGCGCCGGGCAGCGGCGGCACCCGGCGCGCCGCCTCTTCGACGGTAAAAACCGCCGGATGCTCGCAGCGCTGGTAGACGATGCGGTGTTCGGCCAAAAAGGCATAAAAAGGCAACGGGTCCACAGGGACGAATCTCCTCAAGTTATAATGCTCACCGGCGGCCCTCCCCGCCTCAAAGTGCATCGACCGAACGGCTGGCGTGATATATAAATCGACGCAAGCGCAGCGGTCAACCGGAAAGCGGCGCGATGGCCTTGACACGTGAATGAATCTGCCGCTATAGGGAAATGCATTTTATGCCTAGCGATTCCAATCGGCAACGCAACTCAAACGGAGGCTTCATGGCTGAAAACAGACTGCTCTACCTCTCCCAGGCCGACGTCGTCGCCACGGGTCTTTCCATGGCCGAAATCATCGCCGCGCTTGAAACCGCTTTTCGCGCCAAGGGCGAAGGCCGCACCGAAATGCCCCCCAAACCGGGCGTGCATCCCGGCGGCGGCAATAATTTCATCCATGCCATGCCGGCTTACATCCAGGACCTGCAATCCGCCGGGGTCAAATGGGTAAGCGGCTTTCCGGAAAACTACAAGCAGGGCCTGCCCTACATCACGGGGCTGCTCATCTACAATGACGTGGCCACCGGCCTGCCCCTGGCCGTCATGGACTGCGTCTGGATCACCGCCAAGCGCACCGGAGCCGCCAGCGCCATCGCCGGGCGCCGCCTGGCCCGGCCGGAGTCCGCGGTGATGGGCATGTTGGGATGCGGCGTGCAGGGGCGCAGCCACGCCGAGGCTTTCCACGTGCTGTTTCCGCTCAAGAAAATTCTGGCTTATGATCAGGACCCCGCGGCGGCGCAAGGCTACGCTGAAGAAATCGGCAAACGCCTGAGCGTCGAGGCCGTCCCGGTCAAGACCCCGCGCGAGGCCGTGAGCGGCTGCGACATCGTGGTCACGGCCGGCCCCATCCTGAAGACGCCCCACGCCACCATCCAGGCCGGATGGCTGGAGGCCGGCGCCTTCGCGTCGCTGGTGGACTACGATTCCTACTGGAGCCGGGAGGCCCTGGCTCAGGCCGACAAGTTCTGTACGGACGATGTGCCGCAGCTGCGCTTGTACCAGTCCCTGGGGTACTTCCAGAACATACCGTCGATTCACGCCGATCTCGGCGAACTGGCCACCGGCAAGAAAAAAGGCCGCGAAACCCCCGCCGAGCGCACCATGACCGCCAACCTCGGCCTGGCCATCGACGACATGGCGGTCGCTCCGCTGCTCTATCGGCGCGCCCAGGAAAAAGGCATCGGGACCTGGCTGCCCCTATAAACCCGGCCGCGACAGGCGGTCTGATTTACAATCGAGCATCAAGTATCCGGCATCCAGCATCACGGTGCGAGCGCAACCCTGGCTGCGGTGGAGGGATCGAAGCTAAATGAACAACGACCGAACCTACGACATCGTCATCACCGGCGGCGGCATCATGGGCAGCGCCACCGCCTATTACTTGAGCCGCATGGCGCCCGGCCTGAAGATGGCCGTGGTGGAGCGCGACCCGTCCTATGCCCGGGCCTCCACCACGCTCTCGATGAGCAACGTGCGCATCCAGTTCAGCCTGAAGGAGAACATCCTGATCTCCCAATACGCCGTCCAGGTCCTCGATGCATTCGAAGAGGAAATGACGGTTGAGGACCGCCGGCCTCGGATTTATTACCATCGCGACGGCAACCTTTTTCTGGTGGGCGAGCAGAATCTGCAGGCCGCCCGGCGCGCCTACGATCTGCAGCTCAGCCTGGGCTGCCGCGTGCAGTGGTGGTCGCCGGAGCAGATCAAAGCACATTACCCGCTCTACGATACGTCGGGCATGGTCGGCGGCACCTTCGGCCCCGACGACGGCCATTTCGACGCCTATGCCGCGTTGATGGCCTACAAGGCCAAGGCCCGGTCGCAGGGCGCGCACTACCTTAAGGGCGAGGTGGTGCGGATTCGGACCGCCGGCGGCCGGGCGGAGGGGGTGGATCTGGGTTCCGGCGAAACACTGTCCGCCGGATGCGTGGTCAACTGCGGTGGTGCCTGGGCGGCCCAGATTGCGGAAACCGCAGGGGTGAAGCTGCCGGTGATCCCGGTCAAACGCCAGGTGTTCGCTCTCGATCCGGCCGTCAAGCCGGAGGGGCCGCTGCCCCTGACCGTGTTGCTTTCGGGTCTCTATTTCCGCACCGAGACCGGCGGCCTGATCCTGCTCGGCAAATCCATGGAAGAGGACCCGGTGGGATTCAATTTCGCCTGGGACGACCAGCGCTTCATGGAGATTCTCTGGCCGGAGCTCGCCGAGTTCGTCCCGGCCTGGGACCGGCTCAAGCTGGTGCGCGGCTGGGCCGGGCTGTACGATGTCAACACCCTGGACCACAACGCGATCATCGGCGAGTGGCCGGAGATCGGCGGATTATTCCTTGCCACCGGTTTCTCCGGCCATGGCCTGCAGCAGGGGCCGGCGGTGGGCCGATACCTGGCGGAGTTGATCTTGAAGCAGCCCGCGTCGCTGGATCTCTCCATTTTCAACCCGCGCCGCGTTCTGGAGAACAAGCCGCTGAGCGAAGCCGGAATCGTGTGAGCGCATCCGCGGGAATCGACGGGAACGGTGAGTTTATCCGTCGACCGGGACCTTGAATCCGCCGTAGGCCCTGCTGCGGTTCTATCGCCGATTGTCTTCCTCTACACAGGCACGGAGTCGATCCTGGAAATCCGGAATGGCGGCGGCAATCCGCACCCAGGCGGGCAGCATCGGAATACCGACCGGGTCGGCGACGAACTCGGCAATGGCGCAGCGCAATGAGCTGACAAACGCTTCCACGGCATCAATCTCTTCATGACGGTCATAGAACAATCCGTTGATCAGCGACAGGCCGTGATATTTTTCGACGGCGATCTGCGCCTCCTGCATGTAGGCGGTCAATACCGTCCGGAAGAAGGCATCACTCATCACGATGCCGTCCTGTGACAGAAAGCGGAACAAGGCTTTGGCGATGTCGCAGGCCATGCGGATCAGACCTTCTTGCGGCCGGTCCTTCTTCAGCACCTGGTGCTTGTGCTCATAGTTTTCGGCGATCTCGACCTGACAGATGCGATTCACCGACGCCCGCTGGTAGATTTCGCTCAACAGCGAGATTTCGAGGCCCCAGGTGGGCGAGATGCGGATTCCGGTGGCCAGGCTCGCCATCAGGGCAAACTCGCCGGACAGGGCGTAGCGAAAGTTGTCGAGATATGAAAGAAAGAGATTTTGCCCCAGGATCCGGCGCAGCGATCGAATCAGCGGAGTATAGAACAGCCGGGTAACCCGGCCGTAAAGCTTGTTGGTGACGCGCGCGTAGTAACCCTTGCTGAACTCGAATTCCGTGGCCGGGTGCACGACGGGATAGACCAGCCGGGCCAGCATCTCCCGGTTGTAGTTGACGATGTCGCAGTCGTGCGTGGCGACGGCGTATACACCGGGTTCGGACAGGATGTAACCCAACGTCATCCACACCGATTGCCCCTTCCCGGGATACTCAAGGTTGAACGTGGCTTCCCGGAGTTCACCGTAGAGGGCCTGCATGCCCGGGCCGTCATGCCACACGATTTTAGCGTCGATCGGAACCTCTCCGATAAACCGTTTGACCTGCTCGAATTGAGCCCGCTCGGCGCGGTCCAACGAAATGACGATCCGATGAAGGTAATGGACCTTCTTCAATTCGCCCAGGATCCGGGGCATCGCCGGGGTTTCAAATTCCGCGTAGAGCGCCGGCAACAACAGAACGATTATTCTGCGCTGGGCAATCGCCTCAATCTCCTTCTCGAGCTCCTCGATCGGCCTGTTTTTCAACCGCTGCAGGACGGTGATGGCGCCTTGCTGCCAAAAATCAGCCATTCAGCCCCCCTTCCGCCCGAGATGAGCTGGGAATCAGTGTATGGGGCATTCCGCTCGACGCGCGGCAGCGAGTAAAAATACGGAGCTGACCAGCGCAGGCGCGGCAACGACAAGCCCGATGAACGGCAGCGTGATCAGACTGATCACGGCGATCACCGCCCCGACCACCAGAAGAGTGATGCCGGCGCCGACGCTGAAAAGCCTCTCAGCGAGGCAGGATGTCGGATTCATGGTTTTCCTCCTTGTTTCGGTCCTGCCCGGGATCGACCGACCGGCAGAGACAGCAGCGATCATCGCTGCACCGCTGGCAGCCGAAGCAGTCCCGGCAGGGATGCTTTTTCGAGGCGGCCGGACAGGGCTTCGGCACGTACACTTTGCCGATCAGTCCTGGAACCCGCACGAATGTCACGCGGTCCTCCTTTTCAAGCCTCATGGCAAATTTTAATGCAGAGCGCTTCACATGCAAGCAGCGCTGATCCGAAGGCTTCAAAATCCCCTCGCCTCCGATCACAGCCACGTTGGCTTTTTTGTTAAAAACCTTTATTAAGGGAACATGGCAGGGGCCAGACCGACCCGTGCCCCCGCGGAAAGCCTCTTGTGTCGTTGGGCCGGTGAGAGAGGTCCCTGTTCATGAGGGCTGCGGAAGGAGCGCCCGCCGGCGGATGAAGGACCGGCCGTGCGCAGGCCCAAAATCAGAGAATGGCCTCCCCGGATCTTTCGGAGCGCTGCGATCGTGACCCTGCCGGCCGTCGTCGGCAACTTCGGGGCCAGCTTTCATTTTGTAAGACCGTTCCCTCCCCGTCGATGAGCGATATGGCCGTATCGAACATATTTTATTGCCGGAGCAATAAAACAAAGAGAGGATGATATCATGCGAAAGGCCGCACGAACCCCGGCCGCCGCATCCCAGAAAGCGGCGGCGCCGCCGGTTGGCCCCCCGACCGAAACCGCCTTGAAGGTCAGCGAGGAAAAAGTCGCATTGATCCTCGATAAAATCCAAGACGGCTATTATGAAGTGGATCTAGAGGGCAACTTCACCTTTTTCAACGACGGCCTGCTGCGCATTACCGGCTACCCGCCCGACAAAATGCTCGGCATGAATTACCAAAGAATCGTCGATGAGTACAACCGCAAGAAAGTCTTTGAAATGTTCAATCAGGTCCGCCTCACCGGCGTGCCGGCTTACGCCTTTGACTGGGAATGCATCCGCAAAGACGGCACCCGCCGGTACGTGGAAGTCTCGGTGACCCTCCGGAAAGATGCCGGCCAGAAGCCCAACGGCTTCATGGGAATCGCTCGGGACGTCACGGAGCGCAAGCTGGCGGAGCAGGCCCTCAAGGAAAGCGAGGCCCGCTATCGCATGATCATCGAGAATATCCAGGACGGCTATTACGAGGTGGACCTCGATGGAACTTACACGTTTTTCAATGAAGGGCTGCTGCGCATCACCGGCTATTCCCGCGAAGAGATGCTCGGCTTGAACAACCGCAGGATCGTCGATGAATACAACAACAAAAAAGTCTTCAGCACCTTCCACCAGATCTATCTGACGGGCGTGCCGGCCCACGCCTTTGACTGGGAGTGCATCCGCAGGGACGGATCGCGGCGGTGCGTCGAGGTCTCGGCGTCTCTCCGGCGCGACATCTACGGCCGGCCCGTCGGGTTCATGGGAATCGCCCGGGACATTACCGAACGCAAGAAATACCAGACGGAGCTCGAGGCCAAGGAAAACGAGTTGAGGCAGAAAAACAAGAGCCTTGAAGAAGCCAACACCGCGCTGAACGTTCTGATGAAAAAGATGGGGGAGCAGAGCAGCGCCGATGAAGAAACCCTGCGAAACAACCTCAACCGGGTCGCCATGCCTTACCTGCAGAAGGCCAGGGAGAACATCAAGGACAAGATCTCCCGAGGCCATCTGCGGCTCTTCGAGGAAAGTCTGAACTCAATTTTGTCGCCGGCGGGCCGCGGCCTATCGCCCAACATCCACAGTTTGACTTCAACGGAAATCGACGTGGCCAACCTCATCGTCCAGGGCCGGCGCACCAAGGAAATCGCCGATCTGCTGAAAGTCTCACCCAAAGCCATCGAAGTCCACCGCAACAACCTGCGTCGCAAATTGGGCCTCACCAATCAGAAGACCGGACTGCGGGCCCACCTGCTTTCGCTGCGTTAACGATCCAGCCCGGCTTCCGAAAAGAGCATCGGACGGGTTGCTTCTTGACCGCTTCCGCCGGCAACCACTAGCCTTTCCCCATCGGATCTAGTGTTTTTTTAGCGTTTTTGTTGGGTTGTATCCTTTCGCCGCCATGTCTAAACAGAAGTGAATCAGGCAGCAAAAGCAAAACTTCGGAAACAGAGGCGGCCGTGAGCATCCATCATCTCGGAATCCGCAAAACAGACAAGGGCCATTTCACTCTCGTTCAATTGGACAAAACCCAGAAACGGGTGACGGAAAAGCACTGTTCGGGAGAGTTGGAGGAGGTGATAGACCGCCTGCTGGATCGACGCGAAAAAACCAGCGCGCCGGAGCAACGGGCGCGCGACTACGGCCCGGTTCTGGAAATCATTAAAAAACTGGCCCGGACCTATCCCTGTCTGAACGATGAGGACTTCCCGGCCAACTGGTCCGACTCGCTGGATCTTTATGGATGTTTGATCCATGAACTGGTCCGGCTCCGGATCGACATGGATTCCGAACGCCGGAAGCTGGCCGGGCTTATTTTCGACAGCGGCCCGGAATGGGTATGGAAAAACCGTCTGAGGCTGGTTGCGGAGCGGGTCTCGTCCCTAAGTCCTCACGACGATCAGGAACGGCCGCCGGAATCGTTGAATTTATTGCTCGGGCAATAATAGCCGGTTCAATGCGGACATATCACTCATCGGCGGACCTCAGCGGGAGGTGCGCCTGTTCAATTGCCGGGGCAATGTGCACCGGCGCCTCCGTGGGCACGATCTTGCTGCCGCCGGTTGGCGTTGCGTATCGGGCGGTGCCGGTATCCGCGTTCTCGACCTGGATGGCGTCGGGCCGGATGCCGCCACGCCGATCGCGCCGGCGCCCATCGACGTCGGAAAACGGCGGCGCGTGACGCCATCGGACCCGGGACGGGGATTCTTCTCTGACGTATTCGACCCCCTGAACGGATTAAATGGTTGCCGGATCAGCGAGCGGCCTTCTTCCGGGCCACTGCCGCATTGAATTTGTCGGCATCGATGATAAACCGCTCGTGGGTCGCCTGGCAGATGGAATCAACGCCGTCGCTGGCATCGAGGGTAAATGTGAGTTTGCGGCCGTCCACCTTCTCAAGCCGGCCCTTGACGGTCACGCTGAACCCCGGCGGGGTCGCGGCCGTGTGGCTGAGATTCACCTGAATGCCGACGGTCTGCTGCCGCGGCCAGTCGATATGCGGGTTGACAAACCGGATGCAGGCGAACTCCAGCAGCCCCACCAGAAATCCCGTGGCAAGCACCTCCGGCATCCGCCCGCCCTCGGGAAACTCGGGGAACAAATAAGGTACGGTTTTTTCCGTCGGCACCGTGTAGGCGAACTCAAAGGTCATGCCCGGCTCAAGTGCTGGTTTCATCGGTGTCCCTCCCTGGTATAATGAGCGTCCTTTTCGGCGCTCAGCGACGCGGAGTTGCTTTATTCTGGACGCGTTGACGGAGCAGTCGAAAGCGTCTTCGCCGAACTGTATCCGGGCCCGCCGCTACCGTCAAGCTCATGATTCACGCCGTCTGCCTGCCTAACATAACCGCATGGCATATTGAAGTTTTTGATTCGTTCTTCAAGGAACGGAAAATCACAGCCGGCCGATCTGATAAAGCGGGGCACGCCACGGTCTTAGTCAATCCATTCCGAGGGCAGGCGCAACCGATAACAACCCGGCCTATCGAACATCGCACGTGGGCCTGGCGTTGAGGGGTTACGGGTGGTTTTCGGGTGGGGATGGGGAGAAATGGGTGACGAGTTCTAATTCCGGTGCAGTTGACACCTGCCCCGACAAGACCCACCTTTAAGTCGGATTAAAGAGATGGCTGCTGATGCCGAAAGTTTCCCACCATCCTTCTTTCGGCATCGAAGCCGTCTTCTTCTGATCTGAGGTGGCCTGTTTTCCCTCCTTTTGCCAGGCCACCTCTTTTCTTTGTCGCTCCGGCGACCAACCGGCACATCTCCAGCCGAGGTCCATCGAAGCGGGGGGATTTCGAGATCAGCGTCCCGGAGAGGCACAAAGCTTTTCAAGGAAGGTTTGGCGCTGGCTGGTGTCCTGGTTCTTCACCGCCATGGCCAACGCCCTGCGCGTTCCGACGAAAACAGCGAGCTGCTTGGCCCTGGTCAGGCCGGTGTAAATCAAGTTTCGGAACAGCATCTTGAAATGCTGAGTGAGCACCGGGATGATGACGGCCCCGAACTCGCTGCCCTGCGATTTATGGATGGTGATGGCGTAGGCGAGGTCCAGTTCCGGGATGTCATCGCGCCGGTATTCGACCGCTCGTCCATCCGGGAAAAAGTCAACCACACAGGTCAGCTCCTCGTTGTCGATGGCCGCTATCACCCCGATGTCGCCGTTGAACACCCCGAGGTCGTAGTTGTTCCTGCGGTGGATGACCCGGTCGCCGACCCGGAAAATCCGTTCCCCCACCTGCAGCTGGCTCTTGCCCTTCTGTGCCGGATTGGCGGACTCCTGGATCATGCGGTTCAATCTCAACGTCCCCAGGCTGCCGCGGGTCATGGGGGTGATGACCTGGATTTCGGTCCCCGTGCCGAGATATTTCGGAATCCACTCCAGGTAGAGCTTGCGGACGACATCGGATGCCGTCAGGCCGTAATGCAAAGACGACCACGGATGAACCTTCTTCACGACGGCCAGCAACTCCTCGACTTGAGTGTCCGCCGCCAGCAGCCGTTCAAGGTCGACGTGCTGGAACTTCTTGGGGATGACCAGCTCGGTTTCATACGGAACCACGGGCTCGTTGATCCGAAATTCATACGGGTTGTCAGGAGTCTCGGGTTCACGGTCGAGCCCGGCCGATTTGGGATCGTGTCGTTTCCGGATCTTGGCGATGAACCCGAGCTGCTCCTGGGTGGCTTCGTCCGAGTCCAGAAAAAGGCAGTCGGCGCCCTCCTTCCATATGGCGGGCATTTTGAACGGCGAGTCGATGTACGGCAGCTCGCCGTGGTTGATCTGGTGGGCGTAGCGGATGATCAGGGACTCCTGCGCCTGCCGGAAGACCTGAGTCAGCCGGAAACAGGGAACGGCGCCCGAGGCGATCAAGTCCCTTAAAACGTTGCCGGCGCCGACGGACGGCAGCTGATCCGCATCCCCGATAAAAAGAATCTGGCTGTGATCGGGAACCGCTTTGAGCAGGGAGGCGGTCAGGCTGATATCCAGCATGGAGCATTCGTCGACGATCAGGAAATCGACATCCAGGGGGTTGTCCTCGTTCTTCTTGAATTTCCCGATCTGCCACTCCAGCAGGCGGTGGATGGTCTTGGACTCGCTGCCGACCACCTCCGTCATGCGTTGGGCGGCGCGGCCGGTGGGAGCCGCGAGCAGGACCTTCACCTTCATCGCATCGAGCAGTTTGACCAGCACCCGGGTGGCCGTGGTCTTGCCGCAGCCCGGTCCGCCGGTCAGAATCGAAAACCGTTCACCGGCGATCCCCTGGACGGCGGCAGCCTGCTCGGCGCTCAGGGAGATGCCCCCGGCCTTGCAGTAAAGCCGAATCCAGTTCTCGATTCGATGCCGGTCCACATCCGGCGCCTTCTGGATTCCCGCGACTCGTTTGGCGACGTAAAGCTCCTCGAAATAAAGGGTCCTGGAATAATAGCACGCTTCCGCCGCGCCGTCGGAGGTGGCGAGCGCTCGAACCATCAGCTGGCCGTCCTGCTGCATGCGCGTGAGCAGACCGGGCAGCCGCGGTCCGATGTCCATCTGCAGCAGCTCATTGACCTGGGTACGGACCTGGGATTCGGTCAGATAACAGTGGCCGAACTCCCGGCTGGCCGCCAGAACGTGTTTGATCGCGGCGGTGATGCGCTCGTCGCTGTCGCGCGCCAGCCCGATGCTGAGCGCCACCTTGTCGGCCGAAAAAAATCCGATCCCGTAGAAGTCGTTGGCCAGGCGGTAGGGATCCTCGGTCACATAGGGAATGGCGTTGTCGCCGTATTCCTTGTAAATCCGCACGGCGAACAGCGTGCTGATCCCGTGGGACTGCAGGAACATCATCACGTCCCGGATCGCGCGGTGTTCGGCCCAGGCCGCGCTGATGGTCTCCAGCTTCTTCTGGGCGATCCCGGCGATCTCGGTCAGCCGTGCGATCTCCCCCTCGAAGACATCCAGTGCGTTCTCGCCGAAATGGGAGACGATCTTCCGGGCGGTTTTCGGGCCGACGCCCTTGATGAGTCCGGAGCCCAGGTATTTTTCGAGTGCGGCGGCGGAAGCGGGTTTTTTCTCAACGGCCTTGGTGGCTCTGAATTGACGGCCGAATTTGGGATGGGTCGTCCAGGCGCCTTCAAATTCCATCGTGGCGCCGGCGAAGACCTTTGTCTGGTGGACGATGACCGTCTCCTGCTGGCCGGGGCTGTTAAACGGAAACACCCGCAGGACCGACCAGCCGTTGTCCGGGTTGTGATAGGTCACCCG
Source organism: Desulfobacterales bacterium (assembly GCA_030834695.1). Lineage (GTDB taxonomy): Bacteria > Desulfobacterota > Desulfobacteria > Desulfobacterales > SpSt-501 > SpSt-501. The sequence continues at coordinate 45,178 of JAUQXK010000140.1, forward strand.
GTCGACGATCCCGCGCAGGGTTTCGGGGATGGTTGCTGTAAACGCGCCGGGAAGCTGCATTGGAAAATGAAGGGTCGTTATCGCCCTTTTCGATGGCTTCTCAATAAGGCCAAGATCAAGGCGCACGAATCTCGCGGCGCGAGGCGTACGTGCAGTACGCCGCAGCGACCGCGAGATGACGTGCAACGCCGAGATTGGACGTGTTGGGAAGCCATCAGAGCATTTCGAGGGCGCAGGCCATGGAGACCCCCCCGCCGCCGCAGAGCGTGGCCAGCCCCAGGGTCTTGCCGCGTTTCTTCATGGTATGCATCAGGGTGACCATGATGCGGGCACCGGTCGCGCCGACCGGATGCCCCAGGCCGATGCCCGAACCGTTGACGTTGGTGATCTCGCGGTTCAGCCCGAGTTCCTTCTCCACTCCCAGATACTGGGCGGCGAAGGCTTCGTTCACTTCGATCAGCTCGAAGTCGGCCAGCTGGAGCCCGCTGCGTGCCAGCAGCTGCTTGACGGCCGGCACCGGCGAAAGACCCATGACGGACGGGTGGCAGGCGCCCCGGCCGACCGCTTTGATGCGGGCCAGGGGCCGGATGCCGAGCTCCATCGCCCGATCCGCCGACAGGATCACGATCGCGGCCGCGCCGTCGTTGATGCCGCTGGAGTTGCCCGCCGTGACCTTGCCGAACTCCGGAACGAAGGCCGGCGGCAGCTTCCGGAGCTGGTCCAGCGTGATCCCCGGCCGAAAGTGCTCGTCCTTGTCGAAGACGATCGGGTCCCCTTTGCGCTGCGGAATGACGACCGGGACGATCTCTTCCTTGAAATCGCCGTTTTTCGTGGCGCGTTCGACGTTGTTGTGGCTGCGCAGCGCGACGAGGTCCATCTCTTCCCGGCTGATGTTCAGATGCTGGGCGACGAACTCCGCCGTGGCGCCCATGATGTACGGCTTTCCCTTGAACCGGCTGAGCGGCGGCTGCGAGGCATCCACGGGTCCGTTCTCGGGATGCGGGATCAGGTGAGAGCCGCAGTGCAGGCCGCGCATGATGTTGTCCACGAATTCCTGGTCCTGCAGCCGGCAGCCCCACCGGGCGTTGAAGACCGAATAGGCCGCACCGGACATGTGCTCCGCTCCGCCGGCCAGCACCGCATCGGCCATCCCCGCCTGGATCATGGCCATGCCCGAAAGAGTGGCCTCCATGCCCGAGATGCAGACCCGGTTGATGGTCGCGGCGGTCACGGTGTCGGGGATGCCGGCCATCAGCGCGGCGATGCGCGTCATGTTCATGGAGTCGACGGGTTCCAGACAGCAGCCGAAGCGCACGTCGTCGATCCGGGCCGGGTCGATGCCGGCCCGCTCCACGGCGGCTTTCATGGCGACGCTGGCGATTTTGGTCACATGCAGGTCCCGCAGGGTTCCGCCGAAAGCTCCGATGGCGGTTCGACAGGCCGAGGCGATGACGACATCTTTCATGCAATGCTCCTTTCCAGTGCAGGTGAGTTCCCGATGGTCAGCCGATTTCAGTCGTTGCCTGCGCGCATCCTATGAAAAGCCCCTGGGGATTGTCAAGGCCAAGCGGCGCGACGTCCCGGAGAGGCTGGCCGGGGTGGGCCGGATGGAAAAACAGCCGGGAAGCGGCAGAGCCTTCCGTCAGGCCGGCCGGGCGGCCGGCGAGAGAAGGCCGGCGGCATCGCGGTCGAGCAACACGTCGCAGCCCGGATGCGTTCGCAGGATAGAGGCCGGCACCATCGGTCCGATTTCGCCCTCGAGACAGGTCTTGACGGCATGGGCTTTGCGCTTCTCCAGCACCGTGCAGAGAATGCGGGCCGCTTTCAGGATCTGTTTCACCGACATCGAAACGGCCTGCCGCGGGACGGCGCCGATCGAGTCGAACCACCCTTCCCCGACCTGCTGTCTCCGGCAGGCCTCATCCAAATCGACCACGATGAAGGGAATCTCGGTGGCGAAGTCCGCCGGGGGGTCGTTGAAGGCGATATGTCCGTTCTCGCCGATGCCGATGAAGGCGACGTCGATCGCCGCGGCGGCGATGGCGGCGTTCAGCCGTACCAGCTCCGCGGACAGGTCGGCCGCATCGCCCTGGATGAAGTGGACGCGTCCCACAGGGACCCGGCTCGTCAAGCGTTCCCGGAGGTAGCGCCGGAAACTCGCCGGATGGCTGGGCGGAATCCCGACGTACTCGTCCAGGTGGAACATGGTCGTCCGCTCCCAGGCGATCCCCGGCGCTGCGGTCAGACGCCCCAGGAACTCGATTTGGGAATTGCCGGTGGCGGCCACGAACGCGGCCCGTCCTCTTGCGGCGATGGCGTCCCTGAGAACCTCGGCGGCCGTCTCGGCCGCCGCCTGCGATGCCGCGGCCGCGCTGTCGTAAACTTTGAGGTTCATGATCCCATCCCAAAAGGGTATTTATGGCTTCGGCAAAACTATGCCGAGGTTCGTCCTTCCGGCGCAAGCCGGAGTCCCGGCTGGGAGTGGATGCCGAATCAGGGCCTGAGAGGCCGTTTCCCTACCTCTTCAGGTCCACCCGCCGGCCCTCTTCCGCCGACACGTAGCCGGCGTAGATGACCTCGACGGTCTCGTGGGCCAAGAGCAGGCCGGACAAGGGTTCGCGTTGTTCGCGCACGGCGTCGACAAAATCCTCCATCTCCTGGGGATAGCCGCGCATCCAGTCCTCGTCCGGGCTGGGGAACTGCCAGCCGCCCTTGGTCTCGACCTTCTCGGTGATGTACTCGTCCCCCCAGACGGCTCCGTCCGGAGCATAAACCTGCAGGCTGGTGTTGGGGTTGATGTTCACCTGGACCACGCCGTTGCTCAGATAGGCCGTGAGCAGGTTCTTGACCCCGCCCAGGCTGACGTCCGTGGACATGACCGCCGCCTTGGTCCCGTCCTCGAAGGTGAGCAGGGCCGCCGACCAGTCTTCCACGTCCTCCCAGGAGTGCACCAGCCATTTGCGGTTTTCGGCCTGGAACGCCGGCACCTTCGTGAGCTGCCCCACGTCGGCGATGACCGACTTGACCCGGATGGGCTTGCCGTGCTTCTTGAGCCCTTCGTAGTGCTTGAGGTGGATGACGGCGCCGATGGGGTGCGAGCCCATCCGCAGCATGGAGCCGCCCCCCGCCGTGGCCCAGCGGCGGGAGTATGACGCATGCGAGCCGGAGTGGCTTTCTTCGGCGCGCAGGTCCAGGAGCGTTCCCCCGCCGGCATCCATCAGGCGGCGCAGTTTGGCCACCGGCGGTGCGTAAACGAAGTTTTCGGCGTAGCCCAGGATCACCCGGTTCCGCCGGCAGGCATCCGCCACGGCGTCGGCGTTCTGCATGGTCTCGGCCATCATCTGCCGGCGCGTCATTTGATCGGCCGCGACGAAGCAGCCGGTGAGCGGCTTTTCCATCACGATGTGCTTGCCGGCCGCGGCGCAGTCGATGGCCAGGCGGTGATGGAGGTGGGTCACCACGGGTAGCGACACGAGCTGGATGTCCCGACGCTCCAGCAATGCGCGATGGTCGGTGTAGACATTCGGGATGTTGAACTTGCGGGCGAACGCCTCGGCGCTCTCCCGGGTCTTGGAGCAGACCGCCAGGATCTCGCATTTGACCCCGCGCAGTTTGCCCAGGGCCTGGGCGTGCAGGTCCGCCGCAAACCGCGAACCGATGATGCCGATGCCGATTTTTTCCATGCAGCAACTCCTTTCAGGACTCCGTCGAGGTGGCGCCCGCGCGGCGGCGGCGAAAGACGGCGGCCAGGGCGCGCCGGAACCATGCCATGCGGGAGAGGATGACCAGCAGCGTGATGCCGAGCAGGATCATCGAGATGGGCCGGGTGAAGAACGGGGTGATGTCGGCATCCGTGCGGATCAGCGCCCGGCGCAGATTGACGTCCACCATATCCCCTAAAATGATCCCCAGAACCAACGGAGCCGCCGGGTAGTTGTACTGCCGCATGGCATAGCCGAGCAGGCCGAAGGCGAGCATGACCCACAGATCGAAAACGCGTACGTTGATGGCGTAGGAGCCGATCACGCACAGGGTGAAGACGATCGGCATGAGCAGGGGCCGCGGCACCATCAGGATCTTGATCTGGAGGCGCACGCCGAGCAGGCTGATCAGCAGCGAGGCGGATGCGGCCAGGATCAGCATGGCGGTGATCTCCCAGATGTAGTTGGGAAACTCCACCATGAGCAGCGGCCCGGGCCGGATGCCGTGCAGCCACATCGCCCCCAGCAGCACGGCGGCGGGCGCGCTGCCCGGCACCGCCAGCGAGAGCACCGGGACAATGGCCCCGCCGATGCAGGCGTTGTCGCCGGTCTCGGCCGCCATCAGCCCCTCTTTCGAGCCCTTGCCGAACAGCTCGGGGTGCTTGCTGGCGCGCTTGGCGAAATCGTAGGAGATCCAGGAGGCCACGTCCTCGCCGACCCCCGGGATGATCCCGATGATGACGCCGATGACCCCTGAGCGCAGCATGTGGAACCAGTTCCGGCTGATGTCGACCCACTTGGGCAGGATGCGGCCGACCTGCTTCGGTATCTTGATATGGGTCTTCTCGCGCATGACCGCGAAGACCTCGGCCAGGCCGTAGGCGCCGACCAGGACCGGGATCAGCGAAAAGCCGCCCCGCATCTGGTCGAACCCGAAGGTGAAGCGGGCATAGGCGGCGATCCCTTCCTGCCCGACCAGGGAGAGCAGCAGGCCCAGAAAGCCCGCGATCCAGCCCTTCAACGGATCGGTGGGGGCGGTCAGGTTTCCGCAGACCACGACCCCGAAGATGCCCAGCCAGAAAAACTCCCAGGACTGGAACTTCAATGCGAGTTGGCCCAGAATCGGGGTCAGGAAGGCCAGGCACATGATGCCGAACACGGTCCCGATGTAGGAAGAAGTGGCCGAAAGGCCGATGGCCGGGCCCGCCTCGCCGCGCTGCGCCAGGGGAAACCCGTCCAGCGCGGCGGCGGCGTTGGCCGGCGTGCCCGGGATGTTCAGCAGAATCGAGGAGCGACTGCCGCCGGTGATGGCGCCCACGTACACGCACAGGAGAATGATGATGGCGTACTTCGGGTCCATGCCGAACGTAAGGCCGGTGAGCAGCGCGATGCCCATGGTGGCCGTCAGGCCGGGCAGCATGCCGACCACGGTGCCCACGAAGGTCGCCCAGAGCACGTGGAACAGCACCATGGGGCTCAGCAGGTTCCAGATCTCGACCAGGATGTTGTAGGGACCTTGCAGCATACCGGCCTCAGGGCAGCGGGACCAGGAAAATCTTGTTGAAGACGACCGCCAAGCCGGTCGTGGCCAACCCGCTGACCAGAGCGATCACCCACCAGGAGGCCGCCCGGAACATGGCCATGGTGACGAAGAGATAGGCCCCGGTCGTGATGTAATAGGGAATCCCGCGCCCCAGCGAAAGAAGATAGGCCACGCACAGCAGCAAAACCAGCCCCAGTCGCTTCGTCTGGGGGTTGGCCAGATAGTTCCGGAGGTCCACTCGGGAGACGGGAATGCGGGCCCCCGGCCTCCGGCAGGCCCGCACCAGGAGCGTCACGGCCATCCCCAGGAGCCCGAGGCCGAGCAGACCCGTCACGAGACCGGGTCCGGCATAGGCCGGGAAACCTAGGAACTCACGTGGCATGCGCCAGCTCTCGACGATGACGAACAGGGCGACCACGATCAGGATGACGCCGGCATAAATGTCCTGCTTGCGGAAGGGGTAATCCACTTGGGGTTCACGGTTCATGGTTGAAGCATCTTGATGGGTTCACGGTTCACGGTGACCGGTTCACGGTTCCAGGCTCAAGACCGGGAAACCGTTGAACCGCTGAACCGTGAACCGCTGAACCATTACCATTTTATTGCTTGGGCTTGGGGATGTTGAACTGGGCCGGTGAAATTTTGGCCGACCCGGTGTCGAAGAGCGTCCACGTGACGATGGAGGCGACTTCCTCCATTTTCTTGTCGGCCTCGGCCCCTTTCAGGTTGACCAGGAATACCGCTTTTTGGTCGGCGAACTTGGCCAACGCCTCGGACTTGGCCGCGGCGTCGAATGCCTTGTTGACCGCGGCGACCACCTCGGGCGGCGCGCCCTTGGCGATCATCAGACCGAAATGGGAGCCGATGGAGGGGAAGTTCGGGTAGTATTTGGTGATCGGCGGGACTTCGCCGAAGCCGGAGATGTTCAGCGGCCGGTCGCTCATGTTGGCAAGGGGCTTGAGCTTGCCGGCGCGGATCATGTCGGCCTGCTCCATGGAAAGCTGCATGACCACGTTGGACTCCCCGGAGATGGTGGCAACCACCGCGGGGTTGCCGCCGGCATACGGAACGTGCTTGGCCTTCACTCCCAGGGTGGTGTTGAAGACTTCGAGCGCGGTGTGGCCCGAAGAGCCGACGCCGGCCGAGGCCACCGCCACCTGTCCCGGTTTTTCCTTCATCATCCGCACCAAGTCCGGCAGGTCCTTGGCCGGGTAGTCGGCCGTCACGGCGATGATGTTGGGGGTCATCAGGGCGTACCACTGGTTCCAATCCCGATGGGTCACCTTCATGAGGTCCAGCACCGGGTAGTTGACCACCGAGACGTCGGCATTGCCCGTCCAGGTGTAGCCGTCCTTGGGGGCGTCATAGGCGTTCTGCATGCCGATCGCCCCCGAAGCCCCCGCCGTGTTGACCACCGATATCCGCTGGCCCAAAACCTTTTCCATCTCGCTGGCCAGAATGCGCACGGTGAGGTCCGTGGCACCGCCCGCCGGCCACGGCACGATGGCCGTGATGGTCTTGGTCGGCTTCCATTCCTGCGCCGCCACCGGCCCCACCCAAACGAACACCCAAAAAAAGGCCAGCACCAACCACGCAGCACTTCCGAATGTTTTCGCTCGCTTCATTGGACGTCCTCCTTTTTGAGGTCATACCCGCACAACTCCGGTTTCCTATAGATACCGGAAGCCGCTTCTTGAAGTCAAAGCTAATTTCGCAACTTATTACCCCGGCAACAAGATCGGTTCAATGCGGCCATAGCATTCATCGCCGCACCTCGGCTTACGTTGCGCCTTTTCACATACCGGAGCAATAAATTCGCGTCGGCGCCCATCGACGGGAATTTAATTTTTGCACCGGAAAGGCAAAAAATGATGGAAGCAATAGCTCGCCGTGTCGCCGTATGGTTTTCCGGTCGCGGCGATGCACTCGGCGACCGTCTGCTTGGACTGGTCTGGATAATCCGGTCGCGTTTCCTCGGTTTGCTTGCAGGCGACACAGATGGGCTGGTGGTCGAACACCGAAAGGATCCGCGGCTCCTCTCGCTCCAGGGATTTCCTGCAACGCTGGCAGCGGCTGGCACAGGACAGTTGTTTTTCCCAATGCGTTTCCATTCAGACCTCCCGTTTCACCGATTCGGGCATCGGCTGGTTTTATGGTGACGATTATCACGCTGCTCCGGTTTTTCAAGGGTGGGCGTCTCGGCTGCGTTTCATAGAATTTTACTCTTGAATGGCCTCATTCCGTTTACTTGCCGGAGTATTTAAGGTTTGACTTGCCAAGGCAGATTGAGTATGAGTGGAATCGACGTGGCGCCCCGTCCATCGTGATGTCTTTTCCCGATCTACTCTTCTCTCAGCTGAGATCGCTGGTTCATGTGCTCCCTTCCATTTCATACGGCCGGCGCCGATTCATCCGCGCCAGGAGGTCAGCATGGAAAAAAAGTGGGTCTATCGCTTCGATGAACTGGATCAGGTCGACGCCTACGTCGGCGGTTCGTGGGACGCCGTGCGCGGACTGCTCGGCGGGAAGGGCGCCAACCTGGCGGAGATGGTGCGCATCAAGGTGCCCGTGCCGCCGGGGTTCACCATCACCACCGAAGCCTGCAACGAATACCTGGCGCGCGGCGGCGCCTTTTCCGAAGGCATGTGGGACCAGGCCATTTCGGCCCTGGAACGAGTGGAATCGCTGAGCGGCCGGCGCTTCGGGGACACCCATAATCCGCTGCTCGTCTCCTGCCGCTCCGGGGCCAAGTTTTCCATGCCGGGCATGATGGACACCGTCCTCAACATCGGCCTGAACGACGACACCTGCCAGGGCATGATCGCGCTGACCGGCAACCCGCGCTTCGTTCACGATTCCTACCGGCGGCTGATCCAGATGTTCGGCAGCGTGGTCATGGAGATACCGGACGAGGCCTTCGAAGAAGTCCTGTCCCGGGCGCGGCGCAAGGCCGGGGTCAAGGTCGATTCCGAGCTTTCGGCCGCCGACCTGCAGGAGGTGATCGCGGAGTTCAAGAAGATCTTCCGGCGCCAGTCCAACCGGGACTTTCCCGCCGAGCCGTACGAGCAGCTGCGCATGGCCACCGCCGCCGTCTTCGAGAGCTGGAACGGCAAGCGCGCGATCGACTACCGCAACGCCGCCGGCATCGCCCACGACCTGGGCACGGCGGTCAACATCGTGGCGATGGTATTCGGCAACATGGGGGAGAACAGCGCGACCGGAGTCGCCATGACCCGCAACGGCACGACCGGTGAGAAGGACATCGAGGGCGATTATCTGACCAACGCGCAGGGTGAAGACGTCGTCGCCGGCATCCGCATGACCAAGGAGATCGACCAGCTCATCAAGGAAATGCCCGAGGCCTACGCCGAGCTGCTCAGCATCGCCAAGCGCCTGGAGCAGCACTATCGGGACATGCAGGATGTGGAGTTCACCATCGAGCGCGGCAAGCTGTGGATGCTGCAGACCCGCAGCGCCAAGCGCTCGGCCCAGGCCGCCGTGCGCGTGGCCGCGGACATGGCCGAGGAGAATCTCATCACCCGGGAGGAGGCCGTGCTGCGGGTCTCCCCCGAGCAGGTGGACTTCTTCCTGCACCCCCAGTTCGACCACGTCACCAAGCAGGAGGCCAAGGGCGCCGGGGCCCTGCTGGCGACCGGCTTGAACGTGTCGCCGGGCGCGGCGGTGGGCATGGTGGCCTTCGACGCCAACCTCGCCGAGTCCTGGGGCAAGGGCGAGAAGAAGTCGGTCATCATGGTTCGGCCGGAGACCAAGCCCGACGACGTGCACGGCATGCTCGCGGCCCAGGGCATCCTGACCAGCCGCGGCGGCCGCACCAGCCACGCGGCCCTGGTGGCGCGCCAGTTCGGCAAGCCGGCCGTGGTCGGGGTCTCGGCACTGGAGATCGACCTGAACGACCGGCTGATGAAGGTGGGCGACCAGATCGTCAAGGAAGGCGACTGGATCTCCATCGACGGCACCTCCGGCGAGGTCTATCTGGGCAAGCTCAAGGCCATGGTGCCGGACATCAAGGACCCCTGGCTGATCAAGCTGCTGCGCTGGGCCGACGAGTTCCGGCGGCTCGGCGTCCGCGCCAACGCCGACTACCCGCGCGACGCCCAGCGCGCGCGGGAATACGGCGCGGAGGGCATCGGGCTGTGCCGCACCGAGCACATGTTCTTCGAACCCGAGCGCTTGGAGCATTTCCAGAAGATGATCATGACCGACCTGCCGAGCGAACGCCGCGAGGCCCTCGAGGTCCTGCTGCCCTACCAGCGCGACGATTTCGCGGGGCTCTTCCGGATCATGAACGGGCTGCCGGTCATCATCCGGCTGATCGACCCGCCGCTGCACGAGTTTCTGCCGAACATCCACGAGCTCATGCACCAGCTGGCCGATCTGAAAATCCGGCTGCAGCACGCCCCCAACCTGGCCGAGGTGGACAACCTGATCGAGGAGATCCGCCTCAAGGAGAGCCTGCTCAAGCGCGCCAAGGCCCTGGACGAATCCAACCCCATGCTCGGCATGCGCGGGGTGCGGCTGGGCATCATGATCCCGGAGCTGACCCGCATGCAGGTGCGGGCCGTGTTCGAGGCCGCCTGCCTGGTGGCGAGCGAGGGGGTCGACGTGCATCCCGAGATCATGATCCCGCTCACCAGCCACGTGCACGAGCTCAAGCGCCAGCGCGAGGCGCTCGAGGCCGAGGCCCGCAAAGTGATGAACGAGCAGAAGCTCACCGTGGAATACAAGTTCGGCACCATGATCGAAATCCCGCGCGCGGCCCTCACCGCCGACAAGATCGCCGACTACTCGCAGTTTTTCTCCTTCGGCACGAACGACCTGACCCAGACCACCTTCGGCATTTCGCGGGACGATGCCGAGGCGAGCTTCCTGGTGCCCTACATCTCGGCCGGAATTCTGCCGGACAATCCGTTCACGACCATCGACCCTGAGGGAGTGGGGGAACTGATGCGCATCGCCATGGAGCGGGCCCGGCGGGTCAAACCGAGCCTGGTGTGCGGCATCTGCGGCGAGCACGGCGGAGACCCGGAATCCATCATCCTGTGCCACCGGCTCGGGCTGGACTATGTCTCCTGCTCGCCGTTCCGGGTGCCGGTCGCGCGCCTGGCGGCCGCCCACGCCGCGCTCAAGGAGGCTGCGGCCCAATCGGCCTGAGGAGCAAAATGCGATTCCTCCGGCAAACGTTGGCAACTTCAGCCGTGGCCCGGCGATGAGGGATATGGCCGCAATTGGATATCGTTCATTGTCGGAGCAACAAAGGTGAGATTCTATGCAGCCGGCCTTGTGTCGCGAGACATTTATGATTCAATTTCAACCTGGAACAGACCGCCGCCCGCCAGTTCTTGCAGCGACAGGCATGGGTCATCCTCGCGTCGATGCGGCGAACCGGTCCGGCCGGCCTGTCTCATATTGGAAGGGCCATTAAGCGGGCTGCGACGATTGGATCGATCCGTAACATTCCGGGATCAATAACTTTTTAAGATCGGAGCCGGACGTTCGCGGTCTGGCACGAGTTTTGATTACCTTATCGCCTTCCCTGTTCAGAAAGCTGGTTTTCATCTTCATCACCCCATGACATCACCAAAAGGAGAAACGACATGAGCAAGACCGAAAAGAACCTGAAAGACGCTTTCGCCGGTGAATCCCAGGCCAACCGCAAGTATCTCGCCTTTGCCCAGAAGGCCAAGGCCGAAGGTTATCCCCAGGTTGCCAAGCTGTTCCGCGCGGCGGCCGAGGCCGAGACCGTGCATGCCCACACCCATCTGCGCACCCTGAAAGGGGTCAAGAGCACCCTGGAGAATCTCAAGGAAGCACTGGGCGGTGAGACCTATGAGTTTCAGACCATGTACCCGCCCATGATCGCGGACGCCAAGGCCGAGGGCGACGAGGCCGCCGTGCGCACCTTCACCTATGCCAATGAAGTCGAAAAAGTGCATGCCGCGCTGTACCAGAAGGCGATCGACAGTCTGAGCAATCCCCAGGTGGACGTGGACTATTATGTCTGCTCGGTTTGCGGCTATACCTGCGAGATGGAAGCCCCGGACGAATGCCCGGTCTGCAAGGCCAAGAAAAAGGCCTTTTCCAAAATCAGTTGAGCGTTCCCGATAGACGCTCCGCCGCGAGCAGGGCGTTTATGAGAGGAAAATGAAATGAAGTGCCCCGTGTGCGGCTGTCAGAATTTTTTTGTCAGGGACCCGGCAGACGAATTTGAAACGTTCGAGTTCAGCGTGGCCTCGGGCGATGTTCGCTTCCGGGCGGATGCCGAGAAAGCGGCGGCACCTGAGGTTCAGGAAACGACCGAGACCTTCTGCAACAAGTGCGCCTGGCATGGAAAATTTCAGGAGTTGAAAAAGCCTTGACTTTTTTCTGGCACTGATTGTTTTGCATTAAAAATTGCCGGCGCCGCCAGCGCCGGCAATTTTTTTTTGCACATTTTTGTGTTGACACCGCAATCGAAAAGGCGCTAAAGGTTAAACATATATACATCTATATCAATCTTCCCCCTCCTCTCGGGTGATCGGGATGAGCCAGATTCGACATTCGGCCAAGCTGCGGCACGGCGTTCCGGTCCCCATCTACTACCAACTCCAGGAACTCATTCTCAAAGACATCGAAAACGGCAACCTGCTGCCCGGCGCCATGATTCCTACCGAACAGCAGCTGGTGAAATCCTATGGCGTCAGCATCGGCACGGTCAAAAAGGCTATTCTGAACCTCGTCAATCAAGGCTATCTTTACCGGATCCAGGGCAAAGGTACTTTCGTCACCGGAACGACGCTGCGCAGGGAAAGCCTGCGGTACTACCGGCTGCTTGACGATTTCGACGGACAGGAAAGCAACCTGGCGGTGAAACCCATCGGCATAAGGAAGGTGCCCGGTTTTGTTCCGGCCAATCGCTTTCTGCAAATCCGGTCAGACCAGCCCTTGTTCGAACTGAAACGAATCTTTCTCATGGATGGTACCCCTGCGGTCTTTTCCATCAGCTATCTGCCGCAGAACCTTTTCAAGAAATTATCGGATTATCCGTCCATCGAATTCGAAAAAAAACCCTTGTACGCCACCATTGAAGAAAAATACGGCATTCCGACCATCAACAATCTAGAGCTGATCCGCGCGTGTTTTCCAGACACGGAAGCGGCCGGCGTCCTGGGTATCCCGATGAGCCTTCCGGTGCTTTATCTGGAAATGTTGGCGTTTACCTATCGCCGCCGGCCGTATGAGTATCGTCGCGCCTACTGCATCACCAGCGCGAAGAAAATCTTCCGAGAGTACTGATTCCCCGCCGGTCGAATCTGGCAAGCGGGGTTTCCAACTGAGGGAGGTGCGTTATGGCGAAAAGCCCGGTGAGCAACGCGTTGGACATTGAAACGATCGTCAAATTCGAGAACGATCACGTTCTTTATCCATGGACCCACCAGAAGGGGCTCCGGCCGTTCGTGGCCGAACGGGGCAAAGGCAATTACATATACGGTGCGGACGGCAGGCAGTATCTCGATTTTTCCGCACAGTTCGTCTTCAGCAACCTGGGCCATGCGGATGATCGGGTCGTGAAGGCGATCTCTGACCAAGCCGCAAAGCTGCCAGCCGTTAATTCCCAATGGGCCACGGAGCCCAAGGCGCGTCTGGGAAAACTCATGTCGGAAATCACTCCGGGGGATTTGACCAAGTGCTTCTTCTCCACCGGTGGCACGGAAGCGAATGAAGGCGCCATGAAAATCGCCCGGCTCGTTACCGGCAAGCACAAGATCATCGCTCGGTACCGTGCCTACCACGGCTCCACCTACGGTTCCATGTCGATGTCGGCCGATTTTCGCAACTGGGCCTACGAGCCGGCCGTTCCGGGAGTCCTGCATTGTTTAGAACCCTACTGTTACCGGTGTCCCTTCGGAGCCAATTATCCCGGCTGCGATCTGCGCTGCGCCCGGCACGTGGAGGACATCATCCAACGCGAGGGCGGTGCGCGGCGGGTCGCCGCCTTCATCGCCGAGCCGATTATGGGGCCCGGCGGCATCATTGTGCCCCCGGACGGGTATTGGCAACAGGTGCGCGAGATCTGTACCAAATACGAAATGATTTTGATTGCCGATGAAGTCATGACGGGATTCGGACGCACCGGAAAATGGTTCGGGGTTGAAAACTGGGACGTGGTCCCCGACGTATTGACGACGGCCAAGGGCATCACCAGCGGGTATGTGCCGCTGGGCGCTACGTGCGTGCGCGGATGGGTGGCGGACAAATTCGAGGAACTACCCTATCTTCACGGCCACACGTATTCAGGGCATACGTTGGCCATGGCGGCTGCCGTGGCCGCTATTGAGGCCTACCGCGAAGACGACCTGATCAATCGTTCCGCCCGGATGGGCGACTACCTCATGGGCAAAATGCGCGAACTTCAGGACAAGCACCCCTCCGTCGGCGATGTCCGCGGCAAGGGGCTCTTCTGCGGGATGGAACTGGTCAAGAGCCGCAAGACCCGCGAGCCGAGCCACGAGGCATTGATGGAGCCGCCGCGAGCGGCGACCAGCAAGATGAAAATTCTATCCAGGATGATGCAGGAGGGGGTTTACATTCTGGCGGGCGCCGCGAGCGTTCTCATGCTGACCCCTCCGCTGGCGATCACCAAAGACGAGATCGACCACGCCATATCCGTGATCGACAACGCCCTCGAGATCTCGGATGCCGAATACCAGCACTAACTTCGAAAGGACAGAAGTGTGACGGGGCCCCCAGCAAGAGAAGTGAAGGTCGAAGTGGTCGGGTTGACGAAAAAATTCGGAGATCTTCTGGTCCTCAATGACGTCAACTTCAGCGTGGCCAAAGGCGAGTTCCTTGCGATTGTCGGCCCCACCGGCTGCGGCAAGACCACTTTTTTGAACCTGCTTTCGAAGCTCATTCCGGCATCCGAAGGGCAGATTTTGATCGATGGCAGCGAGGCGGACCCTAAAACGCACAACCTGGCGTTCGTCTTCCAGGAGCCCTCCTCGCTTCCTTGGCTGACGGTCAGTCAAAATGTGGAGTTCGGCATGCTGATCAAGGGCGTCCCGCCCGGCGAACGGGAACGCCGCCTGCGCAGCATCCTCGATATCGTGGGGCTGGCGGACTGCGCCAATCTATTCCCGAACCAAATATCGGCCAGCATGGAGCAGCGCGTGGCTGTTTCGCGGGCGTTCGCCACCAACCCGGACCTGCTGCTCATGGATGAACCCTACGGCCAGCTGGATGTCAAATTGCGTTTCTACCTGGAGGATGAGTTGCTCAAGCTGTGGCGGGAGCTCGGAGCGACGGTCATTTTCGTCACCCACAACATCGAGGAAGCCATTTACGTCGCGGAGCGTATCCTCGTCCTCACGAATAAACCCACGAGCGTCAAGGCAGAGATCCATGTGGACCTGCCCCGGCCGCGAAGTTTCATCGACGAAGCCTTCATCGACATTCGAAGGCAGGTCACGGATCTCATTCGGTGGTGGTGATCGGCGAAGCTTGTTTCTCAAAAACGCGGGGTCCGGAGACGAGCTGGCTGACATGCGAGGTGACCCCGGAAACCGAAAAAGGGAGGTGGATCATGAATCACAGGTTAAAGAAATTGGTCATCGCTCTCGCCGCATTGATGCTTCTGCTGCCCGGGACGCTGCCGGCTCAGGGCCCCATCAAGCTCAACGTAAGCCAGCAGCCGGAATTCGAGTCCTTCCTCACCTGGCAGGCGATCCAGGACGGCACCCAGAAGAAATACAATCTGGACATGAAGCTGGTGTATTTCGACTCCGGCATGCCGCAGGTGGAGGCGCTGCCGGCCAAGCAGTGGGATGTGGGGGAAGTCGGTGCCGTGCCGATGACCATGGCGGCCCTGCGATATCAGGCCTACATGATCGGCATGACCCACGACGATGGGTTCAACAACTTCGTGCTGGTGCGCCCCAACAGCGATATCCTCAAAGTCAAGGGGCACAACTCCAAGTACCCGAATATCTACGGCTCCCCTGAAACGGTCAAAGGCAAGACGGTTCTGACCACGACCGTTTCGTCGGGACACTATGTCTTGAGCACCTGGTTGAAGCGTTTGGGCCTTTCCGACGCCGATGTGAAGATCCTGAACATGGAACAGGGGCAGGCGGTCGCCGCATTTGAATCGGGCCAGGGCGATATCGTCTCGCTGTGGGCACCCTTCACCATGACCGGGCTGAGCAAGGGGTGGAAGAAAGTGGCCAACGGCGAGGACTGCGAGGGCATCGTTCCGCTGGTGATCATCACGAGCAAGGAGTTTGGGGATAAGAACCCGCAGCAAGTGGCGACCTTCCTGAAGATGTACTTCGATCAGGTGACCCGGCAGAAGAAGGAAACCGTTCAGCAGGCCGCCCAGTACCAGAAGTTCCTCAAGGAATGGGCCGGGGTGGAGCTGAGCCAGGACATGTGCAAGATGGATATCGAGTTGCATCCGATGTACGACCTCAAGAAAAACCTGGAGGTATTTGACGCTTCCAAAGGCAAGAGCCAGGCCCAGGTCTGGATGGAAAATCTCTCGCAGTTCTTCACCGACAACAAACGCTTTACTCCGCAGGAGCGCGAAAAAGTCCTGAACACCCCGTTCATCACGGACAAGTTCCTCAAAATCGCAGCCGGCATGTAGCGGCGCTGCCGACCCCGGCGGCGGACGCGCACGCCCGCCGCCGGGGCCTTTCACAGGTGAATCCATGAACCCGGATACCCGGCTGAAGGACCCTCTGAGCTTAAGAGTAACCCCCTGGATCAGCTTTATCGGCTTTTTCGTCGTCTGGCAGCTGCTGATCGACACCGGAATCGTGCCGCGCATCCTGCTGGCCTCGCCGGCTGAAGTGGGGCAGCTGTTCATCGACAAGCTGACCAACCCGGATCCCGACGGAGCGGTCCTCCTGACCCATACGATGGTCAGTCTGCTCGAAGCGGTGCTCGGTTATGTGCTGTCCCTCGTGATCGGGATCCCGCTGGGGCTGCTGATGGGATGGTTCGTAGTGGCGGAAGGATTGGCGCGGCCCCCGTTCGAAATGATCCGCCCCATTCCGCCCGTGGCGTGGATCCCGTTGGCGATCTTCTGGTTCGGCATCGGGCTGACAGGCAAGGTTTTCATTATCTGGGCCTGCGGCGTGGTCCCCTGCGTGATCAATGCCTACACGGGTGTTCGCATGACCAGCCCCACCCTCATCCAGATGGCACGAACCTACGGTGCGTCCGACTGGCAAATCTTCACCAAAATCTGCGTCCCTTCCGCCCTGCCGATGGTGTTCGGCGGGCTGCAGATCGCGCTGGCCTTGGCCTGGACCACGCTGGTGGCGGCCGAATTGATTGCGGCCAACGAGGGGCTGGGCTACCTCATCACCATGGGGCGCCGGCTGTTGCGGCCGGACATGATCGTTCTCGGGATGATCATGGTCGGACTGACCGGCTGGATCATCGGCAACATCATCGACCGTATCGAGCGAAGGCTGACCGCCGGCCTCGAGCGGGGAGGAGCCGCAACGTGAACGCCGCGTTGGAACACCCCACGACCGTTCAGGGCCTTCAGCGACACAAGTCTCCCGCCGCGATCCTGCGACGGCTGCTCAAGAACCGCTACGTCCTCTACCTCGTTTCGATTTCCGGCCTCCTGCTTATCTGGCATTTCTCGGCCGTCAATTTTGCCACCTCCAAGTACATGCCCACGCCGTGGATGGTGTTGAAGGAGCTCTGGCGCATCGCTCATGAAAACCTCGCCGGAAAGGACCTATTGGGCCACCTGTGGTCCAGCCTGCATCGGGTGCTGATCGGCTTCGCCATCGGTTCGGCCGTCGGAGTCCCCCTGGGGCTTTTCATGGCCCTCAACCGGTATATCAACAACCTGGTGAAACCGGTTTTCGACCTGATCAAGCCGATGCCCCCCATTTCATGGATCTCACTCGCCATCCTGTGGTTCGGCATCGGGGAGGAGTCCAAGGTGTTCATCATCGCCATCGGCGCCTTCGTCCCGGCCCTGATCAATTCCTATAACGGAATTCGCCTGGTGGACCCGGCCCTCTACGACGCCATCCGCATGCTGGGGGCCAACCGCTGGCAGACGATGATGGAAGTGACGTTCCCCGCCGGGTTCCCGGCGCTCTTCGCCGGGCTTCAGATTTCCCTCAGCGTCGCCTGGAGCTGTGTGCTCGCAGCGGAGCTGGTCAGCGCCAGATCGGGGATGGGCTTCCTCATCATCTTGGGGATGACCATGTCCAACCCCTCCATGATTCTGAGCGGCATGGTGGTCATCGCCGTTACGGCCTATCTCATAACCGTGGTGCTGAGCAAGGTGGAAAAATGGGTGTGCCCGTGGAAAGTGGAGCTGCCGCAATGACGGCCGAAACCGTTAAAATCGAATGCCGGAACGTCAGCAAGATTTTCAAGCAGCGCGCCGGCACGGTTCAGATACCGGTCCTGGACGACATCAGCCTGCGCGTGCTGGAAAATGAATTCCTGGTGATCGTCGGCCCCGGCCAGTGCGGAAAAACCACCCTGCTGCGGATCATTGCCGGTTTTGAAACCCCGACCGCGGGCCATGTCCTGCTCGACGGGAAAGAGATCTCCGGACCGGGGCCCGACCGCGGAATGGTGTTTCAGAAATATACGCTGTTTCCCTGGCGGACCGTGATGGCCAATGTCGAAATGGGCTTGAAGCTGCGGGGCATGGCCAAAAAGGAGCGCCGGGAGATCGCCGGCCATTACATCCAGTTGGTCGGGCTTCAAGGTTTTGAGAAAGCCTATCCCCACGAGCTGAGCGGCGGCATGAAGCAGCGGGTGGGAATCGCCCGGGCCTACGCGAACGATCCCAAAGTTCTCCTGCTGGACGAGCCCTTCGGGCAGCTGGACGCGCAGACCCGCTACCTGATGGAGCAGGAGACCGCCCGTATATGGTCGGCGGAGAAAAAAACCGTGATTTTCGTAACCAACAGCATCGACGAGGCAGTCTACCTGGCGGACCGCATTATCACCCTGGAGGGGAAGCTGCCCGGCCGGGTGAAGTCTTCCTATACCGTCCATCTGCCGCGTCCCCGGGAACACATCGACAAGAAATTCCTCGAGCTGCGCCATCAGATCACCGAAGAGACGGAACTGTTGCTCTAGCCGGACAGAATTCTCGAACCGAAGGGGGAAGCATGCGCCGTCCGGAAAAAGCCTACCGGCCGCTTGAAACGTCCGATTCCTATGACACGATCACGCAGCAGCGAGAGACCTTCATGTCGCCGTCTCTGCGGACCTTCCAAGCCTATTCGCGGCCGCTCGTGTTGAAACGCGGGGAGGGGCAATATCTGTGGGATGTCCACGAAAAGAAGTACGTGGACCTCATGGCGCAGAACCTGTGCATCAGCGTCGGATACAATCATCCCCTGGTGAACAGCGAGGCGAAGCGGCAGATCGACCGGCTGGCCCACTGCACCACCATGTACGCCCAGTCCATGCCGTCGCATTTCGCAGAAGAACTGGTGGGCCGATTCCCGCCAGGCCCGGAATGGGTGGCCCATTTCGTCAACAGCGGCTCCGAGGCCATTGACCTCGCCATTCTGATGGCGCGTCTTTTCACAGGCCATTTTGAGATTATTGCCTTGCGGAACGGCTATCACGGGCTGCACTTCGGCGCCATGGCGCTGACCGGCATTCAAAGCTGCCGCCAGCCGGTACCGTCCGCCCATGGCATCCTGCACGTGCCCAATCCGGACAGTTATCGCGGGGTTTTCGGCAGTGCCGTCGCCCCCTATGTCGATGAAATCGGCCACGCCGTCATGGCTTCGACGCCCGGTCGAATCGCGGGGTTCATCGCCGAGCCCATCCAGGGCTTTGGCGGGGTGATCCCGCTGCCGCCGGGGTACCTTGCCGGTGCATTTGAACGCACTCGGGCGGCCGGCGGAGTCTGCATTGTGGATGAGGTCCAGACCGGTTTCACGCGCACCGGTTCTCACTACTGGGGGTTTCAGGCGCAGGGGGTCCTTCCGGACATCATCGTGTTGGGAAAGGGCATCGGCAACGGGTTCCCATTGTCTGCGGTCGTGGCGAAGCGCGAGATCGCCGAAGCGATGGCCCGCAAGAAGTTTTTCAATACGTATGGGTCCAATCCCATATCCTGCGCCGCCGGCCGCGCGGTTCTGCGGGCGATCGAGGAAGACCGGACCCTGCGCAATGCCGATGAAACAGGGGATTACCTGAAACAACGGCTGCTGGGCCTCCAGGCGAAGCACGAGCGGATCGGCGATGTGCGCGGCAGCGGCTTGATGCTGGGAGTTGAACTCGTAAAAGACCGTTCCACCAAAGAACCGGCGGATGTCGAAGCGGGCAAAGTGGCTGCGCATGCAAGAGACAACGGGGTCATCGTCGGCAAGGGCGGCGTTTTCGGCAACGTCCTGCGCATCAACCCGCCGCTGTGCATTGAACGGCATGACGTCGATTTCGTTGTGGACATCCTGGATCAGGGCTTCCGCTGCATCTGAGCTTCAGCGGCGGCACGCGATCCGGGTGGCCTCGCTGCCGCGGGGGCTGCGGGTTTTCTCCTCACTATCTTGGCTAAGGGATATGCAATGAAACCAGATTTTCCAGTGATTAAGGCGGACATTCTGATTGTTGGCGGGGGCAGCGCCGGCGCCATGGCCGCCATCCGGGCCAAGGAAATCCATCCGCACCAGGAAGTGGTGGTTCTCGAGAAGGGCGATGCCAAGTACTCGGGTTGCATTGCCCGGGGGATGGATGCGCTCAACATCGTGGCGGTCCCCGGCGTGGCCACGCCCGAACTGTACGTAGAGTCCAACAGCCTGGCCTGCGAGGGCATCATGGACGAGCCGGTCAACTACAAGATGGCCGAGCGTTCGTATGAGCTGATGCAGAAGCTGGTCAGCTGGGGCGTGTGCTTTCCGGTGGACGAGAAAGGCAATTATGAGATTCTCCAGGTCCATCCGAAGGGCCGTTTTTGCGTCACCATGAAGGAGCCGGAGTTGAAGGTCATCCTTGCCAGGCGGATGATGGATTTGGGAGCGCGGGTCATCAATCGCAGCATGGCCTTGGAGCTGATCAAGGACGACGGTCGCGTCTGCGGGGCGCTGGCGGCGAATGTGCGCACCGGGGAGGTTTTCGGCATTCAGGCCAAAAGCGTTATTTTGACCGCCGGCGGCACGGCGCGTTTCGGCCTTCCCAACAACGGCTACCTTTATGGCGTCTATGATTTTCCCGGCAATACCGGGGACGGATACTGCCTGGCGTACCGAGCCGGAGCCGAATTGAGCGGCTTTGAATACACGCTGGTGTACTATATCGTAAAGGACATCAACGCCCCGCTGCTGTACATCACCCTGACCCGAGGCTGCCACTTGGTGAATGCCATGGACGAGCGGCGCGACAAAGACCACCCTTCCATCCGCACCATGTTCCTCGAACATCTTGAAGACCGCGGTCCTTTGCGCATCAAACTGAGCCATTTGCCCGAGGAGAAGATCCGCGAGATCGAATCGATCCTGTTCACCACGGAGCGGCCGGCGTGCGAGCGGTTCTATGAGGGGCGCGGAATCGATTTTCGGAGCGGGGAGATCGAACTCTGGCCCACGGAGGTGTTTCTTTGCGGCGGCCACGGGTTGACGGGCGTACGGGTGAACGAGCGGGCGGAGGCCAGCGTGCAGGGACTCTATGCCGCCGGAGATACCTCATTGGTGGCCCGGGGCCATCTGTCCGGCGCATTCGTGTTCGGCGAGGTCGCCGCCGAAAATGCCACGGAATACGCAGCGAGCGTCCCCCACCGGCAGCTGGATCCTCAAGCGGCAGCGGCGTTCTTCGACAAGCGCAGCCGGAGAATGGGTCAGAAAAACGGTACCGTCACCATCGAAGAGTTCGAGTACAAGGTACGGCGGCTGATTAACGACTACATTCGTCCCCCGAAGAACGAGTACAAGCTCAATCGCGCGCTGTGGTGGATGGATCGCTTCCGACGGGAGCTCAGCGAGATGGTTCGGGTGGAAGACGCCCATGACCTGTTCAAGACCTATGAGGTGGAGAATATCATCGAGTGCGCCGTCCTCAGTGCGACTGCGTCCAAAGAGCGCAGGGAAAGTCGCTGGTTGCCCTGGCACTACCGCAGCGACTTCCCCACGAGAGACGACTCCCAATGGTTGAAACACATTGTGCTGACCCAGGGGGAACCGGGAGGCGGTGTAAACGTCACTTACAAGGACATCGTCCGGATGAAGAAAGGTGATTAGCCGTGCGAATCAACCTGCTGGAATCGCTTTCCGACAATATCGTGGTCGACCGGGACAAATGCACTTATTGCGGAGTGTGCGTCGAGACCTGCATCTTGGACAATCTGCGCATGAAGCTGGCACCGTGCAGCCACGCCTGCCCCTTGGGCGTAAACTGCCAGGGCTACGTGCAGCTCACCCAGCGTGCGCGAGACGAAGAAGCTCTTCGGGTGCTTGAGGAGAAGCTGCCCTTCCCCGAGATTCTGAGCCGACTCTGTTCGCAGCCGTGTGAAGCGGCCTGCCATCGAAAAAAGATCGAGGGGCAAGCCGTCAATATACGGGGTCTGAAGCGTTACCTGACCGAACGGTACGAACATCAGGAAGCCCCCCTGCCGCGAGTGGCGGCGGCGACCGGGAAAAAAGTGGCCGTCGTCGGAGCGGGACCGGCCGGCCTGACGGCGGCCTATGATTTGAGAAGGCTCGGCCATGAGATCATCCTGTATGACGGCGAAAGCGAGCCGGGCGGAATGCTCCGCTGGGCGGTTCCGGAATTCCGGCTGCCGCGCCGAATTCTAAATCGAGAACTGGAGCGTCTGGCCAAGCTGGGTGTCGTCTTTAAATGCGGTTCGAAATTGGGGCGTGACGTGGAACTGAAGGGCCTTCGCCGCGATGCCCATGCGGTTCTGATCGCATTCGGATGCACGCGCCACAAGACCCTGGGAATTAAGGGCGAAGAACTACCCGGTGTCATTCATGCGCTGCCCTTCTTAAAATCGATCCGGGAAGGCCGGCCTCAGAAGGTTGGCCTCAAGGTGGTCGTCATCGGCGGCGGAGATGTAGCGCTGGATTGCGCCCAAAGCGCCAAACGACTGGGAGCCGCGGCAGTGGTGGTGATTAGCCTGGAACAGGAATCCGACCTGCCGGCGCACCCAAACGTGGTCCGTGGAGCCAGCGCCGAAGGAGTGGTTTTCCGAGGAGCCTGGGGCCCTCAGGCCATCGTCGGCCATACGGGCCGCCTGGAAGGGGTTCAACTGAAGAAGTGCGTTGCGTTGTTTGACGCCGACTCCAACTTCAGGCCGGCCTATGACGTCTGCCAGACGGATTTTGAGTCGGCGGACACGGTTGTTGTCGCCATCGGCCAGCAGGCCGAACCAGGGGGCCTGGTCGACGAGGGGATCTGTTCGGGGCAGGCTGTAGACTGCGACCGGCTCACCCTGCAGACGGCCTTGGCAGATGTTTTTGTTGCAGGGGATTTTATCAGCGGCCCCTCTTCGGTCGTTCATGCGATGGCGAGCGGCCGTAACGCAGCCGAATCCATCCATCGCTATCTGCTCGGGGAAAACTTAAAATTCGGCCGCAACTATATGGGCCCTTGCGAAACCGAGTTTTCGATCGACTCCTCCCGCGGGAACTCGGCCGCACGTTCTGAAAATCCGTTGCGCGCGTTCAATGGCCCGGGAGATTTTGAGGAGTTGGAGCTGCCATTTAACGCGGAAACCGCCCGGCGGGAAGCCGGTCGGTGCTATTCCTGCGGTCAGCCGTTCGGCAAATACCGAACCTGCTGGTTTTGCCTGCCGTGCGAAGTTGAATGCCCGCATCAAGCGCTTTGGGTAGAGATCCCCTATTTGCTGCGATAAGAATTGCGGCGGATGTGAGCCGCCGCGCCGACTTGGATTTATCCGCTCCTTCTCTGGGTAGCCCACCGTTCAATCCGTACCCCAACCAGGGTGACCGCTCCAAGGGCGATGGCCACCGCCAGGTCCGGCAGGGCCAAGGGGGTCAGGCCGAAAAACCGGTCGAGGAAGGGCAGGTAGATGGCCGCCAGCTGCAGAACCAGCGCCGCCAGGGTCAGAATCGCCATCAGTGGGTTGGCGGCGGCCGAGACGCTTGAATGCCCGGAGACCCTCAGCCCCAGGGCGTGGCCGATCTGGGAGAACCCGAGGGCCGCGAAGATCATGGTCTGCCAGGTGGGGTCCTCCGGGTGCATCGGGTCGAAATAGGCGGCGCCCAGTCCCAACGTGGCGGCGGCGATCACGACGCCCACCCAGCCGATGTGCAGGCGGTCGGCCCTCTCCAGCACAGGAGCCTTGGGCGCCCTCGGCGGCCGGCGCATGGCATCGGCCTCGGCCGGCTCGACCCCCAGCCCCAAACCCAGCAGCCCGTCGGTCAGCAGATTGAGCCACAGGAGCTGCAGCGGCCGCAGGGCCACGTTGATGCCGAACAGCGGCGCCGCCAGCATGACCAGCACCTTGCCGAGATTGCCGCCGAGGGAGAATTTGATGAAGCGCATCAGGTTGGCGTAAATGGTGCGACCCTCTTCCACGGCGGCGACGATGCTGGCGAAATTGTCGTCGACCAGCACCATGTCGGCCGCTTCCTTGGCCACATCCGTGCCGGTGATGCCCATGGCCACCCCGATGTCGGCCTTCTTGAGCGCGGGCGCGTCGTTGACGCCGTCGCCGGTCATGGCGACGACCTGGCCGCGCTGCTTCAAGGCGTCCACGATGCGCAGCTTGTCCTCGGGCGACACCCGCGCGTAGACCGAGACCTGGTCTACGATCGCGGCCAGCTCCGAAGGCCCCATGCGGTTGAGGGCCTCTCCGGTAACCGCTTCCGGCCGGTCGGTCATGCCGAGGTCGCGGGCGATGGCAACGGCCGTGAGCGGATGGTCGCCGGTGATCATCACGGGGCGGATGCCGGCGGCCTTGCACTGGGCCACCGCCGGCCGAACCGCGCTGCGCGGGGGATCCATCAGGCCGATCAGGCCCAAAAACGTAAGATCTCCCTCAAGCTGCTCGGCCGAGAGAGAGGCGGCCGGTCCATCCAGCTGCCGGCAGGCGACGCCCAACACCCGCATTCCATCCCGGGCGAGATGCTCGCTCGCGGTGCGGATCCGCGTCCGCCCGGCGTCGGTGAGCGGCTCCGGACCCTTGCCGCCCCACACCTGCGCGGTCAGCGCCAGCAGCCCGTCCGCAGCGCCTTTGGTAAAGGCCACCTTTTTCGAGGCCTGAAACGGCCGCAGGGTGGCGGGAAGGTCGTCGGCCAGCCGGTGCACCGTGGTCATGCGCTTGCGATTCGAGTCGAAGGGCACTTCGGCCACGCGCGGAGCCGCCGCCTGCAGGCGGTCGGAGAACATGCCGATCCGCACCGCCGCAACCAGCAGCGCCCCCTCGGTCGGGTCGCCCAAGGCGGTGAAACAACCGGAGTTGGCATCCGCCTGGAGCACGGCATCGTTGCACAGCGCCGCCGCGGCCAGGGTCAGGCGGATGGGTGCCGGGACGTCCCAATCGGCGGAGGCGCGGCATTCATCGGTCGTCACGGAGGGTCGCCGGCGCCGCAAGGTCTCCAGGAGATCCAGGCGCTCACCGGCCGCGTCGACCACCGTGACCGTCATGCGGTTTTCGGTGAGCGTTCCGGTCTTGTCCGAGCAGATCACGGTGACCGCCCCGAGCGTTTCCACCGCGGGGAGCCTGCGGATCAGGGCGTTGCGGCGCAGCATGCGCTGGGCGCCCAGGGCCAGCGTGATCGTGACGACGGCCGGAAGCCCCTCGGGAACGACCGCCACCGCCACGCTGACCGCCGTGAGAAACATGTCGGCCAGCGGCTCGCCGCTCCACCAGCCGACATTGGCCACCAGAACCGCCGCCAGCCCGCCCGCGGCCGCCAATCCCTTGGCGAGCTGGTCCAGGCGGACCTGCAGCGGGGTCCGCTGGGAGGGCACGTCCTGGATGAGGGTGGCGACCCGGCCGAGCTCGGTGTGCATGCCGGTGGCCACCACCACGCCGCGGCCGCGGCCGCCGGTGACGGAAGTTCCCAGGTAGGCCATGTTGCGACGGTCGCCCAGCGGCAGCCCGGCGTCGGGAATCGCATCCGTGCTTTTTTCGACCGGCTCGGACTCACCGGTCAATGCCGCTTCCTGGATCTTCAGCTGAACGGTTTCCACCAGACGCAGGTCGGCCGGCACCGCCTGACCCGCTTCCAGCAGGACGATGTCGCCCGGAACGAGCTCGCGCGCAGGAGCCTCGCTCGGTCGGCCGTCGCGGCGCACCCGGACCGCCGGCACGGCCAGCCGGCGCAACGCCGCCATGGCCCGCTCGGCGCGAGCCTCCTGGATGAACCCCAGAACGCCAAACAGCACCACGATCGCGAGAATGGCCGTGGTTTCGGTGGTCTTTCCCAGGAGGGCCGAAACCACCCCGGCGGCGATCAGAATGAGCACCATGGTTGCGGTGAACTGCTCGGCGAGCATGCGCAGGTGCCCTTTGCCGCGGCGCTCCTTGAATTCATTCGGACCGTGAGCCCGCAGCCGTTCCGCGGCCGCGGCGGCGGTCAGGCCGGATTCGGAACTGGACCAGGTTTTCAAAACCGCGGCGGCGGCTTGCGTGTGCCAATGAGGTGTCATCCGAATTCACCGAAGCGGGAATCGCCGCCGGCGCCGGCGGCGACTCCCTTTATTGGAGGAGGCGCCGGACGGCGCGGGAGATGAGGTCGGCCAGGCGCGAAACCGCCCGGATCAAAAGGCGCCAGCCGGCGCGGGCGGCCTGCCCGACGAGGCCGGGAGTGGCCGCCGCTGCGCGCAAGGCCGGCGGCCTGGCTTCGAGCTCGGCGACCCGGGCCCTGAGGCGGCCGGTTTCGCGTTGCATTTCCGCGCGCAGATCGTTCAACGAGGTCGCCAGCGACCGGGCTTTGGTTTCAGCGGCTTCGCGCCCGGAGCGCGCGTCCTGGATCTCCGCGGCGAGCCGGCGTTCGCGCGCGCGTGAGCGCAGGCCTTGCAGCATCCAGGCCATGCCGGCGCCGATCAGGGCGGCGGCCGCCAGGAAGACCAGAACCTCGCCGATCAGGTATGCCATGAAAAACCCTCCTTTACTGGATCAGGATCAGCTCCACCCGGCGGTTCATGGCCCGGCCTTTGCGGGAGTGGTTGTCCATCAGGGGCCGGCTGTCTCGGTAGCCGCTCGTTTGCAACCGTGCGCCGTCGATCCCTGCCGCCACCAGCCGGTCGGCGACCGTCCGGGCCCGCCGCAGGCTTAAGCGTTGATTGTAGGACTGGGGGCCGCGCGCATCGGCGTGTCCAGCCACCTCGATCCGCACCTCCGGCCGCTTTTGCAGCGCCTCGACGATCTCACGCAGCCGCGGTTCGCTCTCCGGGGTCAGACGGGAGCCGCCGAATTCGAAGTGCAGCAGCGGCAGCTGCAGCCGGGCCGGCGGGGGCGCCGGCGCCGGATCGGGTGGTGCCGACGGGCTTTCCAGTGGGGCGGACGGCCTTTCCGAATGCGGCTGGGCCAGCGCGGCGTCAATCGGCGCCGGGGGCGTCGGCATGGCGGGCATCGCCGCCGCGGCAACGCCCGGCGGATCGGATGGTGAAGCCGCGGCCGCCTCCGCGCGGGCCTCCGGGGGGGTGGCGCCGGCGGCTGCCGGGTGAGCGGGTCGCTCCGCCGGCGGTGACGGCTCCGGTGTCGCTGATCGCGAAACGGGTGCGGCCGGCTGAAGCGGCGTGGCTTCCAGCGGCGCTACCGTCAGCTGATCGCGGACCGTGCGAACGCCCCGGATGGAGGAGGCGATGGCCCGCATTCGGGCACGGGTGTAGGCGTCGGGCACCTCGCCGCTCAAGATGACGGTGCGGCCCTCGACCGTTACGGCGGCGCGGGGGTCCAGGCCGGCGGTCTGCAGTGCGGCGAGGGTGCGGCCGGCGATGTCCCCGGGGACATGGCGCACCGCCCACACCACTCCCGCCGCTGCCAGGACCAACAGGGCGGCAGTCCCTGAAAGCCATATCCGGCGGCGTTTGCGGCGATCGTCCTCGTTGAGCATGGATGGATTCATGACCCGGTTGGGCACCGCCGGCCAGCGGGTCCGGGCCGGTCGGTGCGATCCCTCTCGCGAGGTGGATAACCCGACGCCGTCTGAAAAGTCAACTGCCGCCGACCGGAGCTGGTCGGAGGGTGGCGCGCTTCAGCTCGGCCACCCGGCCGGCGAGGATCTCGGGCAGGTCCGGCCGGTCGAGATGCTCCTCGATCAGGCGCTCGAAGGCGCTGCCGACGACGACGCCGTCGGCGATCCGGGCGACGGCGGCGGCCTGCGCCGGAGACGAAATGCCGAATCCCACGCAGATCGGAAGCCGGGTGACCGCGCGCAGCTCGTGCAGCTGCCTGGCGATCTCCTCCGGCCGCAGTCCCCCGCCGCCGGTCACACCCAGCTGGGAGACATGGTAGAGGAAGCCCGAGGCGGAGCTCGCGATCCGTCGCATGCGCTCCGGCGGGGTGGTGGGCGAGGTCAGCCGGATCAGGCACAGGTCGTTGTCCGGCCAGCGGCCCGTCAGTTCGGCCGATTCCTCCGGGGGCAGGTCGACCACGAGCAGCCCGTCCGCCCCGGCCGTACGGGCGTCGCGGTGGAAGGCCGCCGCACCGTAGGCCAGGATGGGGTTGTAGTAGCTGAACACGACCATCGGGATCTGGGTCTTGCGGCGCAGGACCGCGATCATGTCGAGCACCTGGACCAGGCCGACGCCGGCCGCCAGTGCCCGGGCCGAAGACCGCTGAATGACCGGGCCGTCCGCGGTCGGGTCGGAAAAGGGGACACCGAGTTCCAGCAGGTCCAGACCGGCTGTACACATGGCCGTGACGACCGGCAGGGAACGACCCACGTCGGGATCGCCGGCCGTCACAAATCCCACCAGGGCCTTCTCGTTCCGGCGGGCGAGCCGCGCGAAGGTTGCATCGATCCGGTTCATGTCGGACGGTCCTCCTTTCGGTCTTGACCCAGCTCCTGCAGGCGCGGAACCGCGATCCCCAGGTCCTTGTCCCCGCGGCCGGAAAGGTTCACCACCAGCAGGTCCTGGCGCGGGCGCTGCTTGGCGGCCTGCATGGCCCAGGCCAGGGCGTGCGCGCTCTCGAGCGCCGGGATGATCCCCTCCAGGCGGCAGAGGGCCTGGAAGGCGTGCAGGGCCTCGTCGTCGGTCACGGCGACGTAGCGGGCGCGCCGGTTCTCCTTCAGGAGCGCGTGCTCGGGGCCCACGCCGGGGTAGTCCAGGCCGGCGGAGATCGAATGCGCCTCGCGGATCTGGCCGTCCGCGTCCTGCAGGACGTAGGATTTGGAGCCGTGCAGCACGCCCACGCTGCCGGCGCAGAGGGCCGCCGCATGCCGCCCGGTGCCGATCCCGCTCCCGGCGGCTTCCACCCCGATCAACTCCACCGGGTCGGCGATGAACGGGTGGAACAGGCCCATGGCGTTGCTGCCGCCGCCGACGCAGGCGATGAGGGCATCCGGCAGCCGGCCGGCCAGGGCCAGCATCTGGCGCCGGGTTTCGATGCCGATGATTTGCTGGAAGTCCCGGACCATCATGGGATAGGGGTGCGGGCCGGCCACCGAACCGATGACGTAAAAGGTGTCGCTCACGGCTTCCACCCAGTAGCGCATGGCCTCGTTCATGGCGTCCTTGAGGGTGCCGTTGCCGGAGGCGACCGGCACGACGGCGGCCCCCAGGAGCTGCATGCGCTGGACGTTGGGGGCCTGCCGGCGGATGTCCTCCTCCCCCATGAAGATCCGGCACTGCATGCCGAAGAGCGCTGCGGCGGCGGCCGTGGCGACCCCGTGCTGGCCGGCCCCGGTCTCGGCGATGAGCTTGCGCTTGCCCATCCAGCGGGCGAGCAGGGCCTGGCCGACCGTGTTGTTGATCTTGTGGGCGCCGGTGTGGGCCAGGTCCTCGCGCTTGAGGTAAATGGCCGCGCCGCCGATATGCCGCGTCAGGCGTTCGGCCGCAAAGAGCGGGGTCGGGCGGCCGGCGAAGTCCCGCAGCAGGCGGGAGAGCTCCTGCTGAAACTGCGGGTCCGCTGCGATGCGATGGTAGGCCTCCTCCAGTTCCAGGATGGCCGGCATCAGGGTTTCGGCCACGTAGCGGCCGCCGTAGGGGCCGAAATGGCCGGCCGCGTCGGGCACCCTGAGGTCGGCCCCCGCGACGGCTGCTTGCGGTGAGTTCATGCGAATATCCTCCTCCTTGCCGCGGCCATTGAAACGGCCGCGATGAGTTGCTCGACTTTGCGGATGTCCTTGCGTCCGGGGCCTGCCTCCACGCCCGAGCTGACGTCGATGGCGTCCGGCAATGCCGCGCGAACGGCCAGCGCGGCATTTTCCGGAGTAAGCCCGCCGGCCAGGATCAGGGGGTGGTGCCGGGCCAGGGGTCCGGCCCGGCCCCATTCCCAGTCCCGGGCGTTTCCGCCGGGCTGGGGGCCTTTTCCGCATTCCACCAGGAAGGCGGACGCATTGAACCGGGGTGCTTCCGCGAAGCCCGGCGCCCGATCGGCGAAGAGCGCCTTGATGACGAAGAGCCCCTGACCGAGCAGCCGGTCGACGAACTCCGGCGTCTCGCCGCCGTGGAGCTGGACGGCCGCCAAGCCGGTGCGATCAACGATGCGCATCACGTTCTTGAAGGACTCGTCCACAAAGACCCCCACGCAGGCGATCTCCGGCGGCAGCGCACGGCGGATCTCCGCGGCGATGGCCGTATTGACGTTCCGCGGGCTGCCGGAATAAAACACGCAGCCGATGGCCGCCGCGCCCGCCCGGGCGCAGGCAAGCGCCTCTTCGACGCGGGTCAGCCCGCAGATCTTGACCTGGACGCCGAGGCCTTTTTCCGGAGATGCGCCGGCACCCGGCTGTTTAGTCTTCTGCATTTTCTTTTTCTCCCCTGAGCATTTTCAGAAAACCCGCCGGGTTTTCTGAACGGACCAGGCTTTCGCCGATCAGGAAATTGAACAGCCCCTGCTGCTGGTAGCGCCGAATATCCTCGCGGGTCTTGATCCCGCTGGCGGCCACGGCGGTCTGGCCCGGCCGCATCTGCGGCAGCAGGCCCAGGGTGTGGCCGAGGTCGGTGTCGAAGGACGCCAGGTTGCGGTTGTTGATGCCGATCAGGCGGGCGCCGGCGCAGCCGGCCGCCTGCAGGTCCGCCTCGGTATAGACTTCGACCAGGGCCGTGAGGCCGAGACCGGCGGCCAGGCCGATCAGATCGGCCAGCTCGGCCTCCGACAGAATCCGCACGATCAGGAGCAGCGCGTCGGCCCCCATGGCGGCGGACTCATAGACCTGGTAGTCGCAGACGATGAAGTCCTTGCGCAGGACCGGAAGGGGCATGGCCGCGCGGGCGCGCACGAGATCAGCGGGCGAGCCCATAAAAAAATTCTTTTCGGTCAGCACCGATAGGGCCGCCGCGCCGCCGGCCGCATAGGCCGCCGCCAGGCCGGCCGGATCGAGATCCGCCCGGATCGCGCCCTTCGAGGGGGAGGCGCGCTTGACTTCGGCGATGATGTTGACGCCGGACGGGCCCGGCGCCTTGAGCGCGTCGCCGAACGGCCGGAGGTCCCGCCGCGCCTCGGCCGCTTCGCGCACGCGCTTCAACGGAACGTCCCGCCGGGCGGCCGCGACCTCCGCCCGCTTGGCGGCGACGATGCATTCTAAAATGTCATTGGGCATGTGGGTGTTCTCTCTGTCAAGGTTCAGTGGTTCAACGGTTCAGCGGTTAATGGGTTCAAGACAGTTTATAACCCCTTTCAAACCGTGAGCCGTGAACCTTTTTTCATCCGTTCTCATTTGTGAAGGCGACCAACCGCTCCAGCTTGGTGCGCGCCGCGCCGGTGTCGATCGACTCGACCGCCAGGCGCAGGCCGGCCTCGAAGGTGTCGGCCCGGCCGGCCGCCATGAGCGCCGCCGCAGCGTTGAGCAGCACGACCTCGCGCGCACCGCCCGGCTCTCCGCTCAGGATGCGCCGGGTCAGCGCGGCGTTGAAAGCCGGGTCGCCGCCGGCGACCTCGGCCGGAGCCGCCCGCCGGCCCAGGAAGCGCTCCGGCGCGATGTCATAGGTGCGGATGAGCCCGTCCCTCAGCTCGGTCACGCGGGTCGGCGCGCACGCCGAGACTTCGTCCAGGCCGTCGTGGCCGTGCACGACCAGGGCGCGGCGCGAACCGAGCAGCCGCAGGGCTTCGGCGAACATCTCGGTCAGCTGCGGGGCATAGACCCCCAGCAGCTGGCAGTCGGCGCCGGCCGGGTTGGTGAGGGGGCCGAGCATGTTGAAGATGCTGCGGATCCCCAGCTCCTTGCGCGCCGCGGCCGCATGCCGCATGGCGCCGTGATAGAGCGGCGCAAACAGGAAGCCGATGCCGATTTCCGCAACAGCCTCTTCCACCCGGTCGGGCGGGGTGTCGAGGTTGATTCCCAGGGCCTCGATCAGGTCGGCGCTGCCGCAGCGGCTGGAAACGGAGCGGTTGCCGTGCTTGGCCACGGTCACGCCGCAGCCGGCGACCACGAAAGCCGTGGTGGTCGAGATGTTGAAGGTGCCGGTGCCGTCTCCGCCCGTGCCGCAGGTGTCCACCACCGCCGGCGCCGCGGCCTGGATGCGCCCGGCGCGCCGGCGCATGGCGCGCGCGGCCCCGGCCAGCTCCTCGAAGGTCTCGCCCTTGGTGGCGAGCGCGGCCATGAAGGCCGTGATCAGGGCGTCCGAGAGCGCGCCCGAGAAGATCTCGCCGATCATCGCGGCCATCTGGTCGGCGCTCAGGTCCTGGCGCCGGGTGATCGTTCGCAGGTGTTCACGGAACATAATGTCCTCCTGAAAAGGTTCAACGGTTCACGGTTCAGCGGTTTTCCAACCGTGAAGCTGCCATACTCGATGCGGAAAGCCCCTTCCACATCTATGGCTTCGTAAGAAGGCCAAGATCAAGGCGCGCGAATCTCGCGGAGCGAGGCGCACTGCCCGTACGCCGCAGGGACAGCGAGATGAAGCGCAACGCAGAGATTGGCCTTGTTACGAAGCCATCACCCATAAATCGTCTGATGGGTCATCTTTAAGAAATTGCGCAGCAGCCGCTTGCCCACGGTGGTCATGATGGATTCGGGGTGGAACTGCACGCCCTCCGTGGGGTGGCTGCGGTGGCGCAGGCCCATGACCTCGCCGTCCTCGGCTTCGGCGGTCACCTCCAGGCAATCGGGCAGCGACTCGCGCGCGACGGCCAGCGAATGGTAGCGCATGGCCTCGAACGGGCTCTGGATTCCCTGGAACAGTTCGCGGCCGTCGGCCGTGACCGCCGAGGTCTTGCCGTGCATCAGCCGCCGGGCGGCCCGCACCTCTCCGCCGAAGGCCAGCGCGATGGCCTGATGCCCCAGGCAGACGCCCAGGATCGGGATCCGGCCCGAAAAGCGCCGGACGGCCGCGACAGTGATGCCCGCGTCCTCGGGCCGTCCCGGGCCCGGGGAGATGACCAGCCCCCGGGGGCCGAGGGCTTCAAGCTCCTCCAACGTCAGGCTGTTGTTGCGGGCGACCCGCACCTCCGCGCCCATCTGCATCAGGTACTGGTAGAGGTTGTAGGTAAAGGAATCGAAGTTGTCGATCATGACCAGCATGGGGCCTCCTAAAGTTCATAAAGTGTCTAAAGTTGATGAACTCATCAAAAGCCGTCTCTTTCGATGGCAGCGTATAGCGGCCAAGATCAAGGCGCGCGAATCCCGCGGAGCGAGGCGTACTGGGAGTACGCCGCAGCGACTGCGAGATGAAGCGCAACGCCGAGATTGGTCTATATATGCTGCCATCAGAACACTCCCTGTGCGGTGAGTTCCAGCGCCTTCTGAAACGCCATGGCCTTGTTGACGGTTTCGACGCGCTCGCGCTCGGGGTCGGAGTCGGCCACGATGCCGGCCCCGGCCTGCACGGTGAGCCGGCCGTCCATGATGCAGGCCGTGCGGATGGTGATGGCCATGTCCATGTTGCCGCTGAAGGACAGATAGCCGGCCGCGCCGCCGTAAGGGCCGCGGGGCTCGTCCTCCTGCGCGGCGATGATCTCCATGGCCCGCACCTTGGGCGCGCCCGAAAGCGTGCCGGCCGGGAAGGCGGCGGCGAGCAGGTCCCAGGCGTCCAGGCCCGAGCGCAGGTCGCAGCGGATGTTGGACACCAGGTGCATGACGTGCGAGTAGCGCTCGACCACCATCAGGTCGGTTACCTGCACGGAGCCGATCTCGGCCACCCGGCCGAGGTCGTTGCGGCCCAGGTCCACCAGCATGACATGCTCGGCGCGCTCCTTTTCGTCCGTGAGCAGCTCGTCGGCCATCCGGCGGTCGTCCTGCTCGGTCCGGCCGCGCGGACGGGTGCCGGCGATGGGCCGCAGGGTGGCGATGCCGTTTTCGAGGCGCACCATGGTCTCGGGCGAAGAGCCGACCAGCACCGTGTCGTCCAGGTGCAGGAAAAACAGGTAGGGCGACGGGTTGACGTGGCGCATGGCGCGGTAGAGCCGCCAGGGGTCCGGCGTCCGGCCGCTGCGGAAGGGCTGGGAGAGCACGGCCTGGATGATGTCGCCGGCGCGGATGTGCTCCTTGACGGCGGCCACGCGGCGGCGGAACTCCTCGGCATCCACCGACGATTTCAGCTCCGGCCGGCCGTTGGCCGCCACCGCCTTGCGCGGCAGGGGGGCTGCGATCCTCTCCAGGGCGCTCTCCAACCGGCGGCCGGCCTCGATCCAGTCGCGCTCGGGGTTCCCGTCCGGAAAGGTGAGAGCGGCCACCAGCAGGGTGTGGCGGGCGTTGTCGAAGATCAGCACCGTCTCGGGCACCATGAAGCAGGCCAGGGGCCGGTCGGCCGGCCAGCGGTGCGGAATGTCCTCGACGAAGGCGACCATCTCGTAGTTGAGGTACCCCACCAGCCCGCCCCAGAACCGCGGCAGGCCGAAAACGTCGGCCGGGCGATAGGGGGCCATGAACTCGCGCAGGACCCGGAAGGGATTGCCGCCGTGCGCGATGCTCTCGGTCCGCCCGCCGCCCTCGATATCCACCCGGTCGGCGAACACCCGCACCATCCGGTGGGCGGAGAATCCGAGGAAACTGTAGCGCGCCCAGCGCTCCCCGCCCTCGACGCTCTCCAGCAGGAATATCGGCCCTTGGCCCTCGTAGAAGCGGCCGAGCAGCGACACCGGCGTCAGGGTGTCGGCGAGGATCTGGGTGCACACCGGCACCACACGGTACGTTTCGGCGAGGCGCAGGTACTGGTCCTTGTCCGGGAAGCGGTTCAGAATCATGTTTCCTCCATAACGCGAAAGGGCCGTGGGATGCTTCCCACGGCCCTTTCGCAATAAAAAAGGATCGTGGGCTTTTATGGAGTTGCCCACGATCCGTTGCGTCAGTTCAGCTGGTCTCGTTCGCGCAGGCTACCCCGTAGGATGGGCCCGCCACCACCATGAACAGCGTTTAAGGTTCGAATCAAATGTGTGGATCGTTTTCGGTTTCATTTTTTTCTTTCCAAATCGGCGCCCAGCTTACCGGAATTTTTAAGCCTGTCAAGGCTTTTTTTGACGCTTCTCCTCACTCCGGTTTCTTGCCCTTCTTCGCCCCGGCCGCATCCAGCTTGCGCCGCAGCGAATTCAAATCTTTCGCGATCTGCTTCCGGGCTCCGGCCATGGCGATCAAGAAATCGATCTGATCCAGGACGGAGGCAAATTCGCGCGGGCTGCCCAGCAGGGCCGCATCGCGGTATTTATCGGCGATGAGCTTGGTCTGCCTGGCGGTCAGCTCGCCCTGACAAAGGACCTGCAACAGCTCGGCGTCGACCCGCATGACAAGGGTCCAAAAGCTCTTCTCCTTCTCGATCGCCCGGTCGAGCTCCGCCTGCACTTGATGGAGCAGCTGCAGCCGTTCCGAACCGGTTGCGTCGTTGAACGGCGGGATGCCTTTCTGCCATGCCAGGCAAACTTCCGCCGTCAGCCAGTTCAGCAGCGGATAGGCGTCGAAGCGGCCCTGGTCCTGGGCCAGCTCGAACGCGGCACGGTAGAAGTGGGTCATTTGGGCCAGCGCGGCTTCCCGGCCGTCTGCGCTGATCCAGGCCTTGCGCTTGTAGGAGCCGGCGAGCAGGGCCAGGCGCTCGCCGGTCTTGGCCAGAACGGGCCGGCCGACCCCATCCGGCTTCTCGCCGGATCCCGGAGTGAGCCCCATGACCATCTCCAACAGGTGAATGGCCTGGTCGATGTCGGGCAGGAGGGCCGCACAGTTTTCGCCGCTCATTTTACGGGCCGCCTCGCGGGCCTGAAGGTTGGCCAACTGTTCGATGTCCCTCAGGGTCATCTGGCCGTCTTCGGCATGCAGGGCCTTTTGATAGTAGCGGACGGCACGATCGAAGGCCTTCGCCTCTCCGAAGGCCCGGCCCAGCGCGGCGCTGACGCTTCCATGCGCGAGCCAGTTCTTCTGCTTCAGCCAGCGTGCGGACGCCCGCAGGCGTTTCTGCTCGGCGGCCGTGTCGACCACGGCCATGGTCTTAAGCCGGGCGGCGGTGTTGTTGAGATTCGCCGCCGCCTCGGCGGGGCTCACCCAATCGATGCCGCGGCGCTCCGGGTCGCCGGCGTCCTGCCGGACCAGGCGATAGTCCGGGTCGCCGTAACATTGGAAGGCGCCCCAGGTGTTGGTGGTCCGATAGCGCTCGAACGTCGCCTGGCGCGCCGCCTTCACGGCCCGGCCGAACGGCAGGCCCTGCAGCATCTGCTGATAGAACGTGGTGGCGAATACCTCGGCGGCGGTGTCGACCACCGCCCACCCGGCAGCGACCACCGCGCGCACGCCCATGCGGATGAATTCGGTGGCCACGTTGGCGGCGATGCGGTTGTAGTCGCTGCGTTCGTTGCGTTCCTCCGGGCTGCGCTGATCTCCGCTCTCGATATACCCCAGGTGGCAGCAGTTGATGAACACCAGCTCCGGCACGAAGCGCATCTGCCGGACTTCCTGCGGCGAGAGCACGGCATCGTCCCCGATGATCATGCCGGTCACCGGCTGGACGGATGGTGGCTGCTTGGCGAGCAGCGGTTCGGAGAGCTTTTGGCCGCAGGTTTTGCAGTTGTCCGCGGTTGGGGGCCGATACCGATACACGCCATGGCCGGCCAGATGCAGCACCCGGTAGGCGCGGGCGTAAAGCGCGTGGATCACCTGGCGGCTGTCCGGACGGATGCGCGTTTCCACTTGGAACCCGCCCTGGCCGGACAGCTCGCGGCTGACGGCCTCCGCTTCGGACTGCGCGCCCTTGAGCTCGGGATAGCGGCTGACCGGATCCCCGATCACCAGCGCCGTGGGCTCGGTGACCCCGCGGATCGAGCTGCGGAATTCCACCGCTTCGAGCTGCCGCAGCAGGCCGTGCTCGACGAACAGCGGTCGTTCGCTCTGGCTCCAGCGGTCGTCGAGCAGTTCCCAGGGGTAGCGCGCGGAGGCTTCGTCCAGCAGCAGCACCAGGTCGTTCTGGGCCGTTGCGGCTTCCTTGATTTCGTTCGGCAGCAGCAGCTCATAAAGCGTTCGGGCGACCGTGCGGTTGTCCGACGTCATGCGGATGGACTGGGCGATGAATTGGTCCACCAGCGTCTGCTGGGTCGACAACAGGCGCACCTCGGTCCGCGCCCGGCGGGTGGACGCGGCGAACCGCAGGCCCCCGTCCCCGGCTTCGCCGGCCGGCTTGCCTCCCAGAATCTGCAGCCGCTGCCACCACCCCGGCGGCTCCTCGTAGCTGACACGGCAGAGCCCGCTTTCGCTGGGGTGCAGGTGCAGGCGGCCGTCGAAGTCGAAGTCGCCGCGGAGCGATTCCTGAGCCGTCAGCGACTTCAAGGCCTTGACGGCCAGAATGGCCTGATCCTGCCAGAGCTCGATGAATTCGATCTCGCGGATGCGTTCGCTCTGTTGGGCCGACGCCAGCGCGCGGTTGGCGTGCCGGACAGCCTCCAGAAGGGCGAAGATCGAGTCGCTCACCGGCATCCCGCCGGCCCCGGTCCCGATCAGGAGCGCGCTGACGCCCAAATCGTGCGACGCACGGCGGTCTTCTTGCGCATCGGCCGCATCGATGGCGAATTCGCGCCACTCGGCCACGTATTCCAGCAGGGCGCGCGCCGTGGTCTGGATCAGGGCGGACGCATTCAGGCTGCCGACGGTGCCCAGACCGACGACGATCGCCCCCCGCGGCAGCGCCTTGGCGTTCGAACGCAGCCGGGGGTTGATGAAGATGGCGCTGGTGTCGAGGGCGCCCGGGTAGATGCCGAGCCGGTGGCGGCTGTCCAGCAGCCCTTCCAGAGTCGTGTCCAGGCTCTTTTCGGCGCTGATGATGGTGTCGCCGGCGTAATGACCGACGGCGACCGGATGGCGGGCATAGCGCAGGTTTCCATGAATGACCCGCACCGCCACCGCACGCTCGCGCCGGGGCCGCGGACGCCGGCGCGGGGATCCGCCGATGACGCCGGCGGCCAGCCGCTGCTCGTCCGGGAAAACCTCGTCGACGGCGCGCGGCATGTCGAAGAGGTCCGACGCGGCCCGGGCGACCGGCGGCGTCTGCGGCAGGCGCTCGGTGGCGCCCTGCTCCAGCAGATCGGTCAGCGCCTCGAAGGCTTCCTCGTGGGCCGGCAGATCGCCGTGCTCGACGTCCTCCATGTACCAGGCTTGAACTCCCTGAGGAATGCCGCTGTCCCAGGGGACCCGGCCGTCGCCCCGGCCGGTGGCCTTGAACCGGATGCGTTCCTCGGGATCCGGCTCGTCCGGGCCCAGGATCATGTCGACGATGGTCGCCGGAGCGCAGCCGGCCACGTAGCACATGCGCTCGGGATCCGGCGGCAAACGGTCCAGCAGCGCTCGGAACCCGGCCGCCCGCTCGAGGTCTTTTGCTTCCGGCAGGACCCACCCGTCGCCGGCGGCCTGCTGAAAGGCCTGCCAGGTCGCCATGGAAAGAAAATCCCTGGAGCCGAAAGCGGGCAGCATGGCAAGCGCCCCGGGAAACCGGCTGATGATCTGCAGCAGTTCCCGGCGGCTGTGCCGGCTGTCGAGAAAGGCAAGCTGTTTCAAGATCGTCGACCGGCCCACCAGCAGTTCGGTGATGGCGTGCGACCCCCCGTTCGGGGTCCCCAGCATGACGAGCCGCGCGCCGTCCGTCTCGCAGATCTTCTTCCACAACCCGGGATGGCGCGCGATCATGGCCCGCGCGACCAGCCCGCCCATGGAATGGGCGAGAATGCGCAGCGGCTGGCGGTGGCGCCCGGCCTCCTCGGCCGCGCTCGCCACCCGTTCGGCCAGTCGGTCGGCTTCCGCCTCGGGCGGCAGCCGCCAGTCGAACGGGAATGGAATCACGGTGTGGGTCTTGCCCAGGTGCCGGATCAGCGCCCCGTAATAGCGTTCGAACGGCCGCAGCGGGGTGACGTTCGGAGCGCCGATGTGCAGCCGCTCGAATTTTCCGGAAATCAGGCCGGGAATATCCAGCCAGATGCGATTGCCTTCTACCTCCAGCTCCGTTCCCATACTCCCCGGCAGCACGAAGACCACCGGCTGCGGCCCCGTCGCCCGCAGATCAGCGTCCCGGGGGATTTCGGCTTTCGGCGCCTCCAGCGCTTCGAAGCCGGCCGGCTCGCCGTCTGCCGTTGTCAGCGCCTGGACGATGCGCTGGGCGCTTTCCGGGTTCTGGAAATAGGCGAAATGATGGACCTGCGGCCCCCGGTGGAGGCTCACCCGAGCCAGGCCGGTCCGGCGGGCGCCGCCGAACATGGACACCGTGTTGACGATCAGGTCGTGGTCGCCCTCGAAGAAACGATCGGTGACCCACACGAGCAGCTTGCCCCACCAGGCCTGCGGGTCGACGTCGCCGGCAATCACCGCCAGGTCCCCGGGCACCGCCACCGACGGCCAGTTGACGAGCTTGAGGAAAGCGGATTCCGGCATCAGGGCCGCGAGGCCCGGCAACCGGGCCGGGTCGGTGCGCTCCTTTATTACGGCCGCCATGAAGTCGCCGATGCCCTCGAAGACGTCTGCCAGGGGGGTGCCATCGAGGGCCGTACCGGCCAGGCTGCCGATCACCGACAGCCAGCGGTCCAACCGCCGCGAGGCAAAAGTGGTGCCGAGGGCCGGACACGCCACGCGCACGAACCGTTCGACCCTGAACTGCTTGGCCTTGAGGATTGCGTCCAGCTCCCGGAGGCGGCCGAGCTGCCGGTCATCGCCTTCGAAAATCCGGAACTCCTCGGGTGTGAACGGTTGGGGCTGATGCTCGATCGTTTCCGTTGAGCCGACCGTCTTCTTGACCGGTACAGCCAACGCGGCGCGGCAGAGCAGTTCGCCCACCAGCCCGCCCCGGGAGTAGGTGAGCAGGTGCAGGCGGGCCTTCTCCGGCAGGGCTTCGGCCAGCTGGATGGCGTTTTCGATCGGGCTTTGGGTCAGCGAGGCGTGTTCGAAGGCGACGGCGCGGCCGTCGTAGAATCGACGCAGCTCATCGAGTTCGCTCCGGCGCGCCTCGGACCAGAGGTCGCCGAAACTGCCCCAGGTGCTCGAGGCAATGCCGTGGATGAGCAGCAGCAACGGCGGATCGCCGGGTGCCAACGCGGTCAGCGGGTCCAGCTGGAATTGAGCGGTCTGCAGCCGGCAGGTGAACAGCCCCAGCCCGGGACGGCGGTCGGTCCGGCGCTCTTCGATGCGCCGCGCCAGATGCTCCGCCAGCGGCCCGGCGAGCGTTTCGGTGATGACCGCCGTCGGGTCGAACCCCAGCACTTTGAGTGACTTGAGGGCCCAGCCGGCCGCCCCGCGCGCGGCGGCACCCGGTACGTTCAAGGGGAGATGGCTCGGAACCGTGAGCACCCCCGGCGCCTCGGCCGCGCGTGCGGCCCCGGCCGCGAACTGCCGGCGATAGTCGTCGACGCGCAGCCACAGGCGCTGGCCTTCCGCGAATTCGATTTCGATGATGTCGTCCCCGGCGACCGGCGCCTCGGCATCGGCCTGGTGCCGGGCGCTCCGGGAAGCATCGGGGCAGAATTCCGCCCGGACGCTGACCAGCTTCGAGCGCAGGGCCGACGGCCCCGGTTCCGGTTCTTGGGCGCCTCGAATCTTCAGGACGGTGGCGGCGCTTGGCCCGCTGGCTGGCTGAGTCATGTCCGGCCTCCCTGCTCTACCATGAATGGGCCGGCGGCCGCCCCTTCGAGACGGCCGCCGGCGTGGCGGTTGCTTGGATTCAGCTGAAAATACGCTTTTTCTTGTTGGCGGTCGTGCCTTCGAGCTGCGGGTGCTGCGGATACCCGGCTTCGTCCAGCAGATGGTTCAACCGGCTGCACAGCTGCGCATAGTTGATGCTGTAGCCGGCATCGCGGATCGCCTGGATGGCGAAATAGGTCATGGCGCCGTGGTATTTCCCGCCGATGAGCGCGTCATAGGAGTACTCGTTGGCCGTACAGCCGGAGAGCAGGATATCTTTCATTTGAGACTGGGGATGCGTGATGTTGCGGCGGTCCACGGCCTTGAACGGATTGGAAAGGACCGACTTGCCGATCAGCGACGGGTGCAGAAAACGCACCCGGCGGTCGTCCGGGGTCTTGAGCCAGGGGATGTTTTCATTGATGGCCGCGCGGGTGACGGTGCCCGAGTGGCAGGAGTCGGAGATGACGGTGAACGCGACGCCCTTCGCCAGGCCGGAGAAAAGCTCGCGCAGTTCGTCGTCGACGATGAGGTTCTGATCGCAGTCATAGGGGCAAAGGGCCTCGTCGTAAAGCGCTTCATCGCCGCCGGTATCGGCCAGGTAGGTGCCGTGGGAGGAATTGGTGAACACCAACACGTCGCCGGATTTGGTGCCGGACAGCAGCTTCTTCAGCCCGTCCAGGATGGCGGCCCGGGTGGCCTGGGAATCGAGCAGCAGCTTGACGCTAGCCGACGGAAAGGAATAGTTCTTGGTGAGAAGATCGGCCCAGGCCTTGGCGTCGTTGACGCAGCCGTTCAGGTCGGACCCCTCGCCGGGGTAGTCGTTGATGCCCACGCACAATGCTTTCTTCGCCATGGTGTCCTCCTTCTGCAAATCGTCTGACCGTCGCCGGGAGGCGAGATCAAACGGCTCGGGTGAAATGCATTTGGACGTCTTTTCAAGGAGCGGGCTGGCCGCGGCTGCAAGGTTGAGGCCAGGTCGTACGGTGCCGGGAAGTGCTTCCGTGCGACGCCGTCGGAATCGCCGGACGTCGGTTCGCCGCGGAAGCCGATGAGGGAACTATAGTTGCTTTTTAGACTCCCGCAAGGGCTCGGGCCCTGGCCCGGCGAGCCAGCGCGATCAAAAACCGGGAGCGTCGTGGGCTACAGGATGATGGAAGAAATTCTATTTCATGCGCATGGTAGAAGTCAAGCCGGACCCCGCGCAGGTTGCGCGAATCCGGCCGGTGTGTTATCTATTAAGCTCATCTCCAACCTTTCTTTTTCTTGTCGTACCAGAAGACGTCTGTTCAACCTTTCACCCATACGGTAGGCTTTCGCCGACCCAATTTTCGGAGCGCACCGATACCAGCCCCGACGGGAGGGTGCCATGAACCTTGCGGAACAACTTCGCGACGAGGTCAGTCGATCGGTCCATACGCTGCGGCGGCGATACGCCAACACGGCGGATGCCCGCGAGAAGCAAACCATTCTGAAACTCATCACGGCTCTGGGGAAACAAATGACGCTGCTCGAGCACGTCACACTGCTCGGCGCCGCGGACATCCTGGCCGACGCCGGCGCCTTTTTGGAAAAGGCCGTTGCCGCCGCCAAAACCGGCCCCTTCGACGGCTTCCTCGCCGCGATGGAAGACCACCTGCAAAACCTGTACACCCTCTCGGGGGCCATGCATGCCAGCGAAAGCCTGCCTCCGGCCATCGAGGAGAAGGACACCCCGAAACCCCGTGCCGCGCCGACGCGGCGCCGCCGTCCGGGCCGACGGGCGCTGCCGGGAACCGAGCCGCCCCTGGCGGTCAAGGACTACGACCAGCTGCAGGCTGAGTACGAAGCCTACTACGCGGCCTGCACGGTGCGGCCGGAGCATGCGGGCAACGTGGCTTACTACGTCAAGCGCCTCACCCAGGGCCGGCCGATCTACTCGCAGGTGGGCAACGACCTGAACGGCATCTCCTGGATGTTCATCGGCGTGATCCACGGCATGGAGTGCGGGTTCAACTTCGCCGGCCATCTGCACAACGGCGACCCGCTCCTGACCCGCAC
This sequence comes from Desulfobacterales bacterium, assembly GCA_030834695.1. GTDB lineage: Bacteria > Desulfobacterota > Desulfobacteria > Desulfobacterales > SpSt-501 > SpSt-501. The sequence goes on from JAUQXK010000140.1 coordinate 87,606, forward strand.
CGTGCACGTGCCGGCCGGTCGGCCGATGGCCGGATCGCCGCCCTTCACCTGGCGGCAGAGCGCCGTGGACGCGCTCACCCTGAAAGGATTCCACGAGGTCGGCGACTGGTCCATCCCCCGCATGCTCTATCTGCTCGAAAAGTACAACGGATTCGGCTACCGCATGCGGCGCGTGCCCACGCCCTACCTGTGGAGCTTCTCCAACCTGTATGAAAAGGGCAAGTTCGTCCAGGACGGCCGGTACGATCCCGAGGCCGTCAGCAAGCAGTGCGGGGCGGCGCTCATGCTGAAGGCGGTCGCGGCGGTGTAGATTTGACTGCGGTCCGCTGCGGCCGCAGACCCGCCCCGCCGATAGATGGCCGGCCGCATGCGGCCGGCCTTATTGCGGGAGTAATTGATGGCGGATATTTTCATCAGCTACCGACGCAACGACGCCGGCTGGGCGGCGACGTGGATCGCCGACCAGCTCGAGCAGGACTATGATGTCTTCTTCGACCGCAACGACATCGACTACGGCGATCGGTTCCCCGCCGCGATCGCCCAGGCATTGCAGCAATGCCGGGTGTGCCTGGCCGTCATCGGCCCCGAATGGGACAGCGCCGAAAACCTGAAACGGCTGAACGAAGACCAGGACTGGGTCAGACAAGAAATTCAGACCGTGCTGGACCGCCAGGGCGTTCGCACGGTTCCGGTTCTGCTCGACCGTGACGGTCTCCCACCGGAAGCAACGTTCCCCGAGAAGTTGCGCGGCCTGCTCCTGTCCGAAGCCCTGCCTTTTTCAAACAAGAAACGCGACAGCGATCTGGAGCTGTTGAAAAAGAAGCTCGATGTCTGGCTGACCGGCGGGTCGTATCAGGCCGCGGCCCGCCGGCCCCTGCCCCCGGTCATGCCGCAGCTCTGCAACCGTGTCCCCCAGGTGGACCGACTGGTCGAGCTTTTTTCGGAAGATCTCGCCACCCGCACCCCCGTGATCATTCTGCACGGCCACCGCTGGGAGGAACACCTGGGGTTCATCGATCGGCTCGCCCACCGCCGGCTCATGGCCGACCTGTTGGGCCTGCGGGGGCAGGATGTCGGCATATCGGTTGCGGCCCTGCAATGGAATGTCGAGAGCGCGGCGGAGGGCCGCTATGAGAAGGTCCTGCGTGCCGCCGTCAAGCGCGGCCTGCTGGGTTCCCCGGCCGCCAGGGACCCGGAAATGGCGGCCTATTTCCGCACCATCCCGCAGCCTCAGGTGCTTCTCATCCAGATCACGTGGTCGGATTACCGCACGTGCGGCGAAGGCCTGCTCGAGGGGTTTGCGGCCGCATGGCGGAAGTTATTCGAGGAAGCCGACGGACAGGGCGGCCGGCGCCAGTTGGAGCCGCCTTACCCGGTGATTCTGTGGATCAACATCTCCTACGAAGACATGACCCAGGAAGTCCCTTTCGAAAAGCTCCTGGACGAGAGCGCCCGGAAGTTCGTTTCGGTGCTGCCCCGACTGCCGCCCGTGGCGGAAGGCGACATCCAGGCGTGGGTCGGAATGGAGGAAGTCCGCAAGTTCGTCCACGGCCGGGAGGGGCGCCTGCTGGCGCTCATCGAGGATCCGGCCCTCTGCTGCGGCGCGGCCCGGATCCACATGCGCCGTTTCGTCGAAAAGACACGCGAAATTCTCGCGGATTGACCGGATCGAAGGAGGGGGACATGACGTATCCATTCTATACACGCGACGCACGGGACCTCGCCGCCGGCGGAGGAGCCGCCGCCCCGGGACCGGATCATCCCGGCGGCTACCTGCCGGACCCCGGGCTGGTGGATGCCGTCAACGTGGCGCTGCTGCTGGGACGGCCGCTGCTGTTGACCGGCGAGCCCGGTACCGGCAAGACCCAGCTGGCCTACAGCGTGGCCTGGCAGCTCGCCGGCCGCAAGATTCTGAATCTGACCTCCACGCGCGTCGAGAAGTTCGAGACCAAATCCTCGAGCCTGGCCAAAGACCTGTTCTATTCGTTTGACACGATCGGCCGGTTCCAGGCCGCGCACGGCGGCGGCCGTGCGAACCATCTGGATTATCTCAGTTTCAACGCCCTGGGACGGGCGATCCTGAACGCCCTGCCGCGGCCGGAGGTGGCGTCGCTGATCCCCGAACGCTTCCCGCACAACGGACCGGCGCGCAGCGTGGTCCTGATCGACGAGATCGACAAGGCCCCGCGCGATTTCCCCAACGACCTGCTGAACGAAATCGAGCACATGTATTTCAAGATTCCAGAGCTCAGCCATGCCGTCGTGGGCGGTCCCGGAAAACTGGCCGACGACCTCAAACCCATCGTCATCATCACCAGCAATTCCGAGCGCAACCTTCCCGACCCTTTCCTGCGACGGTGCATCTACTACGACATCCCGTTTCCGAGCGAAGCCGAGCTGAAGGAAATCCTGCTCTCCCGGCTGCAGCGTCTGACGTCCAGCGACGACCGCCTGGTGACGGACGCCCTCGACTTCTTCCTCAAGCTTCGCGAGGAAAACATCCCGCGGCGCAAGATCTCGCCGGCGGAGCTGATCCAGTGGCTATTGTTCCTGCTCGAACGCGGGGCCGACCGGAAGGGAAAACTGCGGGAGGCCGCCGCAATCGCCCTCGAGGGGCTCGGCGCCCTGACCAAGGACCCCGCCGATCAGCAGCGCGTGAGGGCCGAGCTGAAGCTCTTCCTCGGGATGACCTGACCCATCCGTGAGCGCCGTATGGATACCTCCGGATCCTTCGACCTGGCCGGCCTGGTGATTCGCCTGCGCGAGTCCGGCTTCCGTACGGACACGCGGCAGTACCTCACGGCCCACCAGCTGCTGCTGTCTCTCTCCACGCACGGAAAACGCCTGGATCATGCGGGCGATCCGGATTCGGTCGTTTCGCATTTGCGACCGGTGTTTTGCACCTCGCTCGAAGAGCAGGCGCGGTTTGACGCCATCGCCCGCAGCTGGCTCAAAACGCCGGCAGTCCCGCCCGCCCCCAGTCGTCCGAGGCCCCCGTACACGGACCCGGCCAAATGGGTCGCATCCGGGACGAAGCTCGGGCGTCTGGCCGTCGGCCTGGCGCTGGTGGCTCTGGCCGCCTTTCTGGCGCATTACTGGCTGATCCCGATTGAAATCAACGGCACGGTGCTGCGCGAGGAGGCTTGGCCGGACGGGGGCCGGATCCGGTCGGACCCCGCTTCTAAGGCGCGGGTGACATTTGGCGAGCAGGCGGTTGCGCCGGACGACCGCGGCCGTTTCGTCCTTAGGGCGGAACGGATCCGGCTGCCGAAGACCTTGACGGCCTCGCTGCCGGACCACCGGGATGACGTGCAGGTGATCCGCCCGGCCGGTCCATTTGAGATCCGGATGATCCTGCGGCCCAACCCCGCGCCCCCGCCGGTGCAACCGGAAGCCGCCATCGCCATCGGCACGCCGCAGACGCTGAGCCTGCCGTCCGCCCGGACGCCGCTTCCGGAAATCCGGCCATGGCCGTTGATCGTTGCCCTTTCAGCCGCTGCCGCGCTGGCCACCTATTTATTCCTCTTCGCATCGGAACGCCTGCGACGGCACCTGGTGCTGAAGCGGCTGCCCGTTGATCAACGGCCTGAATTGCACACGCTGGTCTCCGAAACCGCGCTGCCGGTCGAGCTTTCCGGTCCGCAGCTCCGCCGGCTGGTGGGCGGACTCCGGCGCCCGCGCGAACAGGAGGCGGTCGAATTGGCGGTCGATCAGACGGTGGAGGCTACGGCCCGGGCCGCGGGATGGTTCTCGCCGGTTTGGGTTCCCCGTCGGCAGATGCCCGAATACCTGATTCTGGTCGGCCGCCAGAGCGCCGACGACCACCAGACCCGATGGATCGATGCCATGCTGCAGCGCATCGAGCAGAACGGGGTGGTGATGACGCGCTACCATTTCGGCGACGACCCGCGGGTGTGCCGGCGGGCGGACAACCCCGGGATGTGCTATCAGCTGGGCGAGCTGGCCGTCATCCACCACGCCGCCACCCTGTTCCTGTTCACGGAGTCGGCCGCCTGCTTCGACCCCGTATCCGGCAACCCGGCGCCCTGGACGGAAATGCTGCGGTCTTGGCCGCGCCGCGTGCTGTTCACTCCGGAGGCGCCCTATCGCTGGACCCAGCGCGAGTGGGAGCTGGCCGCCGAGGGGATGATCGTCTGTCCGGCCTCCGCAGCAGGGCTGCAGAGCTACGCCGGGCTGTCCGGCGAGTGGCGGATCGAAACGCTCTTCCCGGCGCCCTATGCCCGGAGTTTTCCGGCGATCATCGGATCCGACGCATTGCGCTGGCAGGATAAGAACCCGCCGCCCGCCGAAACTCTGGAAACCCTCCTGCGCCAGTTGAAGGGCTACCTGGGTCCGGATGGATTTCTGTGGCTGTGCGCCTGCGCCGTCTATCCGGAGATATCCTGGCCGCTCACTGGATTTCTGGCCGAGACCCTGCACGGCGCCGGCCGCGCGCCGGCAAGCGGGAGCCCGTATACGCGTCTGCTTCCGTCGCTGGCACGATTGCCCTGGTTCCGAAGCGGCTTCATGCCCGACTGGCTGCGGCTCGCCCTGATCGGCCAGCTCACCGCCCGGCAGGAAGCGGACGTCCGGCAGGCGCTCAAGCGTCTGATCGAAAAGATCCTCACGCGCCCGGCCGCTCAACCCGGCCCGGCCGTGCTGAGCTTCGCTCCCTGGCTGGAGCCCAAGGACATTCTGCAGACCGCCTCAACGGACAGCCTGATGCACGAGGCCGTGTTCCTCGGCTTCATGTCGGGGGCACGCCTCGATCGGCTGAGCGTCCAGGCGCCCTCCGCGCTGGGGCGGCTTTTCCGGCGCCTGCTGGCCCTGCCGCAGCCGGACCCGTCCGGATTCTCCCGGGCCCCCCGCACGTTCATGCAGCGCGCCAGGGCCCGGCTGCTGGCGTGGTTCACCTTCCATCGCGGAACGGCCCGCGCATCGGTCGCGCTGGCCCTGGGCGCATTGGTGATGGCCGCGCTGACCCCCGCACTCACTCAATCGATGGCGCCGGGCGCTGGCGTCGACATCCTGTGCTGGGCCTTTTATGGTGATCTGGCCGCCGCCGGGAGCTCCGCTGGCGCCGTCCGGTTGTTGCGAGCGGCCGAACCGCCGGACTTAAAAGAGGGGGCCCGTCTCAGCGTCGCCGGCGGGAGCGGGAAGACCCTGTCACTGGTGTTTTCGCCCGACGGGGCGACTCTGGCCGCCGCCGGTGAAGACGGGGCCATCCACCTGTGGGATACGAACGACGGAAAGGTGCGCACCACCTTCGCGGGACATGCCGATCCGGTCACCTCCGTGGCCTTCTCGCCGGACGGCCGGACCCTGGCTTCGGGAAGCGCGGACCGGACCGTCAGGCTCTGGGACGTCCCGGCCGGCGGCGAATTGAAGACCCTCGGAGGCCACGCCGCTGTCGTGTTATCGCTGGCCTTCTCAGCGGATGGCCGTATCCTGGCCTCGGCGAGCGGAGACGGAACCGGCAAACTCTGGGACATCGCTCGGGGGCAGGAGCTCGAAACGTTGAGGGGGTCAAGCGAACGCGTGTTGTCTGTCGCCTTTTACCGGGATTCCAATTCCCCGGTGCTGGTACTGGCGGCGGCGGACGGGCTGACGACCTGGCCCGTTCAAATCAAGCCCCCCGAGCCTGCCGGGGTGCAGACCCCCGATCTGGTCGGACGATCCCGGCGCGATGCCGAATCGCTCCTGGTTGATCGCAGGCTCAAGCCGGGGCGCATCAGCTCCCAGGAGGACATCCGGCTGGCTTCGGATACGGTCATGGCGCAGCAGCCGGAACCGGGAACGGTGGTGCCGGAGGGAGCCGCGGTCGACCTGGTCGTTGCCCGGCCCCCGGTTTCGCAGCAGCCCGTCTCGGGCTATTGCTGCACGCCGAATGGGACCCTATCCCGGAGCACCCAGGACGCGTGCCAAAAACAGGGCGGGTCCTTCGCCGAAGCCTATCAGGACGCCCAGGCCATGTGCGAAAAAGCCAAGAAAGGGATGGAGCAGAACCGGGCGCCGACCAGGCCTCAAGTCCAAATGAAAAAGTGATCGATGAACCGCCTGAAAATCGAATAGACAGGATCATCGGAAAAGACGGAGGGTGCCCATGAAAGCAAAGAAGCCGCAGCGACGTCAGGCCGTGAAGAAACCGGCGGAAACCGGTCCGCGGCGCATCGCCCTTCTGATCGGCAATGCGCGCGTGCGCAATTCCGACGGCAAGGGGTACGCGCTCGACCTGCCGGGCATCGACAAGGACCTGGCCGGGCTGGGCCAGGTCCTCGGCGATCGGGACTACGGCGGCTTCGAGATCGTGAGCCTGATGGGTCCCAGCCTGATCGAGGTGCGGCGGGAGGTCGCCCGCGTGGCGGACGGCCTGCGGCCGGAGGACACGCTGCTGATCTACTACTCCGGCACCAGCACCCTCGGCCGCGACCAGCTGCTCTACCTGCCGGTCAGCGACTCGGACGTCAACTTCCTCGAGGCGACCTGCCTGGACAGCGAGTATGTCCTTTCCGTGCTGCGGCGCTGCAACAGCCGCCGTCAGGTGCTGCTGATGGACGGCTGCCACAGCGGCGCGTTCTTCGTCAACAACCGCGGCATCCCCGACGGGTTCTGCGCCATCACGGCCTGCGGACCGAAAGAGTTCAGCTACGGCGATGCGGCCGGCGGTTTCTTCACGCGCCTCTTGGTCGAAGGTCTGCGCGGCGCCGCCGCGGACGCGGACGGCGACGGGGTCGTCACCGCCGACGAACTGTTCCGCTACGTGCTGCCGCGCGCCCAGGCCCTGAGCAGCCCCAGCACGCCGCAGATGTGGTCCTGGAACCTGCCCGAGCCGATTTCCCTGGTGCAGGTGCGCCAGCGGGTGTTTGTAACCTACCGGCGCGCGGACGCGGCGATGGCCGATGCCCTGCTCCAGCGCCTGGAAACGGCCGGATACGGGGTCTGGCTCGACCGGTCGGACATCGGCGGCGGCAGCCGCTGGCGCGAGGCGATCGAACAGGCCCTGCAGCAGGCCGACGCCGTGATTTTCCTGGTTTCGCAGCCCGCCCTGGAATCCGACGAAGTCTACCGGGAACTGGCGCGCGCGATCGAGCTGGGAAAAGCGATCGTGCCGCTGCGGCTCGACCCGGCGCCGTTGTTCGGCTGGTTCAAGGAAAAGCTGGGAGCGATCCAGCACATCGAGTACGAGGCCAACGATCCGGCCGAAAAATGGTGGAGCCGGCTGCTGGCTGCGCTCCGCCGCGCGCGGCGGGTCCCGTCAATACCGGAGGCACCGGTCCCAGCAGCGCAGGACGCACCGCAGCCGTTGCCTCCGGCAGCAAACCGAAAACGGCGCTCACCCCCGCGGACACGTTAGTGCCGCGCGTCCGCTGAAGAATGGCATGCCCAACCGAAAGGAGGAAAACATGGAGAAGAGAGTGCTTGTGTGCCTGTTCGCCGCTTTTCTGGTCCTTTCCGGCTGCGCCCGGGTGGTTTTCGTCTCGGACCGCGACGGCCGCCCGCAGATTTACAAATCATGGGCCAGCGGAAATTTCCAGACCAATATTTCCAACAACAGCTACATCGACGATTTCCCGGATCTCTCCCCCGACGCCGACCGGATCGTCTTTGCTTCCTTTCGAGAACAAATAGGCCAGAACCTCTACATCATGGACCTCGCCGGCGCCAACCTGCAGCAGGTAACTTCCGGCAGCGGCCAGCGTGTCTACCCCCGCTGGGCCCCGAACGATCTAATCGCCTTCGTCTACCCGGCCTATTCACAGAATGCCCAGATCTGGACGGTGAAAAGCGACGGAACGGGACTGCGCCAGGTGACTACACCGGGTGCGATGGAAAGCGACGGCGCCGGCCACGACTTTTACGCGGCCGGGCAG
>JAUQXK010000141.1 GCA_030834695.1 Desulfobacterales bacterium
CTATAAATTTTAACTTTAAACGGGGTCCTTGCGCTTGACTGCCATGCGGTTTCCGTTTAAGATAAAAATAAATGACCACACAACGCCGATCCGTCTAAAAAAAACGATCACTGCATTCTGTTTGCATTTCTTATGAAATCAATTCCCGCTCAAATGTCCGCGATCCTAGTCGTCGATGACGATGAGGGACTGCTGTTGAGCATCAAGGCTACTCTGGTCAGCGCAGGATTGCCGGAACCGGCGCTGGTATCCGACAGCCGCCGGGTTCTGGAAGTTCTGCGATCGCAACGCTTTCCGCTGGTGTTGCTGGACCTGATGATGCCGCATATGGGCGGCATGGAGGTGATGCAGCGCATCAAGGAGGAATTCCCGGAGGTGGACTGCGTGATCGTCAGCGCCATGGACGACGTGCCCACCGCCGTGCAAGCCATCAGCAGCGGGGCGAGCGATTACCTGGTCAAGCCCCTCAACAGCGACAAGCTGGTGGCACTCGTCCAAAACAACCTCGAACGCTACCGCTTCCGCGATGAGTTGGCGCGGGTCGGCCGGAAAAAAATTTTCGATCATCTGAAACAGCCCGATGCGTTCGCCCATCTCATCGCCGAAGACGAATCCATGGCACTGGTCTTTCACCAGATCGAAGCCGTGGCCGGCACCGACTACAGCGTGGTCATCAACGGCGAATCCGGAACCGGCAAAGAGATGCTGGCTCGCGTGATCCATCAACTGAGCCACCGTTCCAAAGCGCCCTTCTACGCCGTCAACATGGCGTCGTTCAGCAAGACCCTCTTCGAGGACGAATTTTTCGGCCATGCGAAGGGCGCCTACACAGATGCCGGCGGTGAACGCCGCGGGTTTTTCGAAGCCGCCAACGGCGGTACGCTCTTCCTGGATGAGATCACCGAGCTTGACCCGTCGCTGCAGGCCAAGCTGTTGCGGGTGATCGAAGAACGCGAGTTCTATCGACTCGGCAGCACCGAAGTCCGCAACGTGGACGTACGCATCGTCGCCGCCACGAATCGGGACATCAGCGAAGAGATCCTAAAAGGGCGGTTCCGTGCCGACTTGTTCTATCGGATCAACACCTACAATATCAAAATCCCCCCCCTGCGCGAGCGCAAGAAGGATATCCTTCCGTTGGCGCGTTACTTCCTGAGGCTGCATGCCGGCGCCAACAAGAAAAAAATCGCCGACCTATCCCCCGAACTGATCGAGCGGTTGTTGGCGCACGCCTTTCCGGGCAACGTTCGTGAGTTGGAGAACATGATCGCGGCCGCGGTATTGCTGGAGAAGGGCAAGACGCTGTCTCTGGTTGCGGCGCGCAACCTGCTGCCCTACGAGGGGCCAGAGCGCCGGCGGAACTCGCCGCTGCTCACGCTGGAAGAGCTCGAACGCCGGCACATCGAGCGCGTGCTGGAGGCCACGAACGGCAATCGTCCCAAGGCCGCAAAGATCCTCGGAATCAACGTGTCCACCATTTATCGCAAGCTTGAAAAATACAACCTTACGGATAAGAATTTTGAATCGAATTGATCACGGCCGTACCCGGGAGCGGCCGATCCCCAGAAGGAGAATGCATGTCGGACGGTCTGGATGTGGTGGTTCTCGATGACGACCCGGGCATCAGCCAGGTGCTCAAGGAGCTGATTGAAACGTTTTACGCATGGGGAAATGTGGTCGCCTTTTCCGACGCGGAAAAGGCGATCGGCTGGT
>JAUQXK010000018.1 GCA_030834695.1 Desulfobacterales bacterium
CGAATTCTCAATGATGGACAGGTTGGCCGCTTTCGAGCCCACCACCGGAGACGATTGAGATGATAACCCCTGTAGCGGAACCGTGAAAGGGATCTGCAGTCGTTCGGGTATTGGCTCAATGCGTTTGATAGCCTCGGCGAGGATCGAATCAGGGAGCGGGGCGAGCTCGGGGTGCCCCCCGTTTGAGAGGATGTTCAGGGATTCGACCAGCGCCGTGGTTTCGGTTTTCAGGCGATCGAGCAGGTTTTTGATTTCCGCTCGGTCAAATCCTTCGCCCCGATAATACCGGCTTTCCAGCGCCGAAATCAGTTGCAGACATTCCTGGTTGTATTCGAGAAACGCCTTGAAGTGGCGATATTTCCGAACCACGCTCTGCTCGTCGTCGACCAGCAGTCGGCAGGATTTTTTATTTGATTTGATGATGGAGGCCACGGCAGCACCTCAAGGGTTGGAAAGGGGCCGTGCAGCCGGATATAACCACACGGCCCCGACGCTTTTTTCGTTTATGGAAGTTTTGTGGAATCCGTTACCTCGCAGCTTCCGCCCGGGCAGAAGATATCCAGCCAGAGACTGTGATCATGCTTCGGGTTCTCGCAAAAGACCGGAAGCTTGATCCGTTCCTCTTCGAGGAGGCAAGCATCATCGGGGCAGAAGAGTTCAAGCCAGATCCCCTTATCCCTGCACTCCTTGGCGAAGGTCTTTTCTCTTTCCCCCAAGGAGCCCACCTCCTCCTGGGAAAGAAGCCGTGCCTTGGGGATAAAAATTCTCCGAGGACCTTCCATTTCTTTCTTTTTCTTATCGTCATCGTGTTTCATTTCCATTTCCCTTTCTGGCCCCCATGGACCCGGAGGCGGGTTTTTATCCCTGCTCGCTGATTGAGCAGGGGTCCAGTTGATTGGTGGTGACTGCTTTATAAGAGACGACTGCCAATGCAAGAATGATTGCGGATCCCATGAAGGCGGCCTTGAACCCCCAGAAAGCCACTACCATGCCAGATACCAGAGGCCCTGCCGAATGCCCCATGTCCATGATCGTTCCGAATACACCCATGGCAGAGCCGCGCATCTCGCAGCGGCTGATGTCGGCAACGGCCGCCGAGGTGGCCGAGGTCACAATCGAAAGGCTCAGGCCGATGAGGATGCTTAATGCAAGTAGCAAAACAAAGCTTTCAGAAGCCGCCATGCATGCCGCTGCAGCCACTCCCAATAACGCACCCCAGACGATTTGCCCGGAACGGCCATGTCGATCGGACAATCTCCCCATAACGGGTTTGGTGGCCGCTAGTGTGATTACCTGGGCCGCAAGACAAACCCCGATCGCGAAAGCACCGATGCCGTGGGTTAACCCATAAAGGGGCAGAAAAACCTCTATCGTGCCGTACATATAAAGGACCGCAGCTTCTACCATACCTATGGCAAGCAGCGGCCCGCTGGAAACAAGCTGCATTAGCCCTTCTCTTTGATGCTTCAACGTTTTAGGTGCCCGGGGTGAGCTCGCGGCCGAAGGCATCTTTGCGGAAACCACGAGGGTCAAGGCCCCACCCACCAGGCAAAGCGAATAAATCGCTGCAAAGCCCATGTTGCTGCCCGAGCCGAGATATCCCAACAAGACACCGCCTGTCAGTGGAGCCATGAATCGGCCCAAAAGAGTTGCGGTTGAAAACCATCCCAGTTTCTCCCCCTTGGACTCCTCGTGCAGGTCTGAAACATATGCCATGGCGACCGGCATGAAGATCGCCGTGGCAAGGCCGTGATAGAACCGTATCGTCGCCAGCTGCCAGACCCCGCTGGTGAAAAGATACATCGCCGGGGCGCTTGCAAACACCACTCCCCCCGCGATCAGCATGGTCTTGCGTCCGAACCGGTCGGAAAGTATTCCCGCGGGAATGCTGAAAACGATCCCGGCCAGTGTTGAGACGGCGGCGATGATCCCTACCTCAGATGCCGTCGCACCCAGGTGAACCGCAAACAGCGGGAGCACGGGACTTTTCGACAGGGTGGAACTGAAAATGCCGAAAAGCCCCGCCGCGCACATCAATTTGAAGGGACTCAGGTTCATGAATTGCCCATCAGCGCCTGGATCTCGCGATGATACCCCAGGTAGCGCTTCAGCGTGATATCGTTTTTGCCGTACTTGATCTGAGCCGTAAGGATCTCCTCGTAGCGCTGCTCGGCCTCCTCGTCGGTCTTGACCACGCCGTCCATGATGATGTCTACCAGCCGGTCGGCATAGATCACGATCTTCTCCTCGAAGCTCTTCAGCCGGTAGTCCTTCACGGGCAGCCCGAGTTCGGTGGCTTCGGCTTCGGTCAAACCGCCACGGATGTGTTTTTCCATGATGTCGGTGATGGCTGTGGGCAAACCCAGATCTTTCCCCATCTCAGCACCAAGCCTGCCGTGCTCTATGGCGTGGGTCTTGGACTTCCCGAGGTCATGGAACAAAGCACCCCTTCCGATCAGTTCGAAATCGAGTGCGGCCCCCGTGCGATGGGCGATCTCAAGCGCCTTGGCAGCCACCGCCAGGCAATGTTGGATATCGTCCGCGTTCACCCCGGCCCTCCTGAGCAGCTCAACATCCTCGTCCGCCACGCGATACAAGCGCACGTTCTTGCCCTCCACAACTCCGAAATAGTCCAAGATACCCTTGAGCTTGCTCTCGGCCTCGGAAACAAGCGTATTCAACTTCGATCCGACAGGTACCTGTGCGGTGTCTCCGTTGGACAGCTCGCCAGCGCGCTTTTTGAGGGTCCCGATGAAATCCTTGAACTTGCACTGGATGTCGTCGTGGATGTGCTGGACGAACTCCTGGGCGGCTTCGGCTCCGTATTTGGATTCGATCATCCGGGTGTAATCAACCATCTTGGTGATATCGTGGCGTTCGGGCTTTTTCTTTTCAAAATCCACGAAGGCATGCACCGCCTGGTGGGGTTTGCCGGTCTTCTTCACACTTGCTTCGATATGAACATCGGTTTTGGGCATTGGGTCCTCCTTGAGTCGGCGCCTAAAAGGTACCTGCATTTTGTTTGGTCAATCATTTCGAATAGAGCTATGCTTTGACCTGTTGCTTGTAATGCACCAATAGGTCATCCAGGATTTTGGAGCCGATCTCGATCCTCTCCTCATCCTTGGGATGAGCCGTCACAATTGCCGAAAAAAGCGTCTTAATGCCTGCCGTTTCAGGCCGGCCGAACTTCTCGTCCTTGAGATCGATGTCGTGAACGATTTCCGCAAGGGGAGTGAACAGCTTATGATCCAACCCGCACCTGCGGATCATCACCTCGAAGGAGCACAAGTCCCCGTCGTGGGTGTACTCGGCGTCGAACATGTCGAACCGCAGCTCGTTCGGCTGAGGCTTGTACTTTTTGGAACTGACGAATTGGAAACGTGCGGTCGGATCGATAAAACGGCAGATCAACCAGGCGCAGGCAATACGGTCCACATAGACGTTTTCTCTTGTCACCCAAGTCTTGCCGGTCAAATCCTGATGTGCCTTGCTCTGTATCAGTTTCCCGGTTTTGGCTCCCCTCAACTGTTCGGCAAAGTTGGCAAGCAGCAACTCGGCCGCGCCGCGGTCAGGGCATTCGAAATAGTCGATGGCTGTCAGTTCGGCCACTTTCTTTTTGAGTCGAGCCAGTTGTCCGTCCGCATGTGAAACATCTTCGATCTGGGCGCCAGGCCCCGGAGGCAGTTCGGCCATTATGGATCGGATGTCCTTGATGATCTCCTCGTAATCGACCTTTCGGGCTTCGCGAAACATGGCAATGATCTGATCGTCGGTGATCCCGTCGATGAACGCGGCTTCGCATATCGACGCTTCGCCTCCGCCGTCTTTGATTTCACGCAGCATCCAGCTGAAGTCCTCCAGGGTTTGGTCATTCTTCGGCAGGACATACACGGACTGCTTGACGGGCACGGCTCCCACCTGTTGCAGCCTGCGCCAGATCTTGACCCTGAAGTAGCTCGGCTTGGGCGGGATTTGATGGATGAGCAGCAGCCATCTGGTTTCAGTAACATCTTTCATAATTGGCCTCGCATATTTTGTATCATACAAAATATAACAACTGTTTCTTTCGTCAAGAGACAATTTTGCTATTATTATCTTTTGTTTGTGAATCGGATAGTTAAGTGGTGTCGGGGAGGCTCGTTAGCCTTTTCGGGAGAACCATTCTGGAGAAATCAGCGCTCGTTACAGGTAGCGTGCCAGGTCCAATCTTCAGAGCGGTGTAGGGAACGAGGAGGTTACCTGATCAACACTATCAAAAAGCTATTTGAGGGGTCAATAGTCGAAGCTCCGCATTGCTCTTAATCGTCTGCGATTCCGATGTAGGTCCCAGCAGACACCAGAGCCTTAACCATCGTTTGCACCGAAATCAGTCGGCGGTCATAGGTTACGTGGTTCACCTCGCGAAATCCCTTGAAACCGCTGCTAACCTTGATCACTCCCGTCAGCCCTTCCAGGGCCGATTTTCCGACATCGTATCAGCTGACATAGAAGACTGCGTAAGCCATGATCGAATCATTGGATTCAGCTGCCCTGGCGAACGATGCCGCCAGGATCACGAGCGGAAACAGCGCCGAAAACACCCACGTCTTCATTGCAGCCTCATTGATGAGAAGAATGGTTCCGGGAACACGGCCGTCCATGGGCAGACGAAGAAGTCGGTGACGACACAGCCGATTACAATCGCCCAGATCGTGACCATCCAGAAGAGCAGACGGCGCTTTGCGGAGTTGTTTCGGGACAATAGAATCCGACTCATGGTCCGACCGGTCCTTTCTCTGTGTTTCCCCCGGGTCCATCGTCGATCGCGCGCGATGGGCCGGGGGGCTGAGATCATCTTCATTGGAACAATGCGAGGTACCGGCCGTAGCCCTCGTCGGCAAGATCGGCCGTGGGCACGAATCGCAGTGCTGCCGAGTTAATACAGTAACGCAGCCCTGTAGGGGGCGGACCGTCGTTGAACACATGGCCCAAGTGCGAATCCGCATGTTTGCTTCGGACCTCGATCCGCACCATGAAGAAGCTTCGGTCGCTTTTCTCGACGATGTTCCCCTTTTCGACCGGCCGCGTGAAGCTCGGCCACCCAGTGCCGGAGTCGAACTTGTCCGTCGAACTGAAAAGCGGCTCCCCGGAGATGACATCCACGTAAATTCCCGGCTCATGGTTGTCCCAATATTCGTTGTTGAAAGGCGGCTCGGTGCCGTCTTGCCGGGTCACCTTGAATTGCATGGGGTTCAGGCGACGGCGAAGCTCATCGTCGCCGGGGCGGGTGTATCCGGCTTCCATGCCGACCGGCTTGCCAGACATTGGCGGGCCCGGTTTGGCGGGTTCGTTCATCTGAGGCTTCATGAGGGCCTTTGGATGGGACGCCCTCTCCGCGTCGGCCCAGGCCTTTTCCAGGAACCGGTCCCGGCCGGAGCCGGTGCGGTAGAAGTTGTAGCGAATCGGGTTCTTCTTGTAATAATCTTGGTGGTAACCCTCGGCATCATAAAAGGACCCCAAAGGCAGGATCTCAGTCACAACCGGCTTGTCAAATCTGCCACTTTGATCCAGTTCTCTCTTGGATGCCTCGGCCAGCTGATGCTGCTCCTCATCTGAATAGAAGATGACGCTGCGGTACTGAGAGCCCCGGTCAACAAACTGCCCCCCGCCGTCCGTCGGATCAATGTGCTTCCAAAACACATCGAGCAACTGCGAATAGCTCACTTTATCCGGATCATAGATCACCTTTACCGCCTCGACATGCCCGGTGCCGCCGGCGGATACCTGCTCGTAGGTTGGGTTAGCAGCCATTCCCCCGGTGTAGCCGGAAATGGCCTCGACCACCCCGTCCACCTTCTCGAAATCGGACTCCGTGCACCAGAAACACCCGCCTGCGAAGACGGCCGTCTCGGTTTTCTGTGGTTGTTCTTTCATGGATAGATCCTTTTTGCTGTCCATTCCTCGGACAATGTGGTTTCCGAGAAGAACTGCCGCCGCTGCTACAATGATCGCGATTAGCAAATTTTTCACAAGGCACCTTCCTGTAAATTACATAGGCCCGCCGGAATCCACCAGGATACCGGTCCAGGCTTTTGATACAGGTTAATGATAAACAGGCTGCTTAAAGAAGGCGTGAAGGCAATATGAAGATTGTGTAAAGATTCGTGGGACCGATAAGTTAAACGGACGCTGGGGCGTCAAGCGGCGGCCGGGGATGCCGCCGACCGGGGGATTTCAAACCAGACCTGGAGGCGGCCTTCGGTTAGATCGGCCCCCACCTTTCCCCCGTGGGCTTCGACAAGCTCCTTGACGATGGCAAGGCCGATTCCGGCACCACCCAGCTGACGCGATCGGGATTTTTCTCCGCGGTAAAAGCGCTCAAAAATATGAGGCAGATCCTCAAGAGACAACTCGGCGCATGCGTTGCTGTAAGTGACCCGGGCATTCTCATTTCTGGGCTCCATTAGGATCGTCATCACAGTGCCTGCCGGCGTGTAGCGGACGCCGTTATCGGTCAAATTCCGCAGCACTCTCGCCAACCGACCCCGGTCCGCGAACACGATCTGGAGAGCGTCCGGGGCCAAAACCTCGACTCGAACGTTCTTTTGGGAAAAAGCTCGGGCGAACGGAGCAATTGAAAGATTGACCTCTTTCTGCAAATCGGTGGGTACGCGGTTGAGATCATTGCGGGCGGCGTCGGCGCGCGCGAGCTGCAGCACGTCCTCGGTAAGCCCGACCAGCCGCAGCGTTTCCTCCTGGAGCATGCTGAAAGTTTCAGTTGAGGCCGGAATGACACCGTCGATCAGCGCTTCGAGATAACCGCGTAAGTTGGTGAGTGGGGTTCTAAGCTCGTGCGCCACGTCGATGATCAGGTTACGGCGAAGAGTTTGGATTTCATCGAGGCTTTCGGTCATTTGGTTAAAGGCCCGGGCGAGCTGCCCCACTTCATCCTGGGTAACCGTCGGCACTCTGACGGCGAAGTTGCCGGCCGCAATTTCCTTGCTGATTACGGTCATGCGGGTCAGCGGAGTCAGAACTTTGCGCATCATCACAAGACTCAGGACGACCGAAAGCACGACCGCTCCCAGGCTTGCCCAGATCAGATACCGATGGACCGAGCTGACAAACATCTCATGTGCAGGCTCCGGGGAAATGTTGTACTTTTCCATGAGGGTGACGAAATACCCGGCCGCCAGCGTGTTCACGGAGACCCACACGATCACCATCACAAAGGCGATCACCACCAGGTGGATGGCAAGAAGCTTTATGATCAGATGCCGTTTCACCCGGGGTTCTCCATATCCTGCTCCTGCGGATCGGCAAATCGATAACCAACCCCGCGTACGGTCAGAATGTATTTCGGGGCAGAGGGGTCTGGTTCGATCTTCTGCCTGAGCCGGCCGATGTGTACATCGACCACGCGTTCGATGACGGTGGCCTCTCGGTTGGGATAAAGGCGACCCAATAGCTCTTCCCGGGTAAAGCTTCTCCCGGGAGCGGACATCAGCGTTTGCATAAGGGTGAACTCATGAGGCGTTACGGCCATGGAGCGCCCCTTAATGCTGAGCTGGTGCCCTTCCAAGTCGAGCAGGATATCCCCGATGGATACACGTCGCTTCCTGCTGATTTCGAGGCGAGATGCTCGCCGCAGGACAGCCTGGACCCGCGCTGCCAGTTCACGGGGGCTGAACGGCTTAACCACGTAGTCATCGGCCCCCAGAGTGAGCCCCGATACCTTATCCACCTCCTCCCCTCGGGCGGTGAGCATGATAACTGGAACGTCCGATCCCTGCCGCAGGCGCCGGCAGACTTCCCAGCCATCGATTTTGGGCAGCATCAGGTCAAGTATGACAATGTCCGGCTTGCGCTTTTCGGCTATGATCAGGCCCGTCTCTCCGTCTCCGGCAGCCTGAACATCGAACCCTTCGCGCTTGAGATAAAGGCTGATCAATGCTGACGTGTTGCGGTCGTCTTCGATGATTAGAGCAAGTTTTTGCCTGGATTGGTTCATGGCGTCCCTATAAAGAAAATGAAACTGGGCGAACTGCACGGCCACCGACGGATCATGAAAGGCGGTCGCGATAAAGCGGAAACCAGCCTTTCTTGCCAAGCCATTATCGGATCACAGCCGGGCCATGATTTCTGGAAGAAGCATTCGCATGAGGCTCGTTCATGTCAAGATCTCTTCCGTGGCACGGCAACGCGCAATGAACCAACATGTTATTGAACGACTAGTTTGTGTTTCTTGAAGGGCTATGGCGCTAAAGCGATAGTTACCAGATGGACTCACAAATAACGAGTTTGCCGAAGGCAAGACACCCTATGGCAATGATTAATAAGCATTTGAAATCAAATCAACCAGGTTGTTTTCTGAACGAGAATTTCCGCGCCTGACTCACAACCTGTCTGAATACCTGAAAATCTTGCATCTTTGGTCAGGTAATCCTAAAATCCAGCAGATCCCATATAAGAACCGCCTGGCGATTAAGTTCCTGCAGAGAATTTAGGAGGACCGATTAGCAGCTTCACATCAGATTGGAACCCGCAGCAATATATGCGTTTTGCCGACGAGCGGCTCCGCCCTGCTGTAGACCTTGCTGCTAGAATTGATCACGCATGCCCGAAGCGTGTGGTCGACCTGGGGTGTGGAACGGGTAACGCCCTGCCTGTCCTTGCGGCCCGATTCCCCGAGGCAGAATTGATTGGGGTGGACAGTTCCCCGGCAATGCTCAAAAAGGCGAACTCAACAGGCTTTAAGACCCAACTCGCCGATATTGCCACTTGGTCGCCACCGGAACCCGTAGACGTAATCTTCAGCAACGCTGCGTTACAGTGGTTGCCCGACCATCAGTCGTTGTTCCCAAGGTTGCTGACTTGTCTCGCTCCTGAGGGGATTCTGGCGATTCAAATGCCGGCCATGCACAATGAGCCGGTACGCGCCCTGCAGTCGATAGTCGCTTCGTCGGGGCCTTGGTCCCAGCAGTTATCGGGAGTGACGAGTGCGCCACCGATTCTCGAACCCGCCGCCTATTACGATCTGTTGTCTGAGCGTGTCGCCGCGATTGAAATATGGATAACGCAATACCTGCATCTATTGCGCGGCAAAGACCCGGTGGTCAAATGGACAATGGGGACCAGTCTGCGCCCCTACCTTGATGCCATGCGACCGAGCGACCAGCCCGAATTCGTGGCCGCTTACTCGAAGGCGCTGCGCCCTCATTACCCGCCGCGTGCCGACGGCACCGTGCTGTTAGCGTTCCGCCGTCTGTTCATCCTCGCAAAAAAATAATGGCCGTCTGATTCCTCGGTTATGATGTGCTCCCCTCTTTTGCTTTTCAGATATAGGTCGATTCACTTTTTCGTATTTTCGGCGGAAGCCTGGCCATGGATTAATCCATCATTCTGACTGCGACAGCCAGTATGCATGTCATGGCTATCAGAATCGTCTGGGGCAATACGACATGCACCGGGCATGAGCCGCAAAGGCGATTGCTGGGACACCGCGCCGTCGGAGCGATTTTTCAGATGTCTGCCATCCGAATGCCTGGCCTTTTGAAATTTCGCAACCAGCCAATCAGCCAATTTGGAAGTTCTCGATTACATCAGCTCCTATAACGCCGATTGCGTCCATTCTGCGATCTATTATGTCAGCCCATGGATAATGAGAAGGAACAACTATCCAAAGCGGCAGTGGCTTAAACCCGAATCTGGTTTCTTTAGACCATTACAATTCATCTGCTGTACATTCCATCGTACGGACGCACAAAGTTCATTATTTTTCAAAAATACACAATTCACCTACTATCTGTGACCTGAAGTTCCAGTTACAAAGGCTCCACGAACCTTTGTCCATCCTCAACTGGAAGGGCTTGTCATGAAAAAAGCCCCCGTTTCGGACCCTGATCATCCAGACCTACCCGAGCTTCCAAAAGATCCTGCCAAATCGAAGAAGGGCTGCGCCTCCAATATCGGAAGCGAGGTCCTCCCGAACCCGCTTGAGGGATGTCATCCCGAACTGCGCGACCTTTTCCGGTCGGCTCGCTTCAATCGCACGGACGGGCTGGACGTTTACGCCGGTGATTTTCGATCATTTCGGGACCTATGCTCCATCGTCACCGCCGACATGAACCACCAAATGGAAAGACAGCTTTGCCCGCCCGATGAACCGACGGGGCCGGATTCGAACGACCGTCGCCCAATCAGCGTAAGCGGCTCGGCGCAGCGGTTAGCGATAAAGAGAGAATTGCCGGAGATGACTGATCTCTCTGGTCAAGCGCATCCCATTCGCAGAACGCCCGCACTCTGCCTTCGCCGGCTTGCCCGCCCCAGCAATTGCCGTCTGTGTCTGAACGATTGCCCCTTCGGTGCGTTGCAGGAAGCAGGAGACGGCATCCATATCGATCATCAGCTCTGCCAGGCCTGCGGGGTCTGCGAAGCAGCCTGCCCCACCGGTGCTCTTCAACTCTGGGATCCGGCGCTTGAGGTGTTGATGGCCCGGATGCAAAAGGACTTGGCCGGCTGCATGGAAACAGGCGGCCTGGCACCGACTTTGGTGATGCACGAAGCGGCTATGCACGCAGCCCGTTCAATGGATCCTTTCGGCGCAGGCTGCGAGTCGGTCCTTTTGTTCGAAGTGGACGGCATCGGTCGCATCGGGGTGGAGATGCTGTTGGCTGCCGTCGCCTGGGGCGCTTTCCGCGTCGTCATATGGCTGCCGTCGCCACATTCCGCGGCCTTGAAAGCATCCGTGCAGCGCCAGGTTCGGATTGCCCGGATCATCCTGGAGGGCCTTGGGCAGCCTACTGGCCGGGTGTCGGTCGCCGAAGGCATTGCCCCCCCTCAGGTGTCCGGCTCCTCGGCCAGTTCGGTTTCCCCCGCGCAGTTTGCTCCGCCGGAGGATAAACGAAAACTCTTGCGGTTAGCGGTCCGGCACCTGTTCGAAAAATGCCCTTCACCCGCATACGGGGTCGATCTGCCCCAGGGATCCCCCTACGGGGCCGTAGGCGTCTCCGCAAAGGACTGCACCTTCTGCATGGCCTGTGCGGGAGTCTGCCCTACGGGGGCCCTTTCCAGCGGGGAAGGACAACCGTGCCTGCGGTTCGTGGAGGCCCGCTGCGTGCAGTGCGGACTGTGCGCCGAGGTCTGCCCGGAGCATGCCATTACCCTTGCCCCGCGCCTCCCGTTCGATCTCGGGAGCGCTGAATCGGCCCAGGTCCTGCTTGAGGAGGCACCCTTTGCGTGCATCCACTGCGGGACGCCTTTTGCCTCGCAAAACATGATCGAGCGCATCACGGCCAAGCTTGAGGGGCACTGGATGTACAATCGTCCGGAGGATCTCCGAAGGCTTCAGATGTGCGCCACATGTCGTGTCCGGGACTTATACCGCGCTTCAAGAGGCGCATCATGATTGCCGTGACCGATCGCCTGGAAAGTCCGACCACCTATGACCGGGCACGCTCCGACGTCTATGCTCTCCTGGCAGCATTGCTGACCCGACCGCCTTCTACCAAAGTCCTCGAAGGCATTCGGAGCCTTGATGTTGAGGAGGGTCTTCCGAGCCAGTTGCACACTGCATTGGTGACGTTCTGCGAAGCCTGCCGGAGCCACTCACATGCGGAGCTCGAACTGGAGTTCCGGGAATTGTTCATCGGTCTATGCTGCGGCGAGATTGTTCCTTTTGCCTCCTGGTATCGTGAGAGACGCCTGATGGCCGGTCCGCTGGCCGAACTGCGCGGAGACCTGCGCTGCCTCGGTCTGTGCCGCTGCGAGGGCGCCTGCGAACCCGAAGATCACGCCGGCGTCTTGTGCGAAATCCTCGCGATGATCAGCCGCGCGGACTCTGGTGTGTCGTTAGAGCGGCAGATGTCATTTTTCAAAGCTCACGCCCTGCCCTGGCTGCCCCGGTTTTTCAGGGATCTGCAAGGACTCCGAGGCGCGGTCTTCTACCGGGACGTGGGCATCCTGGGGGAAGTGTTTATGAACACGGAGGAGCGGTATCTATCACCAACCGAATTCACAGGAGATGAACCATGACAGAGCAGTTTTCGAGGAGCCGGCGCAGCTTCTTTAAAAAACTCGCCCGGCTGGGGGGGACAGTCGCGCTGACAGGATTTCCCGACCGCAGATTCCGTATGGAAAAAAACGGGCCGAAAGCGACTGCCGAATCTGGCAAGGGGTACCGAATGACCCCGCACATTAAAAAGTACTACCGTACGGCGGACAGTTGAAGCTCAACCCTGATTCACCTATGGCAGCCAGCCGACCCGCAGCAGCCTGCCTGAAAGGAGTGAGTGGCATGAAGCCTTTTGAGAAGATCGTGTCGAGGAAAGACCCGATGCAAGCCGACTCCACCATGACGGTCGACCGGCGCACGTTTCTCCGGCGCTCGGGGTGGGTGGTGGGCAGTGGTGCCCTGATGGGGCTGCTGCCGCTGTCGACCATGCGACGCGCAGAAGCAGCCGATAAGGACAACCTTCCCCAGTCCGGTGAAAAAATCGAATGGCGTCGCACCATCTGCACCCACTGCTCGGTGGGGTGCGGCGTCATCGCGGAAATACAAAACGGTGTCTGGATCGGCCAGGAACCGGATTTCGACTCCCCCATCAACCTCGGGGCCCATTGCGCCAAGGGCGCCTCGGTGCGGGACCACCGCAATGGCCACAAGCGGGTGAAATACCCAATGAAGCTAGTGAACGGAAGCTGGACGCGCCTTTCATGGGACCAGGCCATCAACGAAATCGGCGACCGACTGCTCAAGATCCGGGAGGAGTCGGGCCCGGATGCCGTTTTTTGGTGCGGTTCCTCAAAGGCCAGCAACGAAGGGTCCTATCTACAGCGCAAGTTCGCGGCCTTCTGGGGGTCGAACAACTGCGATCACCAGGCCCGGATCTGCCACTCCACCACGGTTGCCGGTGTAGCCAACACCTGGGGCTACGGGGCCATGACCAACTCCTATAACGACATGCACAACTGCAAGGCCATGCTCTTCATCGGTAGCAACGCGGCCGAAGCCCATCCGGTGGCCATGCAGCATGTGCTGCGCGGCAAGGAAAACGGGGCCAAAATGATCGTCGTCGACCCTCGTTTCACGCGCACCGCCGCACATGCCGACATTTATGTGCGGCTTCGGCCGGGCACGGATGTCGGCTTCACTTACGGGGTGCTCTGGCACATTTTCAAAAACGGGTGGGAGGACACGCAATACATCTCCCAGCGCGTCTGGGGCATGGAGGAGATCCGCAAGGAGGTGGCCAAATGGCCCCCGGACGTGGTGGCAAATGTCTGCGGGACCCCGGAGGAGCAGGTAGCTTTGGTGGCCAGGACTATGGCCGAAAACCGCCCCGGCACGCTGGTTTGGTGCATGGGTGGCACCCAACACCACATCGGCAACAACATCGTGCGCGCCTTTTGCATCCTGCAACTGGCGCTCGGCAACATCGGGGTTTCCGGCGGAGGAGCCAACATCTTCCGCGGCCATGACAACGTCCAGGGCGCAACCGACGTGGGGCCGAATTGCGACAGCCTGCCCGGCTACTACGGATTGGCGGAAGCCGCCTGGCAATATTGGGCGGAGGTGTGGGGGGTGGACTACGAATGGCTCAAGGCACGGTTCGACCGCACCCGGACCTATGACGCCGGCGGTGGGCAGATGGCCTTCACCATGTACATTCCGGGCATCCCGGTGTCCCGCTGGATCGACGGCGTTCTCGAGGACCCAAAAAATCTCTCGCAACGGTCCAACTTCAGGGCGGTGTTTTTCCAAGGCCACGCCTGCAACAGCCAGACGCGGGGAGTCGAGATGAAAAAAGCTCTCGAGAAGTTGGAGATGGTGGTGATCTCAGACCCGTACCCAACCCACATGGCCGTGATGAGCGACCGCAAGGACGGCATCTATCTTCTGCCGACGGCTACTCAGTTCGAAACGGTTGGTTCAGTGACGGCGTCCAACCGTTCGCTGCAGTGGCGGGAAAAGGTGATCGATCCGTTGTTCGAGTCCCTGCCCGACCACGTGGTGCTGTACAAGCTGGCTAAGAAACTGGGATTTGCCGAGCAGATGTTCAAAAACATCAAGGTGAATCAGGATGAGCCTCTGATCGAAGACGTCCTGCGGGAAATCAACAGGGGATGCTGGACTATCGGCTACACCGGGCAGAGCCCGGAACGGCTGAAGCTGCATGCCGAGCATCGGCGCACGTTCGACACCACCACCCTGCAGGCCAAAGGCGGACCATGCGACGGCGAGTACTACGGTCTTCCCTGGCCGTGCTGGGGAAACCCGGAGTTGAAACACCCGGGCACGCCACTTCTCTATGACCCCAGCAAAAGCGTCGCCGAAGGGGGGCTCGTGTTTCGGGCAAATTTCGGGACCGAACGCAACGGCCAGAACCTCTTGGCCGAAGGGGTGTTCAGCAAAGGCTCTGAGATCAAGGACGGGTATCCGGAGTTCACGGCCGATCTGCTCACGAAAATGGGATGGTGGGATGACCTGACGCCGGAGGAAAAAAAGGCCGCCGAGGGCCGTAACTGGAAAACCGATCTGTCCGGCGGAATCCAACGCGTGGCGATCAAACACGGCTGCGCACCTTTCGGCAACGCCAAAGCGCGCTGCGTGGTCTGGAACTTCCCTGACCCGGTGCCGCTTCACCGTGAGCCGCTTTACACGCCGCGGTACGACTTGGTCTCCCAGTATCCTACCTATGCCGACCGGCAGGCATTCTGGCGCTTGCCGACTCGCTATCGTTCCATCCAAGCCACAGATCACTCCAAAAAATACCCGCTGGCGTTCATCAGCGGCCGACTGGTGGAATACGAGGGTGGCGGGGAGGAAACCCGGTCCAATGCCTGGCTGGCCAAGTTGCAGCCGGAAATGTTCGTCGAGATCAACCCCAGGGATGCCAACAACACCGGAGCCAAAAACGGGAGCTACGTCTGGCTGGAGGGCCCGGAAGGCGGGCGCATCAAGGTGCGCGCGATGGTCACCGAACGAGTGGGGCCGGGCGTAGTTTGGACCCCGTTTCATTTCGGCGGCTGGTTCCAGGGCAAAGATCTGGTGGACCGTTACCCGCCGGGAACGGCCCCCTACGTACGCGGGGAAGCCTGCAACACGGCCACGACCTACGGCTACGATTCGGTGACTCAGATGCAGGAGACCAAGGGAACTCTCTGCCGCATTTACCCCGTATGAAAGGAGACCCGTCATGGCACGCATGAAGTTTCTGTGCGACACCGAGCGCTGCATCGAATGCAACGGATGCGTCACGGCCTGCAACAACGAGCACAACGTCCCCTGGGGGGTCAACCGGCGGCATGTGGTGACTCTGGGGGACGGGCGGAGGGGTGAAAAATCCGTTTCGGTCGCTTGCATGCACTGCACGGATGCCCCCTGCGCGGCCGTCTGCCCGGTGGACTGCTTTTATACCACCGATGACGGCATAGTGCTCCACGACAAGGACCTCTGCATCGGCTGCGGGTACTGCTTTTACGCCTGCCCTTTTGGCGCCCCTCAGTATCCGGAACAGGAGGCCTTCGGCGTGCGCGGCAAAATGGACAAGTGCACTTTCTGCGCCGGGGGACCGTTGCCCGACAATTCCAAGGAAGAATTCCTCAAGTACGGCCGCAACCGCATCGCGGAGGGGAAGCTGCCCCTGTGCGCGGAAATGTGCGCAACCAAGGCGCTGCTTGCCGGGGACGGCACTATCCTTTCCGAGATCTACCGCAAACGGGTGATGAAGCGCGGCGGGCGGCCGGACCCGTTGGGCTGGCAGACCGCCTACCCGGCCGGAAAATGAAAGGAGAGGCGACCATGCGGAAGACATTCTTCGGCGCGTTGTGTCTGCTGCTCCTCGCAGGCTGCTATGGGCCCGTCGAGATCGCCTTTCACGAACCGGCCCACTACAAGGGGACAACGGATCCATTGCTGGCCAAAGGGCGCAGTCCCGAACAGCAGGAACTGCTGCTGGAGCGATTCAAAAAGGGCCAAACCGACCGTTGAGTTGATGAGGAAGGCCGAATGAAACCCATTCGTTACATTTTGGCGATTGTGCTGCTGGTGGCTGCAGGGGGATGCTCCCAGGTCAAAGAACCCTGGGTGACGGGTGACCACCAGCTCAAACAGGAACGGGCGCGGTCGGCAGAGGCTCAGGAGGTTCTGGTTCATCGCCTGTGGATGGGACAGGCCGACCGCTGACCCCTTGCGGGCTTGGCCTGCGAGTTTGTTTCCCGTGCCCGAAGCAGGTGGCAGCCGTCAATTTATGCAAGGAGCATATATCATGAAAAGATATTGGAGCATCGGCATGGCCATTTTCGCCGCGGCATGGTTGATAGCTGGCTGGGCGGGCGAGGCCGCCTGCGATTCCGGCGCCCCGTCCCCAAGCGTCAACCCGCGGGCCAATTTCTGGCGTGCAGTCCGGGAAGGCGAGGCCGGCACCACGACCTCCGCCTCAGAGGGTCACAAGGTCCTGATTCAAAACGGCGGACAAAACTGGCGCCAGATCCGCAACGGTCCAATCGCCGGAATAGCGCCGTGGCTTCTGGCGGTTGTGGTGTTTGCCATCGGGGTCTTTTTTGTGATCGTGGGAAAGGACCGGCTGGAGGAACCCCGCAGCGGTGTGACGATCCCGCGATTTTCTCTGTTCGAACGGATCCTGCACTGGTCCACGGCGGCCCTGTTCATTTTGCTGGCGTTGACCGGTCTGAGCATGCTGTTCGGCCGTGCGGTGCTGATCCCCCTGATCGGACTGGGCGCCTTTGCCGCTTACTTGCAGACGGGTTTGCTGGTTCACAACTTCAGTGGGCCATTGTTTTTAGCCGGGGTCTTGCTGGAAGCAATCGCATGGGCCAAGGACAACATCCCCAAAAGAATGGACCTGGTATGGTTCAAGAACCTCGGGGGCATTATCGGCAAGGGGCGGCGGCCGCACGCCGAGCGAGTCAACGGCGGAGAGAAGGCCTGGTTTTGGTTCATGCTGACGGCGGGTCTGGTAAGCGGATGCACAGGGCTGATTCTGGATTTCCCGATCTTCGGCCAGAGCCGTCAGACCATGCAAATCGCCCACATCATCCACGCCGCGATGGGTATCCTTTTTCTGGCGGCCTCATTCGGTCACATTTACATCGGCACCATCGGGGCCGAGGGGACCTTTGAGGGCATGTGGCAGGGAAAGGTGGATAAGGTCTGGGCCAAACAGCACAATGATCTTTGGTATGAACAAAAAGCGAAGGAACTCCACCTCGAGACCAACTAAAACCTCCCCAATCAATGCACAGGCATAGCTAGTGGACAGTCCACCGAATAAACAAGGCAACCTGTGCAATAGAAACAAACCAATCCAACGGTGATTCGAGGTTGAGGTTTGCGCGCCTGGGTCCAATCTTCTGATGGGAACCGAAAACGAGCTGGTTAGCTGTACAAAGGTACCGTTTCTGGAAGGGATAATCCGCCGATAAAAAACCACTCTTCACCAGCAAGAGGCGATGCTCTGGTAATCTTTGTGGCCGCGCTTAGGTGTTGGATGCCTGAAAGATACTCTGAATGGAAGCATCCAGCAGGCTGTGAAACTCGGCATCGGATTGCTGAGCCGACAGTCCCTCAACCAGCGCTCGCGAAAAGCTCGCCACGATGCCATGATTTCTGCGCAGGCGGTCGTTGGCTTCCTCCCGCGTATACCCGCCCGACAGAGCAACCACCCTCACGACATTGGGATGACGGACGCAATCGGCGTATAAATCGTCTTGCTCCGGTAGGGTGAGCTTGAGCATCACCAGCTGCCCCCCCGGCAATTCGTTGAGCATTTCCAGGATGGCCGCTTTGAGCAACGCTTCGGCCTTGGCTTTTTCCGGGCAGTGAATATCCACTTCCGGCTCGATGATCGGCACAAGGCCCGCGGCGATGATCTGCCGGGCTGCTTCGAACTGCTGGTTCGCGATGTCCTTGATGCCCGCTGCGTTGGCTTGCTTGATGAGCGAGCGCATCTTGGTTCCGAATATGCGCTTCGCTTTGGCTTTGTCGAGCAGCGCAGCAAGTTCAGGCATTGCCTTCATCAATTGAACACCGCTCTTCTCCGCTGCAAGGCCTTTGTCCACTTTCAAAAAAGGCACAATACCTTTAACAATCCAAAGATAGTCCGCGGTAGACTGCCCCTCGATGTTCCTGTCCACGGTGTCTTCGAACAGGATGCCAGCAAGAATCCGCTCACCGGTGAAACTGGGACTGGTGATGATGCGCGTGCGCATCTGGTGCACGATCGCAAACATCTCATCCTCGTTGGACCAAGCATCTTCCCTGATTCCGTAAAGACTCAGCGCCTTCGGCGTGCTGCCACCGCTTTGATCCAGCGCCGCAATGAAACCCGGCTGTGTCTTCATCTTCTGCAGTTGTTGCTTATAGTTGCTCATCTTGGTCGCGATTCCTTCAATGAAATAGAGTTATTTTGTTTTGCCGAGAGGTCAATAGGAAGTCCGGATCCCTCCTCTAACGATAACTTCGTTCCCGGCATACAACTTATCGGAATATCGGAAAGCCGGCACTTTTGTTCAGGAATCCCCAAAATTCCATCCCGACCGTGTTAGACCGTCACCACGATCTTACCGATCTGCTGGTTCGACTCCAGGTAGCGATGCGCCTCAACGATCTGCTCGAGCGGAAACTTTTTGGCGATCACCGGCTTGAGGTTACCCGCTGACAAACCGTCGACGATAAACTTCTTGGCTCGTTCGAGCCGCTGCGGATCCCCTGTGATTTCAAAGAGGAGGTAGCCGCGTACCGTCAACGACTTGCCAAGCACGTTGAACAGCGGCAGCGGCGTCGGCTCGGTGCTGAGGGCGCCGTACAGGAACAGGATGCCGCGCTGGGCCATCGCCGCTGTCAGCTTGGCGATGGTCGGCCCGCCAACGGGGTCGAACACGATGCGGACGCCTTTCCCACCAGTGAGCCTTTTCGCTTCGGCGACCAGATCCTGCTCTTCGGTGACGATGACGTCCGCGGCGCCGACATCCAGCAGAGACTTGCGCTTGCTGCTGCGGCGCGTGAGCGCCACCGGAGTGGCGCCGATCATTCGTGCGATCTGGATCGCCGCAATGCCCACACTGCTGGAGGCCGCCGGAATGAGCAGCGTATCGTCCGCCTTCAGTCCTGCAATATCGATGAGCGCGCCGTAGGCGGTGGCATACTGCATCCAAATCGCTGCCGCCTCAGCCCACGACAGCGATGCGGGATGCTTCGCGACCGCAGCTGCCGGCACGATGGCTGTGTCGCCGTACACGCCATATTGGTTCAGCGAGAACGCTGGGACGGTGCTGACGGCGTCGCCGACCTTGAGGCCTTGCACGCCTTGGCCGAGCGCCTCGATCGTGCCAGCCGCCTCATAGCCCAGGCGAGCGGGGAACGTCGGCTGTTCCAGGTACTGGCCGGAGCGGAACATTACCTCGGCCCGGTTCAGGCCCAGCGCCTTCACCGCGATGCGGACCTCGCCCGGCCCCGGCGGCTGCACCTCCACGTGCTCGATCTTCAACACTTCCGGGCCACCCGTCTGATGGAATCTTACGATGCGAGCCATGATGATCTCCTTCTAAAGCCATACTGCCGAGACAACTCGCGGGATGAATCGTGGATTGTGGGCAATAATATTTTTCAAAAACCACCTTTCCGCTCTTTGTCAGCTGAGAAAGTTCGAGGATGGGAAGCGATTATTTTTTGCTCCAAGGCTACTCAAATTAAACCATGCGAAATCGTTTGTGGGATGCTGCGGTTTCGGTATGGTGTGATCGCTGTCCGCCGAACGTTTAACGAAAAGCATGGGCATGGCACTATCGGTTGTCAACAACAAAATCTGTACGCCTAAAATGCGGCGGGGTGGCCCTGTTTCCGGGGCCACCCCTTATTGCCGGTGATTAAAACATTCAACCTTACGTTTTCAGAAAGCGGATATGGTGAGGGACGCTGTCGGTAACAACGGAATGGCGACAACCAATTTTCGTGAGATATAACCCCTCGGCACAATCTATCCGTTTTTCCCTCTCCGGGATCATATCTACAATTTTCTGAAGGGCGATTTGTTTGCGACTACCTGACGAACTCCATCACGTTTTCAAAAATCCCCAAGGATTGGTTTAATCGCCGATATACGTAACAAGCAGTTTTTTTATTATTCGATTAGAATTATGGAAATCGGCACTCACTATTTGTGCTTTTTAACGAACGGGAAAACGTCGGTCAGCCCGGTTAGATCGGTAATCAACAGGATGATGAACACGATCAGGATTGCGCCCACGATGATGCCGACGGCACTTCCGCCAGCGGGCATATTGTCAACGTGCTTGGACAGCATAAGGGCTTCCGCATCGGTCAAGCCGTCAATCCTGGCCTTGGCCTCATCCGGGCTGATTCCCTTGGCAATGAGGTAGTCCTGGGCATCCTGCCTGGACAGGAAGTTTTTGATGTTGTCGCGGGCTTTGGCCGCGCCTTCCGCCTCAACGGCAACTTCGGTTGGAATCAAGGCCGCCACGGCTGCCTGATAGGGGCCTGCGATAACCAAGATCAATGCTGCCATGAAGATCGCCGTAAATTGAAACCCTCTGGACGTTTTTCTCATGCTTGCCTCCTCATAATTGTCTTATTGCCCCGTTATTTCTTTCCAGCTTTCGCCGGGCTGTATTTTTCCTTGGGGTATTGTTTCAGATGCTCTGCGTTTTGTTCGTAGGGCTTGTCGGTGTCCATGTCCAAGGTCACGGAAGCCCCCAGATTGGGCAGCAGGTCTGTCGGCAGAGAAGCCCCGACCGCCCAGCCGTCGCCCTTCAGGTAAAAATAAACCCCTCGGCTGGCATCGTGATACACATTGCAGTTGGGGTAATATCGGTACTGGTGCTTCGCCCGGTAGCCGTGGGCCGGCGCATGGGCCGGCGGGCCGCCTTTCTTCTGGGAATAGAGGACGGGATCGCTTTGAGGCTTGGAATTGTCCCCCCATTGAACGGAGATAGCTCCGCCTGCAAGGACAGTGAAAGCGGATAGCAGGACGATCGCCGCGGCCATCAAAAAATGCACCCCTTTATTCATGTCCTGGTCTCCTCCTCAAGCTCAGTCCAATTCACCACAAGATATGATCGGAATTTTTCCTTGAAACTTTAGCGCAGCGGACACCTCCTGCAAAGTGGATTTTGTATTCAAGCTTTTATGGGTTCCGGGCGATAAGATTTAGGGAGGGCGATATGGAGATCGTTATTGGCAAAATTTTTTTCCTGGTCTGCACGGCTTGGACGGTCACTGTATTCTATAAAGTTACCTCCAGCATGGTGGCTCGCCGCAATCGAGGCTAGTCGAGCAAGGGGATTTAGGGCACCCGAATTGGGTTGTCCTTGCTTTCTGGCCGCCACAGATATTCCTGCCAAGATGTTGAAAAATATTCGTTCATAGCATCTCGATGCCAAACCCGTTGCTTGATTTTCGAACAACCTGCCCTGTAAGTAGCATGTATTGGTTCCCAGAGCGGAAATGAAAGTCAAGTTCCAGCTTCTGGCCAACGCTCAGCTGGGCCTGGGTATCCACCAAAAAACCGCCAGAACCTAAATTGCGGATCGTGCCTTTAACCACACCGCCGCCAATCTTCAGTTCTACGTCTGCGCAGTAAGGAACTCGCTGGCCACGACGGTATTCATGAACCGCATCAAACTTGCACCCGTTTGATCGGTCATGCCCTGATTTCGACGAATAGTGCCGGCTGTCATTATCCATGGCGTGGGTGATCCTTATATCTCTCTCGAATGCAACCCCCGGGATAAACCCATAAGCCGAACATCCCATTGGCCCAACCCCGCAAAACTATATCCAGGAATTCAGCCAATCGGCCGACCGCTCTCGAAAATGAAAGAGGGGGCAGCCGACGCCCCCCCTGTACCGGACCAACTAAAATCCTCCCAGTGTGGTTGTTAGATTTGAGATAATCAGTCAGCTTTTTTTGCGGCAAGCTCAATCTTGGTTGGGCTTGGCGTTTCTTTGTTGGCTTCAGCCTGAGCGCGCATTTTATCTGTTTCTTCACGTTGGGCGCGATAGTCTCTATTGTCATCGTAATGGTTGGCGACGATATCAATCGTGCTGGCCGACAAGACCGTGGCCACGCCGACGATAGCTATGACGGTCAATGGTTCGGCGCTTGCGGGAGGCACATAAGAAAAAGTCGCCAGTAACGCTATCAAAAGCGCAGCGATCAAAATACGACTTTTCATCGATTCCTCCATAATTCCCTCGGAAAAAGAAGCAGAGAGCAGGATGGTTCGCGTTTGAGAGGCTTCTCTTGCGGGGATACTTAAACAGTTATTGGGCCATCGCAGACTGAGTAGCAAATTCCTGATGGCACTTAGTTGAGAATGTGGTGATAGCCTGGCTGGGCCTTGGAATGGGAGAGCTTAGACAGTGAACAGATGGGCTCTGGGGTCTAAGTTCTCGGTCGCAGAGGGTTTATACGGTTCCCTCTTGAAATGACCCAGCGTTTTGCCCATCCTGTTTCCGAAGAATTATACATTGTGGTAGTTTTCGTCAAGCGGAGCTCCGAAAAAATTTTTGTTGATTTTTGTGCTTGCCTAATTATGCAGTCGTTAAGGTTGCAATAGCCAACCTACTAATATCGAACGCTTTTTATTTCATCATGGATCGGGAAATATCGTATTAGCTTTTATCAGCATATCCTCAAGGCTAAAGCCCCTCCGGCCGATAACAACCCTATGGGAGAACTGATTCAATTTCCAAACTGCAGGCCGATTCCACCGAAAGCCCACCAGGTGATCTCGGATCGCACCGAGAAAGCCTCCTATTGGGTGCGGCGCTGGTCTGAAATCCATAGCAGCCTCTGCGAAGCAGACCCTAAGGAAGCGGACGGAAGTCTCTTGGAGGACGCTTCGTTTTATCTGGACGGTTGGCTTCAAGACCGCAACCGCGCAGCGATCAAGGCCCGGGGTTTTTAGGGCCGTATTCGGTAAGTCGGAGGGGGTAGTCGACCGCAGATGGGGGTGCGGGGCTCTACAGCTCCACGGCCGCCGTAAATCCGCTCGCAGGTTAAAAAAGGAAATGTCACTGCCACTGAGCACAATCCCGATAATCATTTGTTAGCCCGTCTTGGAGAGCTCTCATGATCGGTCATGCCCTGAAAATTAACGGATCTTCACAAACCGTTGCCAAAGATAAAACGAAGCTTCACATCGAAAAGCGCAGATGCTCCAGGGTCTCGATCAGAGTGCCTATATCGTGTGCTTCGCTCGACTCCACGGATAGGCTGATGGATCACAATAAAGGCATCGCCAGCAATGCAAGCCAGGCAGGGCTTAAGATAGAGGCGGAAAAAAACGCGTGCTCGGACCGTCTAAAAATCGCCTTTGTCGATCTCAATAAAAGCCGCGTCGAAATTACCGGCAAGGTCGTTTCTTCTCAAAAGACCGCTGCGGGGACTTATAAGATCGGAGTCCAGCTCCAGGGCAATAAGCCGGACATCGTCCGGTTTGTCTCGAAGCTGGTGAAATTTTATCACTACACCAAGAAGCTGAATTGATCAGCGGATCCTGCTGAGACCGGATATGGGGAAAGCGGATGGGGGCGCCGACCGGCGCAGGAGGGAGGATAGGCGCTCGCAGAGCCAGCCGGGGGTGAGGTATTTTCTCCTCGGCGGCCGGCGCAAATCGGCACGCCGGGGCAGCGACCAGGCGGAATACATCTACGTCGACCAATACCGCCCCTGGCTCCTGGTCGCAATCATGCTGCTCGCGATCTTGAGCATCTCGGACGGGCTTTTCACCCTCCATTTGATCGAGCGCGGTGCCACCGAGGAGAACCCCATCATGGCCTGGTTCTTGAGCCATGGCGCCTGGCCCTTCATGATCGCCAAGTTCATCCTCACCAGCTCGGCGATAATCATCCTGCTCGTCTTCCACAACTACTACTTCCGCCCCCTGCGCATCCAGGTCAAAGCCCTAATCCCTGCCTCCGCCGCCGTCTTCGTAGCCGTCCATTTCTGGCAGCTCATACTGAATGTCTTGATTGATAATTTTTGAAAAGAATGACCGTAACATTCCAATAATTAAGCTTAATTGATTTTTTTACGAACCTCAGCTAACATGATTAAGGTGCGAAATCTTAATTTATTCTGCCGATGCTGCTGAGATTATCGCACTTGTATAGGTCGCCTGGTGTAACGAAATCGGCGACCGTCCTCAGGAGGTGGTCCAAGACCGACGGGATATCCTTTTCAATCGATCGGGGCGCAATAGCCGTATTCGGCGCTGCGGTTACAGCGTAAAAGGATTTGCTGAATTCATATATGCTTTGAATCATTTGGGGGCTCCTTAAAGAAGCCTCCAGTTCCAAGGAACGTGTTTTTGGCTTTTTAACTTCTTCAAGATAGTTGCTGGCAAGATCATCGATAGACATCTCAGCCATCCTCTTCTCCTCGGCAGAAAGCGCTCTTTTGCTTCTCTTCCCTGATGACTGGGACAGAAAATCGGACGACAAAAAGAGCCGGGATCCAGCAACATTACAAGCCCAAACAAGGAGGCTGTCACGATGACTGTTACTGGACTCTGGAGCGGTTTTCGAACCTCTGGTTCCTTGAATAGCGTCTCTCGTTAAACCCGGGAGAGGAGCGATATCAAGACAGTAAGGATCATGAGCCACAGGCAGAGCTTCGTCATAACACCGGTATACGAATTCGGAACAGATCATCGGTTGCCGATCACCCTGCTTCATGAGTATGTCGGCAGCCTGGTCGAATATTTTCCGAAGCAGCCAGGAAAGGTAATTATTGACTTGTAGCTTTCGAGTGAGACCGAGTATCGCCAGCAGCACGAGTTGCTCATACCCATAGCGGTTCCCAAGCTGAAGATACCAGTTCGCCTTATCCACCACCGGCTGCATCGTCCCTGGATCTGTTTTCATGCGTCGAACGATGACGTAGTCGTTGTCTCGAATGCTTTTCCTAATGGTATTGCACTTGACACCAGAACCCAAAGCTTCGACAACCTTCCCGCCCCCTATACAGACCGAAGCATGGTTTACTTCGGTTCCGTCAAAAAACTGGATTAGCTTGGCCAGCAAACTGTTACTGTGATACAGAATAATGTCTCCTGCCGAGATCTCCTTCATTTCAATCGTATTCATACGCCCTCCTTTGTTGGCCTATCGAAAAATCAATTCATAAGCGCCTGCCATGGACGGTGATACTTTTCGTCAACCATGCGTCTTCAAAAACCTGATACGGTGTGAGTCGCTGTCACAAGCACATCGTTCTTGGGAGTCGATTTTGCGGTGATACTTTCAACGTCCGCGATGAGCCGCCGGACAACAGCAAGCGAAGCGCCGCTGTTGGGCGGTCAGCTCATCGCGTGGTTGGGCGTCATATCATCCCCACTCGTCTATCTGTCTTCTGCGGAGAAACGTGTACTTTGTCGGTCAGTGCCTGTCCTCTGCCTCCAGGCCAGAGCGGTGGGATATGACGAGACTTGCCGCCACCGACACCAACAGGATCAATCCGACGATTCCCAGGGCGATCCCCACAGGAATTTTGTAGACTTCGAGCAGCAACATTTTCGTCCCGATGAACATTAGGATCACCGCCAACCCGTACTTGAGCAGGTGAAAGCGCTCCGCCATATCGACGAGCAGGAAATACATGGCCCGCAGCCCCAAGATTGCAAAAATGTTGGAGGTGAAGACGATAAACGGGTCGCTGGTCACGGCGAAGATCGCGGGGATCGAGTCCACCGCGAAAATGAGGTCGGTCACCTCCACCAGCACCAGCACCACGAACAAAGGCGTGGCGTAGCGTATCCCCTCCTTCAACACGAAGAACTTCTCACCATGGTACTCATTGGTAATCTTCATGTGGCCGCGCATCCAGCGCAGGACCGGGTTTTTCTCCAGATCGGGCTCGTGCTTCGCGAACACCAGCATCTTGACGCCGGTGAGTAAGAGAAACAGGCCAAAGACATAGAGAATCCAGTGAAACTGAGCGAGCAGCAGCGCGCCGAAGTAGATAAGCACGGCGCGCATAACGATGGCGCCGAGCACGCCGTAGAGCAGCACTCGCTTTTGAAACTCTGCGGGCACCGCGAAGAAGTTGAAAAGGGTGATCCACACGAAGACATTGTCCACGGCGAGCGACTTCTCGATGAGGTAGCCGGTGAGGTATTCCAGTACCTCTTCGTTGGCTACCTCTCGCCCGAAGCGTCCGTCGAGGTACCACCAGAGCCAACCGCCGAAGACAAGCGAGATCGCGATCCAAACCACCGACCACGCCGCCGCCTCCTTCACGGTCACCCTGTGGGCGGCCTGGACCTTGAGTGCGAAAAAGTCCACCGCCAGCAAGACGATGACGAGCAGTGTGAATCCGAGATAGAGAATCGGGGTACCGGTGGATTCGAGTGCCATCCCTTGCTCCCTGGATCAGGGTTGCTTTCTTCTCGGTGACTGCGCTGCACCAAAGTAGTAGCTAAGCGAAAATTTTCAGTGTCAGATCTCTATTTGTGCTTAGTCGTCTTTTGCCGCAGATTTTGAAACAAAAGCCGAGGTACTAAAATAGGACCAGAGAAAACGATTCACCTCTAAAAACACAAAGCCCCCACATCCCGATTGAGATGCAGAGGGCCGTAGTTTCCTCATCGCCGCCTCATTTTAAGGGTTTTACGCCTAACTTTTTATCTTTGTTATTTTATCTTCACAATAGGGCGAGGTCAAGAATCGATTCACCCACCTGGTGCCCACCCTGCCAATCCCTAAAGAGAGAGGGTCGATCACACACAGCCGGCCATCGCCAGATCTGCCTGCGGCCATCGGCATCCTCCAACTGTTACGGGTTTGCTGTCAGTAACACTATCCTGCTGAGTGCAGATTACGATGGACAACCTACCGTACAGCCGTTGTGTGGATATGGACCGCTAAACCTAAATTCTGATGGGATACTAAAAAAATGATCTTTTATTCGACTATCGTTTCGATAAAACAGCCCCCGCTACTACCACCATTTTCGATTATGAATTCATTGCTGCCATTACCAGCCTCAGTATCAGTTTGCACCAATTTGATCGTGAAGATCGTTGGATTTGGCTCTCTCGAGGTCCTGCCGTCCCCGGTCACATAAACGTTT
The DNA here is from genome assembly GCA_030834695.1 of Desulfobacterales bacterium. Lineage (GTDB taxonomy): Bacteria > Desulfobacterota > Desulfobacteria > Desulfobacterales > SpSt-501 > SpSt-501. The sequence continues at coordinate 27,099 of JAUQXK010000018.1, forward strand.
CCCCCCGGATAAATTGCAAGAGCGCGAGCACCAAATACAGAATAACGCTCATCCGGCCAGTTGTAGCGAGTTACCCAGATTTCGTTGCCATTAGTGTCGTACTTGATGGTTGCATAGTCGAAAGTGTAGCCAGGACTGGTATCAGGGCCACGGCTCATGCCAGTCACATACGCATTGCCTTCAGCATCCACGGCAACGGCATTAGTTGTGTCGGACTGGCGGTCACCCAAACTACCAGGTCCAGTGTAACGCGCGGTCCACAACTCGTCGCCATTTGTGTTGTATTTAATGGTGATAAAGTCCAACCCCGTTTCGATACCATAGGCAGAACCTGCCAGATAAACATTGCCTGCAGCATCCATTGCCATGTCAGAAGACCTCGCATATCCGTTTATGACGTAATTGATTGCATCCCATTGATAGTTTCCATTGGTATCATATTTGACGATAAAATTGGATTCTCTAGCGGCGTACATATCATAGCTAAAGCCTGCCACATAAATGTTTCCGACCCCATCAACCGCAATCTTTATAGGGTGGTCATCTAATGAGAAGCCTCTCTCCACCCTGCTGTATAAAACCGCCCATAACTCGTTACCAGCATTGTCATATTTTATAGTGACCACGTCATTTGAATGCCTGTAACCGTCTAAGTCGGTGGGATCAAATCCAAGTCTCAGCGAGGAACCTGTAACATAGACGTTCCCCTCAGAGTCCAACGCAATGGCTTTGGCCCCTTCAGTAAGAAAGTTGTAGCGAGTCACCCACAACTCATTGCCATTCGTATCGTATTTAATGGTGACATAGTCAGAAGAATCCGGCCCATTACCAGCGCCTGTTACATAGACGTTGCCCGCCATATCCACTGCAATGGCTGAAGGCTCATTGCCAGTGCTATCCGGCCCACTATACCGTGCGATCCATTGCTGATTTCCATTAGTATCGTATTTGATAGTGACATATTCAGTTGTTGTGCTAGTCACGTAACTAGATCCTGTGACATAGATGTTTTCGGCTGCGTCTAAGGCAAGAGCAACGGTTCTATCTTCAAAATTATCTGGGCTCGTGTAATTTGCAACCCAGAGTTCATTCCCATTGTTATCATATTTGATCGTGACCCAGTCGGGCCATCTATCGCCGTCATGATAAACCTCTAGAGCGCTGAATCCTGTTACATATATATTTCCAGTAGCACCAACCGCGATAGCTGAAGGAATTCCTGGGCCATATCGCGCAGCCCACTCTTGCTTCACCAGAGCTGAGGCATTTTCAGATATCATCAAAATGTTAATTGATAGCAGAATCAAAGCGACCGTCGATAGTGATATACGCATTTTGGTGGATGTTAACATCTTCATCCTGCACCCCACGAAAGTAGCTCATCTACATTATACAGACTACTGTGATTCTGAAGAGAGAGGACTGACTGAAACGAAGAACTTAGGACCGCTATCCAAGCGATTATTGCATCTTCGACCCGGCAAAAATGGAATGAATCGAAGTTAGTTCAAGTATACCCTTGGTGGTTTTGGAAACTCAAATCAAATTTTTTATGGGTTGAGATTATATCACAAGGTAGCACTACTTTGTGATATGTCGGATGGTATCAAAGGGATAACGGCTGCCTGTGAATATATTTCAGAGTTAGTCGATATCTGTGGCTTTTGGGAAACCCAATTAAACTAATCGCGATGCTACCGCTCAGGCGGAGGCTCGAAGCCAGCTGCCTTAAACGCGGCTCTCCCGGGCGGTGCGATAAGATATCGAACGAAGGCCCCGGCGACCTCGGGAATTTTAGTCGCTCTCAATACAACGGCGGCATAGGGGATCTCATTCTGAATCTCTTTCGGCAACGTACCGACAAGTTCAGCACCTGGAACAGCCGTAATCTCACTAGCTTGAACCACCACGATTTCGGATTCCCCGCTCACCACGCGCTTGACTGCCTCTTCGCCAACTCCTGTCAGTGCCGTCTTGGCTCGCATATTTTCGACGAGACCAAGCCGGGGAAGTACGACTGAGGCAAAATATGTGCCCGAAGTACCGCCACGCGCCGGATCGGCATAGGTAATCGATTTTGCCGCAAGCAGCGTGTCCCTGAATTCGTCAATGGTAGCAACTTTTGGCCGAGGCATGCCTGCTTTAATCCCAATGCCTACGCCAACGCTTCCCACTTCCAATCGAGAGCCCGAGGCCACTATCCCCTTTTTTTCTAGCTCGGTCGCACCCGCAGATGGAAGCACAGTAACGTCTGCTGGCGCACCCTCAGCCACCTGCTTTTGGATGCCGCCACCTGTACCGAAGGTGAACTTGACCGTGTGTCCGGTTTCGCTCTCAAACGCTGACGCTGCGGCTTGCAACGCTGATCTAACACCACCAGGCGCATAAA
>JAUQXK010000142.1 GCA_030834695.1 Desulfobacterales bacterium
AGCGGCTGGGCCCAGGTCAACTACGGCTACGGCGCCTCGGTGCGGGATGCGGTCGAGAAGCTGAACTATGACCTGTTCTACATCAAGAACATGTCGGTCCTGATGGACGTGCTGGTCGCCTTGCGGACGATCAAGATTCTGATGTTTGGGTATGGGGTGAGATAGAAGAACGGTTCACGGTGCAAGGTGCAGGGTGCACGGGGAGCAAGAAAAAACGGTGCACGGCACAAGGTTCACGGTGCAGGGAGACATAAAAGACCGGTGCACGATGCACGGTTCACGGTGCGCGGGATAGGGGATAGGCGGGTCGGGTAGCGGGATTTGGGGTTGAGTTAAACAATTTTTGTAATAATTTAAATTGGTTGAATTTAAAAATCGGTTGTAGTCGAGGGGGCGGAGCTATAGACAAGGAACGGTGCACGAAAAATAACGGTGCACGGTGCACGGGAAGAAATATATCCGACAGGATTAACAGGATTTACAGGATCTTTGCGCTTGACACTGCGCCTTCGGGTTTCTAAAATAGTATTCAAATATTATCATATTCTTTTATCATACTTTTATGCGTACTGAAAAAGTTGCCATAACGATTCCATCGGACTTAGTCGCCGTAATTGACGATATCCGAAGCAGGAAGGGAGTCTCCCGCAGTAAATTCATTACGCTGTTGCTGCGGCAGAAAATTCAGGATGAGCAGGCCCGTGAAATAAAGGAAGCCTACGACCGGGTTTTTTCGGATGCGTCCGTGGCAAAGGAGCAGGTCGACACAGCCGCTTGGTTTGACGGCTCCGGCAGCGACGAGGGTCAGGAATGGTGATCCGCAGGGGGTCGATTTATTGGGTAGACTTCTCCCCGGGGAAAGGATCCGAACCCTTGGGCAAAAGACCGGGGCTGGTCGTTCAAAGCGATGCCTTGAACGACAGCAAGATCAGCACGGTCGTCATGTTGGTACTCACCTCGACGCTCAAGTTCGGTGAACTTCCCGGCAATGTCGTATTGAGCAAGGGCGAGGCTAATCTTCCCCGCAAGTGCATTGTCAATGTTACGCAGATCAAAGCGGTCGACCGGCGCAGCATCGGAGAGAAGATTGGCACACTTTCCAAAAAACGGTTAGAAGAGGTAGAAAGCGGATTGAAGCTCGTCCTGAGCTTGCCATAGAACCTGCAAACCTCGCCATTCCTCGCATATAACCATTTCAAATAGCCGTAGCCCTGTCCATACTAAAATAGGCTTGCAAAGCTCTGGGCGATTGGGGATGTGCGAACGATCCACAGTGCACAGTGCCCGGTACACGGGAAGAAATATATCCGACAGGATTAACAGGATTTACAGGATAAAAATGGGAAGATGTTCACGGCGGAAGGCACACAACAAACGGTGTAGGCCAGCTGCTCGAGTATGGTTTTATCCCTTGCACCCGGCGCCGTGGGCCGTGCACCATTCCTTTGTGCCCCCTATCCTGTAAATCCTGTCGAGTTTTGTTCTTGAATATTTGTTTGTAGGCGTGAACACCCAATACATACCAACTGTGGGGAATTAGGTTGAAGGAGCTTCCCATTCGTCCGGTTATCTTGTGCGGGGGCAGCGGGACGCGGCTGTGGCCGCTTTCGCGCACGTTCCACCCCAAGCAGTTCATCGAGCTGGATGCGGGGACGCTCTTCGGCCGTACGGTCAAGCGTGCGGCGGGGCTGCCCGGTTCGGGGAAGCCGATCGTGGTCTGCAACGAGAACCATCGTTTTTTTGCGGCCGGCATTCTCCAGGAGTTGGGGGTTGCGGCCGACATTCTGCTCGAACCGCTGGCCCGCAACACGGCGCCGGCGATTGCGCTCGCTGCCATGGCCGCCAGGGAGGGGGAGGAGGACCCGCTTCTGCTCGTGCTGCCCTCGGATCATCTCATCAGCCCCGACGAAGCCTTGAACGCCGCCGCCGCGACGGCCGCCGGTGCTGCCGGGAATGGCTCACTCGTGACCTTCGGGGTCACCCCGACCCGGCCGGAGACCGGCTATGGCTACATCAAGCGGGGCTCTGAGACAGGGCCGGGCGTTTTCCGGGTCGACCGGTTCGTCGAAAAGCCTGGCCGGGAGGAAGCTGAAAAGCTTCTGGCCGATGGCGGCTACACATGGAACAGCGGCATGTTCCTGTTCCGGGCCTCGACGTTCCTGAACGAGCTCACCCAGTACGCCCCGGCCATCCATGACGCCTGCCGAAAGGCATGGTCCGGCCGCTCGCGCGACCTGGACTTCGTGCGCGTCGGCAGGGAAGATTTCGCCGCATCCCCGTCGGACTCCATCGACTACGCCCTGATGGAGCGGACTCGGGCGGCCTGCGTCGTGCCGCTCACCGCCGAATGGAACGACCTGGGGTCCTGGAAAGCCTTCTACGAGGTCTCCCCCCGCGACGACCGGGGCAACGCCCGGGTGGGCGACGTCGTCACCCTGGATTCCGACAACTGCTACCTGCATTCGACCCACCGGCTGCTGGCGACGTTGGGTGTGAAGGACCTCGTGGTCGTGGAAACGGCCGACGCGGTGCTCGTGGCGGACTGGTCGCGCACGCAGGAGGTCAAAAAGGTTCTGGAGAAGATCGCCGCGGAGGGGCGCAGCGAGGCCGATACGCACGTCAAGGTCTACCGGCCCTGGGGTTCCTACGAGAGCCTCTCGTTCGGCGACCGCTTTCAGGTGAAGCGCATCGTGGTCAATCCGGGCAAGGTGCTCTCGCTCCAATTCCACCACCACCGCGCCGAGCACTGGGTGGTGGTGCGGGGGACGGCCAAGATCACGGTGGACGGCGAAGTGCGCCTGCTCGGCGAAGACCAGTCCACCTACATCCCGCTGGGAACGGTGCACCGGATGGAGAACCCGGGCCGCATCCCGCTCGAGATCATCGAGGTCCAGACCGGCGCCTACTTGGGCGAAGACGACATCGTGCGCCTCGAAGACAGCTACGGCCGCAAGGGCGAAAGCCCGGTGGAAGTGGTGAAGAGATAGGGGACGAAAAGGTGCACGGTGCAGGGTACACGGTGCACGGCGAAAAATATCAACACCGTACACCCTAATTCAGTTAGTTTTTCCGTGTACCCTGCACCCCGCACCGTGAACCGTTGGCCAATTTCCCTGCACCCTGCGGCGTGCACCGTTAGTCTATTCCCTTGCACCTTGCGCCGTGCACCGTCTTTTATTGTTATCCGTGAACCGTTTATCTCATGGGCAACTTTGAAGGACTGAAAGTATGGCAACGGGCGAAAGCCCTCGCTGTTTATGTTTACAGACTCACTTCGGTTGGAAAATTCTCAAAGGACTATGGGCTTAGAGATCAAATACGTCGTGCATCGATCTCGGTACCAAGCAATATTGCGGAAGGGGATGAATCAGGAAGCAACAAGCAGGCTGTGAAGTTTTTCTACGTTGCCAAAGGTTCTGCTGCTGAGCTTCTGACCCAAACCATAATCGCCCGCGAAATTGGTTATATCACCGAAGATGAGAACAGTTTTATCAGCGAGGAATGCAA
>JAUQXK010000143.1 GCA_030834695.1 Desulfobacterales bacterium
TTCAACGACCCAGCGTACGGCAGCAAGCCCGCTTCATACGTGTCCGGACAGCCCCGGAATAAAACTTTCACGAAGCCGCTGGCCCTCTCTGCCTGTCTGCAGTTCCTCTAAACGGCTTGGGGGCGTGGCAGGATCACCTGAAAAATTGGCGGCGACGCCTTGCGGCGAAAATACCGCCCAGCCTTTTGACGCTGGTCGGTTCACTAAGGGGGCAAGGTGACGAGAGGCGATCCCGGCCTTGCGGCGAACCGTGCCGTTCCGGGTTTATCTAATTGAAATTGATCTAAATACATTCAGGATCGCGATCCGCATTTTTGACAACCATCCTGAACTACTGTAAAATCAATATAGAAATCGACACGAAGGCCGTTTGTGGAGTGCCGGATGCGGCTCCGGGCTGCGGTCCTTGGTCCGGAACGAGAGGCGAAATGAGAGTGATTCTGTCAGGGATAATGGTGGCGCTGGCCGCGGCCGCAATTGCCGGCTGCGCCGCCAACGGGCCCTATTCGGTGGCGGTAGCCGAGGAAATCATGGTGCGCCACTGCACCTATATCGCCACTCTTTCGGAAAACTCGGACATGGGGTCCATCCAAATCCACCCGAAATTCACCTACGACGGACGGGACATGGTTTTGAGAAAAGCCGAGATGCTGAACGCCACCCATGTGGTCTTTCTGGCCGACTATCCCTCCGGTTCGGCGGCGCTCGCTTATCACTGCCCGGAGTGAATCGGGTTATTTCATCGGAGTTCAACGCGGAGAATCCATGGAACATATCGCAATGGAGACACTTTCCAGCATGGCTAAGCGCAAGATGTACAACACCACCCTTGATGCGGATCTGATCCGGCAGATTAAAATTCTTGCGGCTCAGCTCGAGAAGCGCCAGAACGACCTTCTGGAAGAGGCCATCAAGGACCTGTTGAAAAAGTACGATTTCCGGAAAAACTGAGAGCGTTGCGGCGGGCGGCCTCTGTCATGGAAAAGGACAATCCTGAGAAACGTGTCAGCGCGCGGATCGAGCACAAGACCCCGGTCATGCTCGAGCCGTTCGAAGCGGGCGTCATGCATGCGGCGCGCATGCACAACTACAGCAAGAAGGGCCTGTATTTCGAGTCGGACTTCTATCTCATCCCCGGTGCCGAAATTTACATCGGGATCGCCGATTCGCCCTTTGCCTCCGAACCCGGCGTCTACGAATGTTATCGTTCGGTGATCAAATGGCGCAAGTTCCTCGAGAATTCATATTACGACTATGCCTATGGCGTCGAGATCCTGGCGCGCATCGCGCGTCCCGTAAAATCGGGGCCGCGGCGCGATTCCCGCCGGCAGCCGCGCCGCGCCTGCTCGGTTCCAACCCTGGTTCAGAACAAGCATCGCCAGATCCCCGGCACCATCCAGAACGTGAACCACGGCGGCGTTTTCGTTCAATGCAGTGAAAAACCCTCCAGGGGCCAAAAGGTTTCCCTGACAATCCCCCTCAAGAAAAAGCAGAAGCTGGTGTCACGCCTCGGCGAAATTGTCTGGAGCGACGAAAACGGCATCGGCATCCGGTTCCAAAACGAGGCGCCGGCCAAATAGACCTGCCTCCATTGCGGCATAATTCCTGGGCTCCGGCTTTCGCCGGAGTGACGACTTTTTTCGGGCCCATCAAAAAAGGACAATGACCGAAACCGGATGATCTGCGGTTTGAGATGGTTGTGCCGGTGTTTCGGCCATTCGGATTTCGAGCTTCGGATTTAGCGTTCCTGCCGTCGTGCCTCGGTTCATTGAATGCGAGGCTGCCCTCTCCGCCTTTTGGCGCCATCACCTCAATCCGGCATCCGCACCGGCACCGCCAAACTCAGAAAATGGTCGTTTTCGGAGAACATCAGCTTCTGGGCCGTCATCATCCGCAGGAAGGATGTGATTTTGTCCTCCGGAAGGTTGCTGAAGTTTGCGAGGACGCGTTGGAGCGACCGGTGATGGCTGCAGAAGAGGTAGATCCGGCGCGAGGAGCCCTCTATGCGATGGGTGAGCGTGTCCCCGCCCGGGCGGTGTTCGCGGATGATCATGAAATCGCCGCCGTCGCGAAAGGCGAGGATGGGCTCGTCGGGCCTTCCCCGGTGCAGGTCTCCGTAGGCTTTCGTCCACGTCCGCAGCTGGTCGCGGACCGGCTGCCACAGGCGGCGTTGACGGCCTGCGCCGGCCTGATAGGCCTGGATCATGAACGGCATCCGGCGGAAGATCCGGGGCGGGAAAATTCGCGCCCAGTGGGGATGGTTGCCGACGTGGTCCAGCCCATGGGCCTCGGCATGCCGCCAGGCCGGGCTTCCGAGGCCCAGCCAGAAGTTGACGGGCTTGGGCGGCCGGAAAGGGCCGGCGAACTGCATGGCGTGCAGGGTCTCGGCGACATCGTCTTCGTCGCTGGCCGGAAAATGGAGGATGAGATTGGACAGGCTGGCGATGCCCAGCGCCTCGCAGTGCTTCATGATCTCGAGATTCTGGATGGCGGTGGTGCCTTTGCGCAGCTTGCGCAACAATCGGGTGCTGAGCGCCTCGATGCCGATCTGAACCCGGCGCATCCCGGCCGTGCGCATGAGCTTGAGCTCGGCCAACGGGGTCGTCGCCCGGATCTCCGCAAAAATGGACAGATCACGGTTCAGCCCGGCCAGTCCGCGCAGGATCTCGGCGGTGGACTCCTTGGGCAGGACGTTGTCCATGACGGCCACCGCGAGCAGCCGGTGGCGGCGGGTCATTTGATCGATTTCGGAAACCACCCGTCCGGCGGATTTGGAGCGGTAGCCCTTCCACTGCAGGTTGAGGTTGCAGAATTCGCACCCGCCGCTCTCCCCCGTCGTGCTTTCGCGCTGCCACCAGCAGCCTCGTGAAACCTCGACCGGCAGGGTCGGGAAAAAGCGCCGGGAAGGATCGAGGCCGGAGAGGGCCGCGAAATAGTCGTCGAAATCCGGAAGCGGCAGGTGGTCCAGGTTCTCCAGCTGGTAGAATCCGCGGGCGGCCTCGCGGGCGTCGTCGCCCCCGCGCCGGACGATGCCGCGGGCCGGCGGAATTGCGGTGATCGGCCGCCCCTCCACGATGTGATGCTGCACCAGGTGGCAGAGGGGCAGCTCGCCCTCGCCGCAGACCACGGCGTCGATTTCCGGAAACAACTCCAGGGCCGCGGCCGCGGATTGATGATTGAACGCCGCCCCGCCGGCCACGATCGTGAGGTCGGGATGCAGCTCCCGCAGGCGGCGGATGAAATAAAGGCCGGCGGTCAGCTGACACAGCACGCTGCTGACACCCACCATCCGGAACGGCCGCCAGTCGACGGCGGCCAGCCACGCTTCGGTGGCCGCTTGAACCTGGGAGACCAGCTGCGCGAAGTCGGTGCGGTGCAAGAGGCGGTTGCCCGCCGCCTCCCTGCGGAACAGCCGCGCCATGCCCGGCTGCTGTTCGGGATGGAGCAGGGCGCCGTAGACGGTCTCGGCGAGCCAGGTGCGCTCCGAAATGCCGTGGTAGCGGGCATAGCCGATGGCTGCGGCGATGGTCAGGTAAGCGTGATGGGCCTGGACCGCAACTCGGGGAAAGCGCGACCGGATAATGGCCTTCAGCGCACCCAGCTGAATCGACGGGCGCGTGTAAAGAGGCCAGGGCGGCGACAGCAGGGCGATCGGCGGGGGAGGCGGGGCGGATGATTTCAAGCGGGACTTCATCCGTTGACGTCACGGGTGAGGTCGATGCGGTGCTTCTTCATCCGCTTCCAGACCGTGACGCGGCTGACACCCAGTATGCGCGCGGCGGCCGACTGATTGCCGCCGGCCTGCCGCAGGGCCCGCACGAGTTGCTCGCGTTCATAGGCGGCGGCCGGCTCGGGCAGGGGCGGGCAGATGTTGTCGGACACGATTTTGGGAGGCAGGTGCTGGACGCCGATCTCGCCGTCGGCGCACAGCACCAGCGCGTATTCGATGGCGTTGCGCAGCTCGCGGACGTTGCCCGGCCAGGCGTAAACGGACATGCGGGCCACCGCTTCGGGGCTGATCCCCGTGATGTTTTTGCCGCTCTTCTGGCGGTGCTGGGCGATGAAGTGCTGGACGATGATGGGAATGTCTTCCGGGCGGTCTTTCAGCGGAGGAATCGTGAGCGGGAAGACGCTGATCCGGAAGAAAAGGTCCTCGCGGAACCGCCCCGCGGCGATCAGCTCGTCCAGATTCTTGTTCGTGGCGGTGATGACCCTCACATCCACCTTGATGGGGGTATGGTCCCCGACCCGCTCGATTTCCTTTTCCTCCAGGACCCGCAAGAGTTTGACCTGGGTGGAGGGCGGAATATCGCCGATCTCATCCAGGAAGATGCTGCCGCCGTGCGCGGCTTCGAACCGCCCCGTCCGATTGCGGTCGGCACCGGTGTAAGCCCCCTTGACGTGTCCGAACAGCTCGCTTTCGAGAAGGTTCTCGTTCAGCGCCGCGCAATTCACCTTGATGAACGGCCGGCTCTCCCGCGGGCCCGCCCAATGGATGGCCCGCGCGACCATTTCCTTGCCGGTTCCGCTTTGTCCGTAGATGATGACGGGGGCGTCGGACTTGGCGACGCTCTCGATCATTTCAAACAGCTGCTGCATGGGGATCGACTTGCCGAGGATGCCGAAATAGTGGTCGTTCAAATCGAGGGTCTTGCGCAGCGCCAGGATCTCCTCCTGCTGGCGCACGAAGTCGGAGATGTCGGTCAGGGTTTCCACGGCGCCGATGACCCGGCCCTGCGGATCGCGCAGGACCGTTGCGTTCTTGACGACGCTGACGGAGTGGTGCTCCTTGTTGGTGATCCGGCACGGCTTGGCCTTGACCATCCCCTCCTGGAAAAGCCGGCACCACTTCTCGCCCGAACCGAGGCCGTAGATTTCGCAGCCGGTGCAGTCCAGAATACGGCACGATTTTCCGATCAGCTCGGCCGCCGAATACCCGGTCAAGGTCTCGGCGGCGGGGTTCACGGCCACGATGGTGCCCTCCGGGTTCACCACGACCAGCCCTTCCTTGAGGGTGTCTACGATGGTTTTCCAGTAGGGCGAGAGGTCCATGGGCACTGTACCGCCGGGATAGCCGATTTATTGAACGATAACACTACGGTGCCGTCTTCGCAAGCGGTTGCTGCCGGGCGGCCGGCTTGACTTGGTGGAAGGCTGTGCTATGAGTCCGGCAGTTGAATGGGCGCCATTTGAGCTCAGGTCGGGCAGGAGGGGGTATCCGCCGCAGAGCGCCGCCGCCAATTTTTCAGGTGATCCTGCCACGCCCCCAAGCCGTCTAGAGGAACTGCAGACAGGCAGAGAAGCCTGACGGCTCCGTGAGGGTCGGTCCTCCGGGGCTGTCCGGACACGTATGGAGCGGGCTTGCTGCCGTACGCTGGGTCGTTGAAGGCATGGCGGCGGCGCTCTGCGGCGGATACCCCCTCCTGCCTATACGCGATAGGACCGAATTGGAAGTATTGAATCTTCGGGATGATAGAAAGAGGGAAAACATGAGTCCCACCCCACCCGCAATGGCGGTAAACATCGGCGGGATCTCGCTGCAGAATCCGGTGATGACCGCTTCCGGAACGTTCGGCTACGCACGGGAATTCGATCCGCTCATCGATCTCAACCGGCTGGGAGGGATCATCGTCAAGGGGCTGGCGCTGAAGCCCGTCAAAGGCAACCCGCCGCCGCGGATCGTTGAAACTCCCTGCGGCATGCTCAACGCCATCGGCCTCGAGAACGTGGGCATCGACGCCTTCGTGGCCGACAAGATGCCGTTTCTGCGCACCCTGAAGCCGCCGATCATCGCCAACATCTACGGAACGAGCGTCGAGGAATATGCCGAGCTGGCCGGCCGCCTCGATGCGGTCGACGGCGTGGCGGGAGTCGAAGTGAACATCTCCTGCCCCAACGTGAAGGCCGGCGGAGTGGTGTTCGGGGTGGATGCGGCGGCAGCCGGCGGCGTGGTCAGAGCCGTCCGTCAAAGCACCCGCAAGCCGGTAATCGTCAAGCTTTCCCCCAACGTCACCGACATCACTGCCATCGCCCGCAGCGCGGAGGAAGCCGGCGCCGACGCCCTTTCGCTGATCAACACGCTCATCGGCATGGCCATCGACATCGAAACCCGCCGGCCGCGGCTGGCCAACATCACGGGCGGCCTGTCCGGACCGGCCATCAAGCCCGTGGCGCTGCGCATGGTGTGGCAGGTGGCGCGGGCGACCCGGCTGCCGGTGATCGGCATCGGCGGGATCATGAGGGCCGAGGATGCCATCGAATTCTTCATCGCCGGCGCCCGGGCCGTTCAGGTGGGAACGGCCAACTTCGTCAACCCCCGGTCCACCATCGAGATCATCGACGGCATCGAGCGCTATCTCGAACGCCACGGCATCGCCGACATCGCCCAACTGGTGGGGAGCCTGGATACGCGGTGAGAAGCGATACCGGATGCTGGATACTCGAGGAGGAAGAAACACACCGTCGATTTTTCATCGCGTATCGAGAATCAAGCATCCAGCATCGTTATTTCTATAGCCCCGCCTCCTCCTGCACGGGATGGGTCTTGAGATACTCCAGCCGGTTCAGGCCGTTGATGTAGGCCTTGGCGCTGGCCGTGATGATGTCCGGATCGGCCCCTTTGCCTAGCGCGAGCAGCCCGTTTTCGCGCAGGCGCACGGTGACTTCGCCCATGGCGTCCGTGCCGCCGGTCAGGGCGCTGATGGAAAAGCGCAGCAGCTCCGAGGCCGTGCCCGTCAGCCGGCCGATCGTGTTGAAGGCGGCGTCGATCGGCCCATTGCCGTAGCCGGCATCCCGAACGGGCCGGCCGTTGATCTTCAGCCGCACGCTCGCCATGGGCAGCACCGTGGTCCCGGACGTGACGTGCAGGTAGTCCAGGACGAAGACGTCGGCGGTGCGCAGGATCCCCTCGGTGACGATCGCCTCCAGGTCCTCGTCCAGCACGTTCTTCTTCTTGTCGGCCAGCTCCTTGAACTTGGTGAAGACCAGCTCCACCTCATCGTCAGAGAGGTCGTAGCCCAGGTCCTTGAGCTGAGTGCGCAGGGCGTGCCGGCCGGAATGCTTGCCCAACACCAGCCGGCTGGCGCTCAGCCCGATGGTCTCCGGCTTCATGATCTCGTAGGTCATGGGGTTCTTGAGCACCCCGTCCTGGTGGATGCCGGCCTCGTGCGCGAAGGCGTTGGCGCCGACCACGGCCTTGTTGGGCTGGACCATGATGCCCGTGATCATGCTCACCAGGCGGCTGGTCGGATGGATGAACTCGGTGTGGATGCCGGTGCCGGCTTTGAGGAAGTTGGCCCGGGTGTGCAGGGCCATGACCACCTCTTCGAGCGAGGTGTTGCCGGCCCGCTCGCCGATGCCGTTGATGGTCACTTCGGCCTGGCGGGCGCCGGCGCGGATGGCGGCGAGCGTGTTGGAGGTCGCCAGCCCCAGGTCGTTGTGGCAGTGGACGCTCAGGACCGCTTTTTGAATGTTGGGGGTGTGCTCGCGGACGTAGCGCACCAGTTCGCCGAACTCCTCGGGCACGGCATAGCCCACCGTGTCCGGAAGATTGACGGTGGTGGCGCCGGCCGCGATCGCGGCTTCGAACACCCGGCACAGGTAGTCCCGGTCGCTGCGCGAGCCGTCCTCCGCCGAGAACTCGACGGTATCGGTCAGGGACTTGGCGTAGCGCACCGCTTCCACGGCGGCCTTGACCACCTCCTCGCGGCTCATCTTCAGCTTGTACTGCAGGTGGATGTCCGAGGTGGCGATGAAGGTATGGATGCGCGGCCGGGCGGCATGGCGGACCGCCTGCCAGGCCCGATCGATGTCGCCCCGCGAGGCCCGGGCCAGCCCGGCCACTTCGGTCTTCTTGAGCCGGCCGGCGATCTTGGAAACGGCTTCGAAGTCGCCTTCCGATGCCGCCGGAAACCCGGCTTCGATGACGTCCACTCCCAGTTTTTCCAGCTGAACCGCAATGCGCAGTTTTTCAGCCGTGTTCATGCTCGCGCCGGGGCTTTGCTCGCCGTCGCGCAGCGTCGTGTCGAAGATGATGACGGGGTCGGTCATGCCATTTTGCTCCTTCGGAAAGTTAAATTGGGTTGTTTTGTTTTTTTTACGCCATCTTCAGCGGCAGCGGTTCCTGCCGGTTGCTGCGCAGCGCCTTTTCGCGGGCCAGTTTGTATTGGAAGCTGTCTGCGAGCGCCTGCCAGCTGGCTTCGATGATGTCCTCGGACACGCCGATGGTGCTCCAGATGTGATCCTGGTCGCGGGAGTCGATCAGCACCCGCACCCGGGCGGCGGTGCCGCGGTTGCCGTCGATCACGCGCACTTTGAAGTCCGTCAGGCGCATGGTGTCGAGATCCGGGAAGAACCGTCCCAGGGCCTTGCGCAGGGCATTGTCCAGGGCGCTGACCGGGCCGTAGCCCTCGGCGGCGGTGATCTCGGCCTTGCCGCCCACCCGGACCTTGACGGTGGCGTGGGATTGGCAGGGCTGGTCTTTGTCCTTCTCGATGGTGACCCGGAACGACTCCAGCTCGAAGAGCGGTCGGAAGGTGTCCGTCAGCTTTTCGATGAGGACCTTGAAGGAGCCGTCCGCCACGTCGAACTGGTAGCCGCTCTGCTCCAGTTGCTTGACCTCCGCGACGATGCGGCGGCTGTCGATCCCGCCGGCCTCCAGATCGAGGCCCAGCTCGCGGGCCTTGTACTCCACGTTGCTCTTGCCGGACAGATCGGACACCAGCACGCGCCGCTGGTTGCCGACCAGCCCCGGATCCATGTGCTCATAGGCCTCCGGCGTTTTCATGATGGCGCTGACATGCACGCCGCCCTTGTGCGCAAAGGCGCTGCGGCCCACGAACGGGCGGCCGTGCAGGGGCACGACGTTGGCCGTCTCGCCCACCAGGCGCGACAGCGATTTGAGCTTTTTGATGTTGGCGGCCGACATGCAGGGTCGTCCCATTTTCAGAGACAGGATCGGAACGATGGCGGTCAAATCGGCGTTGCCGCAACGTTCGCCGTAGCCGTTGACGGTGCCCTGCACCATGACCGCCCCGGCTGTCACCGCGGTCAGGGAGTTCGCTACGGCCAGGCCGCAGTCGTTGTGCGTATGGATGCCGAGGCGCACCCGGCCCAGCCGGCTGCGCACGTCGGCGAAAACGGGTGGGATGTCGAAGGGCAGGCTGCCGCCGTTGGTGTCGCACAGCACGATCACGTCCGCTCCGGCCTCGGCGGCCGCGGCAACCGTGGCCAGGGCGTACTCGCGATTATGTCGGAAGCCGTCGAAAAAATGCTCGGCGTCATAAATGACTTCGCGGTGGTTCCGCCGCAGGAAGGACACGCTGTCGCGGATCATGGCCAGGTTTTCTTCCAGGCGAGTTTCCAGCACTTGCGTGACGTGCAGATCCCAGCTCTTGCCGAAGATGGCGGCGACGGAGGCCCCGCTGGCGATGAGGGTGTTCAGCTGAGGGTCTTCTTCGGGCCGCCGGCCGGGCTTGCGCGTGCACCCGAAGGCGGCCAGGCGGGCGTGTTTGAAGGAGCTGCGCCGCGCCAGCTCGAAGAATTGCATATCCCGGGGATTGGATCCGGGCCAACCGCCCTCGATGTAATGGATGCCGATGTCGTCCAGACGCAGGGCGATCTTCAGCTTTTCCTCGGCGCTGAACGAGATGTTCTCGCCCTGGGTCCCATCGCGAAGGGTCGTGTCGTAGAGCAGAATCGGTTCCATGCGTTATCTCCCCGGAGCGGCGGCATCCGCGGTTTTTGCTTTGGCTCTTTTCTTGTTTCGGCCTGTTCGTTACCTGGCCGATTTCATGGATACCCTACTTCCGGTTCTCCGGCCGCAGGGAGCGCACGGCAGTCCCCGCGCGCCACATTTCCGAGTCGTGCATGGCCGCGAGCTCCTTGTCGAGCTTCTGGCGGTAGTCGGCTGTGCTGTTGGCCTGCAGCACGCGGCGCGTCTCCTCGCCGGTCTTGACGCGCTCATAGAGCTGTTCGAACAACGGCGTCACCGCGTCCCGGAAGCGGGGCGCCCAGTCCAGCGCGCCGCGCTGGGCCGTGGTGGAGCAGTTGGCGAACATCCAGTCCATCCCTTTTTCCCCGACCAGACCGATGAGGCTCTGGGTCAGTTCTTCGACGGTCTCGTTGAACGCCTCGCTGGGGCTGTGGCCGTGCCGGCGCAGCAGGTTGTACTGGGCCTCCATCACGCCGGCCAGGGCGCCCATGAGAATCCCGCGCTCGCCGGTGAGATCGCTGACGACTTCGCGTTCGAAGGTCGTGGGGAAAAGGTACCCGGAGCCGATCCCGATTCCGAGCGCCAGCGCTTTTTCGCGGGCCTTGCCCGTGAAGTCCTGGAAGACGGCAAAGCTCGCATTGATGCCGCTGCCGTCGAGGAAGTTGGTGCGCACAGTGCGGCCGGAGCCTTTCGGCGCCACCAGGACGACATCGACGTTCGGGGGCGGGATGATGCCGGTCTGGTCCTTGTAGACGATGGCGAAGCCGTGCGAGAAGTAAAGCGTGTTGCCCGGCTTCAGGCAGGCCTTGATCTTGGGCCACATGGCCACCTGGCCGGCGTCGGAGAGCAGGTACTGGATCACCGTGGCGCGCTCGGCGGCTTCCTCCGGGGAAAACAGGGTCTCACCGGGGACGAAGCCGTCGGCCAGGGCGCGGTCCCAGGATTTTCCGCCCTGGCGCTGGCCGATAATCACGCGCAGGCCGTTGTCGCGCATGTTGAGGGCCTGGCCCGGGCCCTGGACGCCGTAGCCCACGACGGCCACCACCTCGTTCGCCAGCACCGCGCGCGCCTTCTGCAATGGGAATTCATCTTCCGTCACCACTTCTTCCATGACTCCGCCGAAATCGAATTGTGCCATTTTCTCATTCCTTTCTAGTTGTTAAGTCAAACTGTCTGCACAGGATGTCAGCTTGACGGATTAAAAGGGTTCCAGGGACCAAGGGGTCGAGGGGTCCAGTGAAAAATAGCCGTTCACCCGAACCCTTGACTCCTTGAACCCTTTCTCCTATTTCGGTTCCCGAATCAGTCCGATCGGCCCCGTGCGTGCGAGCTTTTTGATTCCATAAGGTTTCAACAGGTTCAAAACCGTCTGCACCTCTTCCTGCTCGCCGGACACCTCGACGATCAAGTGACTCAGTCCCGCATCGACGATCTTCCCCTGCGCCAGATCCACGATCCGCAGCACTTCGGCGCGTTGTTCCGGCTTGACCGTGACACAAGCCAGCGCCAGTTCGCGCCGCACGCAGCCGGGGCCGTTCAGGCTGCGCAGCTTGATGACGTTGACCAGCTTGCGCAACTGCTTTTCGATCTGCTCGACCACCGGCGGGTTGGCCTGGGTCGCGATGGTGATCCGCGACACCCGGGGGTCGTTGGTCGGACTGCCGCAGATGCTTTCGATATTGAAGCCCTTGCCGCTGAAGAGCCCCGCGACCCGGGACACCACTCCCGGCTCGTTGTCGACCAGCATGGTCATGACGTGCTTCTCGGTGTTCATACGGTTCCTTTCAGACTATCTTCTCCCCTATCCCCTGCCGGTCTCCTTCCCCTCGACGGGGGAGACCGGGTGAGGGCCACCCCATCCGCACCGTTGTTTTCGTGCTACACCAGAAGCATTTCCGTGAGCGGCGCTCCGGACGGCACCATCGGATAGACGCCTTCCTCGGCTTCCACCACGAAATCGATCATCACCGGCCGGCGGACGGCCAGGGCCTCCTGAAGCACCGGAACGACGTCCGCGGGCTGGGTGGCGCGCAGGCCGACGGCGCCGTAGGCTTCGGCCAGTTTGACGAAATCCGGAGCGTGGTCCATGCGCGTGGCGCTGTAGCGCTTGCCGAAGAAGAGCTCCTGCCACTGGCGGACCATGCCGAGGTAGCCGTTGTTGAGAATCACGATCTTGACCGGCAGCCCGTATTGAACGGCCGTAGCCAATTCCTGGATGTTCATCTGGATGCTGCCATCGCCGGCGATGTCGACGACGGTCTTGTCGGGGCAGGCGATTTGGGCGCCGATGGCCGCCGGCAGCCCGAACCCCATCGTGCCCAGGCCGCCGGAGGTGATGAAGTGGTCGGGGTGGTCGAATCGGTAGAACTGGGCCGCCCACATCTGGTTCTGGCCGACCTCGGTAGCAATGATGGCCTCGCCGCGGGTCAAGGCGTGGACCTGCTCGATCACATATTGGGGTTTGATGGCTCCCCCGGATTGATAGGCCAGGGGCTGGGAGCGCTTCCAGTCGGCGATGCGTGCGAGCCACGGCGCGCGGCGGTCCGCCAACCCGGCCAGCCGGGCGTCGGTGACCATTTCGTCGAGCAGCTGCAGGCTGATGCGGCAGTCGCCGACGACGGGGATGCCGACCTGCACGTTCTTGCGGATCGACGTCGGGTCGATGTCGATGTGGACGATCTTGGCCTGGGAGGCGAACAGGTCGGTTTTGCCGGTCACGCGGTCGTCGAAACGGACCCCCACGGCCAGGAGCAGATCGCAGGCTCCGGTGCTCATGTTGGCGGCATAGGTGCCGTGCATGCCGATCATCCCGAGAAACAGAGGATCGCCGCCCGGGAATGCGCCGAGCCCCATGAGCGACGTGGTGACCGGAATCATGGTTCGGCGGGCCAGCCGGGTCAGGGCCTCACTACCGCCGGACCGGAGGACGCCGCCGCCTGCGAAAATGACCGGCTGTCGAGCCTCCTCGATCAGCCGGGCGACCTCGCTCAGTTGCTTGCGGTGAGGCTGGTAGGTCGGGTTGTAAGAGCGCAGGTAGACGTCGCCGGGCGGTTCGTAGACGCTGCGGCCGCTGGCGACATCCTTGGGGATGTCGATCAGTACAGGCCCCGGCCGTCCGGAGCGCGCCAGGAAAAAGGCCTCCTTGACGGTACGGGCCAAGTCGGCGATCGATTTAACGAGGTAGTTGTGCTTCGTGCAGGGGCGGGTGATGCCGACGATGTCCACCTCCTGGAAGGCGTCGTTGCCGATCAGATGGGTGGGCACCTGGCCGGTGAGAATGACGATCGGGATCGAATCGGCGTGGGCCGAGGCGATTCCGGTCACCGTGTTGGTGGCGCCGGGACCGGAGGTGACCAGGCAGACCCCAACCTTGCCGCTGGCCCGGGCGTAGCCGTCGGCGGCGTGCACGGCGCCCTGCTCGTGCCGGACGAGAATGTGGCGGATGTCGGTGCGGGCCAGTTCGTCGTAGATGTCGATTACGGCCCCCCCGGGGAATCCGAAAATCGTGTCCACGCCTTCCTGCTTCAACATCGTCATCAGGATCTGGGCGCCGGTCATTTCCATGGCAGTTATCTCCGGTGAAATTTTATCCAAAAAAAAATCCGTTACCGCCTTGGGGGCTGGTAACGGACTTTTTGCTTCTCGGTTTCGGGGTGCGCTTAGGCCATTACCAACCCTTTCTCATCATCGCCGACGATGACGCCGGCGATGATAATAATAAGGCTAAGAAGGCTAATAATGGCAAACGGCTGATTCATGCAGTTATCCGAATTTTTCTGAAAGCTAACAGCCGGAATGAAAGAAGTCAAGCATTTATTCTTCAACAGCATTTATGCTTCAACGGGTTCCTTGAAGCCGCAATCGGGGTTGAGGCATATCTGCAGAGCGCCCTGCTTCTTGGTGGCGCGCGCCACGAGGAATTTGGCGCCGCAGGCCGGGCACGGACGGGCGACCGGCCGGTCCCAGGATGCGAAGCCGCACTCCGGGTAGCGGCTGCAGCCGTAA
This sequence comes from Desulfobacterales bacterium, assembly GCA_030834695.1. Classification (GTDB taxonomy): domain Bacteria; phylum Desulfobacterota; class Desulfobacteria; order Desulfobacterales; family SpSt-501; genus SpSt-501. The sequence goes on from JAUQXK010000143.1 coordinate 13,718, forward strand.
AACACCTTGCCGCGCTTGGAGGTTTTTTCCAGGACGTCGCCGGTGCAGCCCTCCTGCGGGCACTTGACGCCGATGCTCTTGGCCGAGCCGTTGATGGAGAGCGACTGGGTGTTCTTGCATTCGGGAAACCCGCTGCAGGCAAGGAAATCACCGTACCGTCCGCGTTTAAGCACCATCGGCTTTCCGCATTTCTCGCAGACCTTGTCGGTGGCTTCGCTGACCGGCGGAGCCACGGCTTGAATGTGTCCTTTTTCGTCGCGGGTGTAATCGCTGGAGTATTTGCATTCGGGGTACCCGCTGCAGGCCAGAAAATGCCCGTTCTTGCCGATCTTGATGTGCAGGGCCTTGCCGCACTCCGGGCAGGCCAGGCCGGTCGCCACGCCGATGCCCTTGATGCTCACCATTTTTTCGGCAGCGGCGTCGAGGTCTTTGCGGAACGGCCGGTAGAACCGGGTCAAAAGCTCTATGGAGTTGGCTTTGTCGGACTCCACCTGATCCAGGCTTTCTTCCAGCCGAGCGGTGAACTCGACATCGAAGATGTCCGGAAAGCTCATGACGAGCAGGTCGTTCACGATGAGGCCCAACTCGCTGGGACGGAAGTAGCCCCGGAGGAACTCCACATACCCCTTGTCGCGGATGGTGGAGAGAATGGCGGCATAGGTGCTCGGCCGGCCGATGCCGTTTTCCTCCAGCTCCTTCACCAGCGAGGCCTCGGAAAACCGCGGCGGCGGCTGGGTGAAATGCTGCTTGGGCTCCAGGCGCTGCAGGCCGAGCCGGTCGCCCACCGCCAGAGCCGGCAGCTGCTCTTTGCCTTTTTCGCCGTTGACGTCGTTGTCCTCATCGTCGACCCGGTAGAGCGCCATGAATCCGGGAAATTTCACGGCCGAGCCGCTGGCCGCAAATCCATAGGGCCCGGCGGCGATGGCGGCGGATACCTGATCGATCAGGGCCTCCTGCATCTGGGAGGCGATAAACCGTTGCCAGATCAGCTGATAGAGGGCCTGTTGGTCTTTGTTGAGGAACGGCGCAACCGTTTCGGGCGTGTGGGCGGAGGCGGTCGGGCGGATGGCTTCGTGCGCGTCCTGGGCCTGCTTCGTGTTGCGGAACTGCCGCGGCCGTTCGAGCGCGTAGTCTTGGCCGAACCGCTCCAGGATCAGCTCACGCGCTTCGGCGGCGGCCACGTCCGCAATCCGGGTCGAATCCGTGCGCATGTAGGTGATCAGGCCGACCGGTTCGCCCGGCCCCAGGTCGATGCCCTCGTAGAGCTGCTGGGCGATCATCATGGTCTTCTTGGCGGTAAACCGCAGCCGCCGGATCGCCTCCTGCTGCAGTTTGCTGGTCGTGAAAGGCGGGGGTGGATTTTTATGCACCGTCTTCTTCTGGACTTTGTCCACGACGAAGCTCTTGCCCTGCAGTTCGGCCAGGATTTTTTGAGTTGCGGTCTCGTCCGGGATGGTGAGCTTTTCTCTGCCTTTCTTGACGAGCTTGGCCGTGAAGGGCGGTGAATCGCCGACCGCGAGGTGGGCGGTGATGGACCAGTACTCCTGGGGCACGAAGGCCTGAATCGCCCGTTCGCGTTCGCAGATGATGCGCAGGGCCACCGTCTGCACCCGCCCGGCGCTCAGGCCGCCCTTGACCTTGCGCCACAGCAGCGGCGACACCTGGTAGCCGACCAGCCGGTCGAGGATTCGGCGGGCCTGCTGGGCTTCGTATTTGTGGCGGTCGAGATCCTCGGGCGCGGCGATGGCCTTCTGGATGCCGTCCTTGGTGAGCTCGTGGAACAGGACGCGGTGGAAGCGGCGCCCCTTTTTCTTGAGCACCTCGGCCGTGTGCCAGGCAATGGCTTCGCCCTCGCGGTCCGGATCCGGTGCCAGATAGATGTCCTCGGCCGACCCGGCGGCCTTCTTCAGCGCCTGAATCACCGCCTGCTTGCCGGGGATGGTGGTGTATTCCGGCGTGAACCCGTCCTCCACGTCGATCCCCATCTCGCGCTGCGGCAAGTCCCTGATGTGGCCGATCGTGGCGGCCACGTTGTAGGCGTCTCCCAGATATTTCTTGATCGTCCGGACTTTGGCCGGCGATTCGACGATTACCAACGGTTTGGACATATTCAATCCTGTAGTTGCCATCCGGCTTACGGACCGGTGTCTTCGGTCGATTGAAACAGCTTTCCGGGCAGCTGCTGCACCGCGCCCTTCAGCTCCAGGTTCAGGAGGATTCCGGACAACCGCCCGGCGTCGATCGCCAGCCGGCGCACCAGTTCGTCGATGTGCAGCGGGTACGGACCGATCGCCCTAAATACCATCGACTCCTCGGCGTTGAGCCCATAGCGCTTCTCGATGCGGGATGCGCCGTCGGGTTCGGCGGCGGTGGCCGCCGGGACCGCCAGAAACTGGCCCAGTTCGCAGACGATGTCCTGGGCGTTCTCGACCAGCTTGGCCCCCTGCTTGATCAGCGTGTGGGTGCCCATGCTCTTGAACGATTGGACGCTTCCCGGGACCGCGAAGACCTCCCGGTTCTGTTCGGCGGCCAGCCGTGCGGTGATCAGCGAGCCGCTGTTGCGCGTCGCCTCGACCACGACGGTGCCGCAGGACATCCCGCTGATGATGCGGTTGCGGATCGGAAAATGATGCGCATCCGGCCCGCTGTCCAGGGGGAACTCTGAAATAACCGCACCGCCGGCCGCGATCCGTTCGGCCAGCCGGCGGTTTTCCGGCGGGTAGACCTGGTTCAGTCCGCTGCCCAAAACCGCCACGGTTCGGCCGTGGACGCCGAGCGCGCCCTCATGAGCGGCCGTGTCGATCCCCAGCGCCATCCCGCTCACCACGGTGAAGTCGAGCTGGGCCAGTTCCGCGCAGAGCTGCCGGGCGGTGGCGACCCCGTATGAGGTGGCGTTGCGCGAGCCGACCACCGCGATGCAGCGTTCCGCGGCCGCCAGATTGCCGCTGACATAGAGAAGCGGCGGCGGATCGGGGATTTCGCGCAACAGCGCAGGATAGTCCGCGTCGTTCAGCGTTACGATCCGGTATCCGCGTTTCCGGGCCGCGTCGATCTCAGCGGCGGCATCTCCGGGTGCGCGGGACGCGCGCAGGGCATCGACCACGCGCCGGCTGACCCCATCTACCGCCAGAAGTTCCCCGGGCGAAGCTGCCAGCGCGCCCTGCGGAGAGCCGAAGCGGTCGATGAGTCGTTTGAACAGGTGGTTGCCGATTCCCGGAACGCTCTTCAGATGAAACCAGGGCCGAAGCGTCTCCACGTTGACGTCTCGCTCTTGTTGGAAGAAGCCACACCGAAGCGAAACCCCCCTTTGGGGATCAAAGGGGGGCTAACAGGCCTGCCGGAAACATCGAGGCTGCACACGGCGGTCACCTTTTCTTGGCACGTTCCTCCCACGTGAGCACAATCGGGCTGGCCACGTAAATGGATGAATAGGTCCCCACGACAAAGCCGACCAGGAGTGCCAGGGCGAAATCGTGAATGATCTCGCCGCCCAAGATGAAAAGCGAAATGACCATGACCAATGTCAGGCCCTGGGTCATGATGGTCCGGCTCAGGGTTTCGTTGACGCTGCGGTTGATGATCACGCCGAGGGGCGTTTTCGCGAGTTTGCGGACATTCTCACGGATGCGGTCATAGACGATGATCGTATCGTTCAGCGAATAGCCGATGATGGTCAGGAGCGCCGCGATGACGGTGATGGTGAACTCCTTGTCCAGAATCGACAGCACGCCGGCCGAGATGGTCACATCGTGGATCAGGGCAGCGATGCCGCCCAGGGCGTACTTCAGGCCGAAGATCCAAAACAGCACCAGGGTGACCGCCAGGGCCGCCGGAATGATGTAGTGCATGGGCACGTTGAAGGTGTACAGGGCGTAAACCGCACCCCCGAGGATGGCTGCAATGATGGCACTCTGATGCCATTTGAACTCGAACCGGCCCGAAATATAGACGGCCGTCAGCAGCAGGGAGAACAGGATGGCGAGCAATGCCTTTTCCTTCAAATCGTTTCCGACCTGGGGCCCCACCATTTCCAGCCGCCGGACTTCCACCCCGGCTCCAGTCGCCGCCGTGAGGTTCTGGGTCAGTTTGGAGGTGAAGTCCTGGCCGGTCTCCATCGTGTCGGTGCGGATCAGGAATTCGTTGTCCTTGGCCTCCCCCATGCTTTGCACGGAAACCGTTTCGACGCCCGTGTCGCGCAGACCGTCCCGGATCTTGTCGATGGATGCGGCGGCCGCGAACTTGACCTGGATGATGGAACCGCCGGCGAAGTCGACCCCGTACTTGGGGCCCCGGGCGACGAGCGAAAGGATGCTGAGCAGCAGCAGGATCCCGGAAAACGTGTAGGCCCACTTGCGCTTGCCCACGAAATCCAGGTTGATGTTGGATTTGATGATTTCGATCGACATGAAAGGCGTCCCTTGTTCAGATGCTGATGGTTTTGACCTTCTGGGTGTTCAGGATGTAGTCGAACACCAGACGGGATACGACGACGGCGGTGAAAATGCTCGCCACCACGCCCAGGCTCAGCGTGACGGCGAAGCCGCGCACCGGCCCGGTCCCGAACTGGTAGAGAACGGCCGCGGCAATCAAGGTGGTCACGTTCGCGTCGAGAATGGTCAGCGTGGCGCGGTCAAACCCTGAATCCACCGCGCCGCGCGGGGTTTTGCCGAGGCGCAGCTCCTCGCGGATCCGTTCGTAGATCAGGATGTTGTTGTCCAGGGCCATGCCGACCGACAGAATCGTCCCGGCGATGCCCGGCAGGGTGAGGGTCGCGCCGAAGGCCGCCAGGCCGGCGGCGGTCAGCACGATGTTGAGCAGGACCTCGAAGTCCGCCAGGAGCCCGGAGAGCTTGTAATAAAGCGCCATGAACAGCAACAGCAGCGCACCCCCGACCGCCATGGCGAACATGCCCTGGCGGATCGAATCGTAGCCGAGAGACGGGCCGACGGTGCGCTCTTCCAGAACCGTCACCGGTGCGGGCAGCGCGCCGGCCCGCAGCGCGATGGCCAGGTCGCGGGCCTCCTCCATGGTGAATCGGCCGGTGATGCGGGCTTTGCCGCCCCCGATTTTTTCCTGGATCGTCGGGGCGGAGTAGACCTTGTTGTCCAGCACGATCGCCAAGCGCTTGCCGACGTTTTCTCCGGTGATGCGCTCGAACGCGCGTGCACCCTTGCGATCGAATTCGATCGAGACATAGGGTTCGCCGTACTGGGAGTCGATCTGGACGCGCGCGTCCGTCAGCGAGGCGCCGGTAAGCAAGGTGGTTTTTTTGAGCAGGAACGGGGTCCGCGAGGTGCGTTTGGTGGCCGCGTCCTCATCGACTTTGTAGAGCACTTCGCTGCCCGGCGGCACGCTGCCCTGCAGCGCGGTGTTCACGTCGCGGGATTCGTCCACCAGCTTGAACTCCAGCAGGGCCGTGCGGCCGATCAGATCCTTGGCGCGCTGAGTGTCCTGGATGCCGGGAAGCTGAATCAGGATGCGGTCGTCGCCCTGGCGGCGGATGTCCGGCTCGGACACTCCGAACTGATCGACCCGGTTGCGGATGGTTTCGAGCGCCTGATCGACGGCCAGCTTTTTGATCTGGTCCGCCTCCGCGCCCGGGAGTTCCATCGTCGCCACATACGTGTCGGGATCCGGCGTCTGGGCGCTGATTTTCAACTCGCGCAGTTCCTTCTCCAGGATGCCCTTGAACTTTTCGATGTTTTCTCGGCCCTGAACCCGCACCAGGATGCGGGTGGGCGACGGGCGTTCCGGGCTGACGGCCTGGATCTGGTTTTTCCGAACCAACTCCCGCAAGTCCTGGTAGCTGCGTTCGACGGCGCTTTCCACGGCCTTCGCGGTGTCGACCGCCAACACCAGGTGCATGCCGCCCTGCAGGTCCAACCCCAGGTTGATTTTATTGTGCGGCCAGATTTCAGGCCGAAACGTCGGGATGCAATAGAGGATGGCAGCGGCGATCACCGCCAGAACTATGACCAATCTCACGGAAAAGCGTTTCACATCGTCTTCCCTTCGGGTGCCTTCAACGAAATTCAGCGATCCGGCCGCATCGCATGCGGCCGGCATACCGAGCATGCCGCGTGGGCGGCCGGCAGCGAGGATGGGCAGCGGTGGTGATTCAGCTCTCTTTGGTTTCGGCTGCGGCGGGAGGCGCCGATTGGACGATCCCGGCCACATTGCTGCGGTTGATCTTCACCCGGACCTTGTCGGCGATTTCCACCGTGAGGGTGGTTTCGTCCATCCCGGTGATGCGGCCGTGAAGCCCTCCGGAGGTGACGATGCGGTCGCCCTTTTTCAAATTGGCAATCATGCCGCGATGATCTTTGTTGCGTTTCTGCTGGGGGCGGATGAGCAGAAAATAGAAGATCACGAACATCAGGATGAGGGGGATGAAACTGGTAAAACTAGCGGCGGCGCCATCCGGCGCGCCTCCTTGTCCCATGGCATAAGCGATGCTGACCAAGATACGACCTCCTTAAAATGAAAGTGGCGCTGATATACTTGAAAATTGTTTCGTCGTCAAACCCTTAATGCATTCCGGCCGGCCGGCGGACTCGGCCAGGGGTCCCGGGCGCCCTTCGGACACCGTCTCACGGCGCTGTTTCGATCCGGCTTTCGAACGGCAGCAGGCTGGCGTCGCCCTCGATGTCGATGGTGATGTCCCGGCGCTTCTCCAACTCCACGATGTCCCGGCGCTTGCGGTTGAGCAGATAGTCGGCGACGGCCGGCGGGACGACGCCCTTGACGCGGCCGATATCCGTTTTGCTGACCGCCAGGCCGAGCTTGCGCAGGAAGGCGATTCCCAGCGCTTCGGTGCCCGGGACCATACCCTTCCCCTGACAGCAGCGGCAGGTGACGTGGCTGCCGAATTCGATGGACGGGTGAATGCGCTGCCGGGACATTTCGAGCAGGCCAAACTTCGAGATGCGTCCGACCTTGGAGCGGGCGCGGTCCAGCTTGACGTGGTTCTTCAAGGCCCGTTCGACCTCGGCGCGGTGCTTGGCCTCCTTCATGTCGATGAAGTCGATTACGATCAGCCCCCCCAGGTCCCGCAGCCGCAGCTGGCGGGCGATCTCCTCGGCGGCCTCCAGGTTGGTCTGGAACGCGGTCTGCTCGACCGATTTCTCGTGGGTGGACTTGCCCGAATTGACGTCGATGGCCACCAGGGCCTCGGTGGGGGCGATGACGATGGAGCCTCCGGATTTGAGCCGGACCCGGTTTTCGAAAATGGACGCAATCTGCTCCTCGAGCTGGAACTTGGAGAAAATCGGCTTGTCGCCATCGTAGAGTTTGACCACCTGGTTGTGTTTGCTCGAGAAAATATTGATCAGTTCCTGGGCCTCGCGGAACACGTTCGCTTCGTCGATCAGGATTTCCGAAACCTCCGGGCTGAAGGAGTCGCGGATCGAACGAATCACCAGGGCGCTCTCCTTGTAGAGCAGGGCGGTGGGCGGTTCTTTCATCACCTTGCTTTTGATGGTCTTCCACAGGCGCAGGAGATCCTTCAGATCTTTGGAGATCATGGTCTTGGAGCAGCCCTGGCCGGCGGTGCGCACGATGACGCCAAAGTTTTCGGGGATTTCCAATTCGCCGACGATCTGTTTCAGCCGGGTGCGCTCGGCGTCATCCTCGATCTTGCGCGACACCCCGCGCACCGAATGGCCCGGCATGAGAACGACATGCCGGCCCGGCAGCGAGATGAGGGTGGTGAGCATGGCCCCCTTCGTGCCGATGGGGTCTTTGGCGATCTGCACCATCACGCCCTGCCCGCGCTTGACCAGACGATGCAGGGGGACGTCGCGGGAATCGTCCTCGTGATAATAGTCGTCGTGAATGTCGTGCTTCTGAAGGAAGCCGTTGCGCTCGGCCCCATAGTCGACGAAGACCGCCTGCAAGCTGGGCTCGACGCGCGCGACGACCCCTTTGTAGATATTGCCCTGGGTGATCGCCCGCGCCGCGCTTTCAATGCGGAACTCCTCCAGGCGGCCGTCTTTCACGGTGGCGACCCGGATTTCCTCCGGGTCGCTGGCGTTGATGAGAATTTTAGCGCTCATGAGCCCTTTGTGGTCGTTGTCGGTCAGTCGGGTGGTTTCCGGTTAAAAATCCCTGTTTCCATATGAAATTGCTGAAAACAAGTCAAACGAAATTATGGATGCATTCTTGCAGTTCCCGCTATTGTATGGCATTAAAAAATTTTTAACAATCCAGACCGGCTCATCCGACGAGTCTGCCTCCGCATCCGGGCGGGTTGCCGGGGCAGGGGAGCCGGGACGAGTCGAATTCGAACGAAGGGACGCATCCGAGCATGGACGAACGGTACGATGCGCAGGTCCTGGAGCGCAAATGGCAGGGGCGCTGGGAGTCTGAAAACCTGTTTCGGGTCAGCGAAGCCCCCGGCCGGCCCAAATACTATCTGCTGGAGATGTTCCCATACCCCTCGGGCAACATCCACATGGGCCACGTGCGCAATTACACCATCGGCGACGTGGTGGCGCGCTACAAGCGCATGCGCGGCTTGAACGTGCTGCACCCCATGGGCTGGGACGCCTTTGGCATGCCGGCCGAGAACGCCGCCATTGCCAACCGGACCCACCCGGCGCGCTGGACCTACGCCAACATCGACAACATGCGCTCGCAGCTGAAACGGCTGGGGTTCAGCTACGACTGGCGGCGGGAGGTCGCGACCTGCCGGCCGGAATACTACCGCTGGGAGCAGTGGCTTTTTTTGCGCATGTATGAAAAAGGGCTGGCCTTCCGCAAGGAGTCCTACGTCAACTGGTGCGACCCCTGTCAGACCGTGCTGGCCAACGAGCAAGTGGAGGCCGGCATGTGCTGGCGCTGCGGCAAACCCGTGCGCCAGAAGAAACTCTGGCAATGGTTCTTTCGCATCACGCGCTACGCCGAGGATCTGCTGCTTTATTGCGACCAGTTGCCGGGATGGCCCGAAAAAGTCATCACCATGCAGAAAAACTGGATCGGCAAGAGCCTGGGAGCGGAGATCCGCTTCCCCTTGGAAAACGGCGACGGCGAGATCCCGGTTTTTACCACCCGCCACGACACGGTTTTCGGGGCGACGTTCATGTGCCTGGCGCCCGAGCATCCTCTGGTTCCGAAGCTGTGCCAGGGGACCCCTCAAGAGGCCGAGGTGCTGGCCTTCGTCGAGCGGATCTCGCACCAGGACCGCTCGGCCAAGGCCGTCGAGAGCTATGAAAAGGAAGGGGTGTTCGTCGGCGCTTGTTGCCTCAATCCGATGACCGGCCGCCGGATGCCCATCTACACCGCCAACTTCGCCCTGATGGAATACGGGACCGGGGCCGTCATGTCCGTGCCGGCTCATGATCAGCGCGATTTCGAATTCGCCAAGCGATACGACCTGCCGATCGTCGTCGTGGTCCAACCCGCCGGCAGCGAACTGGACCCCGGCGCCATGGACGCGGCTTATGCCGGCGAGGGGATCATGGTCAACTCCGGCGCCTTCAACGGGCTGCCGAACCGCGAGGCCCAGGAAGCCATCGCGGCCCACCTGGAGACGAACCGTCTCGGCCGCCGCACCGTGAGCTTTCGGCTGCGGGATTGGGGCATTTCGCGGCAGCGTTACTGGGGGGCGCCGATCCCCATCATTCATTGCGAGCGCTGCGGCATCGTCGCGGTGCCGGCGGCGGACCTGCCGGTCGTTCTGCCCGAAGACGCCGATCTGCTGGAGGGCGGGCAGTCGCCGCTGCCGACCCTGGATCGCTTCGTGCGGGCAGTCTGCCCGACCTGCGGGAGCACCGAGGCCAAGCGGGAGACCGACACCATGGACACCTTCGTCGAATCCTCCTGGTACTTCGAGCGGTTCTGCAGCCCGGACTGCCACACGGGCATGTTCGACCCCGCGGCCGTGGACTATTGGATGCCGGTCGACCAATATATCGGAGGGGTGGAACACGCCATCCTGCATCTGCTTTACTCGAGGTTCTACACGCGGGTGCTGCAGGACGAGGGTCTGGTATCCTTCAAGGAACCGTTCACCCGCCTGCTGACCCAGGGCATGGTGTGCAAGGAGACGATCGCCTGCGAAGAGCACGGCTTTCTTTTCCCGACCGACGCGCACGCCGAAGGCGGTGCGCGCTTCTGCGGCCAGTGCCGCCGGCCGGTGGTCGTGGGGCGGGTGGAGAAGATGTCCAAGTCCAAGAAGAACGTGATCGACCCGAACACGTTGCTGGAGCGGTACGGCGCCGACACCACGCGGCTGTTCTGCCTCTTTGCCGCGCCGCCCGAAAGGGACCTGGAGTGGAGCGAGCAGGGGGTCGAGGGCGGCTTCCGGTTCCTCAACCGGGTCTGGCGGCTGGCGGCGGATTGGATGCCGGTGGCGGCTTCGGCGCAGCCGTATGCGGGCCGACTGCGCGACCTGGACGAGCCGTTGCAGGGGCTGTACCGCAAGACGCACGAAACGATCCGCAAGGTCACGCGGGACATCGAGGAGCGGTTTCACTTCAACACGGCCATCAGCGCGGTCATGGAGCTTTTCAACGCCATGGCCCTTCTCGACGGGAAGAATCCCGGCCCGGCAGGGGCCGGAGTGATGCGTCTGGCCATTGAGTCCCTGACGCTGATGCTGGCGCCCATCGTGCCGCACATCGCCGAGGAGCTGTGGGCGGCGCTCGGGAATACCCAGAGCATCCTGCTGGCGTCCTGGCCGGGATGGAGCGAGGACGCCATCGAGCGCGACGAGGTGCTGATCGTCGTTCAAGTGAACGGCAAGCTGCGCAGTCGGATCACGGCGGGAATCGACGCCGACGATGAGGCGGTGAAGCAAATGGCCCTCGCCGACGAGAACGTGCGCAAGTTCGTGCAGGACCGGACCGTTCGGAAAGTCATCGTGGTAAAGAACAAACTGGTCAACCTGGTGGTCTGATGGCGCCCGACGACCGGGGTCAGGAGCATCCGTGCGATTAAACCGATCCCATGCGGCTGCTGGATCCGGCGTACCGATCGCCGCCGCCGCCGCGTTCGTTGCGGCGGCGATGGCGATGCTGATGGCTTGCGGATACCGATTCCAGGGGCCGATCCAACTGCCTGGAAACGCACGAACCATTTACGTCGAAACTTTTCAAAACCGGACCAACCAGGACGGGCTGGAAGTGTTGGTCACCAATGCCATCGTCTTCGAATTCACCAAGCGCAGCGAAACCATCATCGGCGCCGATCCCTCGACGGCCGATCTGCTCATGCGGGGAGTGATCCGATCCCTCGATACCCAGACGGTCTCCTCCCGACGAAAGGATGCGGCCGGAGAACGCCGGGTGACGTTGCGGTTGGATGTGCAGCTGGTGCAGGCGGATGGCCGGGTGATCTGGGAGGCCAAAGGGCTTTCCGACTATGAAGCCTACCCGGTCACGGACGACAAATTCGAAAACGAGCAGCGGGAGCGCCGGATGGCCGCCATGGTGGCGACGCGAATCGCCGAACGCATCTTCAACCGCTTCACCGACGACTTCTGATGGCTTCGCCAAGAGCCCAATGCCGGCGTTGCGCAAACGTACGCCTCGTGGCACGAGATTCGCGCGCCTTGGCCTTGGCCTCTTGGCGAAGCCATCGATCCGGGTATCGTGATGATTCGTCTAACAACTTCTAAGAAAAGTAAGCGAGGGCGATGGATCAGGCTTTCGGCCGCTGCGCCAGTTTGGACAGCCGGGAGATCTTGCGCGATGCGTTTTTCTTGTGGATCACGCCCTTCTTGGCCGCCTGGGCGATCATGGATTTGGCCTGGTTGAGCGTGGTCGTTGCCGCTTCCGGCGACTGCGCCTCAACGGCCTGGCGTACGGATTTGACGACGTTCTTGATGCGGGTTTTCACCGTCCGGTTGCGCAGTCTGCGGGTTTCGTTCTGGCGCGCGCGCTTGAGCGCCGATGCGTGGTTAGCCAAGCTGATTGCTCCTTTCAACGGTTATTGCTAAAGTTGATTAGATAAATAATTCAACCGAATATGTCAAGAAGTTTCTGTTGATATCGCCCAATCGCCATCTCCCCCCGGCAGCCGGCGCGGAAGGGTCGACGACGGCTGCGGCCGCCCCGCATCTGACCCGCGCGACGGTGACGGTGGCGCTGGCCACGGTCCTCAGCCGCATGTTGGGGTATGCCCGCGACGCGGTGATCGCCTGGTATTTCGGAGCCGGGTTCAGCGCGGACGCATTTCTGGCCGCGTTTCGCATTCCCAATCTGTTTCGCCGCCTGGTCGCGGAGGGAACGCTCAACTCCGCGCTGGTCCCCATCCTCACCGAGGTGCGCTGGAAAGAGGGCGAAGCAGCGGCCGGCGATTTTTTCCGTTCGGCCGTGCACGGGATTGCCGTGATGCTTTTGGGGGTTTGCGCGGCAGCGGTATGGGCGGCGCCCTGGATCGTTCCGGCGATCACCCCCGGCTTTTCCGAACCCAAGGTGGAACTGACCCTGACTCTGGTTCGATTGATGCTGCCTTATTTGATCGCGGGCGGCATCGTGGCCCTGTTCATGGGAGCGCTCAACGTTTACGGCAGTTTCGCAGCGCCGGCCCTGGCGCCGTGCCTGTTGAACCTTGCCATGATCGGCTCCCTGGCCGGGGTCGCACCGTTTCTGGACCGACCCGTGCTCGCTCTCGCCGTGGGGCTTCTCATCGGCGGCGCGGCTCAGCTGCTGATGCAGGCGCCGCTGCTCAAGCGGTATGGGCTGCAGCCCTGGCGGCCGCCGCGGCGCCGCCACCCGGCCCTGGCGCGCATGGCGCGGCTCATGGTGCCGGCCGTGGTGGGCGGCGCGGCGTATCACCTCAACATCCTGGTGGGCACGATGCTCGCTTCGCTGCTTCCGGAAGGCAGCGTCAGCTACCTGTATTACGCGGACCGTTTGGTGGAGTTCCCGTTGGGAGTGGCCGCCATGGCCGCCGCGACCGTGATCCTGCCGAGCCTGGCCCGCCATGCGGCGGTCGGAGATATGCGGGCGTTGCGCGAAACCTTCGAATATGCCCTGCGGCTGGTTTCGTTCGCCACTATTCCGGCGGCCGCCGGTTTGATCCTTTTGGCCGAGCCGATCGTCACCGTGCTGTTTGCCCGCGGCGAGTTCAGCGCGGTGGACGCGCGGTTGACGGTTCAGGCGCTTTCATACTATGCTTTAGGCCTGTGGGCGTTCTCGACCGTGCGCATCGTCGTAGCGGTTTTTTTTGCCATGCAGGACAGCAAAACCCCGGTGCGGGCGGCGGTCTTTTCGATTCTGGCCAATCTGCTGCTGGGTATCGCGTTCATGCATCCTCTGGCCCACGGAGGGGTGGCGTTGGCCACGTCGCTGGCTTCGATGCTGAACCTGGTGCTGCTCTTGGCGGCCCTGCGGCGGAAACTCGTCGGGATGGATTGGCGCACGACAACGCGTTGCCTGGTCCGGTCGCTCCTCAGCGCGGGGCTGATGGCGCCGGGCGTGCTGGGAGTGTCGCGGCTCTTGATCCACGGCGCAGGCCAGTCGACCGCCAGCCTGGCGCTGGGGGTTGCCGCCAGCATGGCCGCCGGAGTGATCATTTATCTATCCGCCAGCCTGGTCTTCGGAAGCCCGGAGGCGCGGGCGCTGTTGACCGCACTCAAGGGGAGTGTTCGCGGGCGATGACGAAAAAACAGGGCCTTCTGCTGGTTGCGGTCGTTGGCTTCATCATCGCGCTGCTGTTTTTCATTGTTTTCAGCGAGCGCGGGCTCGCCGATTTCAATATGATGAAAAAGGAACGGGACCGCATCCAGGACCAGAACCGCCAGATCGTTCAGGACAACCTCGACCTCGGCGTGGAAATCGACCGGCTGCAAAACGACCCGAAGTACATTGAAAGCGTGGCCCGCAAGGACTTCGGCATGATCGGCCAGGATGAGATCGTGGTGAAACCCCAGCGGCCGCCGGACCGCTGACGGAGTGGATTATGGGGACGGATTATCATCAGGGCACGGCAACGCTCGCCCGGGTTTTCGCCGAGCAGGGGCACTGGGAAAAGTCGGTTGAGATTTATCGAAGCCTGCTGCGGCAGGACCCCGGCCGGTCGGATCTGGCGCAGGCCTTGGCCGAAGCGGAAGCCGCGCTGCGTGCCGCTCAACCGACGCCGCCCCAGGCGCTGGCGCCTCTTTTCCGGGAGTGGATCGACCTGCTGCTGAGGACCGACCGGATCCGAAAGCTGCGCCGGATCAGGACCCGAATATATAACTCCGCCCAAAAAACCGCTGCACCTTAAGCCGACGTCCGGTCCGGAGCAATGAGACCGGCTATGGTTTCGCTTTCTCGGCCTTACCGGGTTCCGCGCCCGCGCCTTTTTCCTCCTGGTAAAAGACCGCTTTGACCCGCTCGGCGCCCCCGCCTTCCACGAGCGCCTTCCCCTCGGAGCGTTTTAGGACGATTTTCGATCCGGTCAGGGTGTTCTTGCCGCTCAGCACCCGTGAGCCCTCTCCGCTCAGGGTCAGCACATCGCTGGCCGGGAGATACTCGGCGCGTTCGGAATCCGCGGTGTATTGGTCGGAGACGATATGCACCCGGCCGGTCGCCTCTATCTTTTGGATGCGGTCCTGGGTGGACCCGCCTTTGGGCGCGTTCAGGAGATCGCCCTCGTAATAGATCCGCAGGGCGTCTGCGGTCATCGAGAACTTGCCCTGCGTGGCCACCACCGATCCCAGAAAGTCGGCCCATTTTTCGGTCGTGTTGGCAACCATCCGATCGGAGACGATTTCGATCGGAGCCTGCGAGTCGGCCGTACCGCCGGGAGTGAAAAGGCTGGCCGGCCACGCGGCCGGGGCGGACCAAAGCCCCGCCGCCGCCAGGACCATGGCCATCATGCTTAGGCGTCGTATCATGGTTTTCTTTCTCCTCGCCGGAAAGCATACACCCGAACCCGGCCGATGATCAACTCAGATGACTTCGTAAATAGTCCAAATCTCTGCGTTGCGCTTCATCTCGCTGCCGCTGCGGCGTACTGCAACAAACGCCTCGCGGCACGAGATTCGCGCGCCTTGATCTTGGTCTTTTTACGAAGCCATCGATTCGGATGACTTTTTACAGTTCATCGACTCAACCGAAGAGATAGAGACAGGCCGCGATCGATCCGGCAATGCCGGCGGCGTCGGCGGCCAGCCCGGCGGCCAGGCTGTAACGGATGCGGCGCACCTGGACGGCGCCGAAGTAGACGGCCAGAACATAAAAGGTCGTTTCCGTGCACCCCTGGAGGGTCGATACGAGGCAGCCGGTGTAGCTGTCGGGGCCGATGGACGGGTCGTTGATGATCGAGGCCAGAACGGCGAACGCCCCGGACCCGGACAGCGGGCGCATCAACGCCATGGGCAGGGCCTCGGCGGGAAGGCCGACCCGGGCGGTCCAGGGCCCAAGCGCCGTCACCATGGCCTCCATGGCCCCGCTGGCCCGCAGCATGCCGACGGCCGCCAGAATGGCCACCAGGTAGGGGATGATCTTGATCGCCACCTGAAACCCTTCTTTGGCGCCTTCCACAAAGACCTCGTATACGTGTACGCGCCGGACAGCCCCGAAGACGAGAAACCCCGTCATCAACCCCGGCAGGATCCAGGGCGACAGGGTTTTCCCGTAGGAAACCGTCAGGCCAAAAAACGTCGCGCCGATCGCCAAGACGATGGCGGTTACCCAGGCAGGGTAGGCGGGGGCCTCCTCCTCCGGCGCCCGGTCGGCGTCGAGCGCCCCGGCAATCGGCTCGGAAACCGGCGAAACGGCTTCGCCAACCGGCTGGCGCCGGCGGTAAAACCGGCCGAGCAGCTTGGCGGCGAAAACGGCGGTCAGGGTCGAGCAGACGGTGGCGAACAGCGTGGTGGGAAGGATGGCGGCCGGATCGGCCGAACCCGCTGCCGCGCGCAGGGCGATGACTCCGGTCGGCAGGAGGGTGACGCTCGAGGTGTTGATCGCCAGGAACAGGGCCATGGCATCGGTGGCGGTTCCCGGGTTCGGATTCAGCCGGTTCAGCTCCTGCATGGCGCGGATGCCGAAGGGGGTCGCGGCATTGCCCAGTCCCATAACATTGGCCGAAAGGTTCAGGATCATGGCGCCCATGGCCGGGTGTCCGGCCGGCACCTCAGGGAACAGCCGCAGCATAAGCGGGCGAATCAGGCGGGCGATGATCTTCAGCAGGCCGCCGGCCTCGGCCACCTTCATGAGACCCAGAAACAGAGTCATGATCCCGACCAACCCCAGGGCCAGATCCACGGCTCCGGCCGCCGATTCGACCATGGCCTTGGAAAGCGCCTCCATGGGCGGCGGCTGCCCCGGCGCGACCAGCCCCGCCAGCTCGCGCCAGCCGGCAGCGGCAAAAGCGATCAGGACGATGGACAGAAAAAGGAAATTCATGAAAACACGCTCGTTCGGTCGGCTCGGGTGCGGCCGGCGATGGGCCGGTCGCGTCAACAGGCGCGAACGGCACACGCTAAAAACGCCGGCGCCTTACCTTGCCCCGGCATGCGGTGCGAATAGGTAAGGCGCTTAGGAAGCGTTGATAAACCCTGCTTCGGCGATTAGTTCGGAGATGAGCTTTTAGCGCTGAGCCGAGCGGATCGCCTTGCCGGCCAATGGACTGTAGAGTTTCATGATAGCCACTTTCATCACGTCCAGGACTTTCATCTGGCCGATGATGTCCACCAGCTTGTTCTCCGCCTCGGCAGGCAGAACGCAGGCGTTGCTGGCGTCGAACTGGAGATCCGGGAAGCCCTTGACGAGCTTCTTCTGCTCTTTCTCGTTGACCGGCACCTGAATCGCCTTCTTGCCGCCGATATCCTTAACCTGCCCGGCAAGGCCTGCGCCCTCGATGATTTTCATCTTCGCATCGTCCAGGAACACATTGATCAAGTAGTCTGCCATGAAATCCCTCCTGCGGTTTGATTTGGAATTGCGGATGATGGATCGGATTGGCCCCCGTCGAAATTCTTTAGCTTTTTAGTTGGATTTTTTTTAACTGTCAAGCACCGGTTATCTGCGCCGCGGTGCGGAACGCATGCCTCAGGGCGCGATCTTCGGCAGGGCCGTCCGCGCCCCCCGGATCATCTGAACGGCCTGCAGCGGGATGTAGGCCTTGTCGGTGTTGGGGACATACACCACGACCCCCTCCAGCGCATACATCCGCTCACCCATCTTCAGCCGGCTTTGGTTCACCGGCAGCTCGGCGGTTTTGCCGGCCGCTGTGATGGTCACCACCGGATTGGCCGGGTCGCTCTGGTCCATCGTGACCCGGCCGTCGGTGAAGGCCTGGGCGGCGGGGACGAACAGTCTCTGGGTGAGTTTATGCAAATCGAAGCCCATGGCGTCGGCGCAGACGCGGGCGATGTCGGGGGCGGCCAGCACCCCGGAGGGTTTGCCGGGGCCGAAGGCGTGCAGCGGCACGTCGCCGCCGCAGTGGCCGTGGGTGGTCCAGCCGACATAGGTGTATTTCGGACAGAGCACCTCGCCGATGGCCTGATTAGCGCTGTCTTTGTAGGACGCGGCCAAGGACAGAATCTGCTGCGCGTCCTCATCGGCGATGTCCATAGCCCAGCCCTCCTTGACGACCGCCTTGACCCGCGCCGTGGTCCGGTCCGGGGCGATGAGTTCCCACATCCGCACGGACGAGGCCTGCATTTTGCGGAACGGGTCCAGGAACGCTTCGACTTTCATCTGGGGGTAGATGCCGTTCGAGGCCTGGTTGCCGATGGAAAATCCGCCGGTATTGTGGTCGGACATGGCCAGCACGAGCGTCCGGCCGTCCCGTTTGGCGAAATCCAGGGCGGCCGCGACCGCCCGGTCGTAAGCGAGCAGGTCGCTCAGCAGGTAGGCCGGATCGTTCGCGTGGCAGGCCCAGTCGACCTGGCTGCCTTCCACCATCAGGAAAAAACCGTCCGGGTCCCGGGACAAGAGTTCGATGGCCTTGCGGGTCATCTCCTCCAGCGTCGGCTGATCGGGGTGCAGCCGGGAACGGTCGATCTCCGGATCCATGTGGCTGGGGGCAAACATTCCGAACACCCGGCCGGAGCCGGTTTTTTCCAGGTCCTGCCGATTCTCGACGATCTGGTATCCCCAGCCCTTGAGAGCCTCGTAGAGATTGGCGCCGTCGACCCGTTGGCCTTTGAGTTCCTTGGGAATCAACAGACGCCGGCCGCCGCCGAAAACCACGTCGATTCCCTGATAGACGGCCTGTTCCATGATGTCGTTCTCGTTGCTGCGGGAGACCGTGTGGGCGACATAGGCGGCCGGAGTGGCATGCGTTACACGGGAGGTGGCGACGATGCCGGTGGATTTTTTAAGCAGCCTGGCCCCCTCGAGGACCGTGGCCACGGGTCGGTAGCGGAGGTCTTCCGGCGGAACCGGCACCCCGCTGATGGTGTCCGGGTGCGGCCCCACGCTGATGAACTTGTCGCTCGTGCGCACGCCGGTCGCAAAGGCGCTGGCCGCGGGGGCCGAGTCGGCGATCACCGAGTCGGCGATGTACGTCTGAACCGCGCCGACGCGGTAGGGGTCGAAGGAGAGCGGAGCGCCCTTGAACCAGCGGGCGAAGGTGTACTGCTCGGCCGAGCAGCCGTCGGCGATGAGTACGATGACGTTCTTGGCCTTGGGGGCGGCTTGCGCCGGGCTTCCGCCGGCGAACAGGACGGCGGCGGCGATGCCGAGCACCAGCAGGGGCCATTTCCGAAGAGGGCTTTTCAAACGCATGGACTGTCTCCTTCCAGCAAGCAGGTGCACCTTCGATCGGAACCGGGCGCGGCGGGGTTTTAGCCGGGATGCGCCGCAACCGTCCGGATTGGATTTGTCGTCGGAGTCATAACAGGGTGTCTCGCAGCAGGCAAGAATAACCTGACCCCGGCCGACCCGTTTCGAGCTTGACAGAGAGCCGATGGATTCGGTATGGTTGAACCATTGATATGTTCACCAAGGTCCGCCAGGTTCGCGCGTTCGAGAGCATCATTCAGCAGGTGGAGAATGCCATCCTGCAGGGCGGCCTTGCGGCCGGCGACCGGCTGCCCTCCGAGCGCGTGTTGCAGGGGATGCTGGACGTCAGCCGCAATACGTTGCGGGAATCGCTGCGGGTCTTGGAGCAGAAAGGGCTGGTCGAGATCCGCAAGGGCCATCGCGGGGGGATTTTCGTCAAACCGCTCAATGCGGACTGCATGGCCGAGAGCCTGGGGCTTTTCGTGCAGTCCCAGCGGATCACCATGGAGCAGATTTCCGAGTTCCGGCAGGACCTCGAGGGGCTGGTCACCCGCCGTGCCGCCCGGCAGGCCAATCCCAGACTTATGGGCGACGTCGATCGGCTGATCGCCCAGGCCGAAGCCCTGGCCGAAGAAGGGCCGGACCAATGGGATGCGTTCATGCAGGCGGACAAGGATATCCACCTGGCGCTGGCCCGGCTGGCCGGCAACCCGCTGCATCGGTTTTTTCTCGAAACCGTTCACACCAACCTTCACCGCTACCACATCCATGCCTACCTGCCGCGGGACGAGGAAACCATCCGGACGACCCTTGCGGAACTGAAGGCCATCGTTCTGGCCGTATCCCGGGGCGAAGCCGAGCGCGCGGAGGCGCTGGCGCGGGAGCACGTGGGGCGCGCGACCGAGACGATGAAGCAGGCCGCCGGCCGGAAGGCGGGAAACACAACCCCCAGCCGGCCGGCGCTGGAACGAGTGAAAACCAAATCCAAGAATCCAACACCGAGACATGTGGATAGGAGTCAACCATGACCGTGATCACGATGGACCGCCTCCAATCAGCCAGCGGCCCGGCGCAAGCCGCCCCAACCGGACCCACCGGCCGCGTCCGCCTCGGGATCGAGCGCAATCGGAACACCCGCCCGGAAGTCCACCCCTATCGGGCGGTGACGGTCACGCGCAGCTACCAGGAAACCGAGGGTGAGCCAACCGCGATCCGACGCGGCAAGATGCTCTACCGCGTCCTGGCCGAGCAGCCGGTGACGATTCAGGAAGACGAGCTGATCGTCGGCATGAAGACCCTCACGCCGCGGGGCTCTCCCGTTTACCCCGAGATCAACTGCGCCTGGATCGAACGCGACCTGGATCGCCTGGCGACCCGCAGGGATACGCCCTTTTATGTCAGCGACGAGACCAAGCGCATCCTGAGGGAGGAGGTCTTCCCCTACTGGCGGAACCGTCAGATCGCCGACCGCATCAACGCGGTCGTGCCGCCGGAAATCTGGAAGGCGGATGAGCGCGGCGTGATTTACAACTATTTCCGCTCGCGCACGATCGGACACTTCCAGGCGGCCTACGACAAAGTGCTCGCCAAGGGTCTGGAGGGCATCATCGCCGACGTGGAGCGTTCGCTCGAACGGCTGGATGTCCGTGGCGCGGATGGCCTCGACCGGAGGCAGTTCCTGGAGTCGGTGGCCCTGGCCTGCCGGGGCGCGATCCTTTTTGCCGGCCGCTACGCCGCCGAAGCCCGCCGCCTGGCCGGGATGGAGGCCGACCCCGTCCGCCGGGCCGAGTTGGATCAGGTCGCTGCGACCCTGGCGCAGGTCCCGGCCCGTCCGGCCCGGAGTTTCCGGGAAGCCCTGCAATCGTTCTGGATCACCCACCTGGTGCTCAACCTGGAGACCAGCGGCCACGCCTTCGGCCCGGGCCGCTTCGACCAGAATCTGTATCCCTATTACCGCCGCAGCATCGACTCCGGCGAGATCACACGGGAGCAGGCCCAGGAGCTGATCGACTGCCTGTGGGTCAAGTTCGACGAGATCACCCTGGCCAAGGACTCGGGTGAGTCCCAGACCTCAAGTTCCTACCCGGATTTCCAAAACCTGAACATCGGCGGTCTGACGCGCGGCGGCCGCGATGCAGTGAACGAGCTGTCCTTCATGTGCCTGGATGCGCTCGAGCACACGCTGCTGCCCCAGCCGGGCCTATCGGCCCAAATCGCCTCCGTCACCCAGCCGAAGTTCCTGCTGCGCTGCTGCGAGGTGCTGCGGCTGGGGACCGGCATGCCGGCCATGTTCAACGCCGACGTCATGGTGCTCGGCATGGTCAATCGCGGCAAGACCCTGAGCGACGCGCGCGCCAGCAGTCTGAACGGGTGCGTCGCGGCTTTCTGCGACGGCAAGGACCGCATGGCCTCGAGCGGCTATTTCAACCTGGCCAAAGCCCTGGAACTGGCCCTCAACGACGGCGTCGACCGCATGACCGGCGAGATCCTCGGCCCGCGCACCGGGGACGCCAGGACCTTTGCGAGCTTCGAGGAAGTGATGGCGGCCTTCACCGCTCAGGTGGAGCACTTCGTGGCCATGAAAGTGCGCTACGACAATCTGGTGCGCGGCATCTACGCCGCACATTGCCCGGTGCCCTTCACTTCGGCCGTGATCGACGACTGCATCGCGACCGCCACCGACTGGCACGCGGGCGGGTCGCGCTACAAGATCGCCACCCTGAGCGGGGTCGCCGTCGGCACGGTGGCCGACGCGCTTTCGGCCATCCGCACGCATGTCTTCGAGCGGAGCACCTTCGGCATGGCCGAGCTCATCGAAGCTCTGGACCGGAACTGGGAGGGCCGCGAGATCATGCGCCAGACCCTGGCCAACAAGACCCCGCGCTACGGCAACGACGACGACCGCGCCGACGAGCTGGCGGTGCGGGTCCAGGACATCTTCTGCACGGCCGTGGAGCGCCACACCGACATCCAGGGCGCGAAGTACTGGGTGGATCTGCTGCCGACGACCAGCCACATCGCGCTCGGCGAGGTGACGGGCGCCACGCCGGACGGCCGCAGGGCCGGCAGCTGGCTGTCCGAAGGAGTCAGCCCGGTGCAGGGCTGCGACCGGAAGGGCCCGACGGCCGCCACGCGTTCGGTCGCCAAGCTGGACCACGCCCGCACCAACGGCACGCTGCTCAACGTCAAGATCAACCCCCAGACCGTGAAGAACGACCGCGACCTGCACAAGCTGGCCGCGCTGATCCGCGGCTATTTCAGCCAGGGCGGACATCACATGCAGTTCAACATCGTCGACCGCGAGCTGCTGCTCGAGGCCATGGACCAACCCGAGCGGCACCGCAACCTGCTGATCCGGGTGGCCGGCTATTCGGATTACTTCACGCTGCTGAGCCGCGAGATTCAGCAGGAGATACTCTCGCGTGCGGAACACGGCGTCTGAAGTGGTTTCAAAGCCCCGTCTAAGGCCCGGGGGCTGCGTTGTCATGCGGATTGAAATGCTCACGTACTTGACGTACGCTCCGCTCTCAATCCGCACGACGCCTTGCCCGCGGGCCTGATCCGGGACTTTGAAATCGCTTCCCTGAAATCGTGGCTCTACAGGAAGGCCAATTTTTTCCCGCTGACAGCGGCATTAGCCCCGTCGTCGCTGCGACGTACGGCAGTACGCCTCGCTCCGCGGGGCTTGCGCGCCTTGAACTTGGTCTTCTGACAAAGCCGCCCATTTGAGCTACCACCATCAAATGCCCAAAAGCGCCAGCATCAGCATGAGCGGTTCCACCGGCATCCCCTATCGAAAATCAGGCCCACAGGGTTTGATTTTCGATATCCGTCCGTACAGCATCCACGACGGCCCGGGCGTGCGCACCACGGTGTTCTTCAAGGGCTGTCCGCTCACGTGCCGGTGGTGCTGCAATCCCGAGTCGCAGGCCGGGAAACCCGAGCTGGTATGGGTTCGCGAACGCTGTCTGGGCTGCGATCTCTGCCTGGCGGCGTGCCCCCGGGATGCCCTGCATCCGGCGGCCGCGGGTGTCAAGGTCATCGATTCCCAGCGCTGCGACCGGTGCGGGCAGTGCGCCGAGCGCTGTCCGGGAGAGGCCTTGAACCTGATCGGCCGGTGGCGGACCGTGGACGAGGTGCTGGCCGAAGTGGCCCGGGATGCGCTCTATTTCGAGGCTTCGGGCGGCGGCTTGACGCTTTCCGGGGGGGAGCCCCTGGCCCAGGCGGACTTCGCCGCCGAGCTGCTGCGGCGCTACAAGCACGAAGAGAAGGGCGCCCACACGGCGGTGGAAACCTGCGGGTTCGTCGAATGGCCGGTGCTGGCGCAGGTCGCCGCCCATGTCGATCTCTTCCTTTACGACATCAAGCACATGGACCCGGCGGAGCACCTGCGGCTGACCGGGCGGGACAACCGGCTCATCCTGGACAATGCCCGGCGGCTGGCGCATGCCGGCCGGGCGCTGGTGATCCGCGTGCCGCTGATCGCCGGTTTCAACGACAGCCGCGAAGCGCTCGAAGCCATCGCCGGCTTCATCCGGTCGTCGCTGCCGGGGGTGCACCGCATCGACCTCCTGCCCTATCATCGCCTGGGTGAGCCCAAATACCGGCGCTTGGGCAAAGACTATGCGCTCAAGGGCGAGCCGGCCCTCACCAGCGAACAGGTGGCGCAGGCGCGGGAAACCCTCGAAGCGCAAGGGATTGAAGTGGCTGTCGGCGGGTGAATCGCCGGGCTTCTATCCATCGGAACGATTTATCAACCGCTGAATTCCGCGGAACGGCCGCGTCGCGGGATCGATGAAACGGAGGGAAGAAGTGGGTCGGTCCATTGAAACAGAAGGCAAACCCCTGCTACGGCCCAATCCGGACTATATCCGTGAGCTGGTTGAGATCATCAACGCCAGTTCCTTTCCAATGCATATGTCCATGCGGTTGTCCTCGATCGACCTGGACCAGGCGGTCATCGAACTCCGGACGCAGCAATGCCATCTGCAGGCCTATGGAATCGTCCACGGCGGCGTATTGGCCACTTTGATCGATACGGCGACGTTCTGGGCGGTCTATATGAGAATTCCCGAGGATGCCGGACTGGTGAACATCGATTTGAAGCTCAATTACCTCAAACCGGTTGAGAATGGATTGCTGACGGCCGAGGGGCGCGCGATTCGATCCGGCCATACGATCTGCTATGCCGAAGCGGACGTGTACAACGCCAACCGCGACCTCGTTGCCCACGGCACTTCGACATTGATGATTCTCCCGGGCAGAGGCCTTAAAATGAGGTCCCGTAAAATTACGCCTTCCTCCCGGTAACCCCACCCCTCACGAATCCGGCCGCCGGCAAGATTAGAGGCCCGCTTGCGCCGCTATCGCCACCGGCTGGCAAAGTTTCTTCAGATCCCAGGAACGGATTCTGATCGACTTGTGATGCCCTCCTAAATTGAACCATGCGTATTCGGCCTTGGTCAACTCCTGGTCCGTGTAGGCCGGCAGCAACATGCTGCGGCCAAACGGCGGTACGCAGCCCACCTCGCAACCGACCGCATCTTTGACGGCCTCGGGTTCGGATTCGTGCATACCCGCGGGTGCTCGACCTCCTCATACGCAATTTGGTTTTCCGTCAATGCGCGAATTACGCTCATCCTTAGAGGCTGATCGGCAGGCGCTCAATCATTTTTTTCGAAAAAAATATTCCGAAATGAGCGGGACCCCGATCGTGATGACAATCATGATGGTTGCCAGCACGTTGATCTGGGGATTGAGCTCGGTTTTGATCATGGAAAAAATCCGGATCGGGACCGTGGCCGTGCTGGGGGTGGAGAGAAACTGGGTTGCGGGAAACTCGTCGAAGGATATCGTAAAGGCCAACAGCATGCCACCGATTATTCCCGGCGCAATCAGCGGCAACGTGACGGATCTGAAGGTCTGCCAAGGGGTGGCGCCCAGGTTCATGGCGGCTTCCTCCAGGCTGCGGTCGAAACCGGCCAGTCTGGCGGAGACTACCACGACCACGTAGGGTAGCGAAAACAGGCTATGGGTAACCACCAAACTGAAGAATCCCCGAGGAAATCCGATGGCATTAAAAAACGACAATATCGCAACCCCCATGACAACCCCTGAGATGACCATGGGGGCAAAAGTGACCGCGTTCAAGGCGGCCTTGATCCGGAGGTTGGAGCGCACGATCGCGAAGGCCGCCAGGGTGCCGATGACCCCGGCCAGGCAACCCGCCGAAAGCCCGAGCGTCAAGCTGACCCACAGCGCTCGCAGGAGATTTTCGTTCGACAAGAATTTGGCATACCATTTGAAGCTAAAGCCCGGCATGGGAAAGGAAACTATGTCCTGGGGATGAAAGGACATCAGGATAACCACCAGAATAGGAGCAAAAATGAAGATATAAACGACCACCGTTACCCATTTGAGGGGATTAAACCCGACTATGATTTTTTTCATGGTTATTCCCCGCCTACATATTGAGAATCCGCTTAAGGCCGACAAAGCGGTCATACACCAGCACGAAGGCAATCATGATCGCCAAGTAAATGATGGAGGCGGCCGACCCGAAGGGCCAGTCAAAAAGCGTCAGGAACCGCTCGGCGATCACCATGGTGATCATCAGGTCCTCCGGCCCCCCCAGGAGGGAAGGGGTGACAAATGACCCGATCGTCAGGATGAACGTCAGCAGACAGCCTCCGGCGATGCCGGGCATGCTGAGCGGCAGGGTGACCCGCCAAAACGCCTGGAGGCTGTTGGCGCCCAGGTTCTTGGCGGCGTTGACCAGGTCAAAGTCGATGTTGTCCACGGTCGAGAAAATCGGGAAAATCATAAACGGCAGCACCCAGTGCACGAGTCCCAAAACAACGGCAAACTCGGAGTAGAGCAGCTGCAGCGGCTCGGAGATGATCCCCCACTGCATGAGATAGACATTGATGATCCCCTCGCGTCCGAGGATGAGTATCCACGAATAGTTCCGGATCAGCAGGCTGGTCCAGAAAGGGACGATCAGCATGATGAGCAGCAGGATGCGGTTCTTCATCTTGACCGTGGCCAGGTAATAGGCGGGGATGTAAGCAACGAGCAACGCCCCGAGAGTCACTTCCAGGGCGATAACGGCCGACTTGATGAGCACCTTGCGGTAAATCGGCGCGACGAAAAAATGGGTATAGTTTTTCAGAGAGAAGCTATGCTCGATGACGCCGCCGGGCCCTCTTTGGCAGAAGCTGTAGAACAAAATAATCAGCATCGGGATCAGCAGGAAAAAAAAGATCCAAAAAACAATCGGGCCGAACTGGACTCCAGCTATAAAACCGCGCTGTTGGAGCAGCCTGATAAAAAAGGGTTCTTGGCCGGTGGCTGCGTCGGGGATTTCATCGCTGCGGTACGCAGGTGCCTTCAAGGCGGCTTTTTCCATGATTGACCCTCTTCGCAGGCCTAAAGGTGCTGGATAAAAAGGCCGTTCAGGTGTGCCTTGGAAAATAAAGGCAGTTATGAAACCCGAATACCAGGAACGCAGCGTCTTCTTTTTGAAACATCGTTTTTCCAGCGGTTTGTTCGATCACAAATACGCTCTGCCCGTTTTCGAGCCTCAGATAGTAGTGAACATTGCCGCCCAGATAGCTCCAGTTTTCAATGGTTCCTTTGATCACATTCGTGTCGGAAGCCAGATGGGTCGCTTGCGGCTTGCTTTTCAGATCGATCCGCTCGGCGCGAATCAAGACCTTCACCTTGGCTCCCAAGTCGACGGGAGCTGTCTTTTTGGCCCCCACGAGGATGCCTTCGGCCAATTTTATTTTTAAAGTATCCCGGTCGGCTGCCTCGACGGTTCCGTTCAGGAAGTTGGACTGGCCGATGAACGCGCCCACGAACTCGGTGGAAGGTTTCTCGTAGATTTCGAAGGGGGTTCCGATCTGAGTCACTCCGCCCTGGTTCATCACGACGATGCGATCCGAAAGAGCGAGCGCTTCCTCCTGGTCGTGGGTGACGAAGATGGAGGTGATCCCGACCTCCTGTTGAATCTGTCTCAGTTCAACTCGCAGCTTCTCCCGGAGCTTGGCATCCAGGTTGGATAGGGGTTCGTCGAACAGCAGGACCTTCGGCTTGATGACCATCGCCCGGGCCAGAGCGATGCGTTGCTGCTGGCCGCCGCTCAGCTGGGCAGGTCTCCGGCCTTCAACATCCGGCAGTCGAACCAATTCCAGCATCTCCCGGACTCGTTTCTTGATTTCATCCTTGGGAACTTTACGATATCGCAGCCCGAAGGCGATGTTGTCAAAAACCGTCATGTGGGGGAAAAGCGCATAGTTCTGAAAGACCATTCCGGCGTCCCGGCGATAAGGCGGCACGCCGTCGACCCTTTTGCCCCGGATCAGAATTTCGCCTTTCGACGGCTCGATAAAGCCGGCAATCATGCGCAGAGTGGTAGTTTTGCCACAACCGCTGGGTCCTAAGAAGGAGACGAATTCTCCTTTTTCAACCGAGATGGAGAAATCCTTGACGGCCAGAAACGTTCCGAACTGTTTGGTGACCTGTTTGAGCTCAAGATCGGCCATGAAACAATTCCTCCTTACGTTTTCGCCATTCCCTCTATGTGAAGCCGGCGAGCGTTATCGCGGAGGCGCCAACTTCCTTTTGCGCCGCCGCCCAGCGGTCGGCCGAAACGCCTTCATAGTGAATCCGAAGCTTTTTGAAGCTGCTCATGGCCATGTTTGCAAAGGGGGGGCAATCCCAGCCCGATGGAATGCCCCCCGCGCACGAAAACAGGCATTAAACAGGCCGTCATCCACCCATCTTGATCTGATTGAACTTTTCAGTCCACTCGACGTTGTGTTTCTCTTTGTAGCCGTAATCCACGAACTTGTATTTTGCTAAAGTTCCCGTGGGATCGAAGTCCGGTAGATTTTTGATCGTATCCGACACCTTGTAAGCTGACGGCTTGAGCCCACAGGGGTATTTCGTAATCTCCGACAGGCGTGCCCCTACCTCGGGTTCCAGCAGGTAGTTCAGGAGCGCTTCGACGGTGTATTTCTTTTTCGACCCCTTCGGCACGCACCAGGCCTCAACCCAGGTGGAAGCACCTTCCTTGGGGATCACGTATTCAACCGGCACAGCCTTGTCCTTGAGGTTCAGAGTCCTTCCGCTCCAGAATTCACCCAGGTAGATTTCGCGGTTGGTGAAGAGCTGCTGCATTTCCATTCCGGAACCCCAGTATTTGAGAACGAGCTTGTGCTGCTCCCGGACCGCATTCCAAAGACGGTTCCAGTCCTTGACATTGTTAGGGTCTTCTCCCAGGTAAAGGGCCGTTGTGAAAACCCGGTACCAGGCCAACTCGTTCATGGAGACTTTTTTGGCATACTTTTTGTCCCAGGCGACGGCCCAGGAGTCAGGTTTAGGAGTGACCGTTTCCGTGTTGTAGGTGAGTGCCGTGGTTCCGAAGATGCTCGGCACCGAGCGGATCTTTCCGTCTTTCTTTATGCCCGGATCGTAAATCGGTTTCTGCAGGGGATCCATGACGTTTTTGAAATTGGGTAGGTTTTCCATGTCGAGCGGTTCAAACAAATCCTGCAGTACGCCGGGGTAAAAGCCGCTCTCGTTGATCGTGATGATGTCATATGCGCCCCCTCCGCCGACGCGAATCTTCGCCAGAATCTCCTCTTCCCCACCATGACTGCTCTGGACGATTTTTACGCCGAACTCCTTTTCGAACGGCTCCAATACGGCCTTGGTGAGATTTTCCTGCCAGCTGCCGCCATAAGAGCTCAAACTAATGGAGTCCGCCAGCTTGGACTTGTCAACCGTGTTCTTGCCGAGGATAACGTTGGGAAATCCCATTCCGAAAAGCGATGCTGTTCCGACTGCGCCAACTCCCTTTAGAAAAGTACGCCTGCTGATGCCGTGTGTCTGCTTTTTCTTCATGACGACTCCTCCTATCTCCCTGGTTTAAGTGGATGGGCGGCGGCTTCCTGTCCTCCTATTGACGCCAGCGCTCAGGCGGCCGGCGCCTGCCCTGATTGAGCGCTGGTGGATCTGCTATCAAACGATTTAGTTGTAGTCACCGGGCAGGTCGCGTGCAAAATCACGAATTGAGCGGTCGAACCGAGCAAAAGCTTTTCCAACCGCGATTGCTTCTTGATGCCGATGATGATTTCATCGACGGAATGCTCTTTGGCGAATTCAACAATGTCTTCGCCGGGTTCCTGGCCGCGGGTCAACAGGTGAGCTTCGCAGCAAATGCCCTGCTCTTTGATGAAATCTTCCTTTTCGTGGAGAGACGCTGCAACGGATTTTATATCTTTGAGCGTAACTTCGGAGCCTGTCTGCATGGAATGGACGATTAAGAGCTTGGCCTTTATCAATCTGGATCTATCGGCGGCGAGGGCCAGTGCCGCCCGCGATGCCGGGGAGTCATCATAGCCGACCATCAGCGTCATGATTTCGCATTTCCGCTTCATGACATTTCCTCCTGATGGTTGTTTTTCAGGGCTCCCCTGTCGATCTATGTCAGGGGGAGGGGGCTTTTATTTTTGAATAGGGTTCCATACCACAGCGCCGGGCTTTTACAATGTTAAATAATTTTTAGGTAAACATTAGGAAAAATCTCATAGTATAGGAGTTTAATAGCCATCGAGCAGGTGAATTCTATTTATAAAATTGGTTGGTATCTGCTATCGAAGCCACGTGCCGCCGCAGGCTGAGGCCGAACAGCAGGGTCACGCACAGCAGAGCACCCGGCCGTTAGGATTCCAATCAGCGTGGCGTTCAGCAGCCATTTGCGGCGGTGGCTTGGGTCTTGAAAACTAAGGATCGGGGAGTTGCAGGCGGGGCGTTCGGCGGCGACCGGGCTGGCGATGGCGGGGCCCAATTTCATTGCACGCCGGCAGCCGGCTGACTTGCGGCAATCGAGATCGAATCCGGGGCGTTGAGGGAACGCCTGCCCGCGGCCCGCGATTACGTGGCGATGTCCTCCCGACACCACCTGCGTCGATCTGACGAGGTGGGCGGAGCCAGCGAATGACCCGCGCCCGCGGCGGGCCCCATCAATAAACAGCTGGCGATAACCGGCATCCGGGTTGAATATGAGGATTTTCCCGATATTGACCTCACAGCAATTTAGCATCGGGCTGCATTGATTTAGAGGCGGGATTAAGGATAGAAAAAACTGGACGGTTCAATGAGAAATTTTTCCTCTTCTGCTAAGGAGCCCTTATGTTTCAGAGATTCAGACCCCTTTGGGGGAAGAGACCACATCTCAACTCTAGCTACGACGCGGTCATCATCGGCGGGGGGTTGCACAGTCTGGCGACCGCCTATTTTCTCGCCAAGGAACAGGGCATGAGCAATGTGGCGGTGATCGAGCAGCGCTTCATCGGCTTCGGCGGCGCCGGCCGCAACACCGCCATCGTGCGCGCCAACCAGCGCACCCAGGAAAACGTGCCGTTGTACAAGGAGGCACTGGAGTTGTGGCCAATTCTGACCAAGGAGCTGGACTACAACCTGATGTTCAACAATTGCGGCAACCTGAACCTGATGCACAGCGAAGCGGCCATGAACGCGGCCCGGATGAACGTCTGCACGGCCCAGTTCCACGGGGTCGAAAGCCACCTGCTGGACCCCAAGCAGCTCAAAGAGGTTGAGCCGACCATCAATACCTCTCCCGACATCACCTACCCGGTCCACGGCGCCATGTTCCACCCGCCCGGCGGCGTCATACGGCATGACGCGGTGGTGTGGGGATTGGCCAAGGGGGCCGCTCGCCACGGGGTGCACATTCATCAGCAGACCGAGGCGACGGCGATCCTCACCGACGGAGGCAAGATCACCGGCGTTGAAACCACCCGCGGGCGGATCAGCGCTCCGCGGGTGCTGGTCTCCGCCGGAGGCTATTCGGCGGGCATTATCAACCGGATGCTCGGCATCAAACTGCCCATCAGCGTTCTGACGATTCAGGCCATGGTCACCCAGCCGCTCAAGCCCGTGCTCAATCATGTAGTCTCCTCCGGCATGTACCACGCCTATGCCAACCAGACCCTGAAAGGCGAGATCGCCACCGGCGCCCACATGGATCCATGGCCCAACTACACGACCCTTACCACGGCCCACTATATCAAGCACCAAGCCGAGGCGCTGTCCGAATTCCTGCCGTTCCTGCGGGGGGTCAAGTTCATGCGCCACTGGGCCGGGCTGGCCGACATGACCCCCGACATGGCGCCCATCATGGACGGCAACGACCCGATCGAAGGGTTTTACATGAACTGCGGCTGGGGCTACTTCGGCTTCAAGTCCTGCACCGCGACCGGGCGGCACATGGCCGCTTTTATGGCCAAGGGCGAATGCCCCGAGCGGCTCAAGCCGTTCGGCCTCAAGCGTTACGAGAATCACCGGCTGATGGGCGAGACGGCCGCTCTGGTCACCTACACCCCGGACAACTGATGACTTGGCAAGAAAGCCCAATTTCGGCGTTGCGCTTCATCCCGCAGTCACTGCGGCGTACTGAAAGTACGTCTCGCTCCGCGGGAATCGCGCGCCTTGAACTCGGGCTTCTTGCCCAGTCATCGACTCGGATGACTTTTTACGACTTCATCACCATTGACGATTGAGGGAGGCGAGGATATGGCCTTGACGATTAGCTGTCCTGTTTGCGGTAAACGCAACGGTTACGAATTCCGTTACGGCGGCGAGGACAAGGGCCCCCGTCCCGATGAGAAGGGGCTGACTCCGCGCACCTGGTGCGACTATGCCCATATGAACGCTTGTGTGGCCGGCGTGCAGAAGGAGTGGTGGTGCCATAAGAACGGCTGCGGCGTTTGGTTCACCATTCACCGCAACACGCTAACCAACCTTGAAGTGGACGGGCCGGAGGTAACCTCATGAGACTGGAACGATTGCCGACGCTGCGCGTCAACCCTTCGGAGCAATGCACCGTGAATTACCATGGCAAGAGCTATCAGGGGGTTGCGGGCGACACCGTGGCCACAGCGCTCTATGCCAACGGCGTGCGTGTCTTCGGCCGCAGCTTGAAATATCACCGTCCGCGCGGGCTTTACAGTCTGGATGGGGAATGCAGCAATACCTGCATGGCGGTGGACGGAATCCCCAACGTTCGCGCCGAGAACACTTTGGCGAAAAACGGGATGCGTGTTGCCGCGCAAAACGTCATCGGCTCGGCCGACTTCGACTGGATGGGGTTCATGGACAAAGCCGACTGGCTGATGCCGGCCGGCTTCTATTACCGCACCCTGCACAAACCCGCCAGGCTGTGGCCGCTTGCCTTGCGGCAAGTGCGCAAAGCCGCCGGTTTGGGTAAGATTTCGCCGGATTTCAAGATGAAGGGCCGGTTCAGCGAAATCTATCCTACGGCCGATGTGTGCGTGATCGGGGGAGGTCCGGCCGGCATGAGCGCAGCCTTGGCCGCGGCGGAAAGCAACCTGCGGGTGATCCTGCTGGAAGCGCGTCCCTGGCTGGGCGGCTGCTTCGATTACCGGGTGAGCGCTTTCGATGCCGAGAAGAAGCTTTTTGAACGGGGGCGCGAGCTCGCCGCCCGGGTGGAGGCCGCCGCCAATATCCGGGTCTTCAAGCACGCTCCGAACGTGGGCATCTACAACAACAATTTGGTCACGGCTTTTCAAATCGGACCACCGGACGGGGCTTACGACGAACGCTACATCGAAATCCGGGCGAC
Organism: Desulfobacterales bacterium; assembly: GCA_030834695.1. Taxonomy (GTDB): domain Bacteria; phylum Desulfobacterota; class Desulfobacteria; order Desulfobacterales; family SpSt-501; genus SpSt-501. Next base: position 46,052 of record JAUQXK010000143.1, read on the forward strand.
CAGCGTGGTGGTCGCCACCGGCTGCATCGAACGGCCGCTGCTATTCGAAAACAACGAGCGCCCCGGAGTCATGCAGGTGGGATGCGCCCACCGTCTGGCGCGCACTTACGGGGTGATGCCGGGACGCCGGGCGGTCTTCAGCATCGGGCACGACATGGGGCTGGAAGCGGCCATCGACCTGTGCGATCTCGGAATGGAAATCGCCTGCGTCGCCGATATCCGCGATGACGGGCAGGCCCCCGATCTGTTGATGGCTCTGGCGGAACGGCGGATTCCTTTCTTGAAGGGCTGGGTGGCCGCCAGGACCCACGGCGCCAAACAGGTCAAGAAGGTCACTCTGCGCTCCATCGAGGGCAGCGTCAAACGTCAATTCGAATGCGACCTGCTGGTGGCGTCGGCCGGCTTTACGCCACTCACGGGTGCCTTGACCATGGCCCAGGCCCGGCTGCGCTACGATGCGCACACCGGATATTTCATGCCGACCCAATTGCCGGCCAAAATGCACGTAGCCGGAACTATGACCGGCCGCAATCATCCGCTATCGATCGAGGCCTCCGGTCGGCTGGCCGGCCTCAGGGCTGCGGCCGACTGCGGTGCCGACAACGCGGATGCCGTAACCGTGGCCGATACGCACCTCGGCCGGCTTCCCGGCCCCGAGCGCGGCACCAAGCTGGTGACGGCGCCGGTCAAGGGACGCAAGAGCTTCATTTGCTTCGACGAGGACACCACCGTCAAGAACATCAAACAGGCCATCGACATGGGCTTCGATGTTCCCGAACTGATCAAGCGCTTCACCTCGGCCGGCACCGGACCGGGTCAGGGAGGCATCCCCGGCCACAACCTGCCGCTGTTCACGGCCAGGTACCAGGCGCTGAGCGGCGCCACCCCGCTGCCGACCGTTGCGCGGGCGCCGCTGGTGCCCACCCTGGTTGCGACCTATGCCGGCGCCCATCACGACATGTGCAAGCGCACTCCGCTGGACGAGCTGCAGAAACGCGACGGCGGGGTGTTCCGCCGAATCGGGGTGTGGCAGCGGGCGCGCTACTTCTCGGAGGACTTGAGCTGCCGCGAGGAGGTGCTCAACGTGCGCAACAACGTGGGCATGCTGGACGGATCCACCCTGGGCAAGTTCCGCCTCCATGGACCCGACGCCCTCAAGGCCCTGCAGCGCGTCTATGTGGGCAACATGGCCAAAATGAGTCCGGGGAAGATCAAGTATTCGGCCATGTGCAACGAGGACGGCTGCGTGATCGATGACGGCGTGGTGGTGAAACTCAGCGAAAACGAATACTACTTCACCACCTCCACCGCCCGGGCCGGCGAAACCGCGGAGTGGTTCCGCTATCACACCCGCTATGACGGATGGGACTATCATATCGTCAACCTCACCGACGGCCTGGGAGTGGTCAACATCTCGGGGCCGAATGCCCGCAAGGTTCTCCAGAAGGTTGTCGATGCGGATATTTCCAACGAGGCCTTTCCCTTCGGCGGCTATCGCGAATTCACGGTTCAGGGGGCTATTCCGGTGCGTGCCATGCGCCTCGGATTTGTGGGCGAACTTTCCTACGAGCTGCATGCCCCCGCCGCCTGCATGGTCTCTCTGTGGGAGATCCTAACCGAGGCCGGCAAGGAGTTCGGCATCCGCAACTTCGGGGTGGAGGCGCAGAACGTGCTGCGCATGGAAAAATGCCACATCATCCTGGGAGTCGAATCCGAGCAGCGCACCAACCTGCTCGATCTGGGTTTGGGCTTTCTGTGGGATCGCCACAAGACCGACACCAAGACCGTGGGGACCGTAGCGCTGCGCCAGGCCGAGGGCGACCCCAACCATTTCCGCCTGGTGGGCATCGAGATGGAGAACCCCGAACGCGCGCCGCGCGACGGCTCGATTATTGTAGACCGGCGGATTCGCGGCTATGTGTGTACCGCGCGCCGCAGCTTTAGCTTGAATCGAGCGGTCGGCATGGCCCTCGTAGAGGCGGAATCGGCGGGTGTAGGCACCCGCCTCGAGATATTCGAAGATGAGTGCGACGGCCGCCGGCTGGCGGCCCGGGTGGTGCCGATGCCGTTTTATGATCCGCCCGGCAACCGGATGAGAATGTGAGGTGCAACCCATGATTCAGATAAAGAAACGATCACCGATTCACTTTAAAGCCGGCATCGAGAAAACGGAAGAGCGCGGCCGCTGGACGGTAGTCCTGGCTTATAAGGATGAGGGGCCTGGGCCGTACCTCGTAGATCTTTCGCACAAAACCAGGTGGGACCTGCAGGACAAAAACCTCTCCGGGTTCAACCCGCTGGGGCGTGAGGTTCCAGTTGCTCCCGGGGCATGCCATCTGCAGGACGGCACCCTGATCTACCGCATGAACCGTACGCAGGCGGTCATCTGGCAGTTGAACGCCGCCGCTGCGGAGATGCCCGGGGAGTCGGCCTATACCAATGTGAGCGATGTATCGGTCGGCCTGGCGTTGTTCGGCCGGAATGCATTGGCCGTGGTTGAAAAGCTCTGCGCGCTGGACTTTCACGATCCGCGTCAGAAGCCGCCCTTCCTGCTGCAGGGCCCCTTCTCGCATATCCCCTGCCATCTCGTGCTCATGGAAAGAGGGCAGGGGCATGACGGGGCGCTGCTTTTAACGTGTTCGCGCGGCTATGCGGACAGCATGGCCCATGCGATCCTGGATGCCGGCGATGAATTCGGCCTGAGGGCTGCCGGCGAGCAGCGATTTAACGACTGGCTGGAGCGTCTCTCCGGCCATCAGCGGCAAGTTGATCGATAGCAATGGGTTTGTTAAACAAGCTCTTGGTCTTTTGCGAAACCATCAATACACCTTAAGGAGGATGCCTCATGAACAAGAAGTATGATGCAATTATCATCGGTGCTGGCGTCATAGGCTGTCCGATCGCCTATGAATTGGCCAAAATGGGTTACAAGACCCTAAATGTGGATAAGAATTCGGACGCCGGGCTGGGATCGACCGCTGCGACCTGTGCCATCATCCGTGCCCATTATTCGACCGAAGACGGCGTGGCCATGGCGTATGAGGGCATGAAATATTGGAAGGACTGGGAAAACTACCTCGGGGGCGTCAAAGACGAAAAGGGGCTGGCCAAGTTCATGAATACCGGGTCGATTTTGCTCAAGTCCAAGGGGCATGACTGGCGCAAGGTCAAGAAGAACTATGACGCCGTAGGGGTTCAATACGAGGACTGGAGCGTCGAACGGGTGGTGAAAGCAGCACCGGTCTACGATCTGCACGAGCACTGGCCGGTTCGCCGGCCCGAGGACTCGGAATTCTGGAACGAGTCGACCGGCATGTTGGAGGGGGCGCTGTACTGCCCGGAGGGCGGCTATGTCAACGACCCGGTGCTCTCCACCCATAACATGATGCGCGCAACCCAGGCCCACGGAGGCGAATTCCTGTTTAACGTGGAAGTCGTCGCGGTCCGCAGCGAGGCGAACCAGGTCAAGGGCATCACCTTGAAGGACGGCTCCCAGTTCGACGCGCCCGTGGTGGTGAACGTCGCCGGACCGCATTCCTTCAAAATCAATCAGATGGCGAAAGGCGTGTGGGAAGGCTGCAATATCAAAACCAAGGCCCTGCGGCACGAAGTGATGCACTGCCCGTCGCCGGAAGGGTACAACTATTACGGCGACGGCTATCACACCTCCGACGCCGATCTCGGCATTTATTATCGCCCCGAAGTCGGAAACATGTTCCTGATCGGCAGCGAGGACCCGAAATGCGATCCCAAGGTCTATCCCGACCCGGATGACTTTTATGCCGGCAAGGGGGGGGCGGGGGAAGACAACCAGCTCTCGGAAGCCCAATGGAAGGCGCAATGCTACCGGCTGGGGCGGCGGGTCCCCACGCTGCGGGTTCCGAATCAGCCGCGCGGTGTCGTGGATCTGTATGACTGCTCGGATGACTGGATTCCGATTTACGACAAGTCCGACATGAAGGGATTTTATATGGCCATCGGCACCAGCGGCAATCAGTATAAGAATGCGCCGGTGGTGGGCGCCATGATGGCGGAGCTGATCGATGCCTGCCAAAAGGGTTTGGATCACGATGCCAATCCCTTCCAGTACAAACTGAAATATCTCCCCCGGAGCTTCAACGTGGGATTCTTCTCTCGGAAACGCGAGATCAACACCAACAGCAGTTTTTCCGTGAACGGATAATGAACTGAAGTGGCCTATCCGCCCGGGAGCCGGGGCTGCTGTGCAGCCTTTGGCTCCCGAGCGATCGACATCGAGGCAGTGGAAAATGCCCTTTAAGATCTATGTCTGCGTCAAACACGTCCCCGACTCCGCCGCCAATATCACGATATTAGACAAGACCCGCATTGAAGAGAAAATCACCTTCATCATCAACCCCTTCGATGAGAACGCCATCGAGGAGGCTGTCCAATTGCGATCGAAAGTCGGCGACGCCGAGGTGGTCGCCGTCACCATCGGAAAGCCGGCGGCGGTCGAGACGCTTCGTTCGGCCATGGCCATGGGAGCCGACCGCGGCATCCATGTCGTGACCGGAGACCCGCCGGACAGCATCGCCACCGCACGCGCTCTGAAAGCAGCCATCCTGGCCGACGGTGCCCCCGACATCATCTTCACCGGAAAGGGGTCCATCGACAGCGAGGGTTTCCAGACCATGTTTCGACTGGGCGCGGCGCTGGGTGTTCCGGCGGCCAACAACGTCGCGTCCTTCCGGCTCGAGGGCCGCACTGCAACAGTTGAATCCGAGCTGGAAGCCGGCGGGAGGGCGGTCATCCGCATGCCGCTTCCCTGCGTCATCGGAGCCGGCAAAGCCTTGAACAAACCGCGTTATCCCATTCTTCCGGACATCATGAAAGCCCGCAAGAAGCCCATCCGAACCGTGCCGATGGAGAGCCTGGACATCGGCACACCCCCCGCAAGCGTCCAGTTGATTGAGCTGCGTCCCTTTTCCGACCGACGCCAGGCCAAACTGATTCCGGGACCAGTCGAGAAAGCAGTGGAGGAACTCGTCCGGTTGCTTCGGGAGGAAGCCAAGGTCATCTGAGCCATCGGGAGGAGGGCGGTTACGCCATGCCAAGGATAGGGGTTTTCATCGAAACACGCGAAGGCCGCATCAAACCGGCGATGAGCGGCGTCATCACGGCCGCCCGCGGGCCTAACCACGAGCTTTACGGGCTGGTATTGGACGGGCGTGCTGCCGACTACAAAGCGCAACTGCAGGCTTTCGGCATCCATCGCATCGTCGATGTCGCATCGCCGACCGGTCCGCTCGGCTGGAACCCGGATACGTGGGCGCGGGCCATTGCGCTGGCCATGCGCGAATTCGGGCTGGAGGCCTTGTTCGGCCTGACGTCGGCCATGGGGAAGGAAGTGCTGCCTCGAATCGCGGCTATCCTGGATGCGCCCCTATTGATGGACTGCCTGCGCGTGGATGTCGAGAAGCGCACGGCGGAAAAATCCCAATTTTCAGGCAAGACGACCGGCGTCTTCAAGCTGAACGGCGCCCATTGCCTTTACGGCATGCGCCCCAACGTGATCGAGGCGATCCCGGCCCCGACCGAAGCCAAGATAGATGCATTTCAGGCGCCGGTGACTGAGGGCGCCTTGATTGTCGAAGCGCTGCGGCTGGAGGCCTCCCGAGGCGTGGACCTTACTGAAGCTGAAATCATCATCTCGGGCGGGCGGGCCATGCAAAACGGCGACAACTTCAGGATCCTGCGGGAATGCGCCGAAGTTCTGGGAGCATCCGTGGGGGCTTCCCGCGTGGCCGTGGATGCCGGCTGGGTCCCGCATTCCATGCAGGTGGGACAGACGGGAAAAACGGTCAGCCCCAAGTTGTATATCGCCTGCGGGATTTCGGGTTCGGTCCAACATTTCGCCGGCATGAAAACCTCCGGAGTCATCGTCGCGATCAACACCGATCCGAAGGCCGTCATGATGCAGCATTGCGATTATGGCATTGCGGGAGATCTGTTCGAAGTCGTCCCGATCCTGACCCGACAGCTTAAGGCCAGCCTGAATCACGGATAAGACATCCGCACCGAATCATCAATGGGGTTTATCCAATAATACAATCGCAATAATTTTGTTGCCCAAATTATATTAGAATAGTATTAGGTAAACCTATCTATTTTCGGGCTGATTCAGTGTTTCGAGTCAACCGCTGGTGGCTTATTGCCCATCAGTTTCAATCATATTTTGGACGGGCGTTCGATATGCAATCAATAAAAGTCGGAAAAACTCTGAGTTCCAAGAGCGTAACGCACCAGATAAGCCTCAAAAAGGACATCAATCTATTATGGGACATTTTCTCTCGGAGTCCCATCCCTACCCTGATTCGTACGATTAAGAAGAGACAGAATGTTAAGTACAATCGAGCGATGTACCAACTAACAGGTTTTTCGCACTCCGATGTACCGGATGTCAAAGCATGGTTACAAAAACTTTATCCGGAAAAAGAAATACGAAAAAAGATGAATGACGTTATCAATAAGAGCTTTGAACAAAAATTGGACCTAAAAGCATACGAAGCATTTATTACCTGCAAAGATGGTCAAAGGCGCTATGTCGAGTTTTCTTTGTACAACGTATCTGTCCAAAACAGCCCACCAGTATATCAGGTCGTACAGGCCTTGGATGTTACAGAGCGGAAACGGGCTGTTGAAGAACTCAAACTTGTTAATGAAAAGCTTCAACGGTACAACAAGGATCTGGATATCCGTATTAATGAAAGGTCGCGCGAACTGCAAGAAAGCGAAAACCGACTGAAATTGGCTCTTGAGGGCGCCAATGAAGGGTTGTGGGAGATTGATTTCAAAGAGAACAGGATGACCTTTTCTGCCAAGTCGGCGGAAATGATCGGGTATCAATTAGAGGACCTGGGGACCACCTCTGAAAAATGGGACCAAATTACGCACACTGAAGACTGGCCTCTTGTGCAGCAGCGTTTAATCGATCATTTCGAAGGCCGAACTCCGTTCTACGAAGCGGAATATCGTGCGCGGACAAAACTGGGAGAATGGAAATGGATATTAGGCCACGGTCAAGTTGTGGAGTGGAGCCTTGATAATAAACCAGTTAAGGCAATTGGAACGCACGTTGATATAACCAAGCTAAAGGAAACGGAACAAAAACTGCGATTTAGCGAAAACAGGTTCCGAAGTTTGGTTGAACATGCACCCTTTGGCATCATCATCATTAACCAGAATAAGAGAATCGAATACTTCAATCAAAAATTCCAGATGATTTTTGGGCGCACCGAACCAAACTTTGGCAGTATAGATGAGTTCCTGCAAAAGGTGCTGGTCGAGCCAGAGCAACTGCTCAAAACGCAAAAGATTTTAAAACAAATTATGAGTGAAACGTTGGTCGAGCCTTCAGAGGCCCAACAACTTAAAATTTGTTTAAAAACAGGCGAATCAAAAATCGTCCAAATTAAAATCGTTCCGTTGAATGGCGATTTCTTGGTAACGGTTGAGGATATTACGAAAGTTGCCGAGGCCTATGATGCGATAAAAGCTCGCGAAAGCGAGTTGGAGATCAAAAGCTCTAGTCTCTCGGAAGCCAATACCGCACTGCGGGTGCTGCTAAAACAAAGAGAGGAAGATAAAAAGGAATTTGAGGAAAGGGTGCTTTCAAATATGAAAGACCTTGTATCTCCATGCATCCTGAAGCTTGAGCAAACGAACTTGAGCACAACCCAGAAAACGCTTTTAGGCATTCTGAAATGCAACTTGGAGGACATCGTCTCGCCTTTCGCTCAACGCCTGCGATCGGCGTTAATAAATCTTACTCCCAAGGAAATTCAAGTAGCAAATCTGCTCAAAGAAGACCTTATCACCAAAGAAATATCTGAAATACTTAAAATTTCTGAAAGTTCGGTAGAGTTCCATAGGCACAATATCCGGCGTAAACTCGGTTTGACCAGAAAAAAAATCAATCTAAAGACCTACCTTCTGTCTATGAAGGAATAAGGCTGATTAAAATCGCAAAATGCAGAATTGCACTTGAGAAATCGAGTGCTGCAGGCTGAAGGATACCACAAACCTACACCATTTTTTGGTCTCACTGGCCAATCCCGTCGCTGGCAGAATGACTGTGTGCATCGAGCATGCACATGATATTGGCCAAGGCCAGCAACATTGCATTCACGCTGTCCTTCAAAAGTAAGCCCTTTTCATGCCGGCCTCCGTATTATCAAACCTCGCTAGGATCTAACTCCATTGTATGTAGAGCGATTTCTATTCGATTGCGCAGATATGAAGCTTTCAGGGCTAAGTATTGGTTTTTACCTAGTGCTATTCACGTGGATTATTAAGAACTCGGTCCATTGAATCTATGGTATCAAACTCGATAATGTTTTTCAAAACGCACTATGCACCGCTCTGGGTAAATCCAAAATACAAATGGAGGTAGCATGATGGCAAAATCTTTAAAAGGTGCTTCAAAAACGGTAGTCAACTCCTGGAACGAATGGGATCCCTTGAAGCATGTGATCGTCGGGAGAGCCGATTTCTGCTGCATTCCGGCACCGGAGCCGGCGCTGGATGCCAAGGTTCCGGAGGACAGCGATATGCGCGGCATGCACGGACCGCGTCCTCAAGCCACGGTCGAAAAAGCCAATGCGCAGCTGGATAATTATGCCAAGATTCTGGAAAGCCGGGGCATCCGGGTGGACCGGCCGACTCCGATTCAATGGAACCGTTCGGTGGGAACCCCCGACTGGCAGGTCGACTCCATGTTCGGGTGCATGCCGCCCCGCGATGTCTTGTTGACAGTGGGCAAGGAGATTCTCGAAGCGACCATGTCCTATCGCTGCCGCTGGTTTGAATACCTCGCCTACCGGCCCCTCTTGGAAGCGTACTTCGAAGACGACCCCGGCATGCGCTGGGAGGCTGCTCCCAAGCCGCGTTTGACCGACAAGGATTACCGTGCTGACTATCTGAGCGATAAGATCGGCATCGAAAAACGATTGAAGTGGATGGCTGAGAAATATTTCGTCACCACGGATCACGAGCCGCTTTTTGACGCCGCCGACACCTGCCGCATGGGCAAAGACCTGTTCATCCAGCATGGGTTTACGACGAATCTGAAAGCCATGAACTGGATGCAGCGCCACTTTCCGGAGCATCGCGTGCATCCCGTCAACTTTCCGGGCGACCCGTATCCGATCCACATCGATGCCACCTTCGTGCCGCTCCGGCCCGGGCTGATCATCAATAATCCCAAGCGCAAGCTGCCGGAGGCGCAGCGCAAGATTTTCCAGAAGAACGGTTGGGAGATCGTGGATGCGGCGCAACCGGCGCACAAGACACCGCCACCCTTGTGCTACTCGAGCGTCTGGTTGTCCATGAACTGCCTGGTGATCGATCCCAAAACCGTTTGCGTCGAAGCAAGCGAAGTTTACCAGATGGAGCAGATGGATAAACTCGGTTTTGAAGTGATCCCGGTTCCCTTCCGCGACGCCTATGCTTTCGGGGGCGGGCTGCATTGCGCCACGGGGGACGTATACCGCGAGGGCAAGTGCGAAGATTACTTTCCGAAACAATAGCCGGGGATGCAATCGGCCGTTATCGGAAAAGGCGGCCGGGCGTGCGCTGGGGTTTTTTGGTGTGAGCGGTTATACCGGGTCTTCTTTCAGGTACCTGGATGGATTCCGGCAGCGGCACCATGTGTCGCTGCCGGAAATTGTATGGTCACCTCTTTTGCGAACATCGGCCGCATGACCGGGGCGTTTCAACCCGTAGATGGATTTTTAACCTGCGAGGAGGAAGAGGTTATATGCCCGCCAAGAAACCCATCATTTTGATTGCATTGGGCGGAAATGCGCTCATTCAAAAAGGGCAAAAAGGTACCGCCGAAGAGCAGATCGAAAATTTGAGCTTTCCGATGCGACAGATTGCCGAACTGGTCGACAACTACCGCATCGTCATCACGCACGGCAACGGTCCCCAGGTGGGGAACCTATTGCTTCAGCAGGAGAGCTGCGCGCAGGTGCCGAAAATGCCGCTGGAGATCATCGGGGCGATGACCCAGGGCCAGATCGGCTACATGATTGAATCTTCTTTGGACACGGCCCTGATGGAGAGAGGCATTGAATCCGAGCAGCCGTTCTGCACCCTGATCACCTATGTGGTGGTCGACGAGCAGGATCCGGGATTCCAAAATCCCTCGAAACCGATCGGCCCGTTTTTTACCGAGGAGCAGGCGGCCAAACTCCCCTACAACCTGGTTAAGACCGATAAGGGCTACCGCCGGGTGGTGGCTTCGCCCAAGCCGGTTACGATCGTGGAGCATCGGGAGATCAAGAAGCTGATCGACATGGATTTTATCCTGATCTGTGCCGGCGGCGGGGGCATTCCGGTGGTCCGTAAAGGTCGAAGGTTCAGCGGGGTGGAGGCCGTGATCGACAAGGATCTCGCCAGTTCCGTGCTGGCGCGGGAGATCAAGGCCGATCTTTTCGTCATCGCCACCGACACCGAGGGGGCCGGGATTCATTGGGGCAAGCCTGAGCAGACGTTTCTGCGGAAGGTGCCTCTGGCCGAAATGGAGAACTACTTCCGCGAAAAGCATTTCCCGTCCGGTTCCATGGGCCCCAAGGTTCAAGCCATTCTGGAGTTTTTCCAAACCACTCGTAAGCGCGGAATCATCTGCCACCTGAAAGATATTCAAAAAGCTATTGCCGGGGAAGCCGGTACGGAGATTATTTGATCCTGAAATCATTGGGTTCGTTTCGAACCTATCCGCATCAACCAGGAGGAGGAACGCATGTCGAGAAAAAGAACAAATGTGCTGATCATTGGAGCGGCGGGAAGAGATTTCCACAATTTCAACACGGTGTACCGGGAGGACGACTCGATGAACGTCGTGGCCTTCACCGCGGCCCAAATTCCGGATATCGAAGGCCGCAAATACCCGGCGGAACTGGCCGGCAAGCTTTATCCAAAGGGGATTCCGATTTATGCCGAGTCGGAACTGTCCAAATTGATCCCATCGCTCGATGTCGATGAATGCGTCTTTTCCTACAGCGACGTGCCCAATCAACACGTCATGACGGTAGGGGCGGTCTGCACGGCCGCCGGGGCTAATTTCAAGATTCTGGGGACCAAGCATACCCAGGTAAAGAGCAAGAAGCCGGTGGTGTCGGTTGGAGCGGTGCGGACCGGCGCGGGAAAAAGCCAGACCTCACGGAGAATCGTCGAGATCTTGATGGCCAAAGGACTCAAAGTCGTCGCGGTCCGGCATCCCATGCCCTACGGCAACCTGGTGGCGCAGAAGGTGCAGCGGTTTGCCGAGATCGCCGACCTGAAGAAGCATAAATGCACCATAGAGGAGATGGAAGAGTACGAACCGCACGTCGTTCGTGGCAATGTGATCTATGCCGGCGTCGACTACGAAGCGATTCTAAGGGCGGCGGAGGACGATCCGAAAGGATGCGATGTCGTACTCTGGGACGGCGGCAACAACGACTTCTCCTTTTTTGTATCCGACTTGCACTGTTGTGTCGTGGATCCGCATCGCCCCGGTCACGAGTTGAGCTACTATCCGGGTGCGGCCAATTTGAGGAGCGCCGATGTCGCGGTGATCAACAAGATCGACAGCGCGAATTGGGCCGATATCCAGACCGTAAGGCAGAATATCGCGGCCGTAAACCCGAAGGCCATCGTGATTGACGCAGCCTCCACTCTCACCATGGACAACCCCGCGGTGGTGAAAGGCAAGAACGTGCTCGTGGTGGAAGACGGACCCACGTTGACCCATGGCGAGATGAAGATCGGCGCCGGAGTTGTAGCGGCGCAAAAGTACGGGGCGGCCGGTTTTGTCGATCCGCGCCCCTATACCGTCGGCCGGATTTCCGAGACGTTCAGAATTTATCCGAACATCGGCGTGCTGTTGCCGGCCATGGGATACGGCAGCAAACAGCTAAAAGATCTGGAGACCACGATCAACAAAACCAAATGCGATGCCGTCGTGGTGGCCACGCCGATCGACCTCGGGCGATTGATCAGGATCGACAAGCCCCATACCCGCGTCCACTACAACTTGCAGGAGATCGGGTCGCCGAATTTCGACGAGATCCTCTCGGATTTCTGCAAACGGCACAAACTGACAAAATAGCCTTGACGAGTTCGTAAAAAGTAGTCACCCCGCCGAACCTCGGCTGAAATTGTACCAGTTTACTTGCCGGAGTGATAATAACATCCGGGGCTGGCGCTGGGGTCAAGATGATCCATACGCATTTGCAAATACTGGATTCCGGCCTTCGCCGGAATGACGGACAACGGAGTTCGACGACTTTTTGCGACTCCATCAACCTTATCACCTTACGGTTGGAAGCAGAGGAGATCGACATGGCATTCAATCTGAGGAACCGGCATTTTCTGAAACTCTTGGACTTCACGCCTCAAGAGATCAAATTCCTGCTCGATTTATCCCTGGACCTGAAGAAGGCCAAGTACGGCGGGTATGAACAGCAGCGTCTAAGGGGTAAGAACGTTGCTCTGATTTTCGAGAAGGACTCCACACGGACCCGTTGCGCGTTTGAAGTGGCGGCCTATGACCAGGGGGCCCATGTCACCTATCTGGGCCCCACCGGATCGCAGATGGGCAAAAAGGAGTCTTTGAAGGACACCGCCCGGGTTCTGGGCCGAATGTACGATGGCATCGAATACCGCGGGTTCGGCCAGGCGATCGTCGAGGAGCTTGCCAAGTACGCCGGCGTTCCGGTGTGGAACGGCCTGACGGATGAGTTCCACCCGACCCAGGTTTTGGCGGACCTTCAGACCATGATCGAGCACTCGGACAAGCCGCTGGCCCAGGTCAAGTTCGCCTACATGGGCGATGCCCGCAACAACATGGGTAACGAGCTTCTGATCGGGGCGGCTAAAATGGGCATGGAATTCCGGTCGATCGCCCCCAAAGCGGTACAGCCCTCGGCCGAAATGGCCGGGAAGGCCAAGGCCATAGCGGCCGACACCGGGGCGAAAATCCTCATCACCGAGGACGTCAAAAAGGGTGTCCAGGGTTGCGATTTCCTTATCTCCGACGTGTGGGTCTCCATGGGCGAACCGGCCGAAAAATGGAAAGAACGCATCGAACTGCTGAAGCCTTACCAGGTCAACGCGCAGGCTATGGAGATGACCGGAAATCCGAATGTCAAATACTTGCACTGCCTGCCGTCTTTCCACAATCGGGAAACCGTAGTCGGAGAGGAGATCTTTCAGAAATTCGGGCTGGACGGCATGGAAGTGACCGAGGATGTGTTCGAGTCACCGGCCTCGCTGGTGTGGGATGAGGCCGAGAACCGCGTCCATACCATCAAGGCGGTAATGGTCGCTACGCTGGGAGAGTGACTTCTGCTTGATGGTTTCCTGATTGTCCAGACCGGTCCTCAGACATCCCCCCGGCGTTTCCGATCATAACCGGTCATAACCGGGGGCGATGCCTCTTTTCCCGATGCGAGATCTGGACGGATCGGCAAGGATTCATTCTGTATTTCCGGGCGGGGATGGATGTCTTCGAAAAAGAGCCGGGGCTGGCCACGGGCTTAGCGGCTCCGGGGAACGCGTTCCTCCCATCTCGATCCCGATAGACGGTTCTCCCACATCTTATGGAGGAACCTATGGATTACCACGATCCGCCACCGTTTCCGAAGCCGATTCCGCAACGACGCAGAGACGTGCTCCCCGGTCTACCCGGAACTCAATCCGTTCCCTCGGAACTTATCATCAAACATGCCAAAATCAGAGATGTCGAGGAAATCCTCGATCGCATCAATCACTATGCGTCGTCCAATGTGATTCTCCCGCGGGGGCCGATTTACCTTTATGAAAACATACGCGATTTCGTTATAGCGGTCGACCAGAAAGTTCCGGTATACTGTGTATTGGACACGCTTGACGAACTCCACTTGATAGCGGCGTGCGGCAGTCTGCACGTGCTGTGGGAGGATATCGCCGAAATCCGAGCGCTGTCCGTCCACCCGGATTATTTGGACGGCGAGCTCGAGAAGCGATTAGTGGATTTCATGAAGGCGGACGCGAAAAAATTGGGCGTCAAGTGTCTGGTCATTTTTGCGGCAAACGTGGAGCGGTTCGAGAAACTGGGGTTCAAAGTGAAATCGAGAAGCGATCTGCCGCCGAAGGCCTGGGGCGAATGCATGCGCTGCCCGAAGTATTTTCGATGCGATGAGGCTGCGATGGTCCTGGAAATTTAGATCGAGACGGGTTTTGGCGAAAAGGCCATTCTTCCGGGCTTCAATGCGCCGATTAAAGGTTTTTCGTGATGACGACCAATGCGACGAGAGAGAAAATTAAAGGGGTGCTGTTCGATCTGGACGGGGTTCTCGAGTTCAAGGGCAAAGTGTACCCGGGCGCCATTGAACTCATCGACGATCTGCGACGAAACGATATCGGCATCAGGATATTGACCAACAGCACGTTGAAAAGCAGAAAATCCTGCGCGGACAAACTGATTCAAAAGGGCTTTACCATTTACGAAGAAGAAATTATCACTGCTTCGTTTGCCACCGCTCGATACCTGAAACAGCTAAAGCCTAAATCGTGCTGGATCATGCTGGATGGACGCGGGTTGGATGAGTTCCGTGATTACGAACAGGACATGATTCATCCGGAGTATATCGTCCTGGGAGACTATCGGGAAAAATTTAATTTCCAAAATATGAATAAAGCATTGAGGCTGTTGCTGGAAGGATCAAAATTGGTCGTCATGATCAGCGAAATGGTGGATCACAGCATGGGGGATGTCGAACTGACGGTGGGGGCATACGGGAAAATGCTGGAAATCGCGTCCGGTGCTGAAACGACTTATGTGGGGAAACCAAGTCGCTACATGTTTGAATTGGCCATTCGGACAATGGCCATACCAAAAAGTCAGCTATTGATGGTAGGAGACCGAGTCGGCTCGGATATCTTAGGTGCTCAATCAGCGGGCATCCGGTCCGTATTGGTAAAGACGGGCGAGTATCAGGACGGAGACCAAGCCAATAAGGCTCAGCCGGACTACATCATTGATTCGATAGCCGATCTGTCGTTGTTGAACCTCTTTTGATTGTCTGGCAGGAGAGCCCGATGTGAATGCAAACTCAAACATTATCTTGAACGGCATGCCGGGGGTGGGAAAGAGCACGGTCGGGCAGTTGCTGGCCAAGCGGCTGGGGCTTGCTTTTCTAGACACGGACGTTTTTATCCAGGACCGCATGCGAAAGAGCCTGCAGGCGCTGATTCGCAAATACGGTGCATCCGGCTTTTGCCAGCTTGAAGAAAAACACATTTTGTCCTTAAACGTGTCGTCTCATGTCATAGCCCCCGGCGGCAGCGTGGTGTACAAAGAAAGGGCCATGCAGCATTTGCGTGCAAACGGAACCGTTGTGTATTTGGATTTATCGGTGCAGCAGCTGAAAAAGCGGTTGGAGGACGTTCATGCTCGCGGCGTTGTTATCGCTGAAGGCCAGACGATTGAAGGCCTCTTTTCCGAGCGTCGGCCGCTTTATTTGAAATATGCCGACCATACCATAAGAACAGACAACCTTACTGCCGATCAAATCGTAGAATTTGTTGTTGCGAAAGTTCGGAATTAGGGTTCGAAACGCTTTTCATGCTCCCGTAACATTCATGAGAAACCCACCAGCACCCGCCCCCGGCCCTGCTCGACATTTACACCCTGCAGCGCGAGCTTCAGTCGATCGGCGGCCGGGGCGGCCGGAAGATTGCCTATGTCTTTAACCTCGCGCAGGAAATTTCATCCGAATTTGAATTAAAGGCTCGAGCGCATGAAACGCCGCATCCCCCTGTTAAAGGATCACCACAGCCATCCTTATTTATATGCCGCTCTGCTGGAAGCCATCGACCTGCGCCCTGTAAAGACGAAAGCAGAGGCGCTGAGTCTGATAGGAGAATATCCGCATGAATTCAAAATAGCCTACGGATGGAACGACCGCCAGTATTCTTTCAGGCCGGATGAAATCGAACATCTGTCTCCGATGGTGATCATCAATACGTCGCTGCATCGATTCCTCTTGAACCCGGCGGCGAAGAACCGTCTCATGGATTCACACGCCGAGGTCCTGGCTAACCAGAACAACCGCCAATGGGTCGAGAGGAATTTCGCTCAAGTTTTGAAATTTCTCATGGAACTCAATTGCGGTGTAACGCGCCGGTTTTCATATTATTTTGAACTGTTGCTCAAGCAGGGGATTTGGCATACGGAAGAAATGTCGCTGCTGGGTGGTGCAGAGATCGAGATGCTATCCGAAAATAATTTATTCGATCGCACGAACTGCTGGGCGGATTTGGAAACCTACCGGAGACTGAAAAACGATCATCCCAAAAAGGTCTGTGGCATAAAATTATTCGCCGATGGTTCTTTGGGAGCTAAGACAGCCGCGATCGGCAGGGAATATCTCGGTGGTGGAAAGGGCGTTCTGAATTACACGGAAGCCGGGTTGGCTGATGAAATCAACAAGGTGTCGGCTGTAAAAAAATCGCTCAGCATTCATGCGGTCGGCGACGCGGCCATTTCACAGGTGATTGATGTTTTAGCCGAGGTAAAGCGCACTCGTGGTTTTGTGCCGGAAACACGAATCGAACACTGCCAATTCATATCCAAGGCAGATGCAAAGAAGGCTAAATCTCTCGGGATCATTCTATCGATGCAACCCAATTTCAGCAACGAGTCGCAAGGTTACAACGACCGTCTTCCGATAGAATGGTGCCTGGCAAACAACCCGTTTCGAATGTTGATCGACGAAGCCGGATTTATTCCCGGCAATGACCTTCTGCTAGGATCAGACGGGATGCCGCCCGGCGCCAAAGAAGCATTGCAATCCTCGCTGTTCCCTTCCCTTCCGTCGCAAACGCTGACTTTAGACGAGTTTATTGCAGGCTATTGCATGCCGGGTTACCAGTGGGGGTGGATCGATGTGGATATTGATGAGAGTCGCCGAACCATAAGAATCGATCACCTCCAAACCAAGGAATAAGCGGTTAACGCTGAAAACCCTCTAAAAATAGCTCGAGCCGTCCCAGCAGTGCGTGCATACTTTTTCCCGGGGCAGGCCAATGGCGGCCACGAGATCCTCCAGCCGCTGGTATTTAAGGGTGGTCAGCCGCAGGCGCCTCCGGATGCCGTCGATCATGGCCAGGTTCTGGGGTGTGCCGGCGCCGGCATAGACGGAGAGTTCGGCGGGTTTGCCGCCCTCGAGATCATGGATGGCCCTGCGTCCGGCCAGATCCAGCGTCGAGCGTGAGGCTGAAAAATTGATGAACTCACAGGGGTAGATCAGCACCGGGCAGGCCGGCCGCATGTGAACCTCGCGCGCGCCGTAGTCGTAGAGGACCTGGATCGTGTCCTGCAGCTGGGTGCCGCGGACGATGGAGTCCTCGCAGAAGAGCAGGCGCTGCCCATCGATCAGTTTGCGGATGGGGATCAGCTTCATGCGTGCGACCAGGTCGCGCATCTGCTGGTTCTGGGGCATGAAGCTGCGCGGCCAGGTGGGCGTGTACTTGACGAACGGTCGGCGGTAGGGAAGGTTGCGCGCGGTGGCGTAGCCGATGGCGTGTCCGATGCCGGAGTCCGGAATGCCGGCCACGCAGTCGATGGCGGTGTCGTCGCGGCGGGCGAGGGCTGCACCGCAGCAGTTGCGCGCATGTTCGACGTTGATGCCTTCGTACTCGGATGCGGGATATCCGTAGTAGACCCAGAGAAAGGCACAGATCTGCATGCGGGGGCCCGGCGGCACCCGCGTTTCATAGCCTTCGGCGGACATGAAGACGATCTCGCCGGGGCCGAGGAAGCGCTCGGCCTCGAATCCGAGATTGGGAAAGGCGCAGGTCTCCGAGCTCACGGCCAGAGCGCCGTTGCGGCGGCCGATGGCGAGCGGCGTGCGGCCCAGCCGGTCGCGCGCCGCATAGATCCCCCGATCGGTCAGCACCAGCAGCGTGCAAGACCCCTGGACCGCCTCCTGCGCCTTGCGGATGCCGTCTTCGAAATTCTCCTCCTCGCAGATGAGGGCGGCCATGACTTCGGTGGGGTTGATGGAACCGCCGGTGGTGTCCGAGAAGTAGCGCCGTCGGTCAAAGGCCCGCTGCACCAGGGCGTCGATGTTGTTGATTTTACCCACCGTGACGATGCCAAAGGTTCCGAGATGCGAGCCCATGAAGAGCGGCTGCGGGTCGGTGTCGCTGATGACCCCGATGCCGATGCCCCCGTGGAAGCCCGGCAGCTCGGCCTCGAACTTGGTGCGGAAATAGCTGTTTTCAATGTTGTGGATCGAGCGCTCAATGCCCCTGGCGTTGCGTACCGCCATCCCGCCGTAGCGCGTGCCGAGGTGGGAATGGTAATCCGTGCCGTAGAACAGGTCGGAGACACAGTCTTCTTTCGATACAATGCCGAACAAGCCGCCCACGAAGTCACCTCATTGTTCCGCCATTTGAATCCGCCGAAGACATCGACCCGTTCAGCCCGTCTCTGGCGCTTGTAGGGGTGCACGGCGAACAAATAGGGAAAAAAGTCATTTTTCTTTCCGTGTACCCTGCACCTTGAGCCGTGTGCCGTTTTATCTTATTAATCGTCTCGAAATAGTACCGTCATGCCGGACGTGATCCGGCATCCAGAAAAGGTTGAATGCACTGGATTCCGGCTAACAGCATGCCGGAATGACGACGGAAAGACAATTATGAGACCCATAATATATCCGCATGATACTGCTCCGAGGAAAGATTCAGCCCCGTCTGCCCGGCCTTGCGAATGTCCCTGCGCCTGGGCATGGCTCCTCCTATTCGGATGCGGTGGTCAGGTCGGTGACCGGCGGCATCAAACCGACTGAAGAGCTCTTGCTAAATTAAGTTGTGCTTAAAATCAAGGATGAAAATTCCAATGAGAGTCCACGAGTTTTGCAGCCTTTTTTCGAAAATGAATTTTCCGAGGAAGGACGGCCGGCTCTCACCGGCGGCGGTCTGTTAAGGAATTCCGGTGGTTGCCGGGGAATCAACGGGTTTTGTAAAGCCGATATCTGCTTGAAAATGCCTTGACAAGCTCTTTGGGATGGCATGAAAAAGATCTTTCTGAATATCATACCAAAACCGATCGCCGTTTGAATCCATGACTCCGCTGCCCATCGACACTGTCTTGAACGAATTAACGTCGGCTCTGCGCCAGGGATCTGCCGCGGTTCTGCTGGCGCCGCCGGGTGCCGGCAAAACCACCCGCGTGCCGATCGCTCTATTGGGCGAGCCCTGGCTGCAGGGCCGCAAGATTGTCATGCTCGAGCCGCGGCGCCTGGCGGCCCGGGCAGCCGCACGCCACATGGCCGAACTCTTGGGAGAACCGGTCGGGCAGACCGTGGGCTACCGGGTGCGCATGGATACCCAAGTCGGGCCGACGACGCGCATCGAGGTGGTGACGGAGGGGGTCCTGACGCGCATGCTGCAGAGCGATCCCGGCCTGAGCGGCGTCGGTCTGGTGATCTTCGATGAATTTCACGAACGGCACCTGGAATCCGACCTCGGGTTGGCGCTGTGCCTGGATTTGCAGGGGGTCCTGAACGCCGAACTGCGGCTGCTCGTGATGTCCGCGACCCTGGCGGCGGCACCGGTGGCCGGTCTGCTGGGCGGCGCGCCGGTGATCGCGTGCGAGGGCCGGCAGTTTCCGGTCGAGACCCGATATGTCGGCCGGGCCAGCGAGCGGCCGCTCGAAGCGGCGGTCACCGAGGCCATCCTTGGCGCCGCGCGCAGGGAGGAGGGCAGCATTCTTGTTTTTTTACCCGGGGCAGCAGAGATCCGCCGGGTGCTGGCCATGGTGGCCTCCGCCGGACTCGGCAGTGAGTGGGTGCTGGCGCCGCTCTTCGGCAACTTGTCAAAAGAGGAGCAGGATCTGGCCATCGCACCCGCCCCGGCCGGTCGCTGCAAAATCGTGCTGGCCACCAACATCGCCGAAACCAGCCTGACCATCGAAGGCATTCGCGTGGTGGTGGACGGCGGGCTCGTGCGCGCTCCGCGCTTCGACGTGCGCAGCGGCATGGCCCGGCTCATGACGATGCCGGTGTCCAGATCCTCCGCCGACCAGCGACGGGGCCGGGCCGGCCGCACGGGACCCGGAACCTGCTATCGGCTGTGGAGCGCGGAGACTCACGGCACGCTGGCGGAATACAGTCCGCCGGAGATTCTGCAGACCGACCTCGCCGCCCTGGTGCTGGAACTCGCCCTTTGGGGCGTCGCGGATGCGTCGCATCTCAAATGGCTTGATCCGCCGCCGGAGGCCGCCGCCCGGCAGGCGCGTGCGCTTCTAAGAGACCTCGGAGCGCTCGATGCGGCCGGGCACGCCACCGACCACGGCCGCCGCATGGCCGGGCTGCCGCTGCACCCGCGGCTGGCTCACATGCTGATTGAGGCGCAGCGCCATGGCGCGGAGACGGCAGCCTGCGATCTCGCCGCGGTCCTGAGCGAACGGGATTTCGTGAAGTTCCCGGCCGGTGAATATGATTCCGACCTGGGGTTGCGTCTGGACCTCATGGCGGATCCGGGTGCCGGCCGGGGAATGAATTCGGGCCGTTTCACGGTCGATCGGCCGGCGCTGCGCCGCTGCCTGCGCGCGGCCGAGGCGCTTCGACGCCGGCTGGATCGTTCAAGCCGTCCGCTGCGGCGGCAGCCGATCGGCCGCATGCTGGCCTGGGCCTATCCGGACCGGATCGGCCAGCGCCGTCCCGGCGCTACGGGGCGGTTTCTGCTGGCCAACGGACGCGGCGCATTCTTTCCTTCCCCCGAGCCGTTGGCGGCTGCAGACTACATCGTGGCGGCCGAGCTCGACGGCGAGCGTCGCGAGGCGCGCGTGTTTCTGGCCGCCGCCTGCGAGCCGGCAACGATTCTGGATGATTTCGGCCCTGTCCTGGAAGCCCGTGAGACCGTCGCCTGGGACAAACGCACGGCAGCCGTGAAGGCCGAGCGATCGCTTTGCCTGGGCGCCCTGGCGTTGAGAACCGAGCCGCTCGAGCACCCGGACCCGGCACGGGTGGCCGCAGCTCTGATCGAAGGCATCCGCCAGGCCGGCATCGGCTGCCTGCCCTGGACTCCCAGCCTCCGGCGCTGGCAGGAGCGGGTGCGCTTTCTCGGGAGGGTGCCCGGCGATGAAGGCGGCTGGCCGGATGTCTCCGATCCGGCTCTGACCGATTCCCTGGAGAGCTGGCTGGGGCCGCACATCGGCGGGATTAACCGGCTCAGCGGGCTGAAAACGCTCGACCTCGGCGCTGCGCTCGGCAGCCTGCTATCCTGGCAAAAGCGGCGCCGGCTGGATGAATGGGCGCCCACTCACATCGAGGTCCCCTCCGGATCGCGCATGCGGGTGGACTACTCCGGCGAGATCCCCATCCTGGCTGTTCGCCTGCAGGAAATGTTCGGGTGCACGGAAACTCCCCGGGTCGCCGGCGGCCGTCAGCCTCTGCTGCTGCAGCTGCTTTCCCCGGCCGGGCGCCCGGTTCAGGTGACGCAGGACCTGGCCGGATTCTGGACCGGCAGCTACCACGACGTCAAAAAAGAAATGCGCGGACGCTACCCCAAACATCATTGGCCGGACGATCCGTCGGCCGCTGCCCCAAGCCGGCGCACCACGAAAAAGGCGTTAAAGCTGAAATAGGTTTTTCCATTCCATTTCATAAAGACAAATACAGAATTCCCTGTATCATTGCAGGGGATTTTTATTTATTGCACAAATTGCATAATTTTTTTTCTTGACAAAGGTTTTTTGTTTCGCATAAATTGCACAACATGCTCAAGCCGGTTTCCGAGTATGATTGCCTGGTTCTCGGTTGTGGTAATCCCCTGATCGGGGATGACGGGTTTGGTCCGGCTGTCATCCAGCACCTCGAAAAGTACTACCAACTTCCTGATTCGGTCGCAGCGATCGACTGCGGAACTTCCATCCGCGACATCCTGTTCGATCTGCTGCTGTCGCCGCAGAAACCCCGTAAGATGATCGTCGTCGATGTCACCGACAGCCCGGGTCTCGCGCCGGGTGAAATCCGAGAGATCGATATTGCCCAGATCCGCCCCGAGAAGATCAGCGACTTTTCACTGCATCAGTTTCCCACCACCAACATGCTCAGTGAAATCAAAGAGGAGACGTCCATCGACGTGAGGGTCTTCGTGGCCCAGGTCGCCGGTCGTCCGTCCGAAGTGATGCCAGGCCTGTCCGATCCGGTGCGCGCGGCCATACCGGCGATGTGCGAGCGCATCATGGAGGAAATCGAGTCAACGCATAACCAACGGAGGAGCAAATGATTGAAATCCGCGTCGGCCAGCTTGCCGACCGGCTCGGCGTGCACCGCAATACGGTGACCAATTGGATCCGGAGCGGAAAATTGCGGGCAACGGCCACGGTCGGGAAGAAATATCTCATCGAAAAAGAAGCGCTGCTGCAATTCTGCCGGGAGCAAGGCATCCCGGACATCGTCATGCAGACGGTTTCCGAGTTCAGCTCGGTGCCCTCATTCGGAAATGCGCATACCCCCTCAAGCCCTTTTTCCCATACCCCCAACCAAGAGGTGACTATGTCAGCCAAACCCATCGGATCGGTGCTGGTGGTCGGAGGCGGCATCGCCGGGATGCAGGCGACGCTCGACCTGGCCAACTCAGGCTATTACGTCCACATGGTGGAAAAGAGCGCCGGGATCGGCGGCGTCATGTCGCAGCTCGACAAGACCTTCCCCACCAACGACTGCGCCATGTGAATCATCTCCCCCAAACTGGTCGAGGTCGGCCGGCATCTGAATGTCAATCTGCTCACCCTGTCGGAAGTGGTCGAAGTCTCCGGAGACGTCGGGAACTTCACCGTCAAGGTCAAAAAGAACCCCCGCTACATCGAGATGGACAAGTGCATCGCCTGCGGCCTGTGTGCGCAGAAGTGCCCCCGCAAGGTCGATGACGAGTTCAACATGGGGCTGAACCAGCGCAAGTCCGCCTTCATCAAATACGGCCAATCCGTGCCGCTGAAATACGCCATCGACGGGCAGAGCTGCATCTACCTGACCCGCGGCAAGTGCAAGGCGTGCGAGAAATTCTGCCCCACCTCGGCCATCAATTTCGAGGAGAAGGAGCAAATCGTCACCCTCAACGTCGGCGCCGTGATCCTGGCGCCCGGGTTCAAACCGTTCGATCCGAGCGGCTTCGATTTCTACGGGTACGGTAAGATCCGCGACGTGGTCACCAGCCTGGAATACGAGCGGCTGCTGTCATCGAGCGGCCCCTGCATGGGCCACCTCGTGCGGCCCTCGGACCGCCAGGAGCCGCGCCGCATCGCCTGGATCCAGTGCGTCGGCTCGCGCAACACCAACCGCTGCGACAACGGCTACTGCTCCAGCGTGTGCTGCATGTATGCCATCAAGGAAGCGCTGGTAACCGCCGAACACACGTCGGGCGGAGGGCTCGACCAGGCCATTTTCTACATGGACATCCGCAGCCACGGCAAGGAATTCGACCGATTTTACGAGGGCGCCAAGGCCAAGGGAGTTCGTTTTGTCCGGGCACGGCCGCACTCCATCGACCCGGGCCAGGACAACCACGGCGTCACCCTGCGCTACACCACCGAGGACGGCCGCATGCAGGTCGAGGATTTCGACATGGCGGTGTTGTCCATCGGCATGGAGCCGAGCGCCGATTCCCAGGGGTTGGCCGGAATTTTCAATCTGGAGCTGGATCATTACCGGTTCGCCAAGACCACCGATTTCGCACCGGTGTCCACCACCCGGCCGGGGGTCTTCGTGGCCGGCGCCTTCCAGGCGCCCAAGGCGATCCCGCGTGCGGTGGCCGAGGCCTCCACCGCGGCTTGCGAGGCGGCCGTCGCCCTGATGCCGTCGCGCGGCGAGCTGACGCAGCAGAAAACCTACCCCGCCGAGCGCAGCGTGTCGGCCGACGAGGTGCGCATCGGCGTGTTCGTGTGCTCTTGCGGCATCAACATCGCCGGCATCGTCAACGTGGACGAGGTCACGAAGTACGCCCGCACGTTGCCCCACGTGGTGCTGGCCGAAAACAACCTGTTCAGCTGTTCGGCCGACACGCAGGAGCTCATGGCCAAGAAGATCAGCGAGCACCGCCTCAACCGGGTCGTGATCGCGGCCTGCACGCCGCGCACCCACGAGCCCCTGTTCCAGGACACGCTCATGGTGTCGGCGCTCAATCCATACCTGGTCGAAATGGCCAACATCCGCAACCAGAATTCCTGGGTGCACCAGCGCGAGCCGGAGCGGGCCACCGCCAAGGCCAAGGACCAGGTGCGCATGGCCGTGGCCAAGGCCGGCCTCAGCGTGCCCATCCAGCGCAGCAAGGTCAACGTGGTGCCAAAGGCCCTGGTCATCGGCGGCGGAATGGCCGGCATGCACGCCGCGCTCAGTCTGGCCGACCAGGATTTTCAAACCGTGCTGCTGGAAAAGTCCGACCGACTGGGCGGCAACGGCTGGAGGGTCAATACCACCGACCGCGGGCTGGCCGTGCGCCCCTATCTGGAGAGCGTTATCGAACGGGTGGAAAAACACCCCAAGATCAAGGTGCTCAAGAACGCCGAACTCAAGACCGCCGTCGGTTCGGTGGGCAGCTTCGTGAGCGAGGTGCGGGTCGACGGCGAGGAGCGCGCCGTCACCTACGGCGTGGCGGTGATCGCCACCGGCGGCAAGGAGAGCCGTCCGGAGGAGTATCTTTACGACGAGGACTCCCGGGTGATGACTCACCTGGAATTCGACGCCGTGATGCGGGACAACCCGGCAGCGCTGAAAAAAGCCCAGAGCGTGGTCTTCATTCAGTGTGTCGGCTCGCGCGACGAGCGGCGGCCTTACTGCAGCCGGGTGTGCTGCACCCATTCCGTGAAAGCCGCCATCGCGCTCAAGGAGCTCAACTCCCAGATGAACATCTACGTGCTCAACCGGGACATCCGCACCTACGGCGAGCGCGAAGACCTCTACCGCAAGGCGCGGGACCTGGGCGTGATCTTCATCCGCTACGACGTCGATCGCAAACCCGTGGTGCGCAGAGAGGGCGACGATCTGGCGGTGGACGTGTTCGACCCGATCCTGCAGATGCCGGTCTCCATCGCCGCCGACCACCTGGTTCTGGCCGCGGCCATCGAGCCCAACGTCACCAAGGACTTGGTGGAGCTCTACAAGTGCGCCGCCAATGCGGACGGCTTTCTGAACGAAGCCCACCCGAAGCTGCGGCCGGTGGACATGGCCGTGGACGGCCTGTTCGTCGCCGGGCTGTGCAATTACCCCAAGCCGCTCAACGAAACCATCGCCCAGGCCAAGGCCGCCGCCGCCCGCGCGGCCACGATTCTATCGCAGACCGAGATGACCCTGGACGCCATCAAGAGTTTCGTGACCGAAAAGTGCGACGGATGCGCCTTGTGTCTGGATGTCTGCCCCTATCGGGCCCTCCAGCTCGAGGACTACCAGGGGGACGACAGCCGCACGCACCGCCGGATCACCACCGACCCGGCGCTATGCAAAGGCTGCGGCCTGTGCGCCGCAACCTGCCCGAAAGGCGGGGTCTACGTGCATGGATTCACGCTGGATCAGCTGAAGGCGCAGGTCGCCGCGGCCCTGGAGGCCGCCTGATGGCGGTGCCGAAAACCCATCTTCGGCGCTGGGCTGCGCGTCGCGGTGGTTGCGGCGTACATGCCATGCTTCGCAAAGCGCAAGAATTTCGAATCACAAAAGGCCAAGCGAAAAAAGGAGCGAAAAAATGAGTGAAAAATTTGAACCGGTGATCCTGGGGTTCCTGTGCAACTGGTGCGCCTATGCCGGCGGCGATCTGGCCGGGGTGTCCCGGCTGCAGTACCCGCCCAACATGCGCGCCGTGCGGGTGATGTGCACCGGCATGGTCCACCCGGACCTCGTGCTCGAGGCTTTCAACCGGGGGGCCGACGGTGTGCTGGTGATGGGCTGACATCTCGGCGAATGCCATTACCTGGAAGGTAATCACAAGGCATTGGATCGCAGCGAAGCAACCCGCATGGTTTTGGAGGTGCAGGGCATCGACCCGGACCGGTTCGGGATCGAATGGGTGTCCTCGGCCGAAGCCCCGCGGTTTGCCGAAGTGGTGACGACGTTCACGGAACGGATCCGCGGCATCGGACCGAACCCCATCCCCCGTCGCAAGGCCGCTGCCCCGGCGGCCCAGGCGGCCGGACGAGCGAGGTGAGCCCATGAGCACGCAACCGATCAAGCTTGGAAAACAGAGGAAGAGCCTTTTCAAGGACAAGGTCATGCAGCTCCTGCCGGACGGGGGCAACCTCAACGCCTGTCTGACGTGCGGCGCCTGCGCGTCGGGCTGCCCCGCCACCGGTCTGGCCGGCATGGATCCCCGCAAGTTCCTCCGGATGGCATCGATGGGGTTGGACGAAGAAATCCTCAAGACCGAATGGGTGTGGAACTGCACCCTGTGCTGGCGCTGCCTTTACGTCTGCCCCATGAAGATCGACATCCCGCAGTTGGTCTACCACGCCCGCAAGAGCTGGCCGCGGGACGAGCGGCCCAAAGGCATCCGTGCATCCTGCGACATGGCCCTCAAGCACGAAACCTGCAGCGCCATGGGCGCCTCCGAGGAGGATTTCCGCTTCGTGGTCGAGGACGTGCTGGAGGAAGCCCGCGCCAACCAGCCCGGGTGGGAGAATCTGGAGGCGCCCATCAACAAGTCGGGGGCGATGTACTTCCTGAACCAGAACTCGCGCGAACCCGTCACCGAGCCCGACGAGATGGTGCCGCTTTGGAAGATTCTGCACACGGTGGGCGCCGACTGGACTTACGCCACCAAGGGCTGGGGCGCCGAGAACTACTGCATGTTCCTGGCCGACGACGAGAACTGGGAGCGCATCGTGCGCATCAAGGCCAAGGCCGTGGACGACCTGGGGTGCAAGTACTGGGTCAACACGGAGTGAGGGCACGAACTCTTCGCAGTCCGGGCCGGACTGAAAAAGTTCAATGTCTCCCACACCTTCGAGATCGCCACGATCGTTCAGCTCTACGCCCAGTGGATCCGCGACGGCCGGCTCAAGGTCACCTCCGACTGGAACAAAGACCTGAAGGTCAAGTTCACGGTCCAGGATCCCTGCAACCAGGTGCGCAAGACGTACGGCGACGCGTACGCCGAAGACCTGCGCTTCGTCGCCCGGCGCGTGGTGGGCGAGGAAAACTTCATCGACATGACGCCCAACCGCTCCAACAACTACTGCTGCGGCGGCGGCGGCGGTGCCCTGCAGGCGGGCTATACCGAGGGGCGGCGGCATTTCGGCAAGCTCAAGACGGACCAGATCCTTGCGACCGGAGCCGCTTACTGCATCGCCCCCTGCCACAACTGCCATTCCCAGATCCACGATCTGAGCGAGCACTTCAAGGGCGGCTGGCATACGGTGCACTTGTGGACCCTTATCTGTCTATCGCTGGGATGCCTCGGTGAAAACGAACGGGCCTACCTGGGTCCGGATCTGGCCGAAGTCGGGCTGTGAGGCCCGCTTTCAGGGCGTGTGAGAGGAGGCGAGATGAAGACGTTTTTCAATCTCATCCAAGAAGTCCAGAAGCCGGGTCTGTGCCATCGCTGCGGCGGGTGCGTCACCTTCTGCAGCGCGGTCAACTACGGAGCCCTCGAGCTCGACCCGGACGGCAAGCCGCGTTACGGTGCGATCGAAAAGTGCATCGAGTGCGGCCTGTGCCATGCGATCTGCCCCGAAATTGACGAGCTCGAGAAAGAAACCCGTGAGAAGGTGGGTTGGGTGGCGCCGATCGGCCGCGTCATGGAGACAACGGTCGCGCGCGCCAGCGACCCGGCCGTGCGCAAGAACGCCTGCGACGGCGGGGTGGTCACCGCCCTGCTGGTGCACCTGCTGGAGCGCGGCCGCATCGACGGTGCCATCGTCACCCAGCAGGTCGGACCCTTTCAGCGCCGGCCCGTGCTGGCGACATCCAGCGAGGAAATCAAGAATGCCGCGGGGTTTTTCTTCGATACTTCGCACGGCATGAAAAGCTTCGGCGATCAATACCTTCTGTATTCCTCGATCGAGGAATTCGACCCGATGATCAAAAAAGGATTGAGACGGGTGGCGCTGGTGGGGACCCCCTGCCAGATCAAATCCGTGCGCCGCATGCAGACGCTCGGCCTCGTTCCGTCGGATGCCATCCAGCTTTGTTTGGGCCTTTTCTGCTCCGGCAACTTCACTTTCGGCGAGGAGCAGCGGAGCACCCTGGCGGCCGCGGGAGGGTTCAGCTGGGAGGATGTCCGCAAGGTCAACATCAAGGATGATTTCATGGTTCATTTGAAATCCGGCGAGGTCAAATCGATTGCGCTCGACGACCTGCAGTTCATGCGGCGCTACGCCTGCCGCTACTGCCCGGACTACGCAGCGGAGTTTGCCGATATCGCCTTCGGGGGGGTCGGCGCCGAGCAGGGCTGGACGACCGTCCTCGTCCGCTCCCCCCTCGGGCGGGCCGCGTTGGCCGACGCCAAAGGCGCGACGGTTTTGGAGGAATTCAACGTCAAGGACAACCCTACTTATGCCACCCAGGCCCTGGCCAAGGTGCGGTCGTGGTCGGCCAAGAAGCGCAAGACCGCCCAGCAAAACCGCCGACAACTTGGACCCAAGGCCGTGCAGGTGAAGGATTAGAGACGGGAGGAACCTCATGGGTGTACGTGTTGCAAGTGAATGGTTGAATTCGTGCTCGGGCTGCGAGATCTCGATCATCGACATGGGCGAGCGGCTGCTGGATGTGCTCCAGGTGGCCGACATCGTCCACCTCCCGGCCCTGGTGGACAGCAAGTATTTCGGGCAACTGGGGGACCAGAAGCATCTGTCGCTGCCGGAGGCCGACGTCGGACTCATCAGCGGCGGCATCCGCAACGAGGAGCACCTGGAGGTGGCGCTGGAGATGCGCAAGAAGTGCAAGCTCATCATCGCGCTCGGGACCTGCGCCACCCACGGCGGGATCCCGTCGCTGGCCAACTCCTGGACCCCGGCGGAGATGATGGAGCGCGTCTACAGCACCGAGACCACCGACCGGCCGGCGGCCTATCCGGCGGAGGGCGTCCCGCCGCTCCTGGAGTCCTGCTATGCGGTCGACGAGAAGATAAAGGTCGATATCTACCTGCCCGGCTGCCCGCCGCACCCCGATCAGGTCTTCAACGCCCTGGTCGCGCTGGTAAAAGGCCAGCCGTTGAACCTGCCCACCAAGAGCGTCTGCGACACCTGCCCGACCGTGCGCAAGGGCAAGGGCGAGCTCAAGCAGGTGCGCCGTTTTCTGCAGGCGCCGCATTACCAGGCGGCGGACGAGCCGCTCAACCAGATGCGCTGCCTGCTGGAGCAGGGCCTGCTGTGCATGGGGCCGGTCACGCGCGCCGGCTGCGGGGGGGACGCCGTGACCCCGCGCTGCATCTCGGCCCGCGTGCCCTGCCGCGGCTGCTCGGGCCCCGTGCGGCACGAGGGCAACCAGCTGCTGGACATGCTGAACGCGCTCGCTTCCAACGGGATCGACATCAAATCCATACCCAACCGCCCCCTGCTGCTGCGTTTTTCGGGGGCGCATTCGCTGCTCAAACCGGCGATCCACGAAAGGAGATCGAGTTGATATGAGCCAGGCCATCACCATTCAACCGATCACCCGCATCGAGGGGCACGCGTCCATCAAGATCTGGCTGGACGACGCTGGCAACTATCAGGATGCCCGCGTGAACTACATGTCCCTGCGGGGGTTCGAGAAATTCGTCGAGGGCAAACCGGCCGAAGAGCTGCCGGACATCGTCTGCCGGATCTGCGGCATCTGCCCCTGGATGCACCACCTGGCCTCCAACAAGGCGGTCGACCGCTGCTTCGGCGTCGTGCCGCCGCCGGCCGGCCACAAGCTGCGCGAGCTGATGCAGACCATCGCGCATGCCGAAGACAAGCTGCTGCACTTCTATTTTCTGGCGGCCCCGGATTTCGTCATCGGCCCGGACGCCGATTACGCCGTGCGCAACGTGGTCGGCATCGCCAAGGCCAATCCGGAGTTGGCCACGCAGGTGGTCAAGATGCGCTATCTGGTCAAAATGATCCTGGACAAGTTCTCGCGCAAGACCATCCATCCCATCGCCGGGGTGCCGGGCGGGTTCTGCAAGCCCATGCTGGAGGAGGAGCGCCAGGACATCCTCGCCAAGATGAGGCAAGTCCTGGATTTCGCGCTCTTCACCATCGACTTCGCCAAGACGAACGTCTTTCCCAAGTACCTGGACGCCATTAAAACCCTGGGAGTGATCACCACCGGCTTCATCGGCACGGTGGATGAGGCCGGGGCCCACAACCTCTACGACGGCAAGATCCGCCTGATGAAGGCCGACGGCAGCTATGATGACTTCGATGTCCAGGACTACGCCGACTATCTGGGCGAGCACGTGGAGCCCTGGTCCTACGGGAAGTTCCCTTACGCGCGCAAGTGGAACGAGGGGTTCGCACTGGACGTGGACCACCCCAAGGGGATCTACCGGGCCAACACGCTCGCCCGCATCAACGTGGCCGACCGGATGGCGACCCCGCGAGCACAGGCCGAGTTGGAGGAGTTCCGCGCGCTGTTCGGCCGGCCGGCCCAGGCGACCCTGCTCTACCATTATGCCCGGCTGATCGAGGAGGTCTATGCCTGCGAGCGCGCCATCGAAATCCTGGAAGATCCGGAGATCACCGACCCGAACGTGCGCGCCCCGGTCGAACCGAGGGCCGGGCGCGGGGTGGGGTGTGTGGAGGCCCCGCGCGGGACGTTGATCCACGACTACGCTACGGACGAGAACGGGCTCATCACGCGGGCCAATCTGATCGTGGGCACCACCCACAATTTAGGACCCATGAACCTGAGCGTGAAACAGGCCGCGCGCGCACTGATCCGTGGCGGCCAGGTGACGGAGGGGATCCTGAACCGGATCGAAATGGCGGTGCGCGCCTACGACCCGTGAATCAGCTGTGCCACGCATCGCCTGGACGGCGATCACGGCGTGTCCATCAGCGTTCTGGATGTCGACAACCGGGTCATTCGGAATTGGCCCGAAAGGAAAATGAGCTGACCGCAACCTATCCGGTTCATGATCGGCCGGTCCACGGTTCACGGTGGGGAAAGAAGGGTGGGTTCAATCGAGCCGTGAACCGTTGCACCTCAGCCGTCACCAAAGAATAAGGAGGGACATCCCGTGAGTTCAACCCCAAACGTGTACCTGGCATCGCCGGTGTTCCGGGAGATTGCCGACAACCCCAGGGTTTCCGTAAAATATAAATTCCTGATCAACAAGGTGTGGAGCAACCTGAACACCGCCGCCAACGTGATCGCGGCGGACAGCCGGTTTCCGGACGAGGAGGATATTCTTCAGGCCATTGAGCGCCATCAGGCGGATTTCATCGGCTGCCACATCGGCCACCAGATCACCGAGCGCATCGTTTCCATTCCGAGCGTCAAGGCTGTCAGCACCAGCAACGTGGGCTGGAATCACATCCACCTGCACCCCGGGATAATCGTCACCAACACGCCCGGGGTGCTGGCCGGCACCATCGCCGATTACACGGTGTCGTTGATTCTGGCCAACCTCCGGAACATCACCGGCCTCAACCATTACGTCTGGAGCGGGCAGTGGCAGCCGGGTGAACGATGGGACCTGGACCGCCATATCACCAAGAACACCGAGAATTTGACCTACGGCATCCTGGGGCTGGGAGAGATCGGGCGCGAGGTCGTGCGGCGCGTGGCGCCCTGGGGCATCCACATCGCCTACCACGACATCTTCCAGAGCACCGAAATGGAGGAGCAGTACGCCAATCTCACTTACTACGAGGACGTGGAACAGCTGTTCAAAGCCGCCGATATCGTCTCGCTGCACATTCCGCTGGACGACAGCACGCGGCACTTCGTCGGCGAGCACCTGTTGCGGCTGATGCGGCCGCGGGCGCTGCTGGTGAACACGGCGCGTGGCGCCATCATCGACTTCGAGGCCCTCATCCGGCTGCTCAAGAACAAGGAAATTGCCATCCACCTGGCCTTTGACGTGTACGAGGAGGAGCCGCTGCCGGCGGGCGTGCTGGAGCAGTTCCGCCAGATCAACGCCGAGCGGCCGGACCTGCGCTTCATCTTCACGCCCCACAGCGCGACGGCCGACGCCGACACCCGGGCGCGCATGGCCGCCACGATGCTGACCAACCTGAACGCGCTGGTGCGCTCCACCTCGGTGCGCGACATCAAGGAACTGAACCTGATTCCGCCGCTCGCCTTCATCAAGAAGGAGCCGCGCATGCTGGACGACTACCGGATCTTCCGATGGTGGCAGGGGAAATGACCCGGCCGCGGGGCTGACCGGCGAAAAATCAAAAGGCCGTGGGGATGACTCCCACGGCCTTTTGATTTTTATAGCGGAACAACCGTCAGACGGAGGCCGTCTGCGCCAGCGTGCTCTTCGGGCGGGCGATAATCCCGTGGCGATAGGTGCCGTAGAAGGTCGCCAGCGCCACGACCACCGCCGCCCCCAGCGCCACAGTGTCGTCCGGGTAAAGCATCACCACCAACGAGATAAGGCCCAACACCGTGCGAACCGCTATGTCCGATACGTTCGTACTGAGCATCCGGCCAAACATGGCAAAAGAAACGCCCCAGCATCCGATCGCTATGATCAGCATATCCTCGATCCCTTTCCAGCCCGGCTTCGTCACGAGTTCGGAGCGCACGAAGATGGCAAAGGTCATGAGGGTGACGGGCAGGCAAAGCTTCAGCGCGATGTACATGGTCTTCACGAAGGACGCCTCCGCGATCCGGGCCGAGACCGCCGCCGAGAGCGATGTCGGGGGCGACAACTCGCCCCACACCGCGATCAGGAAGCAGAAGAAATGCGCGACCCATGGATCGACGCCCATCTTGCGCATGGGGTCGACGACGACGACCGCGAGCACGATGTAGGTGGCGGTCGGCGGCAGGCCGGTGCCGACGAGCCAGCCGAA